>NZ_CP107996.1:2932500-3682500 GCF_036088315.1 Streptomyces sp. NBC_00344 | reverse complement strand
CGACGATGACGCGTACCCGGTTGCTCTCGTCGCGGTCACGGGTGACGAATCCTTCGCCGGCCATCCGGTCGATGCGGTGGGTCATCGCCGCCGGGGTCAGGCCGAGACGCTTGGCGAGCTCTCCGGGGCCCATCCGGTAGGGGGATCCCGCGAGGACCAGGGTCTTCAGGACCTCCCAGTCGGTCTTGCTGATCCCCAGCGCCATGACCTGGCGCCCGTACGCGACGTTCATACGGCGGTTGAGCCGGTCCAGGGCCGAGACGACCTTCTCGACCTGCGGGTCGAGGTCGCGGAATTCGCGCTGGTAGGCAGCGATCTGCTCATCGAGGGTCGGCTCCTGGGCGCCGGGGGTCTCTGGCATGCCGGTGAGTATCCCATGAAAGCCATTGGCGTCGAAGTCCTTCACTGTGTAGTGTTGAGCTTCGAACTTTAGTATTGAAGTCTTCACGTTTGAGCTTCACACCATGAGAGGCAGGTGAGTGGTGACCAAGGCGATGGGTGCCGCGATGCGTCGGATTCAGACAGGCACCGCGCTGGGCGCGTTCGGTATCGGGTTCACCGTGCCGTATCTGTACATCTATGTGTCCCAGGTCCGGGACCTGGGTTCGAGCACGGCAGGTGTCGTGCTCGCGGTCTTCGCGGTGGCCGCGCTGGTCGTCCTTCCCTTCACCGGGCGGGTGATCGACCGGCGCGGGCCGCTGCCCGTGCTGGTGGGGGCCGCGGTACTGGCCGCCGCCGGCTCCATGAGCATGGGGCTGTCCGCCGGTGTCTCCACCGTGGTCCTGTCGGCAGCGTTGCTCGGCGCCGGCACGGCTGTGATGCAGCCGGCGCTCGCCACGATGATCGTCTGGTGCTCCAGCCCGTCCACCCGCACCCGGGCCTTCGCGATGCAGTTCTTCCTGCAGAACCTCGCACTGGGCATCGGCGGGCTGGCCGGCGGCCAGATCGTCGACGCGAGCCGCCCCGGCAGCTTCACCCTGCTGTTCGGTATCGAGGCCGCGATGTTCCTCGTGCTCGGCGGTATCGCGGCATCCGTACGGCTCCCGCACACGCCCGGCCTCGAGCGCGCGCCGCAGGCAGGCGGCGGCGGGCTCCGGGCACTGCTGCGGCACCGGGCCATGGTGCAGCTCTGCGTGCTCGGCTTCGTGGTCTTCTTCGCCTGTTACGGACAGTTCGAGTCAGGGCTCGCCGCTTACGGGACCGAGGCCGCCGGCATACGGCCCTCGACCCTGGGAATCGCGCTGGCCGCCAACACCGCGGTGATCGTCGTGGCGCAGTTCGTCGTGCTCAAGGTGGTGGAGCGGCGGCGGCGGTCCCGGGTGATCGCCACGGTGGGACTGGTCTGGGCCTTCGCCTGGGTCGTCGCCGGATACGCAGGTCTCGGGCACGGCAGCGGGGCCATGGCCACCGCCGCCTTCGTCTCCACCTACGCGCTCTTCGGACTGGGCGAGTCGATGCTGTCCCCGACCGTGGCCCCCCTGGTCGCGGATCTGGCGCCCGACTCCATGGTCGGTCAGTACAACTCGGCGTTCGCCCTGGTCAAGCAGCTCGCGCTGGCCATCGGTCCTGCGGTGGGCGGCCCCATGGGCGCCTCGCTGCCCACGCTGTACATCGCGACCTTCGTGGTGTTCTCCCTCGGGATCACCCTGCTGGCTCTACAGCTCGGCCGGCGGCTCACGGCCGTACAGGACCGGCCGGCGCTCGCCCATGGATCGCGGGTCGTCGCCAGGCATGTTCCGGAGCCCGCGGCCGCACAGCACTGAGACCGCCCAGGCCTACGGCAGGGCGAATTCGCACCACACGGCCTTGCCGCCACCCGGTGTGCGCCGTGAACCCCAGGACGTGGCGATGGTCGCGATGATCGAGATACCGCGTCCCGCCTCGTCCACCGGGTCGGCCCGGCGGCGGCGCGGCAGATGATCGTCGCCGTCCGTCACTTCGATGATCAGCCGGCGGTCCGTGCGCCGCAGTCTGAGGCGCATCGGCGGGGTGCCGTGCTGGAGGGAATTGGCAACCAGCTCGCTGGTGGCCAGTACGCCCAGGTCATGCAGCTCCACCGGGAACCGCCAGGAGGCCAGGACCCCGGAGGCGAAGGCCCGCGCACGGGGCGCCGCTTCCACCCCGCCCAGCAGATCGAGCGCCGCGTTGTGGAACAGCTCGGCGGCCGGCCCGGTCCGGGACGGGTGCTGGACCACCAGCACGGCTACGTCGTCATCGTGATCGGCGGTGACGCCCAGCGCGCGGATCAGCCGGTCGCAGACCACCTGCGGGGCCCCGCCGGCGCCGGACAGCGCACGCTCCAGGGCCGCCACACCCTCGTCGATGTCCTCACCGCGGCGCTCCACCAGGCCGTCGGTGTAGAGGACGGCCTGCGATCCGGGCGGCAGGGCGATCGACTCCGATGTGTGCTGCCAGCCGCCGGTCCCCAGGGGCGGCCCGGTCGGGTCGGGGGCCCGGCGCACCGAGCCGTCCTCGTCCCTGACCAGCATCGGAAGGTGACCCGCCGACGCGTAGACCAGCCGGCCCTCGTTGGGGTCGTGGACGGCGTAGACACAGGTGGCGATCTGGCTGGCGTCGATCTCCGACGCGAGGCCGTCGAGAAGCTGCAGGACCTCGTGCGGCGGAAGGTCGAGACGGGCGTACGCCCTGACTGCCGTGCGGAGCTGTCCCATGACGGCGGCCGCCCGGACACCGCGGCCCATCACGTCACCGATGACCAGTGCCGTCCGGCCGGCGCCCAGGGTGATGACGTCGTACCAGTCGCCGCCCACCGCCGCGTCGGTGCCGCCCGGCTGGTAGGTGGCGGCGATCCGCAGATCATCGGGCTGCTCCAGCTCCTGCGGGAGCAGCGAGCGCTGCAGGGTCACAGCGGTCTGGCGCAGCCGGCGTTCGCTTGCCCGCAGCCGCTCGGCGGCCTCCGCGTGGTCGCTGACATCGGCGGCGAAGACCAGGACGCCGCCGTCCTCCTGAAGGTTCTTGATCGGCGTGCAGGTGACGGTGTACGAGCCCGCGCCCGGCTTCGCCTGCACCCGTCGGGACTTGACGGTGCGGGGGGTGCCGCTGCGCAGTACCTGGTCCATCAGAGGGAACAGGCCCAGCTCATCGAGCTCCGGCATCACATCGCACGCTGCGGCACCGACCGGACGGGGGCCGAAGGTCCCGGTGTAGGCGTCGTTGAGATAGGCGATGCGGTGCTCGGGGCCGTACACAAGGGCGACGAGGGCGGGCAGCTGGCCGAGTACCTCCCGCACGGAGAGTTCGTCGAGCGCCGGCACACCGGAGACCTCCGCACCCCCTTCGGCCTCCTGGTCGGGGTGGAGTGCGTACTCCCCGCGGGCTGCTGGCACGGAACTGTGATCGGACCTCGCGGCGGCGCGCCGCTGCGTTCCGGGGAGCCGGGCGCTCCAGCGCGTGAAGTTCACTGCTTTTCAGGCCTCGTTCGTCGTTCGTCCGTCGATACCGGGGAGCTGGGTCCGGCGCTTCCCCGGCCGGGGATTCCGGGTCGTTCCGTGCTCGTCCAAGCCACCTATGGTCACACGCCGAGTGTGACCCACAGCACTGACAGGCGTCAGTCCCGCTTCGGACGCTCGCCGCCCGCGGCCCATTCGAACTCGGCGCGCGGGTGTTCCAGCGAGCCGAGCGAAACGATCTCGCGCTTGAAGAGCCCGGCAAGTATCCATTCGGCGAGCACCCGGGCCTTGCGGTTGAAGGTGGGGACCCGGCTGAGGTGATAGGCGCGGTGCATGAACCAGGCAGGGTAGCCCTTCAGCTTCCGGCCGTAGACATGGGCGACGCCCTTGTGGAGACCCAGCGAAGCGACCGAACCGACATATTTGTGCTCGTAGTTCCTGAGCGGCCGGCCGTGCAGTGAGGCGACGAGGTTCTCGGCGAGGACCTTGGCCTGACGCACCGCGTGCTGGGCGTTCGGGGCGGTCTCCTTGCCCGGCGCGTCCGCGGTGAGGTCGGGAACGGCCGCCGCGTCGCCGGCCGCCCAGGCATGGTCGACGCCTTCGACGGTGAGCCGGGGCGTACAGCGCAGCCGGCCGCGTTCGTTCAGCGGGAGGTCGCCGGCGGCGAGGACCGGATGCGGCTTGACGCCCGCGGTCCATACGAGGGTCCGGTTGGGGAAGCGGGAGCCGTCGCTGAGCACCGCGACCCGGTGCTCGCAGGTGTCGAGGCGGGTGTTCAGCCGAACGTCGATATTGCGGTTACGGAGCTCCCGGATGGCGTACCTGCCCATCTCGTCACCGACTTCGGGCAGGATCCGGTCGGCGGCCTCCACCAGGATCCAGTTCATGTCGCCGGGATCGATGTTGTGGTAGTAGCGGGAGGCGTACCTGGCCATGTCCTCGAGCTCCGCGAGGGCCTCGACACCCGCGTAGCCGCCGCCGACGAAGACGAAGGTGAGGGCGGCGTCCCGGACGGCCGGGTCGCGGGTGGAGGATGCGATGTCCATCTGTTCGATGACGTGGTTGCGCAGGCCGATGGCCTCTTCGATGGTCTTGAAGCCGATGCCGTGTTCCGCGAGGCCGGGGATCGGGAGGATGCGCGAGACGGAGCCCGGGGCGAGGACCAGCTCGTCGTAGCCGATCTCGGTGCCGCCGCTGCCGTCCTCGGGCCCCGCCAGGGTGGTGACGGTCACGGTGCGCCCGGCGTGGTTGATGGCGGTGGCCTCGCCGATGACGATCCGGCATCTGTCCAGGACCCGGCGGAGCGGGACGACGACATGGCGCGGGGAGATGGATCCGGCGGCCGCTTCGGGGAGGAACGGCTGGTACGTCATATAGGGGTCGGGCGTGACCACGGTGATCTCTGCCTCGTCGCTTCTCAGTGTCCGCTGAAGGCGCAGCGCGGTGTACAGACCGACATAGCCGCCGCCGACGACGAGAATGCGCGGCCCGGTCCGGGATCCGGGGGTCGTCCCCCGTGAGATGGGAGCAGTCACTGTCCCATGAGGCAACGGGCGCTCGACTTTGTCCACAGGCCCGACAAATTGTGTGACCGGAGATCATCGCTGCCGCGGAGCTCGCGGTTCCCCTGTTCTGGCCGAAGGCCCGCAGGTCAGGGGGCGGGGCGGGAACGGGGCGACTGTACCGAATAGGGAGTGTCCCGGCCCATACTCCGATCGGGGGGCGCTCCGTGCGGAACTACCCCCTTCTGAATCGCCCCTGGCTCAACTATGTTCGTAGTAAGTCGGGGTGTCGGGTCTGGGGCCCCCGGCTGACAGGCGGGGAGTCTCCGGGGGGAGACATCATTACCGGGGGATTGTTATGCACATTCAGGACGCTCATTGGCAGACTGCTGCTGTCGCAGCAGAAGGAAACGGACGGGCGGGCGCGGGTACGGTCACGCGCTCCGCGCCTCTTCGTGTGGACGCACAGCGCAATCTGGAGCATGTACTGAGAGCGGCTCGCGAAGTCTTCGGTGAGCTGGGTTACGGCGCACCGATGGAGGACGTCGCGCGCCGGGCCAGGGTGGGGGTCGGCACGGTGTACCGCCGGTTCCCGAGCAAGGACGTACTGGTCCGGCGGATAGCCGAGGAAGAGACCTCCCGGCTGACCGCTCAGGCACGTACGGCGCTCGGCCAGGAGGACGAGCCGTGGTCCGCGCTCGCCAGGTTCCTGCGGACGTCGGTCGCGTCGGGTGCCGGGCGGCTGCTGCCGCCGCAGGTGTTGCGGGTCGGTGTGGCGGACTCCGATGACAGCCTGGCGGCGCATTCCGGGCCTGACGGGGTGCGGGTGCCCCAGCAGCGTTCCGGTTGGTCGTCATCCGACGGGGAGCAGACCAGAAGTCTTGCCGCCGACGGAAGCTGGGGGACGGGCGCCGGACTCTCCGAACTGTCCGACCTCTCCGAGGACGACGATGCGGGCGCCTCCGAGCTCCTGCAAGTAGTAGGGCAGTTGGTGGACAAGGCGCGGGCCGCGGGTGAGCTGCGCGGCGATGTCACGGTCGCCGATGTGCTGCTGGTGATAGCCACGGCCGCACCATCGCTTCCCGAGGCGGCCCAGCAGGCGGCGGCATCCTCACGGCTGCTGGACATTCTGCTGGAAGGGCTGCGGTCCCGGCCGGTCTGATCCGGTCACGCCGCGACGGCACAACCGGCTTGCCCCGGTGACCAGTTGGCCTTACTCCTCACGGGTGAGGCTTAGAGCTCCCATCCGGAAAATGCCCCCGGACGAGTGGTTGCCGGATCAGGACAGCCGGTTGTGCCCCGCGCTGTGTCAGTCTTTCCCGGTGTTCTGGTCCGAAGGTGTGCACACGGGGGCTTTCCGCAATGGGCGTTGAAGGGCGGGACGGGCACCGCGAAGATGCCGACGGGGTGCCCGGAGAAGCAACGTCCGCTCAGCCGATGGCCGCTGAGCCGATGCTCGGGCAGTCAACGGTCGATCAGCCGACGGTCGGGCAGCAGCCGACAGCCGGGCTGCCGGCCGATCAGTCGGCGCCCGAGCAGGCCCGAACGCAGCCCCGCACGCGGACGCAGGACCCGGTTCCGGGGCAGGGCGGGCCGGTCGGCGGCCTGCGGCCCACCAGTGTTCCCCAGCAGCGACAGCGGGAGAGCGACGAACAGGACAGCATCCTGCCGCCACCCCGTTCGCTCGATCTGCCGCCGTCCGATGCCGATCTGATCCGTCAGATGCGGGACGGCGAGGACAGCGCCTACGAGGAGTTGTTCCGCCGGCACGCCGACGCTGTACGCCGCTACGCCCGCAGCTGCTGCCGGGACGCGCACACCGCGGACGACCTGACCGCCGAGGTCTTCGCGCGCACCCTCCAGGCGGTGCGGGGCGGGGCCGGTCCTGCGCACGCGGTGCGGGCCTATCTGCTGACCACGGTCCGGCGGGTCGCCGCGGCCTGGACGAAGACCGCCAAGCGGGAACAGCTGGTCGAGGACTTCGCCCTCTTCGCCGACCAGGCAGCCAGATCATCCTCGTCCGACATGCCGGACCGGGACACCCTGGAGTTGGGCGCCGATGTGCGGGCGATGCAGATCGCCGAACAGTCCCTCGCCATGGAGGCGTTCCGTTCGTTGCCGGAGCGCTGGCAGGCGGTGCTGTGGCACACCACCGTCGAGAAGGAGTCACCGAGCGAGGTTGCGCCGCTGTTCGGGCTCACCGCGAACGCCACCGCCGTACTGGCGAGCCGGGCGCGTGAAGGGCTCAAGCAGGCCTATCTCCAGGCACATGTGAGCCAGGCGCTCACCGCGGGCGGCGACTGTGCGCAGTATGCCGACCGGCTGGGAGCGTACGCCCGCGGAGGGCTGCGGATGCGGGCCGAGCGCGGGCTGCGGAAGCATCTGGAGGAGTGCGCCAAGTGCCGGGTGGCGGCGGGCGAGCTCCAGGATGTCAACGCCGGAATCCCCGCGCTGGTACCGGTCGCCGTCATCGGCTGGTTCGCCGGCGGGTCCGCCCTCAAGGCCGCCGGGATCGCCGCGGGCGGCGTCGCCGGAGCGGCGGGCGCCGGTGCGGCGGCCACCACCGGCGGAGGCGCGGCGGGCGGTGGAGCAGCCGGCGGAGCCGCGGCCGAGGGGATCGGAGCTCCGCTCAAGGCCGGAATCGCCGCCGGAGTGGTGGTCGCGGCGGCCGCGGGTCTCGCCCTCGCTCTTGCCGGCAAGGACGCGCCACCCGAACCGAAGCCGGAGGCGGCGCCCCCGCCCGCAGCCCAGCCCGTCGTTCCGGCCACTCCCACACCGTCCGCGCCGAAGCCGAAACCACCGCCCGCTCCCCGGCCGGCCCCCTCGCACCCACCGAGGCCGGCCCGCACACCTGCACCAGTGCCGGCGATGGCCGCTGCGCACCCCACGCCGGCCCCGGAGCCCTCCCCGCCGCCGAAACCCCCGCCTCCGAAGCCCTCCCCCCCACCGCCTCCCAAGCCCGCGCCGAAGCCGCCGCCTCCGGCCTCCACCGTCTACCAGGTCAACCGCCTCCCGTACTCCCTGCTGGGCGATCACACCGCGCCGGAGCTCGACCTCGGCAGAAGCAGCTGGGTGTGGCAGCGCTGGAACCTCAGGGCAGGCGGCGACGCATACGGCAACGGGATCACGGTGCGCACCCCGTCGAGCGTGACCATCGAGCTCAACCGCCGTTGCTCCGCCTATCAGGCGCTGGCCGGTGTCGACGACATGACGTTGGGCCGTGGCGCGGCGCGCTTCTCGGTGTACGGCGACGGGGTCCGGCTGTGGAGTTCCGGTGTGGTGAGCGGCGGGGACCCCGCGGTGCCCGTCGAAGTCGGGATCGCGGGCCGCAGCACCATCCGGCTGGTCGTCGAGCGAGGAGCCGGATTCGGCCCGGTGGCACTCGCCGACTGGGCACAGTCGAGGATCAGCTGCGGCTGACCGGCCGATGGCGAGGGGACGACCGGCGTCCGGACAGACGAACGGGCTACCGGACAACGGGCGACCAGAGCATCGGGCAATCAGCGCCCGACGGTTGATCCCGGCCGTCCGTCCAGCAGGACGATGACGTCGGCCACGCTCAGCAGCGCCCCGGACGCCCGCTCCGCCGCGTAGACCTGCGGCGAGAGCGCCGCACTGGCACCCGCCTCGACGGTGCGTGCCCTGGCCTCCTCGACCACCGATCTAATGCATCCCGCGCGCCAGGCGCCGGCCGCGGCCGTCACGCGCACGGCGAGTCGGTGGTCACCGAGGTCGGTCAGCACCGAGGCCATGGAGTCGGCGATGCCGGCCAGCACGATCTCGGCGCAGTGGGCGTCCCGGGCGGTCCGCAGCGCTGCCAGCATGCTGCGCAGACCCGCCGCAGGTCCCTCTTCGTACCCGGTGAGCCGGGCCTCCACGGTGTCCAGGATGGCGACGTACTGCGGCGGCGGTGTGCCGCGCCGCGATTCCCTCCGTGCCTCGTCGAACAGCAGCCGTGCCACGGCGGGTTCGCCCCGCTCCAGTGACAGCAGGGACCGCAGGAAGCTGATGTAGGTGCGGGCGTCCAGTACGCCGTACCGGTCCGATTCCGCGGCCGCCTCGTCCAGGGCCTTCTCCGCCTGCTCCAGGTCACCGGTGCGGTAGCTCAGTTCAGCGAGTCTGGCGATGAGAAACGGCGCCTCCGCGTGCGCACCGACCTCGCGGGCCAGCCGCAGCGCCTCCTCGAACGCCTCCCGGGTCCGCTCCCAGTGGCCGCGCGCCATGCCCGCCTCCGCGCTGGCGCTGGCGACCTGGGCCCGGATCCAGCGGTCGCCGATCCGGGCGCAGAGATCACGCAGTTCGGCGAGGTCCGCGTCGACGCCCTCCATGCCGCCGGGCATGTCGACCCGCATATGGGCGCGGAACATCAGCGCGACCGCGACCTCCCAATCCCCCCCGTACGCCCGGCAGTTGGTGACCACCTCGTCGAGCCAGGCGGCCACGTCCTCCGGCAGGTGCGTGATGAAGGCGGTGAACGGCCAGAGCAGGCCGGGAAAGCGCGCCGCCTCCGGCCCCCCGGCGCTGAACGCCGCACGCACCCGCTCCACCACCCGCACGGTCTCGGGGTCGCGCAGTCCGTCCTGTCCCTGGCTCTCCAGCGCCATGAAGATCTGGAAGAGCCGCAACTGCATCCTGGGCCAGTAACGGGGGTCGGTCTCATCGGCCGGGTCGTCGCCCAGCGACACCAGGCGCCCGGCCCAGTCGAGGGCCTCACGACGGTAGTTGCGCAGCCACCAGAACCAGCCCATGGCCCGCAGCAGCCGGATGGCCGCCGGTTCGTCGTGGGTGTCCACGCTGAGGCGGAGCGCGACACGGATGTTTCCCGATTCGGCTTCGATCCGCCGGATCCAGGGAAGCTGCTCGCCGGAACGGATGAGCGGTTCGGCCTCTTCGGCGAGGGCCAGATAGTGGGCGGCATGCGCCCGCTGGGCCGCCGCCAGCTCGTCCGGGGCATCGGCAGCGCGCTCGGCCGCGTACTCATGGATGGTGTCCAGCATGCGGTAGCGCATGCCGTCCTCACCCGGAGTGGCGACGACCAGCGACTTGTCGACCAGCGCCGCCATGTCGTCGGGGCCTCCGCAGACCGCTTCCGCCGCGACGATGTCCCAGCCGCCTGCGAAGACGGATGCCTGCCGGAGCACGGTGCGTTCGCCGGCGTCGAGCAGGTCCCAGGACCAGTCGACGACGGCCCGCAGGGTCTGCTGGCGGGGCAGGGCAGTGCGGCTGCCACTGGTCAGAAGGCGGAAACGGTTGTCGAGACGGTCGGCGATCTGACGCGGGGCGAGCAGCCTGAGGCGGGCGGCGGCGAGTTCGATGGCGAGCGGCAGTCCGTCCAGGCGCCGGCAGATCTCGGCCACCGCGGCACGGTCAGCACCGGGATCGAAGTCCGGGCGCACCGCGCGGGCGCGCTCGGCGAAGAGCCGGGTCGCGGGGTCGGCCGGCAGCGGCTCCACCGGGCGTACCGCTTCGCCCGACACCCCAAGGGGTTCCCGGCTGGTGGCGAGAATCCGCAGCTGCGGGCAGTGGGTGAGCAGCGTCTCGGCGAGCTGCGCGGCGGCGCCGATCACGTGCTCGCAGTTGTCCAGCAGCAGAACCAGGGGGCGCGACGTGCAGTACTCGATGAGTTTGGCCACCGGGTCGTCCGGCGGCTGCTGCTTCTCGTGGGTGATCAGTACGGTCTCCCGCAGCCCGAGGGCGCTGATCACGGCGCCGGGCACGCCCGCCGGGTCGTCCAGGGGAGCCAGCTCGACCAGCCAGGCCGTGGCGGGGGCCGCCTCCTCGGCCAGCCGGGTCTTGCCCGAACCGCCGGTCCCGGTCAGCGTGACCAGCCGGTGCCGCGCCAGATCGGCCCGGACCGCGGCCAGTTCGGGCTCACGTCCGACGAAGGAGGTCAGTCGTGGGCGGAGGTTGCCGGACGGTGCCCGTGGGGCGGACGGTGCGGTGCCGCTTCCCTGGGCACCCAGCAGTTCCGCGTACTGAGCCCCGAGTTCGGGTCCCGGATCGGTACCGAGCCCCTCGGCGAGGGTGCGGCGGGCGTCTTCGTACGCGATGAGCGCGTCGGCCTGCCGGCCCACCGCACGGAGCGCGCGGATCAGCTGGACGCGGAACGCCTCGTCGTACGGGTGGGCGGCGGCGCATCCGGTGAGCTCGGTGACGAGCTCCTCCGTGGCGCAGACCCTGAGGTCGGCCTCGATGCGCTGGCGCAGCGCGGCCAGCCGCCGCGCCTCTGGCCGTACGGCGTGCTCCCGGTCGGGCAGGTCGGCGAGCGCCGGGCCGCGCCAGAGCGCGAGGGCGGCACGGAAGGTGTCCGCCGCCCTGGCCGGCGCACCGGCCTCGAGCTGGGCGGCACCGGTGTGGGTGGCCCGCTCGAACGCGTGGAGATCGACGTCGTCGGCGCCGGCCTCCAGCTGGTAGCCGTTCGGGGTGGAACTGATCGCCGCACGCCCCAGCGCACGGCGCAGCCGGGCCACCAGAGCCTGGAGAGCTGCCGGGGCGTCCTGCGGCGGGTCGTCCGCCCATACGTCGTCGATCAGCGCGCCGACGGTCACCGGGCGGCCCGGACGCAGCGCGAGCGCCGCGAGCAGGGCGCGCAGACGGGGGCCTCCGACCGGGATGGCAGTGCCGTGATCGTCCTGCGCCTCGGTGGCGCCGAGAATGAGGTAGCGCACGGTGTCCATTGTGTGGGGTGCCGGGCGCCGTGGCGCCGGGCACCTCCCTCTTCTACAGGCTGCGCCGGGGTACGACCCCGCCTGCCACGGCCCGCTGCTTCGGCGCGGCCGAGCCCGTCCAGCACGTCCCCCGGCGGGACAGCAGCCGCCGCAGCCACAGTTCGGTGGAGATCAGGTCGGCCAGGCCGTCCAGCGGCACCCGCTCGCCCTCCGCGGCCGCGCGCAGCGCCTTGCGGACCACCCGGGCCTCCACCAGACCAGCGTCGGCGAGCAGCGGGGCGTCGAACAGCGAGACCAGGGTGTCGAGCGAACTGCGCAGCCCCTGGTGGAACGTGGCAGTCGCGGTGGGGTGCGAAGGGGCGCCCCACCCGGCGGGCAGATCGCGGATGCCGGCGCCCGCGAGGACCGTGCGGAGTATCGCCGCCCGCGCTCCGGGCTGGACCCGCAGTGCTTCGGGGAGCACCCGGGCCGCCCGTACGACCTGGTTGTCCAGGAACGGGGCGTGCAGCCGCTGGCTGCGGACCTCAGCTGCCTGTTCGAAGACCCTGTGGTCCGCGGCGTGACGTGCCAGCGCGGCGCGGGCCCGGGCCTCGCCGGGGCGCTGGACCGAGGTGGGGCGCATCGCCGACTCCTGGAGACGAACCGATACTTCGGCCAGCGCCTCACCCGTGAGCCAGCGTGCCGCGGGCCCCGGCCTGGACCAGGTGAGGGCAGCCAGCGAGGCGTCCAGCGTCGACCCCTCCGCGGTGAGGAAGAAGTCGCGGTCACGGAGCCGGCCGGCCGCGGCCTCGATACCGGAGCGGTACGAGGTCCGGGCCAGCTTGCGCGCCGCGCGGTAGACGGTGAAAGGGATGAACACGGAGCCGTCGGCCTTCGCCAGCGCGGTGACGGGCCGCACCAGATGACGTCTGCGCCGGTCCATCAGCAGGTCGGCGAGGCGCGCCGGGTGTGCGTCGAGCACCTGGCGCGCGCCGTCGCCGACGAAGTGGTCCGCGCTGCCCGCGGCGAGCCGTCTGCGGTGGCGTTCGGCGGTGATGAGTGAGGGGCCCGGCTCGTCGGTGAGCGGGCCGCTGTCCAAGTCGGCGTAGGGGAGGGCCTCTTCACCGGCCGCCACGACCACATGGTGCAGCCGGGGGTTGGCGGCGATCGCACCGGCCCGTTCCAGCTCCGGCCCCTGGCCGGGCGCTGCGAGGTCGTTGAAGGTGACGGCGAGCAGCCGCTCCCCGGCGCCGGTGCCGTGGCCGAGGAGGGTGCCGGGCACGCCGGGCAGCCCCGCGGCGAGCAGGGCGAGGGTCGCCGACGCACTGCCGCCCGAGAGATCGGCGCCGATGCCGGGCGCGGGAGCCCCCCGGGCGGCCCGCCGCTCGGCGGGGCCCATCCCGGGTACCGGTCCCGGGTCGGGCGGCACCGTCCCGGGGGCGTGGCGTGGTGCGGTCAGCCTGGCCCGTACCGCTTCGACGAGCGCGTCCCGCACGCCGTCCACCGCACGGTCCGCGTCGACCTGGGCGGCGGCAACCGCGAGCGAGGCCACCGGTTCGTATCCGGTGATCTCCCGCGAACCCTCGCGCAGGATGAGGGCGTGACCGGGCGGGATGCGCCGCACCCCGGTGTATGGCGTGGAGTCGCGCAGCGCCTCCGGGACGTCGGGGCAGGCCAGCAGCGCCGCCAAGTGCCCGATGTCCAGCTGGGCTTCGATGAGGTCGGCGAGCGGGAGCGCCGCGGTGGCGTAGGCCGTGCCGTTCGCCCAGGGGGTGTGGAAGACGGGCCTGGCGCCCGCCAGATCGCCGATGACGGTGACCCGGCGTCCGGACTGCACGACGACCGTGTAGCTGCCGGGCCATGCGGTGAGATGGCGCAGCGCGCCACCTCGGGCGGCGAAGAGACCGACTCTGAGCTGCTCGTCGGTGGCCGAGCAACACCCCAGCACAGCAAGGCGGGTGAAGGGATCGACGGTGATGACCCGGACCTCGTCCGGCCGCCAGTCGCCGACCGCCCAGAGCGGATCCGGATCGCCCCAGAGCAGCTGCGATCCCACAGGATGCACGGTGCGGCCCTCGTCCGTGGAGCCCGCGGAGCCGGCCGTACCGAAGCTCGCGGCGATACTGCTCCACCCCACCAACCACCGCATCGGCGCCTCCACAGGCTGTGGACAACTGAGAACGCCTGGGCGTTCAGGTCCATGCTGCCATGACAACCGCGTAGAGGAGGGAGTACGGGAGCGCGCACCGAAATGTGAATGCGCCCCCGGCAAAGGCCAAGTGCCTGTGCACCACGAGGGTCGTCATCCGGCCATTCTGGCGAGCGGGCAGCGGGCTCGGGAACCGGACGACGCGGGCATAGCGGGCCACAGCCCGGGAGACGTTGTGCGCCTCCCGGACCGGCTCGCCGCCCGCGGGGATTGGGGCGGCGGTATCCCCCAGCCCACTGGATCCAGTGCAGCGGGCCGACCCACGCATCCGCCATGGAAGCGCTCCCCCCGGGGCCGGACCAGAGCGCACGGCCGGGCGCACAGCCACACACCAGGAGCACGGAAAGCGATTGACCGCGCTCAGGACGGGCAACAATCTCGCCATCCGGAACAACCCCCCTTAACGGTAGGGATGCGGCGAACTACGCTGGGTTCACGAATGCCGCGCGCCTATGCCGCGACGTGGCGGCCGTCTGTGTGTCGAGGGGTGGCGCATGTCCAGGGAGCTACGCGGGCCGAACGACAAACTCGGCACCGTTCTCGCCCTCGCGGGAATCAGTAACGCCGGGCTGGCGAGACGGGTCAACGACCTGGGCGCCCAGCGGGGCCTGACTCTTCGCTACGACAAGACCTCCGTGGCCAGGTGGGTCTCCAAGGGCATGGTGCCCCAGGGCGCCGCGCCCCATCTGATCGCCGCGGCGATAGGCGCCAAGCTGGGCCGGCCCGTACCGCTGCACGAGATAGGACTCGCCGACGCGGATCCGGCTCCCGAGGTGGGCCTCGCCTTCCCGCGCAGCGTGCATGCCGCGGTGGTCTCGGCGACCGATCTGTACCGGCTCGACCTGGCGGGAAGGCGGGCCGGAAGCGGCGGTATCTGGCAGTCACTTGCCGGATCGTTCGCGGTCACGGCATATGCGACGCCGGCCTCGCGTTGGCTGATAACACCCGCGGATTCCTCGGTCGCGAGGGGTGCGGAGGAGCTGGCGGACCCCGCTGCCCTGCGGGTGGGCCACAGCGATGTGGCGAAGCTGCGGGAGGCCGCGGAGGATGCCAGGCGCTGGGACTCCAAGTACGGGGGTGGCGACTGGCGTTCGTCCATGGTGCCGGAGTGCTTACGGGTGGACGCGGCTCCGCTACTGCTCGGCTCGTACTCCGACGAGGTCGGCAGGGGGCTCTTCGGGGCGACCGCCGAACTCACCAGACTGGCCGGCTGGATGGCCTTCGACACCGGCCAGCAGGAGGCCGCCCAGCGCTACTACATCCAGGCGCTGAGACTGGCCCGCGCGGCGGCCGACGTCCCCCTGGGGGGATACGTACTGGCTTCGATGTCGCTGCAGGCGGTCTACCGGGGCTTCGGCGACGAGGGAGTGGACCTCGCGCAGGCGGCCGTGGAGCGCAACCGCGGTCTGGCGACGGCCCGCACGATGAGTTTCTTCCGGCTCGTCGAAGCACGGGCCCACGCGCGCGCCGGTGACTCCTCGGCCGCGGGTGCCGCGCTGAAAGCGGCCGAGGGCTGGCTCGAACGCTCCCGGGAAGGGGACGCCGATCCGTCCTGGCTCGGTTTCTACACCTACGACCGTTTCGCGGCCGATGCGGCGGAGTGCTACCACGACCTCAAGGCTCCGCGGCAGGTACGGCGCTTCACCGAGCAGGCGCTGTCGAAGCCGACCGAGGAGTTCGTGCGCTCGCACGGACTGCGCCTCGTGGTGAGCGCGGTGGCGGAGCTCGAGTCGGGCAACCTCGACGCCGCCTGCGCCGCCGGCACCCGTGCGGTGGAGGTCGCCGGACGGATCTCCTCGGCCAGGACCACCGAGTACGTCAGGGATCTGCTGCACCGCCTGGAGCCCTACGGCGACGAGCCGAGGGTCGTCGAGCTGCGTGAGCGGGCCCGTCCGCTTCTCGTGGCACCGGCGTAGAACGGGCCTCCCCCCTGGTTTGAGCGCATTGTCAGTGGGCCAGTGCACTATCGGGGTGGGAGGAGGTGCGATGTCATCCGGCAAGGGCCACGGCAGTGGCGCCGTCATGGGCTCCGTCCAGGGCTCCGCAAGGAGCGGCGGCTTCGACTGCGATGTGCTGATCATCGGCGGCGGGATCATCGGTCTGTCGACGGCGTACGCCCTGGGGCGCTCGGCGCCCGGCATCCGGGTGGTCGTGCTGGAGAAGGAGCAGGGCACAGCCCGCCATCAGACCGGGCGCAACAGTGGGGTGATCCACAGCGGGATCTACTACCGCCCCGGGTCGCTGAAGGCGCGGTTCGCGGTGCAGGGCGCGGCCGAGATGACCGATTTCTGCCGGGACCAGGGCATCGCACACCGCGTGACCGGCAAGCTGATCGTCGCCACCGGCGGGGATGAGCTGCCCCGGCTGCACGCCCTCGCCCAGCGCGGCCGGGAGAACGGCATCCCGGTGCGGGAGCTGGGCCCCGCACAGATCACCGAGTCCGAGCCCGGGGTGCGGGGCCTTGCGGCGATCCAGGTCGCCACCACCGGGATCGTCGACTACGGCGCGGTGGCCGCGCGGCTCGCGGCGTCCTCGGGCGCCGACATCCGCTGCGGCGCCCAGGTGGTGAGAATCGCCCGCCGGCCCGGAGGCGTCGCGGTGGCCACGGCGGACGGCTCCGTGGTCCGGGCGCGTGCCCTGGTGAACTGCGCGGGCCTGCACTGCGACCGGATCGCCCGCCTCGCTGGCGACGACCCGGGCATGCGGATCGTGCCGTTCCGGGGGGAGTACTACGAGCTGGCACGCCCCTCACTGGTGCGCGGTCTGGTCTATCCCGTTCCCGACCCCGCCTTCCCCTTCCTCGGCGTCCACCTGACCCGGGGCATCGACGGCGGTGTGCACGTCGGCCCGAACGCCGTGCCCGCCCTGGCTCGCGAGGGATACGGCTGGGGCGATGTGCACCCGGGCGAGCTGGGAACCACGCTCGCCTGGCCCGGATCCTGGCGGATAGCGCGACGCCACTGGCGGTACGGCGCGGGCGAGCTGCACCGCTCGCTCTCCAGGCGCGCCTTCGCCGACGCGGTGCGCCGGCTGCTGCCCGCCGTCTCAGAGGCGGATCTGCGCCCCGCGCCGGCCGGGGTGCGGGCTCAGGCGGTGCTCAGGGACGGCACGCTGGTCGACGACTTCCTGATACGCGAGGCGCCCCGCACCGTCCATGTGCTGAACGCCCCGTCACCTGCCGCGACGGCGGCCCTGCCGATCGGCCGCGAGATCGCCCGCCGGGCCCTGGCGTCGGTGGCGGTGCGGGCCTGACGGGGCTCGTCCGGGCAGGCGGCCGGGGATCGTAGAATCGGAGCACTGTGTCCGAACTCCTGAATCTCACCCCAGAGCCCTCCGCACCGCGCCGCCCCAAGGGCGAGCCGCGCTTCCCCGGCGGTCCCGCGGCCGATCCCGCGGGCTCCCACCACGAGCGCCGCATCCGCAGCTTCCAGCCTCGCCGCAGCCGGGTCACGGCCGGCCAGGGCGATGCTCTGGAACGGCTGTGGCCGAAGTGGGGCCTGGATGTGGACGGGCTGCGGGTCCTCGACCTCGGTGAGATGTTCGACGGTCTCCCGGTCGTTCTGGAGATCGGCTTCGGGATGGGCGAGGCGACCGCGCAGATGGCCGAGGAGGACCCGGCCACCGGCATCCTCGCCAGCGATGTGCACACCCCGGGCCAGGGCAATCTGCTGCGTCTCGCCGAACGGAACGGACTGTCCAACGTCCGGGTGGCCAACGGTGACGCCATCATCCTGCTCCGCGAAATGCTGCCGGCCGGCTCACTCGCCGGACTGCGGGTCTACTTCCCCGACCCCTGGCCCAAGAGCCGGCACCACAAGCGCCGGCTCATCCAGCCCGAGTTCCTGGACCTGGCCGCCACCCGGCTGACGCCCGGCGCCGTGCTGCACTGCGCGACCGACTGGGAGCCGTACGCCGAGCAGATGCTCGATGTGCTCACCTCCCACCCGGAGTTCGAGAACACCGTGGCGGACGGCGGGTACGCGCCGAGGCCGGCCTTCCGGCCGATGACGCGGTTCGAGGGCCAGGGGCTCGACAAGGGCCACACCGTGCACGACCTGTTGTTCCGCCGCAGCTGAATCCGGACGTTCCGCGGCGGCGGTGAGCGGGACGTCGTCGCAGATGTCGGCGCACCTCGTTATGGTCAATGAGGTGTACGAGTCGAGCTCGCCCCCCGGGGCGATTCATCCGGTGGTTCCGGCGTACGAGGAGCAGCCGCGCTTCGACGCCGTACCGCCCCGTGCCCACTGGCACTACAGACCGCGCCGGAACCTCTGGCGCAGCAAGACGCTGCGCGCATCGGGTGTGGTCGTGGTGCTCGCCCTGTGCGGCCTGGTGATTCTCTCGCTCGTCCGTGAACAGACGGGCACCGAGGGCTTCCTGGTCGGGCTCGGGCTCGCGGTGCTGCCGGTGCCCTTGCTGATGACGGCGTTCCGCTGGCTGGACCGGGTCGATCCGGGCCCCTGGCGCAATCTCTTCTTCACCTTCGCCTGGGGTGCGTGCGCCGCCGCCCTGGTGGCCATCATCGCGAACTCCTTCGCGACCCGCTGGATCGCGACGGCGACCGCCGATCCGGCCGGTGCGGACACCATAGGCGCGACGGTGATAGCACCCGTCGTCGAGGAGAGTGCCAAGGCAGCCGCGCTGCTTCTGGTCTTCCTGTTCCGAAGACGGCACTTCACCGGCATCGTCGACGGGGTCGTCTTCGCCGGATTCACCGCGACGGGTTTCGCGTTCACCGAGAACATCCTCTATCTGGGCAGCGCCTTCGGCGAGGACAAGTCGATGGGGTTCTCGGGGTTCTCCTCGGTGACCGCGGCGACCTTCTTCGTCCGGATCGTCCTCGCGCCCTTCGCCCACCCGCTGTTCACCGTGCTGACCGGTATCGGCTTCGGTGTCGCCGCACTCTCCGCACCGCACCGCCGGGTGCGCCGGGCCCTTGTGCCACTGCTCGGGCTCGGCTGCGCGATGGGCATGCACGCCCTGTGGAACAGTTCGTCGGTCTTCGGCGAGTACGGCTTCTTCGTGGTGTACGGCGTGTTCATGGTGCCCGCCTTCGGCCTGATCACCTGGCTGGCGATCTGGACCCGTCAGCGTGAACTGCGCACGATATCGGCCGAGCTGCCCGCCTACGCCGCGGCGGGCTGGCTGGCGCCGGACGAGCCGCTGGCGCTCTCGTCGATGCGGGCCCGGTCGATGGCCCGGGGCTTCGCGGCACGTGCGTACACCCGGAGCATCGCCATGCCGCCCTTCCCGGTCCAGGGCCCGCCCGCCCAGGGTTTCGCCCCGCTGGGCCACGGGGCCCAGGGCTTCCCCGCCCCCCGCACCGCACCGCACGTGGCTGCGTGGACAGCCCCCTGCCCGGCCCGGCTGCCGGACGCCAAGGCCGGAGCGAAGGCGGCGTCCCGGGCGGTCTCCGAGTACGAGGCCTTCGCCACGACCCTGGCGTTCCTGCGGCACCGGGCCCGCCGTGGTGCGGTGGGCCCGGACTTCGCGGCGCGCGAGCAGGAGCTGCTGCACCATCTGTGGCAGCGCAAGGACGTGGCCGGCCCGGCCCTGCTCCATGCGGCGCAGGCCACGGGCCGGGTGCCGGTACCGCCGCCGCATCTGCGGTACGGCGGCTACAACCCGTACCGGCAGTAGCGCTCGCTACGCGGAGGCGGCCGTCAGCTTCGCCAGCTCGTCATCGGTGAGCCGCAGCTCGGCGACAGCGGTGAGTGCGGGCAGTTGCTGCGGTGTACGGGCGGACGCGATCGGCGCGACGACGGTCGGCTGCGCGGCCAGCCAGGCCAGCGCGACGGTGGCCGGCTCCGCCCCGTGTGCCTCGGCGACCTCGTCGAGCGCCGCGAGGACCTTCGGGCCCCGCTCGGTCGCCAGATGCTTGCCCGCGCCCGCGGCGCGCACGCTGTCGACATCTGCCCCGGGCCGGTACTTCCCGGTGAGGAAGCCGGAGGCCAGCGCGTAGTACGGCACGGAGGCCAGCCCATGGCGGGCGGCGGTGTCCTGCAGACCGCCCTCGTAGGTGTCCCGGGAAACCAGGTTGTAGTGCGGTTGCAGCGCGACGTAGCGGGCCAGGCCCTCGGCCTCGGAGAAGGCGAGGGAGGCCTCGAGCCGCTCGGGGCTGATGTTGGATGCGGCGATCGCCCGCACCTTGCCGTCCTTCACCAGTTGGTCCAGAGCGGTGATGATCTCTTCGACGGGCACGGACAGGTCGTCGAAGTGCGTGTAGTAGAGGTCGATGTGGTCGGTACGCAGCCTGCGCAGCGACTCCTCCGCGGCGGACTTGATGTTCCCTGCGGAGAGCCCCTTGTACTGGGGGTGGGCGCCGACCTTGGTCGCGACGACCACGTCCGAGCGGTTTCCGCGGGCGGCGAGCCAGTTGCCGATGACCGTCTCGGACTCACCGCCCTCGTTGCCCGCGACCCACGCGGAGTATCCGTCGGCGGTGTCGACGAAGTTGCCGCCGGCCGCGGTGTAGGTGTCGAGCACGTCGAAGGACTGGGCCTCGTCGGCACTCCAGCCGAAGACATTGCCGCCGAGGGCGAGGGGGAAGACCCTGATGTCCGATGAACCGAGATTGCGGAGCGAAGTCATATACCGGACAACCCGCTGACCGGCCCGGACTATTCCGTGCATGGCACATCCGGGCCGGCTGATCCGGGCATGCGGAACCGGCAGCCCTGGCGTCGGGGGGGGTGCCGCCGGGACTGCCGGGGTACGGAAAGCCGTCAGGCGTTGAGTCCCTTGCCCGCGAGCCAGGTCAGCGGGTCGATCGGGTCGCCGCCGCCGGGACGGACCTCGAGATGCAGATGCGGCCCCGTGACATTGCCGGTGGCCCCGACGTTGCCGATGACCTGGCCGGTGGAGACCTTCTGACCGGCGCTGACGGCCAGCGACGACTGGTGGCAGAACCAGAGTTCCGTGCCGTCGTCGAGCTTGATGACCGTGCGGTACCCGTACGCTCCGGACCAGCCGGCCGACTTGACCGTGCCGCTGTGCACGGCCTTGATCGGGGTGCCGGTGGGAGCGGCGAAGTCCAGGCCGGTGTGGTAGCCGGACGACCACATCGAGCCGCCGTCGCCGAAATGCGACGTGAGGGTGTAGGAGGCGACCGGGAGCGAGTAGCCGGCCGCCAGTTTGGCGAGCCGCTCCTTCTCCGCCTTGGCCTTGGCTGCCTCTTCCGCCTTCTTCTTCTCGGCCTTCTCCTTGGCGGCGGCCGCGTCCTGCTTCTTCGAGGCCTCGGCGGCCGCCTTGGCTGCGGCGGCCTTCTCGGCCGCGATCGCGGCCTGGTCGTCCACCGCCCCCTGCTGCTGCTCGGCCTGCTGAAGGATCCGGGTGCGCAGTGCCTCGCCCGCGTCCGAGCTTCCGCTCGATGCGGTGGTGAGGGCAGCGGTCGTGACGCCGGCGCCGGTGTCCCCGGTGGAGGAGGAGTGACCGTCGATGTCGGATATCAGCGACCCCACGCCCGGCAGCGCCTCGGCGTCCGGCAGCTTGTCCTTGACGGACTGCGGAAGGTCGGGGAGGGAGATCGAGACCGGCGGCTTCGCCTGCGCGCTGGCCATGCCGCCCGCGCCGACCGCTGCGATCACACCGACACCGAGAACCGTGGAGCTACGGGCGATACCGCCGCGCTGCTTGGCCACCCGGTGCTTCCCGCGTACGGGACGGAGGGACTCCTCGGTGGGGTTCCACTCGTCGAACGTCCCGCCGTCCTCACCGCCGAAACCGAGAGCCTCGTCGTTCGGGAAGTAAAGCGTTTCGGGGGCAGGGTTGTTGGACGCCACGGAGGCGTGCTCCTTTCCTTCCTTACCGCCTACCGGGTTAGCTGACGGGTTCGGAGCAGGAAGGTCTCCTACAGGCAGCTCCTTGCGGAGAAGCCCGATTCACCCCAATTGGTGGTTCCCCGGTTCCCTTGCGGGATTCGGCGCGTGCGCACGGTGCCGCCTCTTGCGACGACTGGGACGACCGCGCTGCGTTATCGAACGTTAATAGACGGACGCACCGGATTCCAGCTGTTGCAGCTGATCATTAACGCCTGCGGCCGGGACCAACCGGGGCACAGGGGGGCGTAATCGGGCGAGTTGACACTCGTTCAGAAAACATCGAATTTCTGATAGTGCGTCAAATGTTATGCGGAGCGGTGTCCCCCGGTCACGGATTGTGCCGGTCGGCCCGCACGATGCCCACGGTTGTGCGCCGCTCAGGCTGATCCTCCGTCGGGCGGGCCACCGCGAGCAGCGCCATGTCGTCCGTTGAACGTCCGCCGGTGTGCAGCCGCACGTCGTCCGAGAGCGCGGTCAGCAGTTCATCGGGACCGGGGAAGAGCCGCCCGTGCAGCCGCTGCTTCGGGTCGTAGAAGACCCCTGCCGCGTTCCGCGCCTCGGACAGTCCGTCGGTGTACAGAAGCAGGGTGGCCCCGAGCGGGAACGGCGCCTCGTCCGCGTGGTCCGGCCAGCCCGCCAGATCGGACATCCCCAGCGGCAGCGCCGGGTCGGTCGGCGCGAGCGCCTCGAGCCCTCCGTCGGCGTACAGCAGCAGTGGCTCGGGGTGCCCTCTGTTGACCAGCCGGATCCGGTCCTGGCCGCCCCGGGGGATCTCGGCGAGTGCCGCCGTGGTGAATCCCTCGATGGCGTCGAGCCCTTCACGCCGCATGCCCTCCCGGGTCAGCGCCCGTTCCAGCCGCCCGGCGACCGCCTCCAGCGTGCTCTCCTGCTCGGCGGCCTCCCGGAAGGCCCCGATCACCACCGCCACGGCTTCGACCGCCTGGAGCCCCTTGCCCCGGACATCGCCCACGATCAGCCGCACCCCGTACGGCGTGTCCTGCACCGCGAAGAGGTCCCCGCCGATGAAGGTGCCCGCCTGCGCAGCCTCGTACCGCGCGGCGACATGCAGACCGCCGATCCGCTCATTGGGCACCGGGAGCACCGCGCGCTGAGCGGTCTCGGCGACCACCCGGGCCGAAGCAAGCTGCTCACCACTGCGGCGCACCACCCGGTTGACGACCAGGGCGAGCACCGCCACCGTCAGGACGGTCACTGTCTCGGTGATGGCGGTGCCCCGCGCACTGGTGCCGTTGTACGCGTGCAGTCCCGCCATCACCACCACCGCGGCGGCCCCGGTCAGCAGCGTGGCGGTCAGCGAGAAGAACGGAGCGGCGATCAACGGCGCCGCGGTGAGGAACGGCACGGCGGTGAAGGGCTCCGGAGTCGCCACATCGAAGCAGGCCCCGCCGAAAATCAGCACCGTGGGCAGCATCAGAAGGAAACGGCGGGCCGTGCCGCGCTGCTTTCGCTGCCCCACCGTTGGTCTCCTGCCCGGTCCGTGCACGGCTGCGGACAGTACCGCGCCCCACCCAGGCTGGCCGTGACCACGCCGTCCGGCGAATCGGCGTCGGCCAACCGGGGGAGCGCGGCGCGGGGTGGGCCCGTCCGGCCGCGCGCCCGCCCCGGCGGGACCAGGCCGGCCCGCGCAGGCGTCCCGCCGGGCTCGCGCTCCGGCTCACTCCGCCAGCTCGCGCTCCGCGAACTCCGTCAGCGCGTCCCGCACCAGGACGGCGGTGCCTTCTCCGTACCGGTCGTAGGCGGCGGTGAAGCGCGGATCGGCGACATACATTCCGGCAAGCCCCACGACATGGGCCCTGGTCGGTTCGGTGGTCACCGAGAGCCAGGCACAGTGCCGCCGGGCGATGTCCTGGACCTCCGCGCTGTCCGCCTCGCGGCCGGCCGCGAGGGCCTGCCCGTAGTCACGGGCGATGTCCTCGTGCTGCTGCTGGAATCCCTTCTTCCGCTCCTCGCTCAGTGAACGCCACCACTGGTCGCTCCGCTCGTAGGCGTCCCTCCCCCAGCGCCGGGTCACCTCCTCCTCGTACCGCGTGTGATCGAACCCGTCGAACACTTCGTCGGCCATCAGCTCTGCTCCCTCCTCGGTCTTCCGGAGAGTGGTCCTGACGGACTCGATCCGCCGTCCGATCCGCTCACGCTCCTGCTCGAGCAGCGCGAGATGGGTCCGCAGGGCAGCGCCGGTCTCCTGCTGCCCCTCCAGTACGTCCCGGATCGCGGGCAGCGCCAGCCCCAGTTCCCGCAACAGCAGAATGCGCTGCAACCGCACCAGCGCGTCCTGGTCGTAATAGCGGTAGCCATTGCTCCCGACCCGGCTCGGCGGGAGCAGCCCGAGCTCGCCGTAGTGCCTGAGCGTGCGGCTGGTGGTCCCGGCCTTCCGGGCGACTTCCTGGATCGACCACTCCATGCACCGCACGCTAGATCTTGACGCTGCGTGAAGGTCAAGCGTGGGAACGAGGCCCAGCCGTGTCTGCCGGTCCGTCCTACGGCGCACCGAGTGCGGCGAGGTCCACCGCCAGCACCGCGAGCGCCATCGCCAGGAACAGCGCATAGGCGCCCAGTGCCCGCCCCCGGTCCCCCGCGGCCAGTTGCCGGAACAGCACCCAGCCGAACACCACGGTCTCCGCCCCCGCACCGGCGACCCCCGCGAGCGGCCACCAGAGGCCGAGCACCATGGCGGCCGCGGCGAGCGTATGCACCGCCCCCAGCAAGGTGACGACCCGGAGCCGCCGCCCCTCCAGCACTCCGAGCCGCGTCAGCTCTTCGATCCGCTCCAGCCCGACCCGGGCCCGCGCCACGGCGACAACGGCCGACGGCACGACCTCCAGCAGCAGCAGCGTGGTGAGTGCCACCCGCAGAATGAACACATCGGCCCCCGGATACGCCTCGGAAAACGTCTGACCCGCCCGCGGAAACGCCCGAAGGCCCGGCACACAATGTGCCGGGCCTTCGTTCACAAGTAGCGGGGACAGGATTTGAACCTGCGACCTCTGGGTTATGAGCCCAGCGAGCTACCGAGCTGCTCCACCCCGCGTCGGTAAACCCAACTCTACGGCATGGTGAGAGGTGCTCCGAACCATTGTCCCGGATCCACCTCGCGGACCCGTTGCCCGGCGTCCATCCGGGGGGCATCCGGCGCGGCAGGCGGCGCAGAGTCCGGTCGGTCGGCGCCGGTGTGCCGGCCGGTGGGGGTGACGGCCCGATCTCGTCTCGGCGAGCGGATCGCGGATGCATCGGCGGACGGACCCCGTAAGCGTCGCCGGGCGGGAGGGAGCTGCCGGGCGGCGGCCCGCTCGGCCACACACACCGAAGGCCCACGTCAGAACTTCCTGACCTGGGCCTTTCCGGTAGACCGTGTGGGACTCGAACCCACAACCAATGGATTAAAAGTCCACTGCTCTGCCAATTGAGCTAACGGTCCGCGCTTGCGCACCCCACGAGCATAGCGGGAGCGGACCGGGCAGCCGATCGGGTATCGGTTCCCGGGCCCGTCACCCGTCGCCGGCCCCTCTCGTGCCGCAGAGCGTGATGGAGTCGCGGGTCACGGATCCACCGGCTCCGGCGCCCCCCTGTGAGCCAGTTGCCTGGCGCGGGTGCGGGCATGATCCGGGTTCAGAAACCAGTGGCGGGCGGAGCCGAGCCACCAGGCCGCCGCGAAGCCCAGCACGACCAGCACCGCCACCGGGGCGTAGTTGAACGTCCCCCAGGTCACCGGCGACACCTGCGGAAGCATGAAGAGGACCGTGATCACCACGACCCAGGCCACGGCCACGATCCCGATCGGCCTTGACCACTTCCCCAGATGCCACGGCCCGCGCCGGAAGTCGTCGCCCCGCAGCAGCCTCAGCAGAGTGGGGATGACATACGCGATGTAGAGCCCGATCACCGCGATCGATGTGACCGCCGCATAGGCCGTGACATTGATCAGATACGGCAGACCCAGCGCCAGCGCACCCAGCGCCGCGAGCCAGACCGCGGCGACCGGGGTACGGGTGCGGGCGCTCACCGTGTGCCAGACGTGGGAGAAGGGCAGCGCACCGTCCCGGGAAAAGGCGTAGATCATGCGGGAGTTGGCGGTGACCGACGCCATGCCGCAGAACAGCTGCGCCCCGATGACGACGAGCAGCAGCAGCTTCCCACCGGTCGCGCCGACCCCGTCCAGCAGGATCTGGGCGGGCGGCGCGCCGGTCGGGGAGGCCAGTTGCTTGTCGTACGACTGGATGGCGAAGGTGAAGCCGAGCAGCAGCACGAACCCGGCGACCCACGAGGTCCAGATGGACTGGACGATGCCCTTCGGCCCGGCCGTGGAGGCGTCGTGGGTCTCCTCCGTCATATGGGCGGACGCGTCGTAGCCGGTGAAGGTGTACTGCGCCATCAGCAGACCGATGAGGACGACGTAGAAGCCGCTGCCGAAGCCGGTGTTGTTGACGAAGTGGGTGAAGACGAAGGACGCCGACTGGTGGTGGTCCGGAGCGAAGGTGAGCGCGCCGACGATGATCAGCACACCGAGCACATGCCACCAGACACTGACGCTGTTGAGGATCGCGACGATCCGGACACCGAAGGTGTTCAGCAGACCGTGCAGGACCAGGATCCCGGCGAAGAGCAGGATGGTCCGGCCGGGGGTCACATGGAACCCGAACTGGAGGTTCAGGTAGGCCCCCAGGAAGGACGCGGTGCCGAAGTCGATGCCCGCGGTGACGGCCACCTGGCCGAGTACGTTGAACCAGCCCGTGAACCAGGCCCAGGCGGCGGCGGAGCGCGGGGGCGCGAGGCGGTGGGCCCAGAAGTACAGCCCGGCCGATGTCGGGTAGGCCGAACAGATCTCGGCCATGGCCAGACCCACGAAGAGGGTCATCAGCCCGACACCCACCCAGCCCCAGGTGATGACGGCGGGACCGCCGGTGTTCATGCCGAACAGATAGAGCGTCAGGCAGCCGGAGAGCACCGAGATGATGGTGAAGGAGACGGCGTAGTTGGCGAAGGCGGACATCCGGCGGGCGAGGACCTGGGTGTAGCCGAGTTCGGCAAGGAGCTCCTCGTCGGAGCCGGCCGGACCGGCGGAGTCTTTTGTCATGCCCCCAGCGATTCCCTCACCAGGGGCACGGCATGCGCGGGCCGTTCACCGGAAGATGACCGGAGAACGACGGGAACACACCCCCGCGACCGGCCGGCCGGTCGCGGTCCCGGTACGTCCGGTCACGGCACGGCCGGTCGACGTCAACGGCGCGGCCGCCGAGGAATTCAGTTCGGCTCGGTTCGGCAAAGAACAATGCCCCGGACGATGCGAGGCATCATCCGGGGCATTGCTGTCAGTCACATTCAGCTGTTGCGCTTCCAGCGCGGCTTGTCGTCACGGCGCCCGAAGGAGCCGGTGCCGGTACCCGTGCCGGTGGTGCGGTGGTCATCGCGGCGGCCGGTGGGACGGTCGCTCGAGCCGGCCCGGAAGCCGCCGGTGGGACGGTCGTCACGGCGGTCACGGTTGAACGGACGGTCGCTGCCGCGGTGGCCGCCGGTGGGGCGGTCGTCACGACGGAAGCCGCCACGGTCACCACCGCGGTCGTCGCGACGGTCACCCCCGCGGAAACCACCCGAGGGGCGGTCGTCACGGCGCTGGAACCCGCCACCGCTCGACGGGCGGTCGTCACGGCGGAAGCCGCCACCGGAGCCGCCGGAGGGGCGCTCGTCACGGCGCTCACGGCTGAAGCCGCCCGAGGGACGGTCGCCACCGCGGAAACCACCCGAGGGGCGGTCGTCACGGCGCTGGAACCCGCCACGGTCACCACCGCGGTCGTCGCGACGGTCACCCCCGCGGAAACCACCACGGTCGCCGCCGCGGTCGTCACGGCGCTGGAACCCGCCACGGTCGCCACCGCGCGAACCGCCGCGGTCGTCACGGCGCTGGAAGCTGCCGCGGTCGTCGCGGCGCTCCTCGCGCTGCTCCGCCCTCGGCTCCGGCACCGCGGCTGCGGCAAGCTCCGCCTCGGTGACCGCGGCCAGTTCGGCGACAGCTGCATCCGGGTCGTCACCGCGCTCGCGGGCGGCACGCGCCACCAGGCGGTCGGCCTCCTCGCGAAGCTCCGTGGCACGGCGCTGCACGCGCTCCAGCTCGCGGGTGAGGTCCTTGGCCTCGCGCTCCGCCTGCTTGGCGGCGTTGTTCGCGGAGTCGGCCTGGACCTCGGTCAGCGAGCGGGCACCGGTGATCTCGGCGACCTCGGGCTCGAAGGCCCCGGCCCCCTGGACGATGTGGCGCGAGGCGTCGACGCCCGCGTCCTCCATCAGCCGGAAGATCTGCCGGCGCTGGTGCGGCAGGGAGAGGGAGACGACGACGCCGGACTTGCCTGCCCGGGCCGTACGGCCGGAGCGGTGCAGGTAGTCCTTGTGGTCGCCGGCCGGGTCCACGTTCAGGACCAGGTCGATGCCGTCGACGTGGATACCGCGGGCGGCGACGTCGGTGGCGACGAGCGCGTTGACGTAGCCCTTCTTGAAGTCCTCGAGGACGCGGGTGCGGGCGCCCTGCGTCATGCCGCCGTGCAGGGCGTCGGCCTTGACGCCGGATTCGGCGAGCTGCTCGGCGATGCGGTCGGCGCCGAGCTGGGTGCGGACGAAGATGATCGTGCGGCCCTTGCGGGCGGCGATCGCGGCCGTGACCGGCGCCTTGTCCTTCGGCTTCACGACGAGCACGTGGTGGCTCATGGTCGAGACATTGCCCTGGGCGCTGTCGACCTCGTGGGTGACCGGGTTCGTCAGGTAGCGCTTGACCAGCGTGCTGATCTCGTTCTCCATGGTGGCGGAGAAGAGCATGCGCTGGCCGCCACCGGGGATCTGGTCGAGCAGCTCGGTGACCTCGGGCATGAAGCCGAGGTCGGCCATCTGGTCGGCCTCGTCGAGGACGGCGACCTGGACGTTGGCGAGCGAGCAGGCGCCGCGGTTGATGAGGTCGCGCAGCCGTCCCGGGGTGGCGACGAGGACGTCGACGCCACGCTCCAGGGCGAAGATCTGGTTGCTCATGGACGTACCGCCGCAGACGACCTTCATCTTCAGGCCGAGCACGTCGCCGTAGGGCTGAAGTGCGTCCGCGACCTGCATCGCGAGCTCACGGGTCGGGGTGAGGATGATGCCGCGCGGCTTCTTCTTCTCCGTGCGGCCCTCGGTCAGCGTGGTCAGCAGCGGAAGACCGAAGGAGAGCGTCTTGCCGGAGCCGGTACGGCCACGGCCGAGGATGTCCTTGCCGGCCAGGGCGTCCGGGATGGTCGCTGCCTGGATCGGGAAGGGGGCGATGACGCCGTTCTGGGCGAGCTTGCGGACGATTCCCTCGGGCAGACCGAGGTCCGCGAAGGTGACGGTCGGCTCGGTCGGCTCGGTGGGCTTGTCATCGGCGGCGGTCTCTTCGACCGTGCCTGCGGTGGTCTCGGCGGCGGCTTCGGCGGCTACGGCCTCGGCGGCAGCTTCAACGACCTCGACCACGGCAGCCTCGGCGTCGGCGACGATCTCGTCGTTCTCGGGCATGACGGCGTGGTCAGAACTGAAATTGGACATGCGAAATGCGAAACCTTCCGGAGTCTCGGCACGCGCCCATAACTCCGTGATTCGCAATTTCGACCGCCTCAATGCGGTCCAGCCACGGCAAGGGAGAGTACGCGCCACACGGCGCTCTTCTGTGTCGGCGCCGGGCAATGGGATCAAACGATCTACTACCATACGCACCTCCCCCCGGTTCTGGCAAACCAGACCCCGCTAAGCGGGTCCCACCTGCGGCGATGCGACGGAGAGTGCCATCGCGCCGGTCCGCCTTCCCGGCTCCGGCGGCGCCGGGAGGGTGGGCTCGGGCGGGGCGCTGCTCGGGCTGGGCGAGGGACTGGCGGCCGGAGGGTCCGACGGCGGCGGGGGCGAGGGACTGCCGGCGGGCGGCCCCGACGGCTTGCCGCCCGGCACCGGGGGATTCGTCCGCCCCGCCCTCCCGGGCACGGGAGGCGCCGGATCCCCCGAAACCCCGGGGCCCAGAGTGGCTGACGGGTCGTCACCCGGCCCGTCCGCGCCCTTCTTCCGCTTCCTGCCGTGCTCCGACCCCTTCCCCGCCCCGCTGGAGACACTGCCGCCCCCGCTGTCCCGCTGCGCTGCCACCGCGCCGCCCGGCCTGGCCCGGCCGCCGTCCGGCCGGGACGACGCCGTGGTCCCCGGCCTGTGCGGATGGTCGCTCACACTCATGCAGCCCGCGGTGGCCGCAACCGTCATCACGGCGACAGCCAACCGGGCAGGGACGGGCAACTGGCGCACGGTGCGCACCTCCGGAGGGAACGGGTGAGCGGGTCGCAGTGCCCAACTCTCTTTTCCCCGCGGGGGACACGCCCGGCGGCGGATCAGCCGTACCCCAGCGCGTGCAGCCGGGCGTCGTCGATCCCGAAGTGGTGGGCGATCTCGTGCACCACCGTGATCTCGGTCTCGGCCACCGCCTCCTCCCGCGAGCCGCACATCCGCAGCGTCGGGCCCCGGAAGACGGTGATCCGGTCCGGCAGCACCCCCGCGTACCACTCTCCGCGCTCGGTCAGCGGGGTCCCCTCGTAGAGCCCGAGCAGTTGCGGGTCGTCCCCGGCCGGCTCGTCCTCGACGAACACGGCGACGTTGTCCATCAGCCGTGTCAGCTCCGGCGGGATACGGTCCAGCGCCTCGGCGACAAGCTCCTCGAACTCCTCACGCGTCATCTCCAGCACCCCGCCATTGTCACGTAGTGCACCCGCATGCGCCGAGTCCGCATGACTGCCTGCCCATGTGGGCATACGGCACAAATGGCAGCCGCCGAACCGTTCCGGCAACTCCGCGCGCTCCGACTGCACATCCGGCGACCCCACATCCGGCGACCGTCCCGCCCCGCCCCGTCGACGCTCTCGCCGGTCCGCGCCCCGCGCCCCTGGGCCCGCGCTCTGGGCCTGGTGGCGGTGGTCCTGTTCGGCGCCTGGCTCGGCCTGCTGGTCGTCGGCAACGTCCGTACGGCGGTCGGGCCGATGGACACCACGATGACCCTGCGGCCCTCGCTGACCGGCGGCACCAAGATCAATGTCTCTCCGCTGGGCGCCCTGGAACTCGATTCGCACACCGCGCCCATTCGCCTGGACGTCGATGTCGACCGCCTGGACCCGGCACGCTCCCAGGATCTCGTCGAACACCCCGAACGGATCTCCGGCCTGCAGTCCGAGATCGCCCACGACGTCGAGCGGGGCACCCTCGATCTGGCCCTGCGTTCCTGCGCGGCCGTGGTCGTCGGGGCCACCGCGCTCGGCCTGGTCGTCTACCGGAGGCCACGCTCCGCACTGCTGGCCGGCGGACTCGCGCTCGCCCTGCTGACGGCGTCGGGACTCACCGCGTACGCGACCTGGAATCCCAAGTCGGTCCTGGAGCCGAAGTTCTCCGGGCTGCTCTCATCCGCCCCCCAGGTGGTGGGCAACGCCCGCTCGATCGTCACCGACTTCAACGCCTACCAGGAGGAGCTGGCGCGCCTGGTCACCAACGTGACCAAGCTGTACGACGCCACATCGACGCTTCCGGCGTATCAGCCCGACCCCGGCACGATCCGGGTGCTGCACGTCTCGGACATCCATCTCAACCCGGCGTCCTGGCAGATCATCGCCTCGCTGGTGAAGCAGTACCGGATCGACGTGATCATCGATTCCGGCGACACCATGGACCACGGGAGCGCGGCGGAGAACCAGTTCCTCGACCCGGTCAGGGATCTGGGCGCGCCCTATGTCTGGGTCCGCGGCAACCACGACTCGGCCACCACCCAGAAGTACCTGCGGCATCTCAGGAACGCGCATGTACTCGACGAGGGCAGCGCCGTCACCGTCGGCGGGCTGCGGATCGCGGGGACCGGTGACCCGCAGTTCACCCCGGACCGTTCCGTCGTGCCGGGCGGCAACGCCGTGGAGCGCATGGCGGGCCTCCGGCTCGCCACCGCCATCCGCGACCAGGCCAGGGCCGGCACCCCGGTCGACATCGCGGTCGCGCACGAGCCCGAGGCCGCGCGCCAGACGGACGGCACGGTCCCGCTGGTGCTCGCCGGGCACGTGCACCACCGCGAGAACCAGGTTCTGGAGCTCGGCACCCGGTTGAAGGTGGAGGGCTCGACGGGCGGTGGCGGTCTGCGTGCCGTCCAGAACAAACACCCGGAGAAGGTGCTCGCCTCGGTGCTCTATCTGGACCGGGCGACCCGCCGTCTGCAGGCCTGGGACGAGATCACCCTGGGCGGTCTCGGCCTGACGACGGCCGAGGTCAGCCGCCATCTGCCGAGCGACAACCTGCCGGGCGCGACGCCGTCGCCGGCCCCCTCGGAACACCCCTCGTCCCGGACCCCGTAAACCGTTTTGGCGAACCGTCCCGGCATCCCATATGCTTCTCACGTCCCCGACGCGCTGCAAAGCGCCCAGGCGGGCCTTTAGCCCTCATCGTCTAGTGGCCCAGGACGCCGCCCTTTCAAGGCGGTAGCACGGGTTCGAATCCCGTTGGGGGCACGCCGTACTGTGTGCGAAGCTGGTCTTCGCACATTGCTTGGTCCTGTGGAGCAGTTTGGAGTGCTCGCCACCCTGTCAAGGTGGAGGCCGCGGGTTCAAATCCCGTCAGGACCGCTGCAGCCGTCAGAGGTTGCGTGGCTGGGTAGCTCAGTTGGTACGAGCGATCGCCTGAAAAGCGATAGGTCGCCGGTTCGATCCCGGCCCCAGCCACTTCATCGAAAAGGCCCCGACCTCGGTCGGGGCCTTTCGCGCAGGTCATCGCCCGCCCGGATGCCGGTGGCGCCAGATCCAGAAGACCGCGCAGGACACCAGCGCCCAGGTCCCCAGCACCAGGTACGGGAACAGGTGCTGATGGCCTCCGAAGTACATGGCGGTGTGCTGCGCGTTGACCGATGCGCCGGGCGGCAGCCACTGGCCGATGTGCCCCAGCGTGGACGGCAGCAGCGGCCAGGACACCGCGCCGCCCGACGACGGGTTGCCGAGCAGCACCATCAGGCCCCAGGTGGGAATCATCGCCCAGCGGCCGATCAGGGTGTTGAACATGGTGAAGACCATGCCGGAGGTGAACATGGTCAGCGCCAGGATCATCCAGGACTGGACGAACGGCAGGCGGAGCGCACCCAGCCCCCAGTCCACCACCGCGGCGATGGCGAACCCGCCGAGCAGCGCATAGGCCACCGTGAAGGCAATGCGTTCCGCCGGGTTGAGGGCCCGGGCATGTACCGAGAGCTGGATCGCTCCGACGAACCCGATGATCACCGCGGCCAGCGAGATGTAGAAGAGCGCCAGCCCGCGCGGGTCGCCCGGCTGAAGCGGTTTGATGTCCCTGACCCGGACCGGGACACCGGTCGCCCTGCCGACCTTCGGCCCGGCCTCCGCGATCACCTGCGCCACCGTCGCACCGGAGGCACCGGACACGTCCAGCCGGACCCGGCCGCCCGCCACTTCCACGATGGCGAAGACCTTCTGCTCGTCCACACCCTGCCGGGCAGCGGCGGCCGATACATAGGTGTGCAGTTTCAGCGACGCGTCGAGGGCCTGCTCCATTCCCCCGATGAACCGCCGCCCCACCGGAGAGCCGTAGTCACCGACGACGGCCGTCGGAATGCGGTGCGGTGTGGGGTTCGCCATGAAGTAGGTGTACGAACCGGCGAAGAGCGCGGCGGCGGCCGACAGGATGACCAGCAGCACGCTCGCCGGCAGAAAGGGCGACTGCCGGAAGGCCGTCCAGTGATCACGGCGGCTCGGGCGCCCGGCTCGGGCGCCGTGCTGTTCCATCGGGTCGGCCATGAAAATCACGCTAAACCAGATACATAAGACATACAGGATCGAAGTGGAGCATATGCTGGCGCGGGCAAATCCGTTCGCCAGTCCGTTCCGCCGGGTGAGATCCTGGGTGAGGTATGTCTACTTCCTTCGCCGATCTACAGGCCACGCTCAACGAACTGTCGCTGCGCGATGCGCACCGGCTCGGCCGGCGTCTCGAGGGCGCCCGGCGTATCCGTAAGCCGGAGGCCCGGCAGGCCGTGCTGGACGAGCTCGCCGCCGATGCGGGGAAGTCGGCGGAGCGGATCGCGCTGCGGGCCTCCCGGGTGCCACCGGTCAGCTATCCCGAACAGCTGCCGGTCAGCCAGAAGAAGGACGAGATCGCGGAAGCGATACGCCATCACCAGGTGGTGATCGTCGCCGGTGAGACCGGATCGGGAAAGACCACCCAGATCCCGAAGATCTGCCTGGAGCTGGGGCGTGGGGTCCGGGGCATGATCGGGCACACCCAGCCCCGGCGGATCGCCGCCCGCACGGTCGCGGAACGCATCGCCGACGAGATGGGGACACCGCTCGGCGAAGCGGTCGGCTGGAAGGTCCGCTTCACCGACCAGGTCAACCAGGACGCCACCTTCGTCAAGCTGATGACGGACGGCATTCTGCTCGCGGAGATCCAGACCGACCGTGAGCTGCGCGCCTACGACACGATCATCATCGACGAGGCCCACGAGCGGTCCCTGAACATCGACTTCCTGCTCGGCTATCTGGCCCAGCTGCTGCCGAAGCGGCCGGACCTGAAGGTCGTCATCACCTCGGCGACCATCGACCCCGAGCGGTTTTCCCAGCACTTCGGCGAGGCGCCGATCGTGGAGGTCAGCGGGCGCACGTACCCGGTCGACGTCCGTTACCGACCGCTCCTCGAGGACGAGGGCGAGGACGGCGACCGCGACCAGATCACCGCGATCTGCGAGGCGGTGGACGAACTCCAGGGCGAGGGCCCGGGAGATGTGCTGGTCTTCCTCTCCGGCGAGCGCGAGATCCGTGACACCGCCGACGCGCTGAACAAGCGGAACCTGCGGCACACCGAGGTGCTCCCCCTGTACGCCCGGCTCTCGCACGCAGAGCAGCACCGGGTGTTCCAGCAGCACGCGGGGAGACGGGTGGTGCTGGCCACCAACGTCGCGGAGACCTCGCTGACCGTCCCCGGCATCAAGTACGTGATCGACCCGGGCACCGCGCGCATCTCCCGCTACAGCCACCGGACCAAGGTGCAGCGGCTGCCCATCGAGCGGATCTCGCAGGCCAGCGCCAACCAGCGCAAAGGCCGTTGCGGCCGCACCTCGGACGGCATCTGCATCCGGCTGTACTCCGAGGACGACTTCCTCACCCGCCCGGAGTTCACCGACCCGGAGATCCTCAGGACCAATCTGGCGTCCGTCATCCTCCAGATGTCGGCGGCCGGGCTGGGCGACATCGAGAAGTTCCCCTTCATCGACGCGCCGGACCACCGGAACATCCGCGACGGCGTCCAGCTGCTCCAGGAACTCGGGGCGCTGGACCCCAAGGAGAAGGACCCCAAGCGCCGGCTCACCCCGGAGGGCCGCAAACTCAGCCAGCTGCCCGTCGACCCGCGGCTCGCCCGGATGGTCCTGGAGGCCGACCGCAACGGCTGTGTGCGCGAGGTCATGGTGATCGCCGCCGCCCTCTCCATCCAGGACCCGCGCGAGCGGCCGGCCGAGAAGCAACAGCAGGCGGACCAGCAGCACGCCAGGTTCAAGGACGAGACCTCCGACTTCCTCGCCTTCCTCAACCTCTGGCGCTACGTCCAGGAACAGCAGAAGGAGCGCGGCTCCTCGAGCTTCCGCCGGATGTGCAAGCAGGAGTACCTGAACTTCCTGCGGATCCGCGAGTGGCAGGACATCTACGCGCAGCTGCGTTCGGTTGCCAGGACCATGGGCGTGCGCCTGAACGAGCAGGACGCGCCCGAACAGTCCGTGCACACCTCACTGCTGGCCGGTCTGCTCTCGCACATCGGCCTCAAGGACACCGAGAAGAACGAGTATCTGGGCGCCCGCAGCGCCAAGTTCGCGATCTTCCCGGGTTCCGCCCTCTTCAAGAAGCAGCCGCGTTTCATCATGTCCGCCGAACTGGTGGAGACCTCCCGGCTCTGGGCCAGGGTCAACGCGAAGATCGAGCCCGAGTGGATCGAGCCGGTCGCCCAGCATCTGCTGAAGCGCACCTACAGCGAGCCGCACTGGGAGAAGGACCAGGCTGCCGTGATGGCGTACGAGCGGGTGACGCTCTACGGTGTGCCGATCGTCGCCCAGCGGAAGATCAACTACGGCCGGATCGACCCGGAGACCAGCCGTGAGCTCTTCATCAGGAACGCCCTGGTCGAGGGCGACTGGCGTACGCACCACAAGTTCTTCGCGGACAACCGCAAGCTGCTCGCCGAGGTCGAGGAGCTGGAGCACCGCGCCAGGCGCCGCGACATCCTGGTGGACGACGAGACTCTCTTCGACTTCTACGACGAGCGCATTCCCGGCGATGTCGTCTCCGGCGCCCACTTCGACTCCTGGTGGAAGAAGCGGCAGCGCGAGGAGCCCGAGGCGCTCGACTTCGAGCGTTCGATGCTCATCACCGAGAAGGCGGGCTCGGTCACCAAGGACGACTATCCGGACTCCTGGCGGCAGCAGAAGCTCAAGTTCCGGGTGACCTACCAGTTCGAGCCGGGCGCCGACGCCGACGGTGTCACCGTCCACATCCCCCTCCAGGTGCTCAACCAGGTCACGTCCGAGGGCTTCGACTGGCAGATTCCCGGGCTGCGGGAGGAAGTGGTCACCGAGCTGATCCGCTCGCTGCCCAAGCCGGTCCGCCGGCACTACGTCCCGGCGCCGAACTACGCAACGGCCTTCCTGGACCGTGCGGTTCCCCGGCAGGAGCCGCTTCCGCTGACGCTGGCACGAGAACTGCAGCGGATGGTCGGAGTGCCGGTCGCCGAGGAGGATTTCGACCTCTCCCGGATCCCGGACCACTTGAAGATCACCTTCCGGATCGTCGACGAGCGGCGCCGCAACATCGCCGAGGACAAGGACCTGGAAGCCCTCAAGATCAGGTTGCGCCCCAAGGCCCGCCAGGCGATCTCCAAGGCCGCCGCGGCGACGGCCGGCCCCACCGGCGAGTCCATCGAGCGCACCGGCCTGAAGGAATGGACCCTGGGCACCCTGTCGAAGGTGTTCGAGACCAAACGTTCCGGTCAGCCGGTCCGGGCCTACCCGGCTCTGGTGGACGAGGGCAGCAGCGTCTCGGTACGGCTCTTCGACACCGAGTCCGAACAGCTCCGGTCGATGTGGCGGGGCACCCGCAGGCTGATCATGCTCAACATCCCGGTGAATCCTGCCAAGTTCGCATCGGACCGGCTGAGCAATCAGCAGAAGCTGGCCCTCTCCCGTAATCCGCACGGCTCGATCCAGGCACTCTTCGAGGACTGCGCGAACGCGGCCGCCGACCGGCTGATCGCCGACCACGGCGGCCCCGCCTGGGACGAGGAGTCCTTCCGCAAGCTGTACGAGAAGGTCCGCGCCGACCTCGTCGAGACCACCATCAGGACGGTCGACCAGGTGCAGCAGATCCTGGCCGCATGGCAAGCCTGTGAGCGCCGGCTGAAGGCCACCACCAGCCTGGTGCTCGCCGCCAACCTCACCGACGTGCGCAAGCAGCTCGCGACGCTCATCACGCCGGGCTTCATCACCGCGACCGGGCTGCGCAGACTGCCCGACCTGATGCGGTACATGGTGGCGGCCGACCGCCGGCTCCAGCAGATGCCGACGGCCGTCCAGCGGGACACCACCCGCATGGAGAAGGTCCACGAGATGCAGGACGAGTACGCCTGGCTGCTGGAGCAACTGCCTCCGGGCCGGCCCGTGCCGCAGGAGGTCACCGACATCCGCTGGATGATCGAGGAACTGCGGGTGAGCTACTTCGCCCACGCCCTCGGGACCGCCATGACGGTGTCGGACAAACGCATCGTCAAGGCGATCGACGCGGCGGCGGCAGCGGCCCGCTGACGGGTCCGGTATCCGGTTCGACCAGGGCCCCGGCCTGCTGTACAGTCTTGTCTCGCAGCCAACGCACATCGGGCTGCGAAACCTGGTCCTGTGGAGCAGTTTGGAGTGCTCGCCACCCTGTCAAGGTGGAGGCCGCGGGTTCAAATCCCGTCAGGACCGCAGCAGAGGAAAGCCCGCATCCCTTGGATGCGGGCTTTCCTGCGTGCCGGCCGCCCACCGGGGTCTTGACTGCACCTTCCGCCGCGGAGTACCCCAGACAACAGGGGACGTGACGGGAGGCGGCGTATGGCGGCGACGGCGAAACGGGCACGACATGAGACCCGGGCTCTGCTCCGCGCCCATCTGGCGGCCGCTGTGGGCTACCGCCACCTCACCCGGCACTGCCAGGTCTGCCACCGGCTGCTGCGGCTCGCGATGGAGTCCTCGGGCCCCGAGCGTGACACCCCTCCGGACGCATGACGCCCATAGCCGCCCAACGCGCCCACTACCAGGGCGGGTCGAGGGTTTGGCAAGAGGTACGCCATGTGACGGGAGTCACTGAATGAGTTTTTACAACGGGCGAACTTAACCCCGCCCTACAACAAGCCAATTTAATATGTGCAATTGCACTCCCGTGCGAGGCCTCAGGACCGACGGAACCGGGGCCCCCACAGGGCCGCGGAGGAGCCGCGGCGACCCCTGCCGGCGAGGCTTCGGAGGCGACTCCGGTAAGGCCTTACCCCCGCCTCCCACAAGGCTTCAGCGGCCCTCAGGCGGGGCCCGGCGGGCCGGGGGCGGCGCCGAGCGGGACGCCGCACCACCGGCCGTGCGGCGAGCCGTACGGGGCGTGGCACAAAAAAACCGCGCTGGACCCGGCGGAGTCCAGCGCGGTCAAGACCGATGTCCGTTGGGGCGGACAGCCGTCATGTGGAGCAGTAACAGGGCGAATCAGGTTGGGGGGCCCGGAAACGCCCGATTTATCGGGGTGTTCAGGCCTCGCTGCGCTGCTGCGGAATACCCGCGAGCAGTGCACGGACCTCTGCCTCGCGGTACCGGCGATGTCCACCCAGCGTTCGAATGGACGTGAGCTTGCCCGCCTTTGCCCAGCGGGTGACCGTCTTCGGGTCCACGCGGAACATCGTGGCAACCTCAGCCGGGGTCAGCAGCGGCTCGGCATCAGGGGTGCGAGCGGTCATGAGCGGCCTCCTCGGAGAACCGATCCATCTCGGTTCATTCCTCTAAATTCTGCACCTTGACCCGCGTTGCCCGAAATGGAGCACGCGAGTCGAGTCGGTTATAGGACGAACGGCTTGTCTTCGGCACTACAACTACACCATCCGTCCAGCCACGTCGGCCAAACCGATGGAATTGCCCTCTCAGGTGCTCATCAGTGGCGGAAGGCCGATGGACCATGCCATAGCGGACAGTCACACCACAGTAACGATCAGTCACATGGTGATCAGGAGTCATCAGACCCCCCAAAGAGTGCAATGCCGAGTAATCCGCCCTTACTTGGACGGAAGGAGCCCACTCCGGACTCCTTGTCCTATTTTGACACGAGGATGGGGGATGGGCGCAAGGCCCGGGTTAGTGCGGTCCGTCACGCTTGACACAAAGGCCCGGATCAGGACGTAGGTCCCCGTGCGGAAGCCCGCCCGGACGGGCTCCGCGGGTCAGTTGGCGATCTGCCGTTCCCGGACCGCCCGCCAGCGGTCGGCCAGCCGCTCGTACGCGGCGTCCGCCGCCTCACCGTCTCCGGCCCGCAGTGCGGCGACCGCGGCCGCCACATCCGCTGCCGACCTGTCCTCCGCCAACTGCGCCTCGCTCAGGGCGTGCACGAGGCCGCCGTAGTCGAGCTCAACCAGCGACCTGGGATGGAACTCCTCCAGCCACTTGCCGACGTCCACCAGGCCCTCGGTGAGCGTCCCCTCTTCGAAATGCTCCCTCAGCGTCTTCAATGAGCGCGCCAGCCGGCGCCTGGCCTGCACCATCGGAGTCCGGTAGCGCAGCACCGGCGGGGCACCGTCCTCGGCCGCGGTGAATTCCCGCTCCCCGTCGTCGAAGAGTGTGAACCAGCGCACGGGGACATGCCAGACGGTCGTCCTGATCCAGGGCCTGGCATCCGGATTGCGCTCCAGCCAGCGCTCGTAGTCGGCGGCGGCCTGCCGGCGCACCACAGGGGGCAGCACCACGTCGAGCACCGGTTCCGGATACTGCCCGGAAAGCTCCTCCAGGGCGAGCCAGCCCCGCAGCCTGGTCCGCCAGGGGCAGACGCAGACGACACCGTCCAGCTCGGCCACGAAGGCATCGGCGCTCTCGTGCACCGGCACGGCCACCGGTGGCACCGGCAGCAGATCCGCCAGCGACCGCCTGAGTTCGTCCTGCGCCGTCGGCAGATCGCTGCGCCGCGCATAGCGGGCCCAGTGGTCGCGCTCGGACTCCGGAAAAGCCGCCAGGGGTTCATAGACCCGCAGATAGGACGTATAGGGGACGATCACTGAGGACACCACCGCCATGAGGTGAATCGTCCCATGTCACTGCTCCAGGAGGGGGTGATCCTCAGCACTGCACCTGATCTACGCGTGCGTAGGGCCTAATCTGCTGCCAACCGGGTCCTCTCCACCCGTAAGAAGGCCTGGCCACCGAAATTCGCCGCTTCGTACTTGGGAGTCACCACAGTGACCGATGTGACCGGCGCTCCTGTCGACGTACTGCACACCCTGTTCCACTCGGATCAGGGGGGACACGAGCAAGTCGTGCTCTGCCAGGACCGCGCCTCCGGCCTCAAGGCCGTGATCGCCATCCACTCCACCGCCCTGGGCCCGGCCCTCGGCGGTACGCGCTTCTATCCGTATGCGAGTGAGGAAGCAGCCGTGGCAGACGCGCTGAACCTCGCCCGCGGCATGTCGTACAAGAACGCCATGGCCGGTCTGGACCACGGCGGCGGCAAGGCCGTGATCATCGGCGATCCCGAAAAGATCAAGACCGAAGAGCTGCTGCTGGCCTACGGCCGCTTCGTCGCCTCGCTCGGTGGCCGATACGTCACCGCCTGCGATGTCGGGACCTATGTCGCCGACATGGACGTCGTGGCGCGTGAGTGCGCGTGGACGACCGGGCGTTCCCCCGAGAACGGCGGCGCCGGCGACTCGTCGGTACTCACCGCCTTCGGCGTCTTCCAGGGCATGCGGGCCAGCGCCCAGCACCTGTGGGGCGACCCCACGCTCCGCGGCCGTACGGTCGGCATCGCGGGTGTCGGCAAGGTCGGCCACCACCTGGTCGAGCACCTGCTGGCGGACGGCGCCGATGTCGTGATCACCGATGTACGGGAAGAGACCGTGCGCCGCGTCACCGGCACCCACCCGGGACGGGTGACCGCGGTCGCCGACACCGAGGCGCTGATCCGGGTGCCCGGCCTCGACATCTACGCCCCCTGTGCCCTGGGCGGCGCGCTGAACGACACGTCCGTGCCGGTGCTCACCGCCAAGGTGATCTGCGGTGCCGCCAACAACCAGCTCGCGCACCCGGGCGTCGAGAAGGACCTCGCGGACCGCGGGATCCTCTACGCGCCCGACTACGTGGTGAACGCGGGCGGGGTGATCCAGGTCGCCGACGAGCTGCACGGATTCGACTTCGACCGCTGCAAGGCGAAGGCCGCCGGGATCTTCGACACCACGCTGGCAATATTCGCTCGCGCAAAGGCTGACGGTATTCCGCCGGCTGCGGCGGCCGACCGGATCGCCGAACAGCGGATGGACGAGGCCCGCAGCCACTGACCGTGCACGGCCACTGACCCGCTGTCGGGGAGACGTGACTCACCCCCGTCGGCGGGTCGGACGCCCAGAAGAGGCTAAAATCGCAGCTGACCAGCGAGGACGGGGCTCCTCGCCGGTTCTGTGAAGCGGCGCTTCCTGCGGGCGGCGTACCGTATGGCCGCGGAAGCAGGTACCGTTGAAGCCCTACGGACCGGACTCTTTACGGAGAGTCCGTTCCGAATCATGAACGGGTGTCAAGACTCTGGGGCCGTCGAGCCCCGTCACCGAGGGGGTCGAGCCATGGGGCGCGGCCGGGCAAAGGCCAAGCAGACGAAGGTCGCCCGCCAGCTGAAGTACAGCAGCGGCGGAACGGACCTGTCACGTCTGGCCAATGAGCTGGGCGCATCTCCTACGAGTCAGCCACCGAACGCGGAGCCGTTCGAGGACGACGAAGAGGAAGATGACCCGTACGCACAGTACGCGGATCGTTACAACGAGGATCAGGACGAGGACGACGAGTCCGGTCCTTCGTCTCAGCGCCGCGGCGCTTGACGTACGAACACCTCAAAAAGCGCAGTCATCTCAAAGAATTATTTTTCGGTTCTTCGTTGAGCACTGTCATTCGACCCGGTCCGAGGCCACCGCCCCGGGCCGGGTCCCATGCTGTCCCGTTCCGCCTACTTGGCGTAGTCCCCGGTCAGCTCGGCGCCCGAGGTGTGTGCGCCGCGCTCGGTGATCTCCCCGGCCACCCAGGCGTCCATGCCCCGGTCGGCGAGTGTGGTCAGCGCCGCATCCACCGACTCCTCGGGGACGACGGCCATCATGCCGACACCCATGTTCAGTGTCTTCTCCAGCTCCAGGCGCTCGACCGCACCGGCCTTGCCGACGACCTCGAAGACCGCTCCTGGCGTCCAGGTCGAACGGTCGACCGTGGCGTGCAGCCCGTCCGGAATCACCCGGGCGAGGTTGTTGGCCAGTCCGCCGCCCGTGATGTGGCTGAAGCCGTGCACCTGGGTCGTACGGGTCAGCGCCAGGCAGTCCAGCGAATAGATCCTGGTGGGCTCCAGCAGCTCCTCCCCCAGGGTCCTGCCGAACTCCTCGATCTCCCGGTCCAGCGCCCAGCCGGCCCGGTCGAAGACAACATGGCGCACCAGTGAGTACCCGTTGGAGTGAAGTCCCGACGAGGCCATCGCGATGACCGCGTCGCCCTTGCGGATACGGTCCGCGCCCAGCAGCTGGTCGGCCTCGACCACACCGGTACCGGCGCCCGCCACGTCGAAGTCGTGCTCGCCGAGCAGCCCCGGGTGTTCGGCGGTCTCGCCGCCGACCAGCGCGCAGCCGGCCAGCACACAGCCTTCGGCGATGCCCTTCACGATCGCGGCGACGCGGTCGGGGAAGACCTTGCCGACACAGATGTAGTCGGTCATGAAGAGCGGCTCGGCGCCGCACACGACCAGGTCGTCGACGACCATGCCGACCAGGTCGTGGCCGATCGTGTCGTAGACGCCCATCTTGCGGGCGAGGTCCACCTTCGTACCGACACCGTCGGTCGCCGAAGCGAGCAGCGGCCGCTCGTAACGCTTCAGCGCGGAGGCATCGAAGAGGCCGGCGAATCCACCGAGGCCGCCGAGGACCTCGGGGCGCTGCGTCTTCTTCACCCACTCCTTCATCAGCTCTACGGCTCGGTCACCGGCTTCGATGTCGACGCCTGCGGCTGCGTAGCTGGCACCACTGGTCTCAGGAGGCATGGCTCTGGGAACTTTCGTGTCGTACTGCAGGGCTTGCGGACTGCAGGGTTTACGGGCGACGGAGCGCGTCGGCAGCGGCGGTGCTCGCCGGTCCGGCGGCCAGCTCGGTCTCCAGCAGCTGCTTGCCGAGCAGTTCGGGGTCGGGCAGATCCATCGGGTACTCGCCGTCGAAGCAGGCGCGGCAGAGCTTCGGCTTGGCGATCGTGGTCGCCTCGATCATGCCGTCGATGGAGATGTACGCGAGGGAGTCCGCGCCCATCGACTTGCCGATCTCGTCGACCGACATGCCGTTGGCGATCAGCTCCGCGCGCGTCGCGAAGTCGATGCCGAAGAAGCACGGCCACTTCACCGGCGGGGAGGAGATCCGGATGTGGATCTCCGCGGCACCGGCCTCGCGGAGCATCTTGACCAGCGCGCGTTGGGTGTTGCCGCGGACGATCGAGTCGTCGACGACCACGAGGCGCTTGCCGCGGATGACTTCCTTGAGCGGATTGAGCTTGAGCCTGATGCCGAGCTGGCGGATCGTCTGGGAGGGCTGGATGAAGGTCCGGCCGACATAGGCGTTCTTGACCAGGCCCGAGCCGTAGGGAATACCGCTGGCCTCGGCGTAACCGATCGCGGCAGGTGTCCCGGACTCGGGCGTAGCTATCACCAGATCGGCGTCGGCCGGGGCTTCCGCGGCCAGTTTCCGGCCCATCTCCACACGCGAGAGATAGACGTTCCGGCCCGCGATATCGGTGTCGGGGCGGGCCAGGTAGACGTACTCGAAGACACAACCCTTGGGGTTCGCGTCCGCGAATCGCGAGGTACGGAGACCGTTCTCGTCGATGGCGATCAGCTCGCCGGGTTCGACCTCGCGGACGAAGGCGGCGCCGCAGATGTCCAGAGCGGCGGACTCCGATGCCACCACCCAGCCACGCTCCAGGCGGCCGAGCACCAGCGGACGGATGCCCTGGATGTCGCGGGCCGCGTACAGGGTGTTCTCGTCCATGAAGACGAGCGAGAACGCTCCCTTCACGTCCGGGAGGATCTTGGCAGCGGCTTCCTCGACGGTCAGCGGCTTGCCGTCGGCATCGTTCTGGCCCGCCAGGAGCGCGGTCACCAGGTCGGTGTCGTTGGTTGCCGCCACCTGCGTGGAACGGCCGTTCTCCTTCGGCAGCTCGGCGACCATCTTGGCGAGCTGGGCCGTATTGACCAGGTTGCCGTTGTGGCCGAGCGCGATCGACCCGTGGGCCGTCGCACGGAAGGTCGGCTGCGCGTTCTCCCACACCGAGGCTCCGGTGGTGGAGTAGCGGGCATGACCCACCGCGATATGGCCCTGGAGGGAGCCGAGAGAGGTTTCGTCGAAGACCTGTGAGACCAGACCCATGTCCTTGAAGACCAGGATCTGGGACCCATTGCTCACTGCGATGCCCGCGGACTCCTGTCCACGGTGCTGCAGGGCATACAGTCCGAAATAGGTGAGCTTGGCGACCTCTTCACCCGGAGCCCAGACACCGAAGACGCCACAAGCGTCCTGGGGGCCCTTCTCTCCGGGGAGCAGGTCGTGGTTGAGTCGTCCATCACCACGAGGCACGCCACCGAGTGTAGGCGAGATCGACCACTGGTCCGAATTGGCGATCTGGCGCTCTGCCCGTAGTGACCGATACGCGCCGCTATGCGGTGGCGTCGATTCCACTGCGGCCTGGTGTCCTGAGGGTCAGCACGCGCTGCTGGATTTCGTACCTGACGGGCCCGTGCAGCAGCTTGAGCAGCTGCCTCTCCAAGGTCATGGCCGGGCCGCGGCACGCCATCCGGGTGGTGGTGAGGTGCCCGAAGGTGATCGTCCCCTTCGTGACCTTTGCCATACCGCTGACCCGGTTGCAGCCCAGGTTCCCGCGGACCGTTCCGTCCTTGCCGAAGGTGAGACGGGCTTTCCCCGCGGTGCCCTGCGGGAGGGACGAGGCGGTGCCCCCTTCGACGAGCGAGGTCACCTTCCACCGGGTGCCGGTGAGCGGCGCGGCCGGCCGGGAACCGAGTACGACGTGATCGCCGTCCGGTGCCCTCAGGGTGAGCTTCCCGTCGTCGAGCTGTGCGGTGAGCTTGCCCCTGACGGTCCTGAGCAGCGCCCTCTCGTACTCCTGGATGTTCTTCGGGCAGCCGATGAGGGTGGAGGTGCTGTGACCGACGGTGAGGGTGTCGCCCTTCACCGAGGCCGGGGCGCTGAAGTGGTTGCAGCCGGACGAGCCGCTCACCCGGCCGCCCGTGAACGAGACATCCGCGCCGTGCGGGGCCGGTACCCGCTTTCCGTCCACGGTCACGCTGTCGACGCGCCAGTCGGTGCCGGACAGCGGCACATCCGGCACGACCGAGCTGCTGGAGCCGGGGGTTCCTTTTTCCGCGCCGCAGGCGGCCAGGGCGAGGACGGCCAGGGCGGCGACGGTCATGCGTTGCTTCTGCATGGCGCTGGGACGGGGTGAGCGGGGTGTCCGGTTCCCAGGATTCCGTTTCCGCTGATTCCGGTTCCCGCGTGTGCGCGCCTCCGGGCCGCGCTTCCCTGCGTTCCGCTTCCGGTTCCCGACCGGCTCTGTCGCGTCCGGTGTCAGCCCATGACCGGCTTCTGCCACGTCAGGTGTCAGCCCATGACCGGCAGCAGATCCGAGAGATCGGCTCGCTCCCCGCTCGCCGCGACCTGTGCGTCCTCCACCGCCGCACTCCACCGGGTACGCCCGGTGGCGAGGCGGATCCAGGTGAGCGGATCGGTCTCGACGACGTTGGGCGGGGTGCCCCGGGTGTGCCGGGGGCCCTCGATGCACTGGACGACGGCATACGGCGGAATCCGCACCTCGGTCGACGCCCCCGGCGCCTTCACCGCCAGCGCGTCGGCCAGCAGCCGGGTGCAGGCGGCGAGGGCCCGCCGGTCGAACGGCACCTCGAGCCCGGTGGCGTGGTTCAGGTCGTCGGTGTGCACGACCAGCTCCACACAGCGGGTGACCAGGTAGTCGCCGAGCCGCATGGCGCCCACCCGCCCCGGAAGCAGCAGATCGTCCGACGCGCCGGGCAGCCGCTCGGTGATACGCGCCGCCGCTCGGTCGAAGAGCTCCCGCGCACCGGCGCTCGCCGCGAGGCCCTTGGTGTCCTCCGAGATGCGGCCGGCCGCCGGGGCGGTGGCGGCCGTCCATTCCAGCAGGGTGATCTCCCGCAGGCCGGGCACAGGCCCCGCCGGTGTTCCGCCGTCCTGCGCCGCCTCGTCGAGATGCCGGCTGACGGCATCGACGCCCATGGTGAGATGGGCGGCCAGCTCCCGTACGGTCCAGTCGCCGAGCCGGGTGGGCAGGGCGAGCCGGTCGGGGGTGAGGGTGGCGACCGCCTGCCGCACGTGGTCGAACTGGGCGAGGACCGCGCCACGGGTGACGGCGGGGTCGTAACGGCGGGCGCGTTTCCGGGTGGGCGGCATGGGTGGAGCGTAGACGGATGCCCACCCGCGCCACCCGGCTCTTCCCACCGCCGGCGCGCAACACCGATCTCCGGGGGAACCGTGCGGCGGTACTGCTCAGGGGTGCCGGTTTCGGCCAGCTCGCCGGTCAGCTCAGCCAGTTGATGCGGGACACCATGATGCCGGGCCAACTGGGCATCACCACCGACAAAGTCCGCTTCTCCGAGACCCTCGGCGGCTCGGCGGGGCAGTGCGCGGCTGGGTACTCGGCCGGGCGTACGCGGCGCGGGACCCTGGCGGCACCATCAGCGCCGTCGCGCAACTGACCCGTGAGGCCCATCTGCAGGCACTGAACGCGTTCACCTCATCGATGCACATGGTGTTCCGGTGTGCGTCCGGGGTGACGGGTCCCGCTGTTGCCACGGCCACCCGGCTCCCTTCCGGCCCGGCCCATGTCCCCGCCGGTGAGACCGGGTTGGCGCCGGCCTCGGCCGAACCTCTGCCGTCCTTACAAAAACTTGACCCGTTCAGTTCAAGCCACATAGATTCTGCGTCCTGGGGGGTTCCATGAGGGCACGCCTCATCACAGTCTTTGGGGGGACCAAAGTGCACTGGTATCTCGATGTGCTCAAGAACTACGCGGGCTTCAGCGGGCGCGCGCGGCGCCAGGAATACTGGATGTACACGCTGTTCAACATCCTCGCCGTCATCGTCGTGGCGATCGTGTCCTTCGTGCTCTTCCACAACGGTCTGCTCGTCGCCGTCTACTACCTCGCGGTGCTGCTGCCGACCCTCGCCGTGATGGTGCGACGGCTGCACGACACCGGGAAGTCCGGCTGGTGGTTCTTCATCAGCCTGGTCCCGTTCGTGGGCGGCATCATTCTGCTCGTCTTCCTCGCGTCCGAGGGTGAGCGCCAGCCCAACGCGCACGGCGCGGACCCGAAGGCAGTGCCTGCGTACGGACAGACTCCGGCCTACTGACGGGCCGCACCAGCACGAAGCGCCGGCGCCCGGGAGACCAACTCCCGGGCGCCGGCGCTTTTTTCCGGTGCCGGCCCGTCAGGCGAGCAGCGCCGGGATCGTCGCCTCGTGAGCCTCGCGCAGCTCGGCGAGCGGCAGGGTGAACTCGCCCTGGACCTCGATGTCCGTGCCGTCCACCACACCGATACGCGTCACCGGCAGCCCCCGGGCTCCGCACATGTCGTTGAAGCGGAGCTCCTCACTGCGCGGGATCGCGACGACGGCCCGGCCCGCGGACTCGGAGAACAGGAAGGTGAACGCGTCCAGCCCGTCCGGGACGACCAGCCGTGCGCCCCTGCCGCCGCGCAGGCAGGACTCGGTGACGGCCTGGATCAGACCACCGTCGGACAGGTCGTGCGCGGCATCGACCATGCCGTCGCGGGACGCCGAGATCAGGATGTCCGCGAGCAGCTTCTCGCGGCCCAGGTCCACCCTGGGCGGCAGTCCGCCGAGGTGGTCGTGGACGACCTGGGACCAGGCCGAGCCGCCGAACTCCTCGCGGGTGTCGCCGAGCAGGTAGAGCAGCTGGCCCTCTTCGGCGAAGGCCATCGGCGTACGGCGGGTGACGTCGTCGATCACGCCGAGGACCGCCACGACCGGCGTCGGGTGGATCGCGGTGTCACCTGTCTGGTTGTAGAGCGAGACATTGCCGCCGGTGACCGGGGTGCCCAGCTCCAGGCAGCCGTCCGCGAGACCGCGGGTGGCCTCCGCGAACTGCCACATCACAGCCGGGTCCTCGGGCGAACCGAAGTTCAGGCAGTCGGAGATGGCCAGCGGCTTGGCGCCGGTCGTGGCGACATTGCGGTACGCCTCGGCGAGGGCCAGCTGCGCACCCGTGTAGGGGTCGAGCTTGGCGTAACGGCCGTTGCCGTCCGTCGCCATCGTCACACCAAGGTTCGACTTCTCGTCGATCCTGACCATGCCCGCGTCCTCGGGCATCGCGAGCACCGTGTTGCCCTGCACGAAACGGTCGTACTGGTCGGTGATCCATGCCTTCGACGCCTGGTTCGGCGAGGCGACCAGCTTCAGCACCTGCTCCCGCAGCTCGGCCGAATCGGCCGGGCGCGGAAGCCTGCCCGCGTCGTCGGCCTGCAGCGCGTCCTGCCAGTCGGGGCGGGCGAACGGCCGGTGGTACGTCGGGCCCTCGTGGGCCACGGACCGCGGCGGTACGTCCACGATCTGCTCACCGTGCCAGAAGATCTCCAGCTGCGAGCCCTCGGTCACCTCACCGATCACGGTGGCGATGACATCCCACTTCTCGCAGATCTCCAGGAAGCGCTCGGTCTTGCCGGGCTCGACGATCGCGCACATGCGCTCCTGCGACTCGCTCATGAGGATCTCCTCGGGCGAGAGGGAGGAGTCACGGAGCGGAACGGTGTCCAGCTCGACGCGCATACCGCCGGAGCCGGCGCTCGCCAGCTCGCTCGTGGCACAGGAGAGACCCGCGCCGCCGAGGTCCTGGATGCCCGCGACCAGCTTCTCGCTGAAGATCTCCAGGGTGCACTCGATGAGCAGCTTCTCCTGGAAGGGGTCACCGACCTGGACGGCAGGACGCTTGGCCGGGCCGGTCGCATCGAAAGTCTCGGATGCCAGGACCGAGACGCCGCCGATGCCGTCACCGCCGGTGCGGGCCCCGTACAGGATGACCTTGTTGCCGGTCCCCGAAGCCTTCGCGAGGTGGATGTCCTCGTGCTTCATCACGCCGATGCAGCCGGCGTTGACCAGCGGGTTTCCCTGATAGCAGGCGTCGAAGACGACCTCACCGCCGATGTTCGGCAGGCCCAGGCAGTTTCCGTAACCGCCGATCCCCGCGACGACACCCGGCAGCACCCGCTTGGTGTCGGGGTGGTCGGCAGCGCCGAAGCGCAGCGGGTCGACCACGGCGACCGGACGGGCGCCCATGGCGAGGATGTCGCGGACGATGCCGCCGACGCCGGTGGCCGCGCCCTGGTAGGGCTCGATGTAGGAGGGGTGGTTGTGCGACTCGACCTTGAAGGTGACCGCATATCCCTGGCCGACGTCCACCACACCGGCGTTCTCACCGATCCCGACGAGCATCGCGTCGTTCTCGGGGACCTTGTCGCCGAACTGCTTGAGGTGCACCTTGCTGCTCTTGTAGGAGCAGTGCTCGGACCACATCACGGAGTACATGGCCAGCTCGGCTCCGGTCGGACGGCGGCCGAGGATCTCGCGGATCCTGGTGTACTCGTCCTCCTTGAGGCCGAGTTCCTTCCAGGGCTGCTCGGCGTCCGGCGTCCGGGATGCGTGCTTGACGGTGTCGAGACTCATGCGTTGACCAGCTTCTTCAGGATCGAGGTGAAGAATCCGAGGCCGTCGGTACGCCCCGTACCGATCAGCGGCTCGACTGCGTGCTCGGGGTGCGGCATCAGACCGACGACATTGCCTGCCGCGTTGGTGATGCCTGCGATGTCGCGCAGCGACCCGTTCGGATTGCCGTCGAGATACCGGAAGGCCACCCGGCCCTCGGCCTCGAGCTCGTCGAGGACACACTCGTCGGCGACGTACCGGCCGTCGATGTTCTTGAGAGGTACCGAGATCTCCTGGCCGGCCGAGTAATCGGCGGTCCACGCGGTCCCGGCATTCTCGACGCGCAGCTTCTGGTCGCGGCAGATGAAGTGCAGATGGTTGTTGCGGAGCATCGCGCCCGGCAGCAAATGCGACTCGGTGAGGATCTGGAAACCGTTGCAGATACCGAGAACCGGCAGACCGGCCTTCGCCTGCTCGATGATCGTCGCCATCACCGGCGAGAAGCGGGAGATGGCTCCGGCCCGCAGATAGTCGCCGTAGGAGAAACCACCGGCGAGGACGACCGCGTCGACCTGCTGGAGGCCCTTGTCGCGATGCCAGAGCGAAACCGGCTCGGCCCCCGCGACGCGCACGGCACGCAGGGCGTCCCGGTCGTCGAGGGTGCCGGGAAAAGTGACGACTCCGATACGGGCAGTCACTTCTCCTCCTCCACCTTCACGGTGAAGTTCTCGATGACGGTGTTGGCGAGGAACGTTTCGGCCAGCTCATTGATACGGACGAGGGCGGCGTCATCGACCGGCCCATCGACCTCGAGCTCGAAACGCTTTCCCTGACGTACGTCGGCGATTCCATCGAAGCCGAGACGGGGCAGTGCACGCTGCACCGCCTGTCCCTGCGGGTCGAGGATCTCCGGCTTGAGCATGACGTCGACTACGACGCGTGCCACTGGCACTCCCGGTGTGTGGTGCGAAGGCGGTCCACTCAGACTACCTGCCTGGAAAATCTACGCGGGTAGATATCAGCAGGGTCCGATCACGTTCGGATTTCGGCCGCGAGATGCCCCGGAGATGGCGGCGGGAACATCCGCGAAAAATCCTCGAAAAAAACGGCCGTTGTGATTGCCCCCTGACACGCGCATGTAATTGGGTGGGCTTCACAATGCGGCGGCTTCCGCTGTACAAAGGAAATGGCGTAACTCAAAATCAGCCGTAAGGCCGGCATCGCTGCACGTCAGACAAGCGGTGCCGCAGGAAAGGACCGAAGTCCGTGGCTCAGCGAGTAGTGGTCACGCTCTCCGACGACATCGACGGCGGGGAAGCGGCGGAAACGGTCACCTTCGGCCTCGACGGAAAGTCGTACGAGATCGACCTCAATACCGCCAATGCAAAGAAACTGCGCAAGTCGCTGGCCCCGTTCCTGGAGGCGGGCCGAAAGCGGTCGAAGTCCGGCAAGGCCTACCGGCACACCGCGGTGGCGCCGGATCCGGCGGCCGTCCGTGCCTGGGCACGGTCCAACAAGATGGACGTACCGGCCCGCGGGCGGATCCCAAAGAAGGTCTACGAGGCGTTCAACGCGGCGGGCTGACCCGCTTCCGGGCGGTCGGCCGGACCTCCGGGCGACCGCCGGCCGGACCCGGGCCGACTCCCGTCCCGAGCGCCCGACTTGCATTCCACCCCTGCTGGTCAGCTAGAGTCTGGAGCACGCCGAAGGGCGAGGCCGCAAGGCCCCGCTTCACGCAGCGTGCGGGTGTAGTTCAGTAGTAGAACATCCCCCTTCCAGGGGGAAGGCGCAGTGTGCAATTCCTGTCACCCGCTCTGCATCGCTTTCCTGACCCTCCCGAGGATCAGGTACAGTAATGCTCGCACCGCCGGACGGCCTCTCCCACGGAGGGTCCGACAAGCGGAGGCAATGCGGACGTAGCTCAGTTGGTAGAGCGCAACCTTGCCAAGGTTGAGGTCGCCAGTTCGAACCTGGTCGTCCGCTCAGCGAAAAGAAGCCCCGGTCGGATCCCGACCGGGGCTTCTTCGTATGTCACCGATTCCGATGACATTTGTCACCGGAATCGGCGCTGCTCCGGCAGCAGTCTGGACGCATGACAGATGTGATCGAGGCCGAAGATCTGCGGCGCAGCTACGCGGGAGGGTTCGAGGCCGTCTCCGGGATCTCCTTCTCGGTGGCCGCGGGCGAGCTCTTCGCCCTGCTCGGGACGAACGGCGCGGGCAAGACCTCCACAGTGGAGCTGCTCGAAGGCCTTGCCCGGCCGACCGCGGGCCGGGTGCGCGTGCTCGGCCACGACCCGTACGCAGAACGCGCCGCCGTGAGACCGCGGACCGGAGTGATGCTCCAGGAGGGCGGGTTCCCGCCGGATCTGACGGTCGCCGAGACCGTCAGGATGTGGGCGGGCTGCACCAGCGGTGCCCGCCCGGTCCCCGAAGCCCTGGAGATGGTCCGCCTCGGCGGCCGCTCGGACGTACGGGTGAAACAGCTGTCCGGCGGCGAGAAGCGGCGCCTCGATCTGGCGATGGCGTTGCTCGGCCGGCCCGAAGTCCTCTTCCTCGACGAGCCGACGACCGGCCTGGATGCCGAAGGGCGCCGGGAGACCTGGGAGTTGGTCCGCGAACTGCGCGACGGGGGCACGACGGTCCTGCTGACCACGCACTACCTCGAGGAGGCAGAGGAACTCGCCGACCGTCTGGCGATTCTGCACGAGGGGCGGATCGCCGCCGAGGGACGGGTGGACGAGGTGGTGGCCGAACAGCCCGCGCAGATCTCGTTCACGCTGCCCGAAGGGTTCACCGCCGCGGACCTGCCGCCGCTCGGCCCCTATCTCGGCACCACAGGGGAGATACGGCTCAGGACCTCCGACCTCCAGCGGTCCGCAACCGAGCTCCTGGTGTGGGCCAGGGACAGGGACGTGGAGCTGTACGGACTGGATGTGCGGTCCGCCTCCCTGGAGGAGGCGTTCCTGGGAATCGCACGGAAACAGGAGGTCACCCGATGAACCCGGTACGGACGATACGGACAGGGCGGATGCCGCGCCGGGTGGGGACGGACACGCTCAGCAGCGGCCGGATGGCCGCACTGGCCCGCGCCGAGCTGACCCTGCTCGGGCGCAGCAAGGCCTCGCTCTTCACCATGCTGGTGCTCCCCGTCTCGATGACCCTCGTGTTCTCGTCGACGACAGATCAGCAGACCCTCGACAAAGCAGGACTCACGGCAGGCACGGTGCTGCTGCCGGGAGCCGTCGGATTCGGGCTGCTCTTCGCCGTCTACAACGGCGTGGTCGGGGTGCTGGTGGTGCGCCGGGAGCAGTTGGTGCTCAAGCGGCTCCGTACCGGAGAGGTGCGGGACGTCGAGATCCTCGCCGGGGCATCACTGCCTTCGGTCGTCATCGGGCTGGTGCAGTGCGTGGTGCTGTCCGCGGGCTGTGCGGTGGCCTTCGGCATGGGGCTGCCGCCTGCACCCTGGCTGATGGCCGTGGGCGTGGTGCTGGGGGTGGTGATGCTGACCGCCCTGGGCGCGGCAACCGCGGGGGTCACCAAGTCCGCCGAGGCCGCCCAGCTGACCGTGATACCGATGCTGCTCCTCTCAATGGCCGGATCAGGGGTGGCTGTCCCGCTGGAGACCTTCCCCGGCAACATCGCGGCCGCCTGCGAATTGCTGCCGCTCACCCCGGTGGTGGAGCTGGTGCGCGGTGCCTGGACCGGACAGATGTCCGGGGCCGATGTCCTGGGTCATGTGCTGACGGCGGTGGCCTGGACGGCGCTCGCGGTGTTGGCTGTACGACGGTGGTTCCGCTGGGAACCCCGGCGTTGACGGGGGAAGGTGCTCAATGGCTGCGCTGACGTGGGTGCGGGGCTGGCGCGGACGCGGCGGGATCGGCCAGATGGACCTCTACACCCGGGGAACGCTGTACTTCCTGCTCTGGTCGGCGGCCGCCGCGCAGGTGATGTTCTCGCTGACCGAACCGGTGCGGCACTCCGGGGCACCGGCTGCGCTGATCGTCGCCTGCTGTCTGCTGGCCGTGGCACAGGGGGTCTGCGGACAGACCTTGCTCGCCCGCGGTCTCCACACCTATCTGGGCGGCTGTGCGGTGCCCCGGCGTCTTGTCGCCGTGGGAGTCACGCTGCTGGTGACGGATCTGGTCGCGGTGGTGACGCTGACCGTGACCGCGGGGATGAACACGGTCCCGATGGCCTCGGTGCTGCTGACCGCGCCCGCGGTGCCGTTCACCATGGCGCATGTGCTGGTGGTGCGGCCGGGCAGCTCGGTCCTGGTGCACCTGGCCGCGGTGACGGCTCTGTGCACCGCCGTTGCCGCGCTCGGCGGGGACACCGGCCTGGTGACGAGCTGCCTGGTCACGCAGATCTGCCTGGCCGGCTGGTTCGCCGTCACCGTCCGGGTCTCGGCCTGGTCGCTGAATGTGATGTGGAAGCTCCAGCAGGCCAAGGACGTCCAGGCGCGGCTCGCGGTCGCCGAGGAACGGCTCCGGTTCGGCCGGGATCTGCACGATGTGATGGGGCGCAACCTCGCGGTCATCGCGCTCAAGAGCGAGCTGGCGGTGGGTCTGGCGCGGCGCGGACGGCCGGAGGCCGTGGAGCAGATGGCCGAGGTGCAGCGCCTCGCCCAGGAGTCGCAGCGGGAGGTGCGTGAGGTGGTGCGGGGATACCGGGAGGCCGATCTCGGCGTGGAGCTCGACGGGGCGCGGGGGGTGCTGGAGGCGGCGGGGATCGAGTGCGAGGTCAGCGGCTCGGCGGACGGGCTCTCGGCTGATGTGCAGTCGGCGCTCGGCTGGGTGGTCCGGGAGGCAGCCACCAATGTGCTGCGGCACGGGGATGCCAGGAGATGTGGCATCAGGGTGTCGAGATCGGCGACCGACGCCAGGCTCACGGTCGACAACGACGGGTCGGCGGACGCCTCGGCGGATGGCGACGCGGGCTCCGGACTCGCCGGGCTGCGGGAGAGACTCTCCGCACTCGGCGGCACCATGACGGCGGGGCCGGCCGGGGGCGGGCGGTTTCTCCTGACCGCGGAGGTGCCGCTGGCAGCCGTGCGGAAGCGTCCCGACGACGGGGAGGGGCCTGGCACCCTCCAGGACAAAGGGGCCCTCGCATGAGCGGATCCGTGCCCGCGCCACGACCCGTGTCCGGCTCGGCGGGCGCACCCGTGCGGATCCTGCTCGCCGATGACGAACACCTCATCCGGGGCGCGCTGGCCGCCCTGCTCGGGCTCGAGGACGATCTGGCGGTGGTCGCCGAGGCGGCATCCGGGCCCGAGGCCCTCGCCATGGCACGGGCCCACCGGCCCGATGTGGCCATACTCGATCTGGAGATGCCGGGGGCGGACGGTGTGAGTGTGGCCACATCACTGCGCAGCGAACTCCCGGAGTGCCGCTGCATGATCGTCACCAGTCATGGGCGCCCCGGTCATCTGAAAAGAGCCCTTGCGGCCGGGGTGCGGGGCTTCGTGCCCAAGACCGTCTCCGCGCAGCGGCTGGCGGAGATCATCAGGACCGTGCAGTCCGGCGGGCGCTATGTGGACCCGGAGTTGGCGGCCGATGCGATCTCGGCAGGGGATTCGCCGCTGACCGTCCGGGAGGTGGAGGTACTGGAACTCGCGGCGGACGGCGCCCCCATCGCGGAGATCGCCGCGCGCGCCTCGCTGTCGCAGGGCACAGTGCGGAACTACCTGTCGTCCGCCGCGTCGAAGCTCAACGCCGAGAACCGCCATGCCGCGGTGCGTCTCGCGCGGCAGCGGGGTTGGGTATAGTGGTCTCCGCGCCACGGCGCATGCGGACGTAGCTCAGTTGGTAGAGCGCAACCTTGCCAAGGTTGAGGTCGCCAGTTCGAACCTGGTCGTCCGCTCAGTGAGAAGAAGCCCCGGTCGGATCCCGACCGGGGCTTCTTCGTGGGCGGTGCGCCCCGACCGCTGGGCGCTACGACCAGGGCAGACCGGTCAGCAGCTCGTAGGCCTCCACGTACTTGCCACGGGTCGCGTCCACGATGTGCTGCGGGAGCGGGGGCGGCGGCTGCTCGCTGTGCCGGTCCCAGCCCGAGGCATCCGATGTCAGCCAGTCGCGGACGTACTGCTTGTCGTACGAAGGCTGCGGGTGGCCCGGCTCCCAGGTGGCAGCCGGCCAGAAGCGCGATGAGTCCGGGGTCAACACCTCGTCGGCGATGATCAGTTGATCGCCTTCGTAGCCGAACTCGAACTTCGTGTCGGCGAGGATGATGCCCCGCTCCCGCGCGATGTCACTGGCCCGGCCGTACACGTCGAGCGTCGCCCTGCGCACATCGGCGGCGGTCTCGGCACCCACTTGCCGGGCCACGTCCTCGTAACTCACGTTCTCGTCGTGGTCGCCGACAGCCGCCTTGGTGGCCGGGGTGAAGATCGGCGCGGGGAGCTGCGAGCCGTCGGTCAGGCCTTCGGGCAGCGCGAGGCCGCACACCGTGCGGTTCGCGTTGTACTCCAGCAGGCCGGAGCCGGTGAGGTAGCCGCGCGCGACGCACTCCACCGGGACCATCCGCAGCGACTTGCAGATCAGGGTGCGGCCCGCCCAGTCGGCGGGGGCCCCGGCCGGGAGCTCGGTGGAGATGACATGGTGCGGCGCGAGGTCCGCGATCTGGTCGAACCACCAGAGCGACAACTGAGTCAGCACCCGCCCCTTGTCGGGGATCTCGGTGGGCAGCACCCAGTCGTACGCGGAGATGCGGTCGCTGGCGACCATCACGAGGTCGCCCGCCTCGTTCTGGTACAGATCGCGCACCTTGCCGGTGTGCAGGTGCACCAGGCCCGGCACCTGGACGGCATCGGGCTTTTCTACGAATCCGGACACGGTTCCTCCCCGTGGTTCTGTCCATACGCTGGGGTCGAGGTCGATTGTCCCGTATACGGTGTGCGCCGGCCGCCGCAGGGTCGCCCGTCGTGTCAGTCGCGCTTGCAGATCCGGTCGAGGAGGTTGGCGGTGGCGCGCTGGATACGGGCGTCCACATGGCCGGGGCGGTCCAGCGCGGGTGACCAGGCGAATGTTCCCGACGCGAAGACCAGAGCGCCCGAAGGGGCACGGTAGAGCGATGTCTCCTGGTGGCGCAGGGTCCCCTCGCTGTCCCGGTACGGGGAGTGGGCCAGCAGCTTGCGGTCCTCGTGCGGCGGCAGCGCGGTGCGCGGGTAGTACCGGTCCGCTTCGCCCGCGACCAGGCCGGGGATCTCGTCGCCCTCATCGGCGCCTGTCGCGTCCCAGAGCCAGTGGTCGGCGTTCCGTACGACCATCGGACTCGGCTCGGGGACCCGCCCCGCGTACTGGATACCGAGGAGCTGCTGCTCCGGGCGGTCGATGTCGCGCCAGAGGGCGGGCTTGCCGGGGCCTCTGCGTTTTCGGCAGGTCAGCACCCGGTCGGCGACTCCGGATGCGGAAGGGGAGAGTTCGACCTGCCAGTACATGGTGTTGGCGGAGAGGAAGACCAGTGAGGTGCCGTGTTCGCGGGCGGCCTCCACGGTGCTCCGCATGGGGATGGACCAGTATTCGTCGTGGCCGGGGAAGACCAGGCCCCGGTACCGCGTCGGATCGATCCGGCCCGCGTGCAGATCGCGGGTGTCGGCGTAGGCGAGGTCGTAGCCGTACCGCTCCGCCCAGCGGATGAAGTCGTAGGCGTGACCGACGTGCAGGGGCAGGCCGGCACCCGCGTACGGGCGGTCGAAGGACACGGTCGTCGCGGCGTCCTCCTCGCCGAGGAGACGGCCGCTTCCGTCCCATGCGTGATAGAGGCTGGCGCCGGTCCTGCCGTCCTCCGGGTAGAGGTTGTACGCCTGCCAGGTCACATCGGGCAGCAACAGGAGCAGGTCGGCCGGATGGCTGTCCCGGACCGTGAAGGGGATGTGGGAGCGGTAGCCGTCGACCGTGGTGAGCACGGCGACATACGCGCCGATCGACCAGTACGAGGGAATCTGCAGGCGCCAGGAGAGCCACCAGTGGTGGCAGGAGACCGTGCGGTCCGCGGTGAGCGGGGGCGGCTGGACGATGCCGGAGAGCCGTGGGCTTGTGGTGATCTTCGCGGCGCCGTCACCGCCGTAGTGCCCGATGCGGTAGATGTCGACGGAGAACTGCTGCGGCGGATCGACGGTGACATGGAAGTCGATGGCCTCGCCCGGCGCGGCTGCTCCGGTGGAGGCGAAGCCCTTGATCTGCTGCTTCACATCGTCGGCCGTGCGCGGTCCGCCCGTACGGTTGCGCGTGGCGTCAGGATCGGCGTACCAGGGGACGACATGACCGGTGTCGTCGAAGTAGTGCTCACTGCCGCGGAGCCAGGGCAGAGGACCCTGCCCGAACGGATCCGAGACGGCGTGCGCGAGGGCCCCGGATTCCCAGCGCCGGATCTGCTCCGCCCCCATACGGTCCCCCCTCTCGGTCGCTCAGGCACAACAGTGATGCACCGACTGTCAGCGACTGGCCCCAGCACATCACATAAGGCACGCACTCCGTCACTGTTCGTCGTGAATTGACGAGATCGGAACTAGTGGTTCCGGCTGTGGGGATGGCCAGTTGCGCCGATTGCGCCCCGGTCCGCGGGTCGTCCCGGCCCACTCGTTCGAGCCATCTGCGGATCCGGATCTCCGGGTCCGCCGGCGGACCTCACACCAGACGGACCGGTTTCTCCGGACGGACCCCCACGGCCGCCAGCCAGCCGCGGAGCGGCTCCGCATCGCCGTCCTCGACCAGGCTCACCACCAGGGCGCCCAGATCCGCCCTGCGCTCGCCGCCGACCAGCAGGGCGGGCCCGTCGAGCCAGTCGAGTCCGGGGGCCGCACCCGCCGTGTCCACGGCGGCGCAGCAGACCATCGCGGTCACGTGGTCGGCGAGCAGATCGCGCCCCGTGCGCGGTGGCTGGAGCGGGAAGAGCGGGATCGCTTCGGTGTCCCACAGATCCTCACCCTCCAGCGCGCCGCCCGGCACCGGCGGCGGGGCCGCCGCCTCCTCGCGCGCCACCTCGGCGGTGACACCGGCGGCCAGCGCCTCGCTGCCGGAGCCGTTCCCGCCGGCCGACAGATGGCTGATGATCCGGGCCAGCGTCGGCCCGTCCGCTTCGCCGGCGCGGCGCACACCCAGCCGGTCGAGCACCCGGTGCAGCCGCGCCGCATCCGCTCGCCACTTACGGTCCACGACCTCTTCCGGGTACTGCTGCCAGTCCACCGGCGACCAGTCGGGACCGTTCTCCGCCGGGCCCCCGTGGAAGAGCCGGGCGGCCAGCAGCGAGGTGGCCTCGTCCACAGCTCCGGGCTCCTCCAGCAGATCGCAGGCGGGCCGCTCACCCAGCCGGGAGGTGAATCCCTCGGCCAGCCGGTCCCTGCGGGACAGCTCGGTAAGGGCGGAGACCACGCCCGCGTCGAGCCTCGCGGGCCAGCGGCCCATCCGCCAGGCGGGCAGCGCGACCCGGGTGAGCAGCCGGTCCCAGCCGGCATAGGCCAGGCCCACCTGCTCCTGGGCGACGATCCGCAGTCCGTAGTCCACAGTCTGTGCACGCTCCGACGCGGCAGCGGCGACCCCCCGCTCCATCTCCGCGGCATGACCGCGACAGCTGCGCAGCAGCAGCCGGGCGACCTGGCCGATGAAGCCGTACGCGACCCGCCCCAGCGGGCCGGTGCCCGGCCGGGACGCGACCGCGACCGCCGCGTCGAGGCCCCGGACGAACCGGCGGGATGCCGCGATGTCGGGATGCGCGGACGGCCCCGTACCCGCGACGACCGGCGCGAGCAGTGCCCGTAGCTCGGCGACCCTCATCCACCACAGAAAGGGGGCACCGATGACCAGCACCGGCGCGGTCGCCGTCCGGCGGGCGCCCAGGGAGCCCAGCCGGCCGCCGGATATGGACTGGGCCGGGTGCGAGCGGTCCTCGAGCCAGCTGTCACAGTCCGGGGTGAGCGCTATCGCCGAGGGTGCGGGCACTTCGAGCCGGCCGGCCAGATCACGCACCATCCGGTGCAGATCGGGCGCGGACGACTCGGTGAGTGCCACCGTCGGACTCACGGCCGGGCCGGCCCTGGCGATCACCGCGGCGACCGCACCCGCCAGCAGCAGCACCACCACCGCGAGGGCCGTCACCGCCCAGCGGGCCGAATCCCAGCCGCCTCCGGTGAGACGACCCATGGCTCCGCCCGCCAGCAGCACCACGGCGACCGCTGCGGGCAGCAGCGCGACGGCGAGTGCCCAGCCACGGATACGCAGAACCGCCAGCGCATGGGCCCGTGCGCCCTGCGCACCCCGCTTCTCACTCGTACCGCTGATGGACACGGCCGGACGTCACCCCCTCTGCCCCTGCGACGGCTTCGCTCACTCCCCCACTGTGGCACCCGTCACTGACATCGCAATGCCGGTGGGCCAAGTGCCGGAACGCTTGCGCCGCACACTAGTTGGGGCTCCGGCAGGCGTCATCCGGATGGGCCAGCCGTCACCCGATGGAATGGCTTTGGGCAAAGGTGCTGACGAAAGCTCTCCGATGACCGTCAGATACCGGCGGCCTTCGCCGCGATGTCCGTACGGTGCTGAGCCCCGTCGAGCCGCACCCTGGCCAGCGCGGTGTAGGCGCGCTCACGCGCCTCGGCCAGATCCGCGCCGGTCGCGGTCACCGACAGCACACGGCCTCCGGCACTCACCACCACGTCGCCGTCCTGCCTGGTCCCGGCATGCAGGACATACGCATGAGGCGCATCCTGTGCCGCGACATCGTCGAGACCCTCGATCGGATCGCCGGTGCGCGGGGCGTCCGGGTAGTTGTGCGAGGCGATGACGACCGTGACGGCGGCGGCGTCGAGCCAGTTCAGCGCCGGCTCACTGTCGAGGGTGCCGTTGGCCGCGTTGAGCAGGACACCGGACAGCGGGGTCTTCAGCCTGGCCAGCACCACCTGGGTCTCCGGGTCGCCGAACCTCGCGTTGAACTCGATGACCCGTACTCCGCGCGAGGTGATGGCGAGACCCGCGTAGAGCAGCCCGGAGAACGGCGTGCCGCGCCTGCGCAGCTCGTCAACGGTCGGCTGCAGCACGGTCTCGGTGACCTCGTCGACCAGCTTGGGATCGGCCCAGGGAAGCGGGGAGTAGGCACCCATTCCGCCGGTGTTGGGTCCCTCGTCGCCGTCGAGCGCCCGCTTGAAGTCCTGCGCGGGCTGGAGGGGGAGGACCGTCACACCGTCGGTGATCGCGAAGAGCGAGACCTCGGGCCCGTCCAGGAACTCCTCGATGACCACCCGTCCACAGGCCAGCGCATGCGCCCTGGCTGTCTCCACATCGTCGGTCACCACCACACCCTTGCCGGCGGCGAGACCATCGTCCTTGACCACATAGGGCGCGCCGAACGCGTCCAGTGCCGCGTCGATCTCGGCGGGGGTGGTGCAGACGTAGGCGCGGGCGGTGGGCACGTTGGCTGCCGCCATCACGTCCTTGGCGAAGGCCTTGGAACCTTCCAGCCTGGCCGCTTCACGGCTCGGCCCGAAGCAGGGAATGCCCGCTTCGCGCACCGCGTCGGCGACCCCGGCGACCAGCGGGGCCTCCGGACCGACGATCACGAGCCCGGCCTCCAGCTCGGTCGCGAGCCGGGCGACGGCAGCGCCGTCCAGCGCATCGACCTGATGCAGCTCGGCCACCTCGGCGATGCCCGCGTTGCCGGGGGCACAGTGCAGGGAGGTGACTGCGGAGTCGAGAGAAAGAGAGCGGCACAGGGCGTGTTCGCGGGCGCCGCCGCCGATGACAAGGACCTTCACGGTGCGAAGCCTAGCCCGCGCGGTGGGCCGGGGAGGGTGCGGGCTTGTCGGGACCGCCGGAACCGGTGCTGTTACTCGTTCGTATATTCCTCCACCACCGTCGCTCCCAGTTCGCGCACGATCAGATCGTGGCCGGAGAGCGCCGAGTCGACGAGGTCGGGGTCGTCGTCCTCGGGGGTGTCCTCCTCCAGCGAGACGCGTGGCGGCCCGTCCGCGGCAGGCGGCGGCTCGGCGTCCCGGTACGCCTGCGGCCGCTGCGGCGGCTCCGGAGCGGAGGGGGGCGACTGCGGTGCGGGACCCGGCGCGGGCGGTGCCGGGGTCTGGGGCGCCGGACGCTGCGGGGCCGGACTGGACCCGCCGGGACCACCGGGGCCGGGGCCGGGGCCGGGGCCGGGGCCGGGGCCCGGATGGTTGCTGCCACCGGGCGGTTGCGTACCACCCGAGGGGTCGACGATCGCGTCGACCTTCCACTGGACGTGGAACTGCTCGGCGAGCACCTGCTTGAGCACGTCCTCGCTGCCGCTGGAAGCGAAGTTGTCCCGGGCGCCCGCGTTCGGAAAGCCGAGCTGCAGGGTGGTCCCGTCGAATCCGGCGACCTGTGCGTTCTGGCTGAGCAGGATCCAGGTGAAGCGGCGACGGTTCTTGACCGCGTCCAGGATGCCGGGCCACATGCTCCGCACCTGGGCCGCGCCCTGGGCCATCCCCTGCGAGGGTGCGGCCGCGGCCGCACCGGCCGGCGCCGTGTCCGCCGGGGGAGCCGACGGCGCGGGCTGCCCCCGCCCGGGCGCGGCGGCCGACGGCCAGCTGCCGGCCGGGCGGGATGCCGGGGCGGACGCACCGGACGGTGCGGATCCGGCTGCCGGTCCGCCGGCACCCGGCCAGGCGCCGGGCTGCCGCACCGGGGGCCCACCGGGCTGCGGGGACTGCTCGGGGCCGCGCTGCGCGGCGGACGGGGGCTCCGTCACGGGTGGAGCCTGCGTCACGGGTGGAGCCTGCGATACGGGTGGGGCCTGAACGGCGGACGGGGGAGCCGGCGCCGCGGCGGCGCCTTCCGCCCCATCGGGAGCGTTGTACACACCACCCACGGCGGGCGCGTCCCCTCGCACCGCGGCACGCGCCGCCGCGGGCCCGCCGCCGGGCGGAACAGCCTGTGCGGCCCGGCCGGTCGGGGCAGGATGCGCCTCCGGTCCCGGCACGTAGCCCATCGCGGGCCCCTGCCCGCCGGACATCAGGCCGCCGCCCCGCTCCAGACGGTCCAGCCTCGCCTGCATCGAACGCTCGTCGTCGAAAGCGGCGGGGAGCAGCACCCGCGCACAGATCAGCTCGAGCTGGAGACGCGGCGATGTGGCGCCGCGCATCTCGGTGAGCCCGGTGTTGACCAGGTCAGCGGCGCGGCTGAGCTCGGCCGCGCCGAACACCGATGCCTGCGCCTGCATCCGCTCCACCACATCGGCCGGGGCGTCGATCAGCCCCTTCTCCCCCGCGTCGGGCACCGCGGCGAGGATCACCAGATCGCGCAGCCGCTCCAGCAGGTCGGCCACGAACCGGCGCGGGTCGTTGCCGCCTTCGATCACCCGGTCCACGACCTCGAAGGCGGCTGCGCCGTCCCCCGACGCGAAGGCGTCGATCACGGAGTCCAGCAGCGACCCGTCGGTGTATCCGAGGAGCGACGTCGCCATGGCATACGTCACACCTTCATCGCCCGCACCGGCCAGCAACTGGTCCATGACCGACATCGAGTCACGCACCGACCCCGCCCCGGCGCGCACCACCAGCGGCAGCACCCCGTCGGCGACCTGTGCGCCCTCCTGCCCGCACACCTCACCGAGGTAGTCGCGCAACGTCCCGGGCGGCACCAGACGGAAGGGGTAGTGATGGGTCCGCGACCTGATCGTCCCGATGACCTTCTCGGGTTCGGTGGTCGCGAAGATGAACTTGAGATGCTCCGGCGGCTCCTCGACCACCTTCAGCAGGGCGTTGAACCCCGCCGAAGTGACCATGTGCGCCTCGTCGATGATGTAGATCTTGTACCGGCTGCTCGCGGGCCCGAAGAAGGCCTTTTCGCGCAAGTCACGGGCGTCGTCCACGCCACCGTGCGAAGCCGCGTCGATCTCGATCACATCGATCGACCCCGGCCCGTTCCGCGCGAGGTCCTGGCAGGACTGGCACTCGCCGCACGGTGTGGGCGTGGGCCCCTGCGCGCAGTTCAGACACCGGGCGAGGATCCGCGCACTGGTGGTCTTGCCGCAGCCCCGCGGACCGCTGAACAGATACGCGTGATTGACCCGGTTGTTCCGCAGGGCCTGCTGCAACGGGGCAGTGACATGCTCCTGCCCGATGACCTCGGCGAACGACTCGGGACGGTAACGGCGGTACAGCGCAAGGGACGACACACCTACGAGGTTATCGGGGCCCACCGACAGCCGGCGCCGCCCGGCAACCACCGGGAGAACGCAAAGGGCCCCCCACGCACCCGCCAGAGCCAACCTACCCTTGCTGCCTTCCGGCCCTGGGGGAGTTCAGTCAGATAGCGCCACGTGAGGGGCTGGCCCCCACCCTAGCTGATCCACCGGGTAGGAATCGAGTTCGCTAGCACTGCTCAACGTCTTGTATTGTTTGCCCCGGAGGATTCGCCTAGTGGCCTAGGGCGCACGCTTGGAAAGCGTGTTGGGGGCAACCCCTCACGAGTTCGAATCTCGTATCCTCCGCAGCTAGAAGGCCCGGACCGGTCAAACGGTTCGGGCCTTCTGCTTTGGCCGTCTCATGCACAGTCTCAACGGGGCTCTTCGGAACCTCCCAGATGAGCCCCCTACCTGCTCGGCCCGTCCTTCAGGATGCCGCCGGTCTCGTGCTGGTACCGGGCTGCCATGGCCGTGGGACGACCAGCCCGTGATCTGCATCACCACTCGCTCCGGAACTGCGAGGATCAGCAGCACGTGGCGGCGGTGTGCCGGGCATCGCGCAGGCGCCCGTCACGAATCCTCGCGTCGCTGAGGAGCGTCTCCAAGCGTCGTAGTCGGTGCGGAGGCAAGACCCCGTGCCCCGCAGTGGCAGTCCTTGTATGGAGAGCCGCATGTGGCGGGTCCAGCGGTCGAAGGTGGCATCACGGCGGGCACGCCTGTCCGTGGCGAAGACTGCACGGCCGACTCGGTGCAGGTCGTCCGCCCGGGGAAGGGCAGAGGCCAGGATGCCTCCTTGTCTGCAGCGAGGGCTCTCGCCTACGGGTGGGGTGGAGGCGGGCGGCGGCACCCGACTGTGCCTGTCCGACGTACGGGGTTCTTCGCCACCGTGCCATCTGCGTCATTCATGCTTCTGACCTGTCCTGACAGCCTCTTCGCAGCAGCCATCCACACGTCTTGTAGCGTCGTGGTCTCTGTCCGTGATGCCATGGCCAAACGGGGGCTCGTGTGTCGATCATCATGGTTGCGGCAGCGATCTACGGAGTGCTTCAACTCGCCCTGATCGCATCGCCGGTGAGGTCGCTGCGGTTGTCGACCGTGATGCTGACGGTGGCCGTGGGCGTTTACGGCAGCGGAGTTGTGGCCGCACTCATCGAACTCGGCTACGCCCACGCCGTGGAATCAAGCGCCACGCAGCCACTGGTCGAAGCCATGGGGCGGGGCAGCTACACCGTCGTCCCTGTGGTGGAGGAGCTCGCCAAGCTCACGCCGCTGCTGCTCGCAGGTCTCAACATGAAGATCCGCTACCAACTCGGCCTTACCGACTACGTGGTCCTCGGCGCCGCCACGGGCGCGGGCCTCGGCCTCTACGAAGTACTCCTCAGCCACCTCCTCGACGCCCAGCGCGCCGCCCCGTACCCGCATGGCGGATGGATGCTGTCCGGGGGCCTGAGTTTCAGCTCCACGTACATACCCGACTTGCACACCGTGCTGACTACCTGGCTGCCGGCCTCGCTGGGCAGCCTGGACCTCAGCTTCACCCAACCCAGCCTGGACACCAACCTCCACCTCGCCTGGGGAGCCATCGGAGCACTCGGCGCCGGACTGCTCCTGCGCGGCCGCGGCTGGCGACGCCTGCTCGGACTGCTGCCCATCGCCTACGCGATGGGCCACCACACCCTGGTCAACTACACCGGCAGCCACGACGCCCACCCGCCCCGCTGGATAACCTCCCTGCTCGGCACAGCGGACGACCTCGTGACATACGCGCCGCTGATCTGCCTCGCCATCGCCATGGCCCTCGACTACGCCCAGCTGCAGCGCAGCAAGCAGGCCATGCCCGCCGTCCTCCTGAATACGGAACGCACCGGGAACGCCGCCATCGGCACCCTGACCACGTTCAGTTCACGGTGCCTGCCATGGACGGCGCTGATCGCGCTGCGCTTCGCCCGCATGCGCAGATCCCTCCTCTACGCCGCCGGACGCACCGACCCCGATCGGCTTGAACTGCTGCATGCCGCGGTCGCAGGCACGGTCGCACGGATCGACGCAGTCAACCAGGACAAGATGTGGGATTCGGGGCGAATACGGGCCTATCTCAAGGGGGCTCGCCCCAGCCGTCCGTGGCGACGGCGCTGGCCACTCCTGGCCGTGCCCGTCATCCTGATGCTGCCGTCTCTACTCTTCCTGGGCCTTGGCTCATTCACCTCCACCAAGGGCCTTCAGAAGCACTTCACCACCGGTGCCGGCCCAACGTTTCTGATGTGGTTCGGCATAGCGGGACTCGTGTGGGCCCTCATCCAGCTGGCTCTCTTGTTGTGGGCCTTGCGGACTACTTCGCGACAACCCCTTGCCGAGCCGCAAGCCGTCTTGCGACTGCGTGTGTTCACCGCCGTCGGTTCCATTCTCACCACGGGCCTGCTCCTCGCAGCTCGATATCGCGGCACCCCCCTGAACGGTGACGTCACCGATTCCCTCGCCATGCTGCTTGCGGCCCTGGAAAACCTCGAACTGTATGCGGGCATCGCCCTCACCATCCTCGCCCTCGCCGCCCTGATCATGCTCTTCCCACCCGGCGGCCTCGTGCTCGCGGGGGGCGGAATCCTCGCCGGTGCCGCATCAGTGGAAGCAGCGCAGGCCGCAGCCCTTGGTACAGCGGGGGTGCTAATGATGGCCCAAGGTGCCCACGGGGCCGATGATGGTGGCGAAGGCGGTCAGTCTTCGGGCTCGTCGGGCACAGCCGACGGTTCTGCGGGCTCCGGCCCCGGAAAGGGGCCCTGGCAGGCGACCGATGACATCAAAGGGCCGGCAGCCGGTAAGCAGCTGCGATTTCCGAATTCCCGGCACACCGTATCCGGCTCGAAAAGCGGTGAAGTCAAGGAGAGCAACAGCGTTATCCTGCGCGGGCAGGAGCGGGAGGTCGCACAAGATGTCAGCGATATAGCGCAAGGCAGAGCGAAGTACATCAAAGACACTGACCGCTACGAAGTCAACGGACGCACCTACGGCGTGGAGCCGAGTGGGACGGTCTACCCTGACAGCGGGCCAGGTATAGCCAAGCTGGACAGGAACGAATACGCGGCACTCCAACAGATAACCAAGGCAAAGGGAGACATTTCCGCCGCGCCTCAACTCACCCGGAATCCGCGTTTCACCAACAACCCAGAAGCCGTCCAAAAGGCGTTGAAGATCTACAACGGGATCTACCCATGACCTACAACTTGATTGCCACCGAAACGGCCACCCCTGATCGCCTGGCTCACGCCCTGTCCTCCGCCCTGGGCGTCACCGCCGGGGACGTCGATGTCGCGGAAGCCGACGGTGACGCGGACGTACGGAACTGGGAGGCGCTGGTCCTCTGCGACTACAAAGCCGTCCGGGGCGACCTCGCCTGGTCGCTGGACGTCTACGTTCGAGATCAGGTGGCGCAGCGGCCGTCCGAGGCGGAGATGGCGTTGCGGCTCGCCTCCGCAACGGGCGCCGCGGTGCTCTTCCCGGCCGAGTCGGATCCACCGAGCGCTTACTGGGCTGTCACTCCGGAGGGCCGCTTCACGCGGGCCCGTCTGCTCGTCTCGGATGAGGACCACAGCTACAGCGTCGACGCTGTCGAGGAATACGTCCCGCAACTGCCTTCGGCCGAGGTCTCACTCATCCCGGAAGTCGTCCCGGAGCTGCCCATCGCCACACCGCACACTGATGCCTTCGCGGCGCAACTGCGGGCTTCCGCAGTCACCGAAGCCCACTTGCAGGGTCAGGCATCGCCCGATGAGCCAGGCAGCGCTGCGTGGGAGGCATGGACAGGGCTGGGCGCCTGGGAGAAGCTCGTCAACCACATGGCAAGCGGATGGGCGGGCTCAGGATGGTGCCCTCCCGATCTGTACCGCCGACGCCTCGACGCCCGGGACGACCTCGAAAACCTCCCCCGGCAGCTACCACCGGCTACGGCAGCGAGCCTCCAGGCAACCTTGCAGCAAGTGGACGCCACCTTCGCCTCGCTCACCATCGAGGACAACCAGGGTTTGCTCATCCGGCAACTGCTCGGGGAGACGCGAACACACAACGGGAAGGGCTGGTGGTGGCACCGGCACCCCGAACCGCTGCCATGGCGTCGTCGGACGTAATCGCGCCCCGCCATCCAATCGCGTCAGCGCGGCGACACGGTCTACCTCTGGAACATGGAGGGATTCCCGGGCGTTGGTAGCACCACGGGGAGGGTCTTACACACCAACTGCCGTCGCCTCATGGAAGCCGCGCGCTCGGAGGCGGCATTCCCTGCCACCGCAAACATGCCGATACTCGCCGTCATGACCTCAACTTCGCAGGAAGAGATCGACACCGCGGCACAGGACATCACGGGCCTCCACATTGCGACGGTCCCTGATGAACATGCTCGCGCAGCCGGCCATGCTGCGGCCAACCTGTGCTCAGGCGCCGGCGCTGACCTCTTGTATGCCCCGTCCAGGCTGCAGCAGCTGATCACCGAGGCCATCGAGGTCGGATACGCGACGGCCCTACGTGATGTGCGCAACGGCAACTTCGACGAGAACATCCAGGAGTGGCGGCCCACCCTGTTCGAGGAGTGAGTCGAGGCGGGTAAGCAGACGCTGGATGAAGCTGCTCCGTGGTTGCAGTTCTGGTTGCGTTCATCGGTGTACAGCACCGTTCAGGAGGCCCACCCCGACGCGCTACACCGCAGGTCAGGACGCTGCCGTACGCCCCGGGACCCCCGGACGCCTGCCATGGACGGCGCTGATCGCGCTGCGCTTCGCCCGCATGCGCAGAGCCCTCTGCGGCAGAGTGGAGCGGGATCGTGAGGAATTATGCAGTACGAAACTCCCCGCAGGATTACAGCAGAAGAAGCAGCTCAGGCGTTTCAGGCTGGACAACCGTACGAAATTTCCAGGCCCTGGTCGCCGCAGCGTTGTACGTGCCCGACCGGGTGTGGGTCGAGCAGTGGCTCGTACACTTCGCCGTTCATCCGGATCCCGATGTCAGGAGGGCCGCAGCCCTCGCACTGGGACACCTTGCCAGACTCCACAAAGAGGTATCACCACAAGCAATCTCCGCTGTTCGGAAATTGCTTGAGGACAGGCAACTCGCCGGCGCTGCCACAGACGCCCTCGAAGACGTTGAGATTTTCACCAGGAGCCACTGACTCAACGGCGCCGATGTGAAAGATAGCTTGATGCCCCTGGATGGAAAATCAGTCCACGTCGGCGTCAGACATGCCCTTCCGTTCAGCCCATTCGCAAGGCTGCCCGCAGCCGCAGGCGATATCGGCCGCCGTGGTGTCGTGGCGTAGCCCGCGGGCGGTTCACTCGACCCGGAAGAACCCAAGGCGTCCGGGTCGAAAAGGCGGGGCTGGTGGTGGCACCGTCGCCACGAACCACTGCCATGGGGCCGGGCGTAATCGAGCTTCAAAGGGGCCTCACGAGCGGTGCGGCGAGCCGATCCCCGCGGAACGGCTTGAGGCCCGCCCGGCGGCGAGCACCTGCGTGCGCTGTGCGGCGGTCCGTCCCCGCTGACCTCGGCCCCCGGTGCCGGCCGAGATCCGCGCCCCGCGATGCGTTACGCCGGGAGGACAGCAGCGCCCGGACCCCCCAGCGCGTCGGGGGCGCGCGGTGCGTGGTGGCTCGTAGCGTTACGCCGTCATCGGCGATCGCCCGGGCTGCTGTCCCAGCGGCGTCCGGCACGCTTCCGCGGGACAGCAGGAAGTGACCAACCGTATGTCCGCTCGTACGCACTGGCTCTTCGGCGACCAGCTCGGTCCGCACTTCCTGGATCCGCGTCACCACGGCCCGGACGCACACGCTCCGGTTCTGATGATCGAGGCCAGGTCGGTTCTGAGCCGTCGCCGGTTCCACCGGGCCAAGGCGCATCTCGTCCTGTCCGCGATGCGGCACCGGGCCGCGGAACTCGGCGACCGGGTGCAGTACGTCAGGGCGCGTACATACCGCGAGGGTCTGGTGGAGGCTGCCGGGCAGGGCCCGCTGACCGTCTGCCATCCGACGTCCCGCAGCGCACTGGCTCTGGTCGAATCGCTGGACCGGGTCGAGGTGCTCCCCGCACGCGGATTCCTCGTACCGCACGCGGACTTCGGTGAATGGGCTTCGGCGCACACCGGACGCAGGGTCAGGCAGGAGGACTTCTACCGCTGGGCCCGGCGCGGGCACGACCTCCTCATGGACGGTGACGAGCCGGCCGGCGGCCGGTGGAACCTCGACCGGGAGAACCGCGAACCCCCGCCGCGCAGGGAGGAGAACCTCGGTCTCGCGGACCCCTGGTGTCCGGTCGAGGACGAGATCGACGAAGGGGTACGCCACGATCTGGACCGCTGGGAACGCGACGGAACGGTCTCCTTCGTGGGGCGCGACGGACCGCGCCGATTCCCCGCCACCCGGCGGGAGGCACTGGCCGCACTCCGGCACTTCCTCACCCACCGGCTGCCAGGCTTCGGACAGTACGAGGACGCGATGCTCGCAGGGGACCCCGTGATGAACCACAGTCGGCTCTCGGTCCCGCTCAACCTCGGGCTGCTGGATCCGGCCGAGTGCGCCGACCGCGCCGAGAAGGCGTGGCGGGACGGCGCGGCGCCGCTCAACAGCGTGGAGGGCTTCGTCCGCCAGATCGCCGGATGGCGGGAGTACGTCTGGCAGCTCTACTGGCACTTCGGCGAGGACTACCGGAGCCGTAACGCTCTGGGGCACAGGACCCCGTTGCCGGACTGGTTTCTCGAGCTGGACGCCGATGCGGTGACGGCCCGCTGTCTGTCCACGACGCTGGCCCAGGTCCGGGACACCGGCTGGACCCATCACATCCCGCGGCTGATGGTGCTCGGCAGCCGGGCCCTTCAGGACGGCTGGGACCCTGCGGCGGTCACCGACTGGTTCCACCGCTCCTTCGTCGACGGCTACGACTGGGTGATGCTTCCCAACGTCGTCGGGATGTCGCAGTACGCGGACGGCGGTCTGATGACGACCAAGCCGTACACGACGGCGGGCGCGTACATCAACAGGATGAGCGACTTCTGCGCTCCATGCGCCTACCGTCCGGCGCAGCGCGTCGGCGAACGGGCCTGCCCCTACACCGCCGGCTACTGGTCGTTCCTGCACCGGCACCGCGAGCGGCTCGCCGCCAACCACCGGATGGCCCAGGCGGTGCGGGGGCTCGACCGGCTGAAGGATCTGTCCGAACTTCTGGACGAGGCCGCCGAACGCCACGGCCCGCCGTGACACCCGGAGCCGGCCCGCCGCTCCGCAGCGGCATGGAGAGAATCCGCGGGCAGCGTCCTGGACTCTTCGCGGAAGAAGCGGAAGGAGGCCGCGGGCCCCCGTCCGCGGAGGAGGCAAGCGGTGTCGTAGCCGACGCACCCGCCGCCCACGGCTGCGGAGCACCGGGACACCGTCACACGGGCACGGCGGGCGCGATGTTCTGGTTGGCGTGGAAGAAGTTCTGCGGGTCGTACGTGCGCTTGATCTCGGCCAGCCGGTCGTAGTGCTCGCCGTAGGTGGCCCTGACCCGGTCCTGGCCCTCGCCCGCGCCGATGAAGTTCACGTAGGCACCGCCCATCGAGTGCGGGTGCAGCGCTTCCCAGTAGCCGGTGCTCCACTGCCTGATGGCCTCGGCGTTGGCCGGGTCGGGATCGATGCCGGCGACGATGCCCGACCAGACCGCGTCCCGGTGATTCCACGCGGTGCTGTCGCGGTCCATCCGGCCGGCGGCGGCGTCGACCGGGTACAGGTGCATGGTCGACAGGTCGGTGGGGAGCGCGTGGGCGTACTTCTCGTGGACTTCGATGGCCTCGTCCGGGATACGGTCGAAGAGATCCCCGCGCCAGTACCACTGCAGACCGGGTGGCAGCAGCTGATCGAACATCATCTGCATCATGGGGTAGGGCATCGGGGCGCTGAAGTGGAAGGCGGGCGGGGCCGGTTCGTTCACCGGGGAGAGGACCTGCTCCGCCCGGTCCGGGTCCCCCGTCCAGCACCAGATGACACCGCACATCTTCTGTCCGTGTATCTCCTCGGGGAACGGCGGCGCCGGCGGAACGGTGAGCTCCGCGAAGAAACCGTTCAGGTCGTCGGGCGCCTGCGGCAGGAACTCGCGGTACCACCGCAGCACTTCGCGGATGTGGTCGAGCGTCCAGAGGGAGATCCCGAGAGACACGGTGTGCACGGGATGCAACCGGAAGGTGAACGAGGTGACGATGCCGAAGTTGCCGCCACCGCCGCGCAGCGCCCAGAACAGGTCCTGGTGGTCGCTCTCGCTCGCCGTGACAAAGCTGCCGTCGGCCAGCACCACATCGGCGGAGAGCAGGTTGTCCGAGGTCAGACCGTACTTACGGGTGAGGTGGCCGTGCCCGCCACCGAGGGTGAGGCCGGCGACACCCGTCGTCGACATGATGCCCGAAGGGGTGGCCAGGCCAAAGGCGTGGGCGGCATGGTCGAGATCACCGAGCAGGCTGCCGCCGGCCACCTGAGCCGTCTCCGCGACCGGGTCCACCCGCACCCCGCGCATCGGGGACAGATCGATCGTGATGCCGTTGTCCACCAGGCACAGTCCCGGACCGCTGTGACCGCCACCGCGGACCGCCGGGTCCATACCTCGGTCCCTCATGAAGTCCACCGCGTCCATGACGTCCCCGGCGTCCGCGCACCGCACGAACGCGGCGGGGCGCCGGTCGATCATCGCGTTGTAGATGTTCCGGGACGAGTCGTACTCGCTTTCCCGCGGAGTGATGACGGGGCCACGCAGTGCGTCCCGCATCCCCTCCACCGTGGTGCCGTCCATGACGTGCCCCTCGTAGAGCCCGGTACGGCCGATAGCCGTCCGGACCATTCCCTGCCGGGCGCCGGTGGGCAGTTGCACGCCAGTGCTCAGACGACCGGTATCACGGCCGGGCGCCACAGGGCTGACATAACCAGCCTCTCTCCGCTGAGGACACGCCGCATCCCCGCACCCGCCGGACACCGCCGGACGGCTCCGGCTCAGACCGGGAAGGGCTCCTCGCACACCGGCTCGGCAGCGGCCCGGCAGCCGGCCGGCGCCTGCACCGTGGCGGCGGGCACCGTGGCGGCGGACACCGGAACCGTTGCATCCTCTTCGAGCGCCGGAACAGCGGCATGCGCCTCGGGCACCGGAGCCGCGGCACCCGCTTCGGGCGCCGGAACGGCGGCATGCGGTTTCCTCACCAGCAGCAGTGCCGCGTCGTCGTGGAGCCGCCCGCCCACATACGCCAGCAGCTCCTGGTGCAGGGGGTCGAGGGTGCCGTGCGGGTCGTCCGACAGATGCTCCGCCAGCCGCTCGGTGAGCGGATAGAACTCGCGCTTCTGGTCGCGGGCCTCGGTGACCCCGTCCGTGTAGAGGAGCAACTGGTCGCCGTCGGTGAACGGCAGCACCTGCACGCTCGGCGGCTCACCACCGATGGCGCCCAGCCCGAGAGGAGGAGCGGGGCGGGCCGTTTCCACTGCCGTGATGCCGCGAGCGCTCACCAGCAGCGGGGACACATGGCCGCAGTTGACCACTTCCATGGTCCCGTCGCCGGGGTACCCGACGACCACCGCGGTGACGAAGTCGTCCGCTCCGAGGTTGCGCGCGAGGCTCCGCTCGATCCTTGCCACGACATCCACCAGATCCGGCTCGTCATAGGCGGCCTCCCGGAAGACCCCCAGCACCAGGGCGGCCGTGCCCACGGCAGGCAGGCCCTTGCCGCGCACATCGCCGACGATCAGCCTGATCCCGTACTGGGTCGGCACCAGGGCGTACAGGTCACCGCCGATCCGGGCCTCGGCCGCCGCGGCGCTGTAGCGGACCGCGACCTGGAAGTCGCCGACGACCGATGGCACCGGCCTCAGCAGGGCGTGCTGGGCGGCCTCGGCCACCGACCTGACGTCCGCCAGAATCCGTTCACGACGGCACCGCAGCACGCTCTCCAGGCTGCTCGCCAGGATGACGGCGGCCAGAGCGGACAGCACGATCGCCTGTTCGGCACCCGGCGCACCGCTGCGGACACCCAGCACTGCGCCAAGCGCCACGGCCAGCAGCCCGATCGCGAGGACGACGTACGGCCGGTTGAGCGCGGCGGCCAGCGCCGGCCCGACCACGAGCAGCGGCAGGCAGATCATCCCGGCTCCGCCGACGAGCGCGAGGAGCGCCACCGCGGAGACGATCAGAGCGGGCAGGACGGTGAACAGGCGGCCGTCGATCCGGGGCCGGTTGCGTGCCGCCGCACGGTGCGCCCGCGCGGTGCCCATCCGGGCCGTCCGGTGATCGTGCTGGTGTGCCTGGGCCGCCCGACTCATGTCTCCCCTGCGGTTCGCTGCTTGGTTCACGCCTACCCGTTTCGTCCGTTTCGTATAGGAAACAGGGGTGGGCGGGGGTGCCACAAGAGCAAGGTTTTCAGATAGTGAACTAGGCCCCTTGACGCGGCGGATCGAGGACCCGGGTCACGCGGTGAACGAGAGCCCTCTGGTCACCCGTCCCGCTGTCGACAGCAGCCTCTCCCGCACCTCGTCGGCCCGGGAGAGCCGGTCGGCCCGGAAGGAGACACCGAGCGAACCGAGCTTGTCACCGCTGTACACGGGCACCGCGACACAGACCGTGCCGAGTGCGTACTCCTCCTGGTCCATCACGAGCGGAGCGGTCGGCGCCGTGTCGATCCGCCGGAGCAACTCGAAGGGGTGAGTGATGGTCCGGGGCGTGAGATCGCTGAGGGAGTGCCGGGAGAGGTAGTCGCTGCGCGCGTCGTCGTCCAGCTCACGCAGCACGGACTTGCCCAGCGCGGTGGCGTGTCCCGCGTCCTCGAAGCCCACCCAGAGATCGACCCGTGGAGCCAGCGGGCCGTCGACGATCTCGGCGACCCGGATCTCGCCGTCCTCGTAGAACGTCAGATAGGCCGCGGCCGACAGTTCGTCCCGCAGTGCGGTGAGCGTCGGACGGACCCGGGTGAGCAGTTCCTGTGCCCGGCTTCCGTCGTGCAGCAGACCCAGTTTGTCCCCGATGACGAACCCGCCGTCGTCGAGTTTGCGGACGTAGCCGTCGTGGGCCAGCGTCCTCAGCAGGTGGTAGGTGGTCGGCAGCGGCAGCCCCGCCTCGCGCGCCAGCTGTTTCGCCGGGGCGCCGCCCTCGTGTACCCCTACGGCCTCCATCAGACGGAAGGCCCGCTGCACGGACGTGATGAGCGTGGGGCCGTCCTGAGCACCCATATCTCCAGCTTGCCTCCGCGGTCTCCGGGCGGCAAGGGGCGCCGGGTGCCGGCCGGGCACGTCCGCCCACGGCAGCGGGGTTCAGCCGGTACGCAGCCGTGCGGTCAGCCCGCGGGCGCCGGCGGCCGCGAGCGCCATGACCACCAGAGCAATGGCCACGGCCTGCCCCGTCGCGCCGATGAGCAGGCCCCCCGGCGCCTGCGCGTCATTCAGCAGCGAGAGCACGCCGAGGCGCAGCGTCAGCACCACGAGGCCGAGGGCGGCCAGCGCGAGCGGCGTGGCGAAGTCCGCGGCATGGACGGCCGACCGGTGGCGCAGCACCAGCCATCCGACGGCGGCCACGGTGAACGCCGTCCCGGCCGCCCACTCCGAATCGGCGCCGGCGGGCCACAGCACGACCGACGCACCCATCAGCACACAGACAGTCATGAACGTGAGCCCGGGGGGAACGGCCGGCAGCCGGGCGGGCCGGGAATCGGCGTGGAATCCGCAGCACACCGCGAGAGCGGTCAGCCAGGCGAAAACCGCCGTCGGCATGGCGAGAGCGGCCGTCGCGGGACCCGGCTGCGTGAGGAGATCGGTGCCGAGGTGGAACGCGGCCGGCAGCGCGGCGAGTACGGCGCACAGCCGGGCGGCCCGCCGGTGGTCCCTGAACAGTGCCGCATACGCCGCGGTCCACAGCAGCGGCAGCAGCCACATCACCGCCGCGAGGGTCCCGCCGAACAGACCGTGGCCGGTGAAGGTACGGAAGAACATCGACCGGTCGGCGGCCGATCCACCGGCCCACGTCAGGTTCAGCACCGCCTCCGTCAGCACGTCGGTGGCCTGCAGCAGCACGCCGAAGAGGGCGAAGAGACGTACGGATTCACCGAGCGCGGCATAGCCCGGAGGTGCGCCGACGGCACCCAGCCGAGTGCGGACCGCGAGGGCGAGAACACTGGCCACCTCGCCCAGGTCGGGCCGCATCTCGTCCTGGTCGCCCTCGCCGATGCCGTGCAGATAGGTCTCCACCATCTCCTCCTCCCGTGCCTCGCGGTAGTAGGAGGGGAGCAGCCGCAGCACGCTGCGGTAGCGCTGTTCCAGAAGAGTGGTCACAGGGAGCCTCCAGCGATTCCGGGGCGAGGGGTCACGGGCGGTACGGGCTTTGGTCGGCGCCCCGCCGCTATCCGCTCGACAGCGGCGCGCGCGCCGGTGGCCATCCGCTCCGCCTCGGCACCCAGCGCCGTTTCCCCCGCATCGGTGAGGCGGTAGTAGCGCCGGAGCCGGCCGTTCTGCACCTCCTCGCGGTCCAGGACGATCAGCTCGTCGGCGGCCAGCCGGTCGAGAACGCCGTAGAGCGTGCCGACCCGCAGCTGCACCTCGCCCGCGGACAGCTCGTCGACCTCCTGAAGGATTCCGTACCCGTGCCGCGGCTCGTCGGCGAGCGCCGTGAGCACGAAGAACGCCGCCTGGGTCATGCCTCTGGAAGCCATGTCGCCAGTATATCCTGGAAGCCGATATATAGCGCGGGCCGAGCTACGGAATCGTCCGCCTCCCGCGCCGGGTCCGGCCGCCGGGGGAGAAACCTCAGGCGTTCTGCGGATACCAGCGGAGCTCGATGGTGTTGCCGTCCGGGTCCTGGACGTACACCGACTGGGCGGTGCCCTGGGCGCCGAAGCGCCTGCCGGGGCCGTCCACCACGGTCAGCTCGCCGGAATCGATGACCTGTTGCCAGTCGAGCGGTTCGACGACCAGGCACAGGTGGTCGACGTTCGCGCCCCGCGGCGTACCGGATCCCCGCGCGCCCCGCACGATGTCGATGATGGTGGCGGGACTCACCCGCACCGAGGGGAAGGGCGCCTTGCCGGACCGCCAGTCGTCGACACGGACCGGTTCGAGGCCGAGCGGCCCGCAATAGAAGGCAAGAGACCGTTCCACATCGGCGACATTGAGAACGAGGTGGTCGAATCCGATCACGCGCATGGCATTCCCCTTCACACAGCGACTTCACGCGACTGAACCAGCTTCTATATAGCGCTTTAACTATATAGTCAGATCTTGATACTCTGTCAACGTGATGACCCCCCGGACCGGAAAGCACCTCGAGGACACCGCCGAGACCCAGGCGCAGGTGGCGATGCTGAAGGCGCTCGCCCACCCCGTGCGCCTGGGCATGATGCGCGAACTGGCCGTCCGGCCGGACACCTGCGCATGCGATTTCACCGAGCTCTTCGCGGTGAGCCAGCCGACCATCAGCCAGCACCTCAAGGTGCTGCGCGAGGCCGACCTGGTCACCACGCTCCGCCGGGGCACCCAGATCTGCTACTCGGCCCGGCCCGAGGCCGTCGCCTCGCTCGGCCGGCTGTTCACCGGGCTCGCCCCGGTACGCCAGGACGGCGCGGGCTGAGGTCCGCGATTCCAGGAATGGACGGTAGCGACGGCTTCCGCCGGATCGCCTGCCACGAAGGGGAGTTGCCACTTCCCCACGACGGTCCCGCAGCGGTCGCGGAAAAGCGCCGGATTCAGCTCGTACTGCCGCCCTCGGTCCCCGAGGCCCACGCGGCCAGATTGATCCGCGCACTGTCCAGCACGTGTTCGCCGCTTCCCTGCCATCCGGTGACCTCGAGCATCGCGCGCCCCACATTCTCGGTCGTGGTCACGTGACCGGGAATCACCCGCCGCAGAACCGGATACAGCCAGGAACCCACCCGGTACAACCACCGGTAGAGCGGGGTCTTCGAGGTCGCTCCGTGCATCGCCTGGATATAACCGGGCCGGAACATGTAAGCGTGGAAGTCCATCGCCAGGAGTTCGTTCTCGGTACGGCCCTTCACCCGCGCCCACATCGAGCGGCCGCGCCCGGTGCTGTCGGTGCCTTCACCCGAGACATACACGAAGGTCAGCGCCGGGTCCGCGGGGAGCGCCCGGGCCGCGGCGAGGGTGTAGCCGCGGGTCACCCGCGTGTACTCCTCCTCCCCCCGGCCGACCGACGAGATGCCCAGGCAGAAGAAGCAGGCGTCGGCGCCCGCGAACTCCCGCGACAGCATGGAGAAATCAAGGAAGTCCCGGTGGATCACCTCGGCGAGTTTCGGGTGCCGCACACCGAGCGATTTCCGTACGACCACAAGGACACTCTCCACCCGCGGGTCGAGCAGACACTCGCGCAGCACACCCTGACCGACCATTCCGGATGCACCGAAGAGAATCACCTTCATGGCGGCAGAATAACAGAATGGTGTTGCGATAATAAGGAAATGCAGGCCTTCTGCTGCTCTCGTATGCTGACCGAGCCATGTCATCAGAGGGATTTGTCCGGGCCCGAAGGCCGGAACAGAAGCAGCAGCGGCGCGAGACGATTCTCGCGGCCGCCGGTGAGCTTGCCCTCGAGCACGGCGTGCGCGGGGTGACGCTGGGCAGCGTCGCCGAAGTGGTGGGACTCGCCAAGTCCAATGTCATCCGGTACTACGGCACCCGTGAAGAGATCTTCCTGGTGCTCACGGCCGAGGGCTGGCGGGAATGGCGGGAAGCGGTGAGCGCACGGCTCGGCGCGGGAGACGACGCGGTGACCGTGCTGGCCGGAACACTGGCCGAGCGACCGCTCTTCTGCGACCTGCTCAGCCACACCGCGACCACCCTGGAACACAACATCTCGCTGGATGCGGCACGCATCTTCAAGCACGCCGTGCTCGCAACCGTCCGCGCACTGGGCGCAGATGTCTCCCGGGCCCTCCCCGGCCTGACCGGGGGAGAGGCAACCGACCTCGTCACGGCGGCCGCCGCCCTCGCGGGCTCGCTCTACCCGGTGGCGACGCCGCCGCCGGTGCTGGCCGAGCTGTACGCCCTGGAGCCCGAACTCGCCGCGGCCTGCCCGCCGCTGCTTCCGACACTCCACCGAGCGCTGTCCGCGCTCGCCGCGGGCCTGCCCACTCTGCGCTGACGGACGGACGCCCTGACGACGGACGCCCGGCGCGGCGATCCCGTGCCCGGAGCAGCACTCCCCCTCCCCGGCCCGGGCCCGCCCGGGGGCGATCCCGGCCACCGCGTCACCGGAGGAGAAGTTCAGCCGGTGATTCGCCCCCGTAACGAGCGAAACACCGGCTTTGCACTGCTGCGGCGAGGCTGCGCCCGCCGCCGCATCCCCGGTAGGCTTTCCGTGTGATCTTCAAGCGCATCGGAAGCGGCCGGCCTTATCCCGACCACGGCCGGGAATCCACCCGGCAGTGGGCGGATGTCGCGCCGCGCCCGGTCCGGCTGGACCAGCTCGTGACCACCAAGGGCCAGCTGGACCTCGAGACCCTTCTCGCGGAGGACTCCACCTTCTACGGAGATCTCTTCGCGCACGTCGTGAAATGGCAGGGCGACCTCTATCTGGAGGACGGACTGCACCGGGCCGTGCGCGCCGCGCTGCAGCAACGACAGGTACTGCACGCCCGCGTGCTTGAAATGGGCTGATCACTGGGCCTTTCGGGGCCATTTTTGCCCATCCGGCGGTCATCGGATGATCAGATAGTTCGCATCGTCGCCAAGCCGCACTACGCTGCGCACATGAGCATGCTCACACCCCCCGGCATGGGCGGAAAGTACCGCATCACGGGCGACACCTACCCGAGAATGCAGCGCCCCCGGCGTCGCGGCCGGATCATCTTCGGCCTGCTGGCCACCGTGGTCGTCCTCGGCCTGATCGGCTGGGGATCGCTGCAGCTCATCGACGTCTTCACCGGCGGCTCCGACAAGGCGTCGGCCGCGGGCCAGAAGAAGTGCAAACACACGGTCTCCCGTGCCGCGGGCGCAACGGCACCGAAGGTGCTGCCCAAGCCGGCGAAGATCAAGGTCAACGTCTACAACGCGACCCCGCGCAGCGGTCTCGCCAAGACCACCGCCGACGAGCTGAAGAAGCGCGGCTTCGCCATCGGCAAGGTGGGGAACGCCCCGGCCGCCTACGACAAGAAGGTCAAGGGCGCCGGGCTGCTGCTCGGAGCGGGCAAGACGTCACCGGGCCCGTTCGCCGTACTCGGCACCCAGCTGAAGGGTGCCGAGCAGAAGACCGACACCCGCGCGACCCAGGACGTCGACCTGATCATCGGTACCGCGTTCAAGGACCTGGACACGCCGAAGGAGGCCGCCGAGGCGATGGCCGTACTGGCCCATCCCCGGCCGGCGCCCTCCGGAAAGTGCTGACGGTCCCCGAGGACAGGGCCCGGCTCCGCGCCCCGCACCGGCGTGCCGCGGAGCGGCGGCGCAACGGGCACACTGCCGGACGGGGGACTAGTCGACCGTGCCGTACATCCGGTCGCCCGCGTCGCCCAGCCCCGGCACGATGTAGCCCTGGTCGTTCAGCCGGTCGTCGACGGCGGCCGTGACCACCGTGACCGGGGTCCCCGCCAGATCACGTTCCATGACCTCGACACCCTCCGGCGCCGCGAGCAGCACCACGGCGGTGACGTCGTCGGCGCCACGCTTGATCAGCTCACGGATCGCGGCGACCAGCGTGCCACCCGTCGCCAGCATCGGGTCGAGCACGTACACCTGACGGCCCGAAAGGTCGTCGGGCATCCGCGTCGCGTAGGTGGAGGCCTCGAGGGTCTCCTCGTTGCGGACCATCCCGAGGAAGCCGACCTCGGCGGACGGCAGCAGCCGCACCATGCCTTCGAGCATGCCCAGGCCCGCCCGCAGGATCGGGACGACCAGAGGACGCGGGTAGGACAGCTTCACACCGGTGGTGGACGTCACCGGGGTCTCGATGTCGACCTGCTCGGTCCGCACATCGCGGGTGGCCTCGTAAGCGAGCAGAGTGACCAGCTCGTCGGCGAGCCGCCGGAAGGTGGCGGAATCGGTGCGCTTGTCGCGCAAGGTGGTGAGTTTGTGCGCCACCAGCGGGTGGTCGACGACATGGATACGCATAGGACAACGGTAACCGGGCCCAGGCCCGCCCTGCGCTGGCATCAACGTCCCGGCCGGGGGGAAGGTGGACACGTAAGAAGGTGGTGTCGCCCATGCCGGAGCCCGAGAACGAGAGCGCACGCGAACACGACCAGGGACACGACCTGGGACTCGCCCAGGAAAGTGCCGCCGACCGTCGGAGGCGCCGGGCACAGTTCCTCCGCGAACTGAACGAGGCCAAGGAGCTCCGCGACCGGGTACAGCCCAGGCGTGCCAAGGTCGCGCGGATGCGTCAGGCGATGCGCATGCGCACCTTCCGCTGGTAGCGGCAGCCCGAGAATTTTACCGAGTTCCGGAAGCAACACGGAAACCTGGGGCCGAAGACCTCTCGCGATGGCCTTGTTTCTGCCACGATTCCAAGTGGGCGAGGCACAGCGCGCCCATTCGGACATCACACCTATGACCAGTGGGAGAGTCACGGTGTACTTCGCCGCACTGCTCGCGCGCACCGAAGACGGGTGGGAAGCGAGCGACACGGAACTCGACGATGTGGAAACCCTCAGCGATCTGACCGACCTCGCCCGGGATGTTTCGCCGGACGAGGACACGGTCCTTGTCTTCATCGAGCAGGAAGGCGCCTGGTTCGGCGTCGTCCGGGTCGACGGTGAGGAGGATCCGCGGATCTACGTCTCGGACGCCGCAGCCGCAAGCCGTTCCTCGTACGGGGAGATCCTGCTCACCGACGAACTGCTCGGCCGGGACCCTCAGGACCCGGACGTCCTGGAAGAACTTGTCGACCTCGACGGTACGGAGGACGGTGAGCGCGAGGAGGACGAGGACGAGGCGGCCGACCCGGGCGACGCCGTACCTCCGGGCCCGCTCGGAGACATCACCATCCTCGCCGACCTCGGCGTGACGGAGAAGGAGCTGCTGACCCTGGGCACCGACGCTCTCTCGGACATCGCCGACGCACTCGGCGCCGCCGAAGTGCTGGAGACCGTGCGCTAGATGAATCCTCAGAAGTGATGCACGACCCTGTCCGAGACCCCTGGGCCGTGCCGATGCGGCGTGCCCTGGCGGAGGCCGGGCTCGCCGCACTCGGCGGCGATGTGCCGGTCGGTGCCGTCCTGCTGTCCGGGGACGGCACGCAGCTCGCCGCGGGCCACAACGAGCGCGAGATGACCGGCGATCCGACGGCGCACGCCGAGACCCTGGCGATCCGGCGTGCCGCCGATGCGCTCGGCTCCTGGCGGCTGACCGGATGCACTCTGGTGGTCACCCTGGAGCCCTGCACCATGTGCGCGGGCGCGATCGTGCAGTCCCGGGTGGACCGGGTGGTCTTCGGTGCCACCGACGCCAAGGCGGGCGCCGTGGGCTCGCTCTGGGACGTCGTACGGGACCGGCGGCTCAACCACCGGCCCGAAGTGATCGTCGGGGTGCTCGCGGACGAGTGCTCCGAGCAGCTGACTTCCTTCTTCAGAGACCGCTGAGCGGTCCTCGGAGAGCCGTCGCGCCGGGGTCCGGGGAGGCCGATTTCGGAGCACGGCCGACCTTGGGCTAAGCTCTCTCTCGGTAGCGTGTCCGAGCGGCCGAAGGAGCTCGCCTCGAAAGCGAGTGTGGGGAAACTCACCGAGGGTTCAAATCCCTCCGCTACCGCTCTTGACGAAGGGCCCCGGCAGTACGCCGGGGCCCTTCGAGCATCCATTCGGAGCCTCTTGATCCTTCGAAGCCCTGTGCGGTTAGACTCTCGCGACGCTCAGGACCACAGGGGAAGCAGGGCTGAATGGTGCAAGCGAAGAAGATCATTCTCTATATGGTCGTCGTCTTCGTGCTGTACACGATCATCACTTCCCCTGCCAGATCGGCCGACCTGGTCCAGGTCGGGTTCGAAGGGATCTCGAACGCCGCGAAGAGTGTCGGCCAGTTCATGACCGAACTGGTCAGCTGAGTCCGTTCGTCCCCGAGGAGTGTTCCTTGATCCGCCATCTGGTCCTCTTCAAGCTCAACGAGGGTGTCTCGCGCGACGAGCCCCGAGTCGTGGCCGGCGCGAAGGCGTTCGCGGAACTCGGGGACGTGATTCCCGAGGTGGAGTTCTGGGAGTGCGCCTGGAACATCACCGAGCGCCCGATCGCCTATGACTTCGCCATCAACTCGGCGGTCCGGGACACCGATGCGCTGAAGCGGTACATCGAGCACCCCGACCATCAGGCGGCCGCGGGGCAGTGGCGCGAGTTCGCCACCTGGGTGATCGCCGACTACCCCTTCTGAGACACCCTGCGCCCTCCGGGCGCGCGGCCCCACGCCTTCCCGGTGTGGGGTTTTTTTATGCATCCGAGACGGTTTGACAACCAACACGGCGTTATGCGGTGCTTGCGCAGGGTGCATCTTTCTTGTGATGCTATGACCGCTTTTGACGGAGGAATTGACTGAAAAAGGGGTGGCGTTGACCGTGCCGGCCAGTACTGCGCCTGGAGTGTCAGCGACCTCCTCATCCCCGTCACCTCACCTGCCACAGACACCTCAACCGCCCCAGACGTCCCCACTGCCGCAGATCGAGGAGACCCCGCCCGCCAAGAGCCGCGGCGCGGACACCCGGGCGCTGACCCAGGTGCTCTTCGCCCGGCTGAAGGACCTCGAGCGGGGCAGCCATGAACACACCAGGGTGCGGTCCGCGCTGATCGAGGCCAACCTGCCGCTGGTGCGCTACGCCGCCGCCAGGTTCCGCAGCCGCAACGAGCCGATGGAGGACGTCGTCCAGGTCGGCACCATCGGACTCATCAACGCGATCGACCGCTTCGACCCGGACCGCGGTGTGCAGTTCCCGACCTTCGCGATGCCCACCGTGGTCGGCGAGATCAAGCGGTACTTCCGCGACAACGTGCGGACCGTGCACGTGCCCCGCCGGCTGCACGAGCTGTGGGTCCAGGTCACCGGCGCCACCGAGGATCTGACCACCCTGCACGGCCGGTCCCCGACCACGGCCGAGATCGCCGAGCGGCTGCGCATCACCGAGGAGGAGGTCCTCTCCTGCATCGAGGCGGGCCGCTCGTACCACGCGCAGTCGCTCGAAGCGGCCCAGGAGGGCGACGGTCTTCCCGGGCTCCTCGACCGTCTCGGATACGAGGATCCGGCACTGGCCGGGGTCGAACACCGCGATCTGGTCCGCCATCTGCTGGTCCAGCTGCCCGAACGCGAGCAACGGATCCTGATGCTGCGCTACTACAGCAATCTGACCCAGTCACAGATCAGCCAGGAGCTGGGCGTTTCGCAGATGCATGTGTCACGGCTGCTAGCCAGAAGCTTCGCGCGGCTCCGATCCGCAAATCGGATCGAGGCGTAACCGGCAGGAGTGAACCCGCCCTTCCGGAACAAATGCGGCACACCCTCTCTTTCCGACGCAGATATGTCGACTTGGCGCTACAGCGTGTTGCCGACATGTGACATTCTGCTGGAAGCGCGTTTGCCGCAGTCCCCCCTCCGGTATTCAGGTGGAGGCTGCGTTCCTCCGACGGGAGCGTCCGCCGCGACCGTCCGCGACCTCAAGGGGGTGGCATGTCCGCAGAACAGGGCAGCTCGAAGGTGCTCACGAAAGACGCACCGGAGACACTCAGCTCCGAATTGCCGAGCTCTGGCGCCATCGACACCCGCACTCTGTCCCGCTCCCTTTTCCTGCGGCTCGCCGTGCTGGCCTCCCAGGAACCGGACAGCCCGGAGCGCACTTACGTACGGGACACGCTGATCGAGCTCAATCTTCCGCTGGTCCGGTACGCCGCGGCGCGGTTCCGCAGCCGGAACGAACCCATGGAGGACATCGTCCAGGTCGGCACGATCGGCCTGATCAAGGCGATCGACCGGTTCGACTGTGAACGCGGCGTCGAATTCCCGACGTTCGCGATGCCGACCGTGGTCGGCGAGATCAAGCGCTTCTTCCGCGACACCTCGTGGTCGGTGCGGGTCCCGCGCCGTCTCCAGGAGCTGCGGCTCGCGCTGACCAGGGCCAGTGACGAACTCGCCCAGAAGCTGGACCGCTCACCCACCGTCCCCGAACTCGCCGCTGTGCTCGGCGTATCGGAGGAGGACGTGGTCGACGGCCTCGCGGTGGGCAATGCGTACACGGCGTCCTCCCTGGACACCCCGTCCGCCGAGGACGACGGTGGCGAGGGATCCCTGGCGGACCGTCTGGGGTACGAGGACACGGCGCTGGAGGGCGTCGAGTACCGGGAGTCGCTCAAGCCACTGCTGGCCAAACTCCCGCCTCGGGAACGGCAGATCATCATGCTCCGCTTCTTCGCGAACATGACGCAGTCCCAGATCGGCGAAGAGGTCGGTATCTCGCAGATGCACGTCTCGCGGCTGCTCACGCGGACACTGGCCCAGCTGCGCGAGGGGCTGATCGCCGACTAGGGCGCGTCCGGGAAGTAGCGGCGTCCGCCCGGAGGGTGGCCGGCGGCTGCCCACGGGTGGCCACCGGCCCATAGGTGGCCACCCGGCCGCCCATGACGCCCGTGGCGCCCTGCGAGGCCGTCCCGCGTCCGCCGGGCCCCGAGGTACGCCATCCGCGCCCGGCCGTGAGTCCCGCTCGGGACCCGTCTTTGGCCGCGGCACGCAGCGCGACGGCGCGGACCGCCGCGGCACGCATCGGCCGAACCGGCCCGGCCGGACCGGTTCGGGCCCGGTGGACGAACCGGCCGCTGCCGGGGCGGATCGCCGCCGGCGCGGCCGGGTGCAGCACGTGCAGGGTGTGGGGATGACCGGCGGGTGCCGCTGGGAAGGCACGTAGAGACCGGGGTCTCCGCCGGCCGGTAGCCGGAGAGGGAGGACGGGGACGGGTTCTTTCCGGATCGCACCCGACATGCGGGGGCGATCCCGGACATGGTCCCTAGATCGCGAGTGCGGCCACGCCGATGAGAACCACGATCACCGCGACCACGGCGACGATCAGGCCGATTCTCGGACCCGCCTGCTGCTGGGGAGCCGCAGGCTGCGCACCCTGCGGTACACCGTCGTCGACAAAGGCGCGGAACATCTGGGTGCTGCCCGCCGGGTCGTAGTTGCCCTCGGGGCCTTGGGGCGCTTGGGGGTTGTGTGCCATGAGGCAGGACCCTAGCGAACCCGTGGGTTCCGCCCAACCCCCGGGCCGACCCGGTCCTGACCGCGCACACGAGACCCACCCTCATTGACCTCACATATGCAAATCCTTTCACCTTCCTTTACCCCGTGGTGCAGCATTTAATTTGCCTTCAGCAACCAACAGCTTCTATGGTTGCCTCAAGCAACAACATAGGATCCACACAGGGAGGGGCCGTGGCCGAGCAGAGCCAGTTCGAGGAACTGGCACGCCAGCTGAGTGCCATCGGCGCCGTCAAGCGCGGCCTGTCGCGCATCCTCCCGCCGGAGTGCCCCACCGGGTCGGCCGCCGTGCTGTCCCTGCTCGGGCAGCACGGCGAGATGAGGATGAGCCGGCTCGCCGAATTGCTCGCCGTGGACATGTCGGTGACCAGCCGGCATGTGACCCACGTCGCGGAGCGCGGCTGGATCGAGCGGTCTCCCGACCCCGTCGACAAGCGCTCCCGCATCCTGCGGCTCACCGCCGCCGGCTCGGACATGCTCGACGACCTCGCCGAGCGCCACATCGCAACCCTCGCTCGCACCCTCAGCGACTGGTCCGACGACGAGGTCGGGCAGCTCAACGTGCTGCTGGCCCGGCTGCGCAGCAGCTTCGGCGACTGCCGGGCCTGGGCCGGTCACCACGGGCACACCCGAACACCCGCTTAACACCCGAGTAAGTAGAGACAGAGGAATTTCATGGCTACGACCACACCGGCAGGTGTGCGGGGCGGCCACGCCAAGCACGGGGGGCATCCCACCCCCGACGACAGTGCGCCGATGACTCACCGGCAGATCATGGAGGCACTGTCCGGGCTGCTGCTCGGCATGTTCGTCGCGATCCTGTCGTCGACCATCGTCACCAACGCACTGCCCAAGATCGTCGCCGATCTGCACGGCAGCCAGTCCTCGTACACCTGGGTCGTCACCGCGTCCCTCCTGGCGATGACGGCGACCACCCCGCTGTGGGGCAAGCTGTCCGACCTGTTCAGCAAGAAGCTGCTGGTCCAGATAGCCCTGATCGTCTACGTCCTGGGCTCGGCAGCGGCCGGACTCTCGCAGAACGCCTCCACCCTGATCGTCTTCCGGGTCGTCCAGGGCATCGGCGTCGGCGGTCTCTCCGCCCTCGCCCAGATCGTGATGGCCGCGATGATCTCCCCGCGCGAGCGGGGTCGCTACAGCGGTTACCTCGGTGCCACATTCGCAGTCGCGACCGTCGGAGGCCCGCTGCTCGGCGGTGTCATCACCGACACCAGCTGGCTCGGCTGGCGCTGGTGCTTCTACGTCGGAGTGCCGTTCGCGATCATCGCGCTGATCGTGCTGCAGAAGACCCTGAAGCTCCCGGTCATCAAGCGGGACGTCAAGGTCGACTGGGGCGGCGCCTTCTTCGTGGCCGCGGCCGTCTCGCTGCTGATGATCTGGATCACCTTCGCCGGAAACAAGTACGACTGGATCTCCTGGCAGACCTACGCCATGGTCGGCGGTTCCATCGTCCTCGGCCTGCTCTTCGTGCTCGTCGAGTCCAAGGCGAGCGAGCCGATCATCCCGCTGAGGCTCTTCCGCAACCCCACGATCACTTTGGCGTCGATCGCCTCGCTGTTCGTCGGTGTCGCGATGTTCTCCGGCACCGTCTTCTTCAGCCAGTACTTCCAGCTGGCTCGCGGCAAGTCGCCGACGATGTCCGGTGTGATGACGATCCCGATGATCGGCGGTCTGTTCATCTCGTCGACCGTTTCGGGGCAGTTCATCACCAAGACGGGCCGCTGGAAGGCCTGGCTGGTCAGCGGCGGTGTGCTGGTGACCGCGGGGCTCGGCCTGCTCTCCACCATCCGGTACGACACCACGTACTGGCATGTGGCGATCTTCATGGCGCTGATGGGTCTCGGCATCGGCATGATGATGCAGAACCTGGTGCTCTGCACGCAGAACCAGGTGTCCCAGCAGGACCTCGGTTCGGCGTCCTCCACCGTCACCTTCTTCCGCTCCCTCGGCGGTGCGGTCGGCGTCTCGGCACTGGGTGCGGTGCTGGGCAACCGCGTCACCCACTTCGTCACCGAGGGCCTGACGGACCTCGGGCCCAAGGGGGCCGGGCTCGCCTCCAAGGCGATGGGTGACGGTTCGGTCCCCGACCTGGCCAGGCTGCCCGCCCCGCTCCGCACGATCATGGAGAGCGCCTACGGGCACGGTGTCGCCGACATCTTCCTGTTCGCGGCCCCGTGCGCGCTGGTCGCCCTCCTGGTGACGCTCTTCATCAAGGAGGTCCCGCTGCGGACCCGCGCCGCCGGCGCGCCCGAGCCGGAGCCCGCCGCTGCCCTGGCCGCTGAGGCGGCCCCCGCGGAGGTCGCCGCCCCGGCTCCCGACGCCGTGAGTGTCCCGAGTGTTCCGAGTCCCGAGGAGACGATGCCGATGCAGCCCGCCCCCACCTCCGGCATCGCCGTCCGCGGTGTGGTCCGAGGCGCCGAAGGCGCACCCGTCGGCCATGCGGCCGTCACGCTGATCTCGCTGGCCGGACGCCAGCTGGGCCGTGCGGTCTCCCAGCTGGACGGCGGTTACGCGGTGGACGCGCCGGGCTCCGGCTCGTACGTCCTGATCGCCTCGGCCGACGGCTTCCAGCCGCAGGCGTCCACCGTGGTGGTGTCCGACGAGGAACTCTCGTACGACATCCTGCTGTCCGGCACCAGCGGCCTGGCAGGTCTGGTGAAGGCCGTCGACGGCGGCGCCCCCATCGAGGGCGCCATGGTCGTCGTCACCGACGTCCGCGGCGATGTACTGGCCACCGGCAAGTCGGGTGCGCAGGGCGAGTTCACCTTCGCCGAGCTGATCCCCGGATCGGTGACCGTGGCGGTCAACGCGACCGGCTTCCGGCCGCTGGCCATGCCGGTGGAGGTCGGCGGCCAGGGTGTGACCCGTATCGAGGCCGCCCTGCAGTCCGGCGCCCTGGTCCAGGGCGTCGTACGCGGCGGGGCCGACCGGCGGCCACTGCCCGACGCCCGGGTGACCCTGGTCGACGCGGCAGGAAACGTGGTCGCCACCGCGACCACCGGGAACGACGGAGCGTATGGCTTCGCCGACCTCAACTCGGGCGAGTACACGGTCATCGCGACGGGTTACCCCCCGGTGGCGGGCTCGTTGACGGTCGCGGGAAGCGGCGTCGACGGACACGACATCGAGCTGGCCCACCCGGGCGAGTAGGACCGGCAGGTCCGCGTACAGGCTGCCCCAGCGGATGTGGGGCACGGGCCCCGGACACGGTGGTGTGGGCAGGGGACGGCCCGCACCACCGGCCGGGGCCCACTTCTTGGAGGAGAGAGAGAACGGGATGGGACTTCGCGCACAGGTACGGACGCGCGACGGCTGGGCCGTACAGCACGCCGTGGTGACCGTGACCGACATGACCGGCAGCCAGGTGCTGCGGGCGGCAGTCGACGAGAACGGAGCGGTGCACGCCGACGCCCCGCTGACCCCGGGCGCGCACACCGTCATCGTGACGGCCGTCGGCTACGCCCCCGCGGCTTCGACGGCGTTCGTCACCGCGAGCGGCCGGGCCGATGTGGGCACGGTGGTACTGGCCAGGCAGGGCGGAGTGGAACTCCCGCCGCCGGGGACCTGGACGCTCGACCCCGCGCACTCCTCGGTGGGCGCGGTCGCCCAGCACCTGGGTATCTCCAGCGTGCACGGCCGTTTCACCGATTTCGTGGGCCGCATCGAGATCGCCGACGACGTCGAGAAGTCGCGTGTCGAAGCGGTCATCTCGGCGGCCTCGATCGACACCGGCAACGCCATGCGGGACGGCCATCTGAAATCCGGGGACTTCCTGGATGTGGAGAACTTCCCGCAGATCACCTACAGCAGCACCGGGGTGGTACCGGCGGGACCTGACCGCTGGACGGTCCACGGCGAACTGGCCCTGCACGGTGTCGCACGGGACATCGATCTGGATCTGAGCTATCTGGGCACCGGGCCGGACCCGTGGGGCGGGGTCCGCGCGGCCTTCCACGCCACGGCGGAACTGCGTCGCGAGGACTTCGCGATGAACTACAACCAGGTGGTCCAGGCGGGGATCTCGGCGATCGGCACCACGCTGAAGGTCGAGCTGGACATCCAGGCGGTCCAGGGCGACTCCCTGCCCGCCGTCTGACAGCCGCCCGACCGGTCCTGGGCCGCCCCGCTCGGACCGCACGCACCCTCCTGCCGGTGCCACAGGTACGCAGCCGCGTGCCCGTGGTACCGGCAGCGGTGTCATGCGCCGGGCGTTCCGGCGGCCAGCGCGGGCCCGGGACGATGCCGATGGGCCCGCGCACGGCGGTACCCCTCGAAAAACGTGAACACACCGGGCTGGAATGTCCTCAGGCCGCTCACCTGAGCATCCTGAGGACAACAGGGACCAATGTGCTCACGTTTTTTCAGGGGGCCCCGGCCAGCAGCGGCTCTCCGGCGGCTTCCGCAGACTTCCCGGAGGGCGACGTATCGTGCGGTCATGGCACCCAACATCGCAAGCAACACCGCCGTCGAACTCGCGGAACTGCTGGAGTTCGTCCGCGAAAGGCACCGGGCCATCCTGCTGACCACCCGGTCCGACGGCCGGCCCCAGGGCTCACCGCTGACCTGTGGAGTGGACGACTCCGGCCGGCTCGTCATGTCCACCTATCCGGAGCGCGCGAAGACCCGTAACGCCAGGCGCGACACACGGGTGAGCGTGATCGTGCTGTCCGACGAGTGGAACGGACCGTGGGTCCAGGTCGACGGCAGCGCCGAGGTCATCGACTCGCCCGATTCCGTGGAGCCGCTGGTCGAGTACTTCCGGAACATCTCGGGAGAGCACCCGGACTGGGACGAGTACCGCGCCGCCATGGTCAAGCAGGGCAAGTCCATCATCCGGATCACCCCGGAGCGCTGGAGCCCCATCGCCACCGGCGGTTTCCCCGCGCGGCTCGCTGAGGGCGACTAGAACCTGTCCGGAGTTCCGCTCACCCTGCGTCAGCACCCCTACGAGAGCTCGCGCTTGGCCTCGATGCCGGCGATCAGCAGATCCAGGGCGAACCGGAAGTCCCGTTCACGCATCTCCTCGACCGTGTCGCCACCGCGTGCGTCCATCACATCCTGGGCCTCCTCGAACGTCTCGCGGAGGCCGGGCTGTTCGCTGATGGTGCCCATGGCCTGGCGGAAGTACTCGTCCTGGCTCATCCCGGCCCGCCGGCAGCGGTCCCTGAAGTGGCCCTCGACGGTGCCGAACCCGTACACGAACTGGAATACCGCCGAGAGGCCGCCCGTCTGTCCGCGCAGCGGCAGGCCGCTGCTGCGCATCACACGCTGGACCGCCGTCGAGAAGACCATCGAGTGCGGGCCGATATTGAGGAACTCGCCGATGAGCGGCGACACCCAGGGGTGCTGCACCAGCAGGCCGCGATAACCGGACGCGAGCTGACGGAGCTGCTCGCGCCACTGGCCGGTGTCCTCGAGCGCCGGGACGGACAGCTCGCCCATCACCGAGTCGAGGGCCAGTTCGAGGAGGTCGTCCTTGGTGTCCACGTACCAGTAGACCGACATGGCCGTCACCCCGAGACCGGCGGCGAGCCGGCGCATGGAGAACTTCGACAGGCCCTCCGAGTCGAGCAGCCGGACCGTCGCCGCGGTGATCTTCTCCAGATCCAGGCCGGCCGGCTGATCGGTTCTCCGGGGGCGAGCAGCCTTGCCCTCCAGCCAGACACTGGTCCGCGCGGGACCCTTCGCACGGTCGGCCGCAGTCGCCATGACGCGCCTCCTCCGGAATTCGTAGATCAGCCGGCTGCCACTGTCGATGGTATGGCGCTGCTGGTCATGCCGCTGTTGCCGCGGCCTCCGCCCGCTCGGCCCGCCGCAGCAGCACGGCGGCCAGCAGTCCGCCGACGAGCACGGCGAGCGCGCCGACCAGTTGACTGGTCTGCACCCCGGTGGCGAAGGCATCGGCGATACGGGCGCGTTCGCCGGGGCCGGTGGCGGCGGCCAGGGCGGCCGGCAGCGAGGCAGCGCCCACCGCCGTGGGAACGAGTGCGGAGAAGCGGGAGTTGAGCACCGCTCCCAGCACCGCGACGCCCAGGCCGTTGCCGAATTCGGCGAGGGTGCCGTTGACGCCCGCGCCGACACCCGCCTTCTCCGGGGGAATCGCGCTCATGATCGCGTTTGCCATCGCCGGCATGGCGAACGCGATACCCGCACCCATGATCACCAGCCCCAGCATCATGCCCGCGTAGCTGTCCCCGCCGAGCACGGCGATCGCTGCGAGCCCTGCGGCGAGCGCGGTCATCCCGGTGGCGATGGTCCCGGGGGTGCCGAGCCTGGGCAGCATCCTGGCCGATACACCGGTCAGATTCAGCGCCACGATGGTGAGAGCGAGCGGCGCGGTCCTCAGCCCGGCGTCCAACGGCCCGTAGCCGAGCACGAATTGCAGGTGCTGGGTGAGCAGGAAGAGCGAGCCGCCCATACCGAAGGCGACCAGGACCGCCCCGGCGACGGCTCCTACGAAGCGCCGGTTGCGGAAGAAGTGCATATCGAGCATCGGATGGGGGACGTGCAGTTCCCAGGCCACGAAGGCGGCCAGGAAGACGATGCCGGTCGCGGCCGACACGAGGACCCGTGCGGACGTCCAGCCGTCCCCCGGGCCGGAGATGATCGCGTAGACGACGGCGGTCATACCGACCGTGGAGAGCAGCGCACCCAGCAGATCGGGCCGGTCACCGGACGGATTCCTGGACTCCGGTACGAGGGCGATCACCGCGACCAGACCGACGGCCGCCACCGGGATGTTGACCAGGAAGATCGCACCCCACCAGAAGTGGTCGAGCAGCGTCCCTCCGATCAGCGGTCCGGCGGCGAAGCCGAGCGAGTTCACCGTGGACCAGAGGCCGATGGCCCTGACCCGCTCGGTGTCGTCGAAGATCTGCACCACCACGGCGAGCGTGGTGGTCATCAGCAGCGCGCCGCCGACTCCCATGCCGGCACGGGCCACGATCAGCTGGACGGTGGACTGGGCGAGCCCGGCGACCAGCGATCCGGCGCCGAAGAGCGCCAGGCCGGCGATCAGCATCTTCTTGCGGCCGTAGCGGTCGGCGGAACTGCCCGCGGTGAGCAGCAGACCCGACTGGACCAGCGAGTAGGCGTTGATCATCCACTGGATGTCTGCGGTCGACGCGTCGAGTTCACGGGTGAGCGAGGGGATCGCGACATTGAGGACCGTGTTGTCGAGGAGCACGGTGAGCTGGGCGAGGCAGATGACCCCGAGGATCAGCCAGCGCTGCGGGTGCCCGGTACGGGTGTTCTGCTGCTCGGCGGCGGTGGCCGTCATTCCGTCTCCTGCTGGTGTACGACTTCGGGCGGCTGGGTGCGGGCACAGGTGGGTGTGCCGTGGCGGTGCTGGGTGTACACCGTAAAGGCCGTCACTGTACGGTGTAAAGTCAATTACCGGCGGTACCGTCGCCAGATGAAGCTGACTCGTCGTGTCACTGAAGTGCTTCTGGCTGCCGCCGTCCTGGCGACGGCCGCGGCGGCCCCCGCGCGGGCTCGCGGTCACGATGTGCCACTGCGGGTCGCCTCGTACAACATCCACGCGGGGGCCGGCATGGACAACGTCTTCGATCTGGACCGGCAGGAGGCGGCTCTGCGCGGTCTGCACGCCGATGTCATCGGCCTGGAGGAGGTCGACGTCCACTGGGACGCCCGCAGCGAGTGGCGCGATCTGGCGGGTGAGCTCGCCGAGCGGCTCGGCATGCACGTCTCGTTCGCGCCGATCTACAGCATCGACGGCCGCGAGTACGGCGTCGCCGTACTGTCCAGGTACCGCATCATCGGCGCCACCAACCACGAGATCACCCGTCTCTCCACCCAGGACCCCGATCCGGTGCCCGCACCGGCTCCCGGATTCGGCGAGGTCGTCCTGCGGGTGAAGGGCGTACCGCTGCATGTGTACGTCACCCATCTGGACTACCGCGCCGACCCCTCGGTGCGGGTCGCGCAGGTCGCGGACACCCGCCGCATCATGGCCGAGGACCACGGCCGCAAGGTGCTGCTGGGGGACTTCAACGCGGAGCCGAACGCACCTGAGCTGGCGCCGTTGTGGCGCGAACTGCGGAATGCGGAGCCGGGACTGCCGACGTTTCCGGCCCTCGATCCGGTGAAACGGATCGACTACGTAGCGGTTTCTCCGGGGATCGCGGTGCGGGGGGCGACGGTGGCCGACACGCTCGCATCGGACCACCGGCCGATCGTGGCCGATCTTTCCCTGCGGTGACGGAGGCCGCGCGGCAGGGCCCCCGGCGGATGGCTCACGCCTTCCGCCGGGGGCCAGCCCCGGCTCAGCTCTTCGGCTGAGTGAGGTCGTACAGGGTCGTGCTTCCCACTGTCACCTTCGTGTAGTTCGCCTCCACCCAGGAGCTGATCTTCGAGGCGGATCCGCTGCCGGCCCCGCCTCCGCCCATGCCGCCGCCCGAGATGAAGTAGTGGATCCTGCCCTTCGAGACATCCGCCTTGAACTGGGCGAGCGTCGGCGAGGGATCACTGCCGTTGAAACCGCCGATCGCCATCACCGGCTTCTCGGTGGCGAGCTGGTAGCTCGCGGCGTTCTGGGAGCCGATCGCAGCCGCCATCCATGTATAGCTGTCCGCGTTCGCGCTGATCCTGGCCTTGACCGAGGCACTGACTGACGCCCCGTCGAGGAGACCGCCCATACCGCCTCCCCCGCCGCGCATCTCGCCCGCCACGCCACCCGGCATACCGCCACCCCGCATACCGCCGCCCTGCGGGGTGGCCCCACCCGGCTGTACCTGCCCGGCGGACGGCTGTCCCGGCTGACCGCCCTGTCCGGCCGGAGCCGTTCCGGGCCGCCCGCCCCCAGCCCGTCCGGCCTGTCCCGCTTGTCCGGCCTGTCCCGCCGGAGGCAGTCCCGTACCGCCGTCCCTGCCGCCGAAGCCACCGCGGGGGCCGCCGCCCCTGCCTCCCATCCGGCTCGCCCCCGCCGGGCCCGCCGTCACGATCGACCCGGTGTGCGCACTGTTCACCGTCGACATCGAGTAAGCGAACGGCCCCGCGAGCGACGCCACCAGTCCGATCCCGGCTGCCCCCAGCGCAGCACGCCGGTTCAGCCTCCGGGCCACGGCAAGGCCGACAGCAGCCGCGAGACCCGCGATCAGCACCGCCCAGCGCAGCCAGGGCAGATAGTCCGGTGTCCGGCCGAGCAGCACGTACGACCAGATCGCCGTCGCGGCGACCGCCGCACCGAGCACCGCGGACCACACCGGCTTGCCACGTTCCTCCCACAGCACGGTGACGCCCATGCCGACGAGCGCGGCGATGTACGGCGCGAGGGCCACCGTGTAGTACTGGTGGAAGATCCCCGCCATGAAGCTGAAGGTCCCCGCGGTCATCAGCAGCGCGCCGCCCCACACCAGGAAGCCGGCACGGACGGTGTCGGTGCGCCCGGCCCGCCGGGTGATCACCACACCCGCGACGAAGAGGATCAGCGCGGCCGGCAGCAGCCAGGAGATCTGGCTGCCGATCTCGGAGCTGAACATCCGGTCGATCCCGGTCTCCCCCCACTGCCCGCCCTGGCCCGCACCGCCGCCGCGACCGCCGCCGCCCACGCTGCCGGTCTCATCGCCGCTGATCCGGCCGAGCCCGTTGTAGCCGAAGGTCAGTTCAAGGAAGGAGTTGTTCTGCGAGCCTCCGACGTACGGGCGGGAGGAGGCGGGCCACAGCTCGACGATCGCGGTCCACCACCCGCCGGCGGCCACCAGAGCCAGCGCGGAGAGCCCCAGCTGGCCGAACCGCCTGCGCACGGTCGTGGGGGCGAACACCGCGTACACCACGGCGAGCGGCGGCAGGATCAGGAACGCCTGCAGTGTCTTCGCGAGGAAGGCCAGACCCACCGCGGCTCCGGCCCACACCAGCCACTTGGTCCGTGCGCCCTCCAGCGCGCGCAGCACGCAGTAGACCGTGACGGTCATCAGCAGCGCGAGCATGGCGTCGGGATTGTTGAAGCGGAACATCAGTGCGGCGACCGGGGTCAGCGCGAGGACCGTGCCCGCGATCAGTCCGGCGGCGGCGCTGAACCTGCGCCGTACCGCGGCGTACAGCACCGCGACCGTCCCGACGCCCATCAGCACTTCGGGGACGAGGATCGCCCAGGAACTCAGTCCGAAGAACTTCACCGAAAGGCCCATCGGCCAGAGCGCGGCCGGCGGTTTGTCGGCGGTGATCGCGTTCGCCGAGTCCAGCGAACCGAAGAACAGCGCCTTCCAGCTCGCGCCTCCGGCCTGCGCGGCCGCGGAGTAGAAGGAGTTGGCGTAGCCGGAAGCGCTGAGATTCCAGAGGTAGGTCACCAGGGTGAGCAGCAGCAGCGCCAGGAAGGCGGGCCGTACCCAGGGCCGGTCATCGTTTCTGCCGCGCCACAGACCACTGGCGCCGCGGTGCCGGGGCGGCTCCGCGGGGACCGGAACCGGCTGATGGTGAAGGGTGGTCATCGTGCAGTCCTTGCGTCGTCGGTGCGCCGCTCGGGAAAGACCCAGGCGCGGAAGAGCAGAAAGCGCAGCACCGTCGCTGCGAGGTTGGCGGCGATCAGCACGGCGAGTTCGGTGCCGTGCGAGGGGTTGCCGGATGCCACGCCGAGTGCGGCGAGGGAACCGCTGGTGAGCGCGAGTCCGATCGCGAAGACCCCCAGGCCCTGGGCCTGGTGACGGACGGCACTGTCCCGTCCGCGCACCCCGAAGGTGAGCCTGCGGTTGGCCGCGGTGTTCATCACCGCCGACACCAGCAGTGCCCCCGCGTTGGCGAGCTGCGGGTTCAGCCCCGTGCGGAAGAGGGAGTACAGCAGCAGATAGAGGAGCGTGGAGAGCGCGCCGACCACGCAGAAACCCACCAGCTGCCGGGCCAGACCTCCCGGTACACCCGGGAGTTCACGATCGCGCGGGTCGTCGCCGAAGGGACGGGCGAGCCGGTCGAGTGGAAGTGTTCCGCCTCCGAGCGCGCGGCCCACCCGCCAGACACCTCTGAGATCGTCCACAGCGGTCTGCACGATGTGCACGGTGGACTCGGGGTCGTCGACCCAGTCGACCGGCACCTCGTGGATCCTCAGTCCGGCGCGCTCGGCGACCACCAGCATCTCGGTGTCGAAGAACCATCCGGTGTCCTCGACCAGCGGCAGCAGCCGCTGGGCGACATCACCGCGAATGGCCTTGAAGCCGCACTGGGCATCGCTGAAGCCCGCGGAGAGCGAGGAGCGCAGGATCAGGTTGTACGCCCGCGAGATGAACTCCCGCTTGGGCCCGCGCACCACACGGGAGCTGCGGGACAGACGCGAACCGATGGCCAGGTCCGAATGACCCGATATGAGGGGTGCGACGAGCGGCAGCAGCGCGTTGAGATCGGTGGAGAGGTCGACATCCATATAGGCGAGGACCGGGGAGTCCGAAGCGGACCACACCCTCCGCAGCGCCCGGCCGCGCCCCTTCTGCTCCAGCCGGCAGACCCGAACCTCGTCGAGCATCGAGTCGAGTCCGGCCGCCACCACGGGCGTTCCGTCGGTGCTCGCGTTGTCGGCGATGGTGATGCGGAAGCTGTACGGGAAGGTGCGGGACAGATGGTCGTGCAGTCCGAGGACGCAGGATTCGAGGTCCTTCTCCTCGTTGTACACGGGGATCACCACATCTAGCACGGGGGCATCCGCAGTGGTCACGGGGAGATGCACCCGTGCCGGCAACGTGCCCGGAGAAGAGTCGGTTCGCATGAGGACGACATTCGCCGGACGCGCTGTCACCGCGGTGTGGTCAGCCTGTGCCGCGGCTGTGAGTACCCGGCATGCCCGCCGGGTACGGCCGGCCGGCCGGGGCAGGGGTGTCCCGCACGGCAGGCAGCCGTACCGCGAAAACGGTCCGTCCGGGAACGCTCTGCACGGTGACACCGCCGCCGTGCGCCGTGACCACGGCCTGCACGATGGCCAGCCCTAGCCCGGTGGAGCCGGCATGGCGGGACCTGGAGGCGTCCCCGCGCGCGAACCGCTCGAAGATGTGCGGCAGCAACCCGGCCTGGATACCGGGGCCGTCGTCCTCCACCTCCACGACCACCCAGTCACCTTCACGCCGCACCCCGGCTGTGACGGTGGTGCCCGGGCGGGTGTGCGTCCGGGCGTTGGCCAGCAGATTGACCAGGACCTGATGGATGCGTGCGCTGTCGGCCAGCACCAGGGCCGGCTCGTCGGGCAGCCGCAGACGCCACTTGTGGTCCTGCCCGGCGGCCCTGGCATCGCTCACGGCATCCACGGCCAGTGGGGACAGATCAGTGCTCCGGTACGAGAGCGGCCGTCCGGAGTCGAGTCTGGCCAGCAGGAGCAGATCCTCGACCAGACCGGTCATCCGGCTCGCCTCGGACTCGATTCGGGCCAGCGCATGCCGGGTGTCGGGCCCGGTCGTCTCCCGTCCGCGCCGGGTCAGTTCGGCGTACCCGCGGATCGAGGCCAGCGGGGTGCGCAGTTCGTGGCTGGCATCGGCGACGAACTGCCGCACACGGGTCTCGCTCTCCTGACGCACCGCGAGCGCCGAACCGACGTGCCCCAGCATCCGGTTGAGTGCCGCGCCGACCTGTCCGACCTCCGTCCGTGGATCCGCCTCGGCATCGGGAATCCGCTCCAGCGGGGCGACCTCACCACTGTGCAGGGGGAGTTCGGAGACCCGGGTGGCGGCCGCCGCGACCCGGCTGAGCGGCCGCAGCGCGATCCTGACCAGCGCGGTCCCGGCGATCCCGGCGGCGAGCAGACCCGATGCGGTGACCAGAACCTCCACCAGGACCAGGGTGTTGATGGCCTTCCGGACGTCGCCGGTAGGCAGCCCGACCAGGGTCGTACCGCCGTTCGGCTGGGGCACCGACCGCAGGTGATATCCGCCGAGGCCGGGCAGGTCCACCGTGTGGATCCGCCCGTCGAGCGCCACCGAGAGCAGCGCCTTGTCCTGCGCCGCGCTCAGCGGCTTGGCGTCGTCCTTGGGCGTGGGCGTGCTGTTCTGCTGGGTGTACAGCCCTTCGGTCACCCGGCCGTCGGTCACCACGGCGCCGACTGTGGCCCAGGGCTGACCACCGCCACCGAGGAACAGCAGCCGGTCGTCACCGTCGGCCCGGGCGCTGTCACCCCGTGGCCCCGCCGGCGCCTCGGCCATGGCTCGGGGGCCCGAGTGGCTGACGATGCGGGTGATGCCGGTCAGCTGGGCGTCCAGCTTGCCGTACATGTAGTCCTTGTAGGCGAGCGTGGTGACGGTGCCTATCACCGCTGCCACCACCGCGATCAGAGCAACCGCCGACACGACCAGACGCGTCCGCAGCGACCAGCGCCGACGCGCCGCCACCGCTACTCCCCTGGCTTGATCAGGTAGCCGGCCCCGCGCCGGGTGTGGATCATCGGCGGCCGTCCCGCGTCGATCTTGCGCCGCAGATACGAGATGTACAGCTCGACCACATTGGCCTGCCCGCCGAAGTCGTAGGACCACACACGGTCGAGGATCTGCGCCTTGGACAGCACCCGCCGGGGGTTGCGCATCAGAAAACGCAGCAGCTCGAACTCGGTGGCCGTGAGATGGATGTTCGTTCCGCCACGGGTGACGTCATGGCTGTCCTCGTCCAGGGTCAGATCGCCGACGGCGAGGACCGATTCGCTCCGGTGGGCAGCCGTCCCCGACCGGCGGATCAGCCCGCGAAGCCGGGCCACGACCTCCTCCAGGCTGAACGGCTTGGTGACGTAGTCGTCGCCGCCCGCCGTCAGACCCGCGATCCGGTCCTCCACCGCGTCCTTGGCGGTGAGGAAGAGCACCGGGACATCGGGCAGTTCGCGGCGCATCCGCCCGAGCACCGCGATGCCGTCCATGTCGGGCAGCATCACATCGAGCACCACCGCATCGGGCCTGAACTCCCGGGCGGTACGCACGGCTCCGGCGCCGTCACCGGCGCTGCGCACCTGCCACCCCTCGTAGCGCAGCGCCATGGAGAGCAGTTCGGCGAGCGAGGCCTCGTCGTCCACCACCAGTACCCGTACGGGACTGCCGTCGCGCCTGAGCAATTCGGTACGCCCCTGGGGCGAGGTCGTGGTCATGAAGACACCCTGTGAGCAAGCTCTGAGAGTCCCCTTGCTGCTACCTGTGAAATTCCTGAGAAAGGCCGTCCGTAGAGTCCTCGGATCCGAAAAGCCCCTCCTGCCGCACCTGAGGAGCTGTCACAACCGCCCGCACCGGAACGGTCACCCCCGTGTGCGGCTCCGCCCCCGTCACGTCCCATCCGGCCATCAGCCGGGTGTCGAAGACCGTCAGCTCACCGTCTTCTCCGGTCAGATGAAGATCGGGCCCGGCGGCAGCCACCAGCCGGCCGGCCACCGTCCCCCCGGCCACCAGCTCGGTCACCACGGCGGTGGCCTCCGGAAGCCCTTCGAGCCCGAACGCCCCGGTGTGATCGACCACATGGAGAGCCATCCGCTCCAGCGACCCCGGCCACCCCGGCAGCGCGAGAGCCCGCCCGTGCACCTCCCGCACCTCGGCCTCGCGCACCGCACGGGGCGGCAGCCCGGCCCGCACCGCACGCTTGCTCGCGTACGGAATGCGGTCGGGCACCCCCAGTGCCGTACGCAACAGCTCCTCGGTGCGGCGAGCCGCCATCAACGGCCCCCGCCCCAGCCAGCTGAAGGCCACCGCGCCCTGCTCCATCAACCGGGCGGGCCCCCGCGCCTCGGCGGTGATCCCCACCTTCACCATCCCGGCCCCGAACCAGGCCAGATACACCCGGTACACCTGTGGGTCGTCCGCCCGGGTGTCGGCGGCCACCGAATGCGCCCGGTCCAGTCGCGCACACTCCGCGCACCGTGCCTGCGCACTCCGCCCGGCCACCCGGGCCGTCACCGGACAGCGGTTTCCCCGCGCCCCCACGCAGGTCCGCTCCCCGCCGGCCGCCACCCGGAACCCGATCCCGCCCCCGTACACCAGCGCACTGGCCCGCCCGCGCCCTTCCCACAGCAGGCACGGTCCGCCGGTCCCCCACCGCAGCCCACCGGAACGCCACATCCGAGCCGCACTTCCTTCCCGGCCGGCAGAGCTGCCGGCTGTTCCCAGAGTGACAGCCACCACTGACAGCCGGCGGCGCGTGGTCACGCGGGCGCCACCGGCGCGCGGTCGGTGGCCAGCTTGACGGCCAGCGCCCCCAGGACCGTCCCCATCAGATAGCGCTGTACCCGCAGCCACACCGGACGCCTGGCCAGGAAGACCGCGATGCCCCCTGCCGCCAGCACGATCACCAGATTCACCACGAGACTGACGACTATCTGGACCCCGCCCAGCACGAACCCCTGGAACAGCACGCTTCCCGCGTGGACGTCGATGAACTGAGGGATGAGCGAGAGATACATGACGGCGATCTTCGGGTTCAGCAGATTGGTGAGCAGCCCCATCGAGAACAGCCTGCGGGGCGAGTCCGGGGACAGCTCCTGCGGGGCGAAGACCGACAGCCCACCCGGCTTGAGCGCCTTCCAGGCCAGCCAGCCGAGGTAGGCGGCGCCCGCGAGCTTCACGGTCAGGTACAGCTCGGGCACCGCCAGAAAGACAAGCGAAAGACCGAGGTTGGCGGCACTGAGGTAGACGAGAAACCCGACCGCGACCCCACCCAGCGACACCGCCCCGGCGCGCCGGCCCTGGGTGATGCTCCGGGAGACCAGATACATCATGTTGGGCCCGGGCGTGAGCACCATGCCGAGAGCCACCGCCGAGACACCGAGCACCGCGTGCGTTCCGATCATGTGACCACGATCGGAGAGAACCGGCCTGCGGCACAAGCGAGCAATTCTTCAGCCAACACTTCAGCGTTGCTACCCGGTCCGTGCGGGCCGCCCCCCGTGGAGTTCCGGACGGCGGCTTCGGGTGACCGGACCGAACCGTGGCAGGCGGCCGGCGAGGTCAGCCCTTCTGCAGAGCGGTCAAGCCCTTCTTCAGGTCTTCGCTGTTCATCACGGGCTGGATCTCGATCTCCGCGCCGAGCTCCCTGAAGAGCGGCTCCACGATGGTGGGCAGCAGTGAGCTGTCCTGCATGTCGAAGACGAAGGTGCAGGCTCGTCCGCCCCTGCTGGGGCCGAAGTAGGCCGCCTCCGGGTTGAGCCGTTCCGACGTCGCCTGCATGATCTTCTGCAGTGTGCCGTTCGTGATGGCTTCGTTCGAGATCTGTGTGTCCATGCGTGCTCTCAACATGACCCTCATGGCGCCGCTCCTTCCGCCCACCGTGACCGGCGCGGTCCGGCCCGCACTCCCTGAGACCCGGTGACATCCGGCTCAGCCTTTCTCCGGGTCATCAGGCCGGCAACATCTCGGCCTCCATCCGTGGATGCCTGTCATCAGGGCACCTTGCCGGCCTCGTCCGCGTCGGGCCTCCCCCCTCTCCCCGGCCCGCCACTCACCCGGGAACCCCACACAGCTCACGACGGCGCCCGTGCGGCCCCCTTACGGACAACGCAAGAGGCCCCCAGGATTTCTCCTGGGGGCCTCTTGCCTGCTGTGCACTCGGCAGGATTCGAACCTGCAACCTTCTGATCCGTAGTCAGATGCTCTATCCGTTAAGCTACGAGTGCTTGGCGTTTCGGGCTTTTCTGCCCCGTCGGCGTTGCGAGAACAACATTACATGACCTGCGGCGTCAGGTGAAATCCATTGTCCGCACCCCTGCTGAGCTGGGAAAACACCCCTCTGACACGACTGAAGCCCTGTCCGTCACGGACAGGGCTTCAGCGTTGCGACCGGCGGAGGCGGAGGGATTTGAACCCTCGATGGGCCGTAAAACCCAAACCGCATTAGCAGTGCGGCGCCATAGACCGGACTAGGCGACGCCTCCAGCACACCGGCACATCACGCAAGCGCGAAGTGGTGCGTGCAGATGATGACACAGCCTTGCGGGCTGTCACCAATCGCGGCCCACGGTACTAGGCAGGTGGGTGACAGAGCAAAGCCCTTCGTGTTGCGCAACGCCGTGGGCGCCCGAGCGTTAAGGATGGCAGGGGTCGTCCCGATCCGTCTCAGTCGAGGAGTTACGTCCATGCTTCGCCGCATCGCTCTCACCGCCCTCGTCTCCCTTGCCGCACTCGCCGCCCTGCCGGGCATCGCGTCCGCGGACGGGCCGCAGCCCGCCGGGCAGGCCACCGATCAGCTCACCGTCACCGTCCAGGACGCCGGCGATCGCGCGGCCGACGGAACGCGCCGGCTGGAGTGCGGCGCCTCCGGGGCGACCGGGACCCACCGCTCGCCCCAGGAGGCCTGCGACCGGCTGGCCGCACTCGCCGCCGACGGAAAGGAGCCCTTCGAGCCGGTGCCCTCGGGAATGATGTGCACCATGCAGTACGGCGGGTCGGCCACCGCGCACATCACCGGAACCTGGCAGGGCCGGCCCGTCGACGCGACGTTCCGCCGCACCAATGGGTGCGAGATCGCACGCTGGAACAATCTGGAGCCGCTGCTCCCGCACGCCGCCCTCTGAACGGCCACGGAGCCACCCGTCCACACAACCTTGGTGAGAGCTCCCCCTCATCCGCCGCCATGGGCGGTGAGCCCACCTTTAGACTCCATGCAGTGACACGCCATGGCCCGAGGGGCAAGATGGACCAGGTTGTCAGCAAGATGCAGTAGTTCAGGGAGGAAGCGTCATCGTGAGCAGCAGGCCATCCCGAGGCGCTGCTCGCCTCGCAGCCATACTTGATGCCCTCCCGGACGGGCTGTTGCTCGTCAATTGCAACGGCACGGTCGTCAATGCCAACACCATCGCCCTCGAATCCTTCGAAACGCCGGGTACGGCGCTCGTGGGCCGCGGGCTGCTCGATCTGCTGCCGGAGTTCGACTCCCGGCTGATCCCGGGCTCGATGCGGAGGCCGGAGGGCGCGGACGAGCAGGGCAGGACCAAACCGACGCGGATGCTCGCGCGGCGCACCGACGGGGCCGAGTTCCCCGTCGAGGTGACCAGCGCGAATCTGGAGGACGGCCGGGAGGCGTACGACTCGTACGCCGGCGGCTTCACCGGGGACGAGCTGCTGATGCTCGTCGTTCGCGATCTCTCGGGCACCGTCGACACCGAAGCCGAACTCGCCCGCTCGCAGCGGCAGACCGAGATGATTCTGCGGGCCGCGTCCGAAGGCGTGGTGGGGACCGACACCGAGGGGCGGGTCGTACTCGTCAATCCGTCGGTGGCGCAGATCCTCGGATTCCGGGCGAGCGATCTGGGCGGCAGGGAACTGCACCCGCTGGTGCAGCATTCGCGCGCAGACGGAGAGCCCTTCCCGTATGAGGAGAGTGCTCTCGCGGACACCCTGCGGTCCGGGCGCAAGCACCGGGTGCGCGGGCAGGTGCTCTGGGCGAAGGACGGCAGCGCGGTGCCGGTCGATCTGACGACCGCGCCGGTGAGGGACGGTGAGCAGCTGGTCGGCGCGGTGCTGACCTTCGCGGACCGCCGCCCCTACGAGAAGCAGGCCAAGCAGCACGCCGACGAGCTCCGGGCGAAGGACGAGCGCAATACCGCGGCCGAGGAGCGCCACACAGCGGAACTCCGCGCCCAGGAGGAGCGGCTCACCGCGGAACTGCGCGCCGCGGAGGAACAGCACGCGGCGGAGCTGCTGTCACTCCAGGAGCAGTACGACGCTGTCGCCGGACGTCATCAGCAGCTGACCGCGGTGCTGGGCGAAGCCCTGCGCGGGCCGCTGGAGGAACTGCGTACCGAGATCGGCACGCTGGCATCCGACCCGGCCGGTCAGCTGTGGCCCGAGGCCAACCAGATCCTGCACCACCTGGCCGCCGGATATGCGCGGATGACCACCCTCGTCGACAGTGTGCTCGGCTTCCAGCGGCTCGACGCGGGCACCGAGGAGCTGGCCAAGAGCACGGTGATGCTCGACGCCGTGGTGGCGGCCGGCGTGGAGGGCGCGGTCGAACTGATCGGTCCGGGCCGTGCCCAGTTCGCGGTGCACGCGCCGCCCATCGAGGCCGAGGTGGACGGGGTTCGGCTGGCGACTGCTCTCGCCCATCTGATCGCCGATGTGGCCGGGGTCGACGCCACGGGCAAGGCACGCGTGGTCCCGGGCGGTGCCTACCTGGACTCCACGATCGTGGTGGCCGCCGCGCAGCGCGGTGATGTCGTACGGATCGAGGTGCGGGGGCCGTTCAGCGGGGGAGACCCGGTGCACGAGCCGATCGTGCGCGGAATCGTCCGGGTGCACGGGGGAGTGCTGCAGACGCATGAGGTGCCGGGGATGGCCGGCAGTGCGTATGTCCTCGAAGTCCCGCTCGGCGCGGGCGCGGGGACGATCCCGCCGCCCGGCGAGACCGCGCCCGCGGTGCCGGCCCAGCAGAACGGTGCGGCAGGCGGCGGACGACGGCGCGGCAGACGCTCCTCCACCGACGCTTTCCTCGACGGCCCGGCAGCGGAAGGATCAGTTACGGAGCCCGGCACCGGGGATGGCATCGGCGATGGGCCGCCGACCGGCCGCCGCCGCGCGCGCCGCGAGGAGTCCGTCCCGGCCGGCCGGGGGACGGAAGGTACGGCGGCGCTGCCGCCCGGCGGCGCTCCGGCGCAGGATTCCGCAGCGGGCGGGACCGGGCGCCGGCGCGGACGTACCGAACCCTCCGAGGGGTCCGTGATGACCGCGGCCGAGAGCTCGCAGAACGCCGGGCGCCAACAGCGCGGGGCCACCGTGCCGCCGCAGGGCGTACCGGTGAACGAACCGGTGCCGACCGGTCGCCGCGCCCGGCGGCCGGACGGCGTGCGGGAGATCGAGAGCGCGCGGCCCGCGCTGCCCGCCGCGCCTGCGGGCGATGCGGTGCCGGCCGCACAGCACGATCCGCGGTCCCATCAGACGCAGGCCCAGCAGACGCAGCCGTCGGCGCAGCCTCCGCACACGCCGGCACAGCAGCCACGCCACCCGCAGCAGGCTCAGGGGCAGACGCCGCCCCCCGGTCGGCGCGCCCGGCGTGCGCTGGCGACGGCATCCGCTTCCGCGGCTGCCGAGGCCGAACGACCGCGTACCGCCTTCGCGCTCCCGCCCGCCGACGCGGACCGGGTGCAGCCGGCCCGGTCGCCGGTACCCCCGATGGCCGGTGCACCGGACGATTCGCTTCCGGGCCGCCACGACGCGCTTCGGACGGCCGGGCACCCCGACGTCGGTCCGGCGGTGCAGGCGGACCTGCCGCACAGTCAGCCCGCGCAGTCCGGCACGGGTGACCAACAGCCCAAGGACGGCACGCTGTACGCGTCGCCGGACGGCTGGCCTTCGGTCGAGCCTGCGGCCCGGCCGGAGCCGGCGGCCGCCCAGCCACTGCCCGCCGAGGAGCCACTGCCCGCGGAGGCATCGCAGGGGCGGGCCATAAGTGTGCGCACGCTCGGACAAGGTGTCCCCTTCGCCGAGCAGATCGCGGCGCAGCAGAACCAGTCGCAGTCGCTGGGCTCCGGTCGGCGCCGGAGGCTCGCCGCTCCGCAGGAGGCCGAGCGGCCCGAGGCTGCCCGACCACACCCGCAGGGCCTGGCCGGGCAGCCCGCCCAGGGTCCTCAGGTCACACGGAGCCCCGTGGAGGCGCAGGATCACGCGGCACCGCAGGGTTCCCCGGTGCAGCAGGAATCTCCGGCACAGGGCTCTCCCGGGCAGCAGGGGCAGCAGCCGGCGCAGGCTCAGTCGCAGTCGCCTCAGACGCAACAGCGCCTCTCCTCGCAGACCGCGGGCCGCTCGTATGCCATAGGGGCACCGGACGAGGGAGCGGAGGGACCTGAACCGCTGGACGGTCCGGGCGGCGCGGTGGAAGTGGCCCACCGGCCACAGCCCCAGCCGGTCGACGACGAGCTTCCCCCGGAGCCTCTCGACAACCCGCGCCGGCTGCTGGTCTGGCCCGCGCCCGACGTCTCCACCCAGCAGGCGCTCAGCGACCGCGGCTACCGGCCGGTGATCGTGCACTCCCGCGAAGAGGTCGACGCCCAGATCGCGGCGTTCCCCGCGGCGCTCTTCGTGGACCCGCTGACGGGTCCGATCACCCGCAAGGCGCTGCAGTCACTGCGCCAGGCAGCGGTGGCCGCCGAGGTGCCCGTGCTGGTGACGGCCGGACTCGGACAGGCGACGAGAGAGGCCGCATACGGTGCGGACCCCGCGGTGCTGCTGAAGGCGCTGGCCCCCCGGGACAGCGAGCAGCACCCGTCACGCGTGCTCCTGATCGAGGAGCAGGAGGAGATCGCTCTCGCGCTCACGGAGACGCTGGAGCGGCGCGGTATGCAGGTGGCGCGGGCATCGACGGACGCGGAGGCGGTCGCACTCGCCGCCCAGATGCGACCGAACCTGGTGGTGATGGATCTCCTGCAGGTGCGGCGCAGGCGCGCGGGGATCGTCGACTGGCTGCGCGCGAACGGGCAGCTGAACCGCACCCCGCTCGTCGTCTACACGTCTGCCGGTATGAACGAGGCCGAGCTGCCGCGGCTGGCCTCCGGCGAGACCGTGCTGTTCCTGGCGGAGCGCTCCACCAGCAGCGAGGTCCAGGGCCGGATCGTCGATCTCCTCGCGAAGATCGGCACCAACTGAGCGGTCCGGGGCAGGGCCCCGGCCGACATCCGAGAGGCCCGCGCGATGTCCGCGCGGGCCTCTCGGGCTGTCGCAGGGTCCGCAGTTCCGCTGGGCCTCAGAGCGTGGTGGTGTCCAGTTGCCCGTCCGCGTACTGCTTCCTGATGACCTTCTTGTCGAACTTGCCGACCGATGTCTTCGGCACGGACGGAACGATCGCCCACCGCTCCGGCAGCTGCCACTTGGCGACGGACCGGGCGAGGAAGTCCTTCAGCTCGTCGCACCCGACGCTCTGACCCTCCTTGAGTACCACGGTCGCCAGCGGCCGCTCCCCCCACTTCCGGTCCGGCACGGCCACCACGGCGGCCTCGGCCACTGCCGGGTGGGCCATGATCGCGTTCTCCAGATCGACGCTGGAAATCCATTCGCCGCCGGACTTGATGACGTCCTTGGCGCGATCGGTGAGGGTCAGATAGCCGTCGCGGCTGATGATGCCGACATCGCCGGTCTTCAGCCAGCCGTCATCACTGAACTTGTCGGAGGGCCTGAAGTCCTCACCGTTCGCACCGCCGAAGTAGGCGCCCGCGATCCAGGGACCTCGTACCTCCAGCTCACCGGCCGACTCGCCGTCCCAGGGGACGATCTCGCCCCCGGGGCCCGCCAGCCGGGCCTCGACGCCGACCGGGAAGCGGCCCTGGCTGACCCGGTAGGGCCACTCCTCCTCGGCGCTGAGACCGGCGGGCGGGTTGGAGTTCGTCCCCAGTGGGGAGGTCTCGGTCATCCCCCAGGCGTGGCAGAGCCGGACCCCCAGCTTGTCGTACGCCTCCATCAGAGCGGGCGGACAGGCCGCACCGCCGATGGTCACCCGCTTCATCGAACTCAGATCGCGTGGGTGGGCGGTCACTTCGGCGAGCAGGCCCTGCCAGATGGTGGGGACGGCCGCGGCGTGCGACGGCTTCTCCTGCTCGATCATCTCGGCCAGCGGAGCCGGCTGGAGGAAGCGGTCGGGCATCAGCATGTTGATGCCCGACATGAAGGTCGCGTGCGGGAGCCCCCAGGCGTTCACATGGAACTGGGGCACGACCACGAGCGAGGTGTCCGTATCCGTGAGCCCCATCGACTGGGCCGTGTTGACCTGCATGGAGTGCAGATAGATCGAGCGGTGGGAGTAGACCACGCCCTTGGGCTCGCCGGTGGTGCCCGAGGTGTAGCAGAGGGCGGCGGCCTGACGCTCGTCGATCTCCGGCCAGTCGTACGTGGTGGGGCGGCCGGCGATCAGGTCCTCGTACTCATGCACCCTGGGCGCGCAGCCGTCCAGCAGTGAACGGTCGCCCGGTCCACTCACCACCACGTGTTCGACGGTGGGCAGATCCGGCAGCAGCGGAGCGAGCAGCGGGAGCAGCGACCCGTTGACGATGATCGCCCGGTCCGCAGCGTGATTGACGATCCAGACCAGCTGCTCGGCGGGGAGACGGAGGTTGAGGGTGTGCAGGACCGCGCCCATGGAGGGCACCGCGAAGTACGCCTCGACGTGCTCGGCGTTGTTCCACATCAGGGTGGCGACCCGCTGGTCACCGTCGATCCCGATCTCGTCGCGCAGGGCATTGGCCAGCTGGACCGCGCGTGCGCCGGTCTCCGCGAATGAGCGGCGCTGCGGTTGCTGCGCATCTCCGGTCCAGGTGGTGATCTGAGAGGTCCCGTGCACCAGCGTTCCATGGACGAGGATGCGAGTGACTGTCAGTGGTACGTCCTGCATCGTGCTCAGCACGGCGTCCTCCCGGGGCAGCGTTGCCTACGCATGGGTAGTCTCGCAATTCTGCGCACATACCGCTCGGTATGTCACTACCCGCCGTCCGATTTCCACCCGTGCCCGTGCTGGTGGCCGTCGTGTCTCAGGAGTCGGCGAGCGCACCCGAGGACAGCGCCGGGTCCTCGCGGAGCTTGCCGAGCGCGCGGGACACCGCGCTCTTCACCGTGCCGACCGATACGCCGAGGACCTCTGCGGTCTGGGCCTCACTGAGATCCTCGTAGTAACGGAGAACCAGCATCGCGCGCTGGCGGTCCGGGAGTTTCATCACCGCACGCCACATCGCGTCACGCAGCGCCTGCTGCTCCGCCGCGTCGGGCGCGGGGGCGGCCACCGGTTCGGGGAGCTCCGCACAGACGTACTCGTCGACCTTGCGTTTGCGCCACTGCGAGGTACGGGTGTTCAGCAGGGCCCTGCGGACATAGCCGTCCAGCGCCCGGCGGTCCTCGATCCGCTCCCATGCGACATAGGTCTTGGTGAGTGCGGTCTGGAGCAGGTCCTCGGCGTCGCTCGGGTTGGCGGTGAGGGAACGGGCGGTGCGCAGCAGCACGGGCCCCCGGGCCCGCACATAGGTGGCGAACGACGTGTAGGGCACCGCCGCTTTCGCTGCGCTGGTACAGACTGGCGTGGTCATAGGTCCACGCTAGGAGCTGCACCCCGGTCAGCAGATCGGCCAGAGGTGCCGAAGCCGGGTCCACCTCAGGTTGTAGGGGTGGTGGTAACTCCACCTCCTGAGGGTGGAGGAGGGGCCCGCCACCGTCAGGGTTCCGCGAGGACCGGCCCCGCGGCCGGTCCCGCGTGAACAGTCAGGGCGGCGGCACACCGGCGCCGCCGCCCTGACTGTCATGCGCCCCGTGCTCCACGCGTGCGACCCCGGCACGCCCCCCGCCACCGGCCCGTCCGGCTCCGTCTCACCGCATGTTGGTGAAGTTCACCGTGTAGGTGACCTGGTCGACCCGGCCGCCCGAGCCGGTCACATTCGCGGTGGCGTTCTGGTTCGTTGCGCCGGCGCCCGTCGCCACCTGCTGCGTGGTCGTCGAGTTACCGCTGTTGTCGCGCCCGACGCCGCTGCCGGTCACCGTGGCCACACTCGCGTTGGATCCGTGGTGCGCGGCGGCTCCGTTGTCCGCGGTGGCCACACCCGAGAAGAGGGCGGCCGCCAGGGGCAGCGCGGCGACAGCGGCAAGGACGCGAGCGGTACGGATGTGTGCCATGTCATTTCCTCCAGGAACCAGAAGTACGGCGATGTACGGGGACGGTTGGCCGGCCGTCCCGGGGAAGCTTCACGACGTCGCAAGATCAGACTTGCCCAACGCGTCTCCGCCGAACAGCCCGTACGGCCTGGTTCCCCCGCAAGCGTGACGTCGGGCCGGTAAACCCCTGCGGTGATCCGACCTGCGGCTCAGCACCGCTCCCCGTCGCAGGATCCCGGGCGCCCCATGGGGTGAAGCGGTCCGCCACCCTTTCGGGAACGAGGCGATTCCGGCTGCTCGACCACTTCCCTCATTCGAACGTTCGTACGATACTGAAGGCATGGCTGCCATCGACAGGCACTCCGCCACCCTGGCCCTCGCCCATGCGCTGTCCGCCGCCGAGCGTGGGCTCCCCGTCATTCCGCTGTCCCGCGCCAAACTCCCCGCGCTTCCCTCACCCCACCGCGGGGAACCCGGTCCGGTCCGCTGCCGCGGCGAATGCGGCCGCGCCGGACACGGCGTGCATGACGCCGCCACCGATCCCGCCACTGTTCGCGCCCTGTTCGCAGCCGCCCCCTGGGCCACCGGCTACGGCATCGCCTGCGGCCGGGCGCCGCACCATCTGATCGGCATCGACCTGGACATCAAGGCGGAGAGCGACTCCACGGCCGCTCTGCAACGCCTCGCACTCAAGCATCTGTTCACGATCCCGGAGACCGTCGTCGTGCTCACTCCGAGCGGGGGGAGCCATCTCTGGCTGACCGGACCGCCCGACAGGGGGGTCCCCAACTCGGCGAGCCGGCTCGGACCCGGCATCGATGTTCGCGGCACCGGCGGTTACCTCGTGGGGCCCGGTTCACTCACGGCCCACGGTATCTACCGCCTCGCACCCGGCACGGCCCATCTCGCGCCCGCGCCCTGTCCTCGCGCTCTGCTCCGTCTGCTCACGCCTCCTGCGCGTTCCCGGCATTCCACCGGCCGGCCCTCACAAGGCCACGGCCTGGTCCAATTCGTCATCGCCGCCCATGAAGGACAGCGCAACACCCGTCTTTTCTGGGCTGCCTGCCGTGCCTACGAGAACGGTTTCGGCGAGGATCTCGCCGGCCCTCTCGTCGATGCGGCTGTGCACACCGGACTCACCGAGCGCGAAGCTCGTGCCACCATCGCCTCGGCAGCCCGCCTGGCGATTGCACCTGTGCGGTCTCCGCGGAGGGATCACCCGCCACCGGATCGAACCGATGACGCCGATCTCGCCGACCGCACGGATCAGGCGGGCTGAAGAACCGCCGTGCCGACAGCCGCTTCCGTGATCGCGTCGTCCGACGAGGCATCGAGGTCGAGCGGGAGGTGACGGGCACCGGGCGTCGAACCGTGCGCCTCGGCACGGATGCGCTGCTTGATCGTGGGCGGCAGCGACCGGTCCTTGGGCATTGCCCGCCAGGCCAGGGGCACCACCGGAGCCCGGCCCGCCGTTCCGGGAGCCGTTCGCGCCGCGGGGATCCGCGCCGCGGGCATCTGCGCCGCAGGGGCAGACGTGACGGGAAGGTCCGCGGGCTGCTCGGGCGACGCGGGGACAGCGGCAGCGGTCCTGGCCGGAGCGGCGAACCCGAGCATCGCGACAAGCGCGAAGAACGCGGTGGTGAAGGCGGCCCACACCTTCTTGGCCTGGCTGGTCATGGCGACTCCTCATTTCCGTGATGTACAGCGACTTTTCGAATGGAAGGTTCTGCGTACTTTTCACATGATGCGGATGAGGCAGGAAGGTATGTGGACCAACGCACACAAAGTGGCGCTCTTCGGATGAACACCACCCGGATGGCCCCTCCCGGATGTGGAAACCCGCTCCATGGGGTGCGATGGAGAGTCAGCTGATGGCTCGTCACCCCGAGGAGCGCCATGTCCCAGGCAACGGATCCCGAGCCCCGGAAGCGCCTGCGGCTCCCACGCCGCAAGGCCTCCAGGGCCGTTCTCGCAGTCGTCCTGGTCTGCGCCCTGGCCCTGAGCTGGTCCCTCAAGGACGCCCTGACCTACCCGGGCGACGACAGCACCGCGGCCCGGCTGGCGGGCTGGGCACGCGAGCACAGGCTGGGCACTGTGGTCGACAAGCTCGAGAACATCAGGTACGACCTGGATCCGCCCAAGGTGGGGGGTTCGCTTTCGGCCGCCGCCCTGGACCGTATGCGGAAGGCGGCCACGGCCCCCAGGACGGCTGCCGGCGCGTCGCTGCCCCTCCGCACACCGATGCGCCCCATGGTCTCGCCGGCCCTGGAAGGGGAGGGGGTCTACCGGGTGCTCGCGTCGGACAGGAAGGGCCTGCCGATCGTGCAGGGGACCTATGTGCGCCCTGACGCGGACCACACCTCCTACGAGGCCGCCGTCGCCTGGATCAGCACCCGGAACGCGCGATTCCAGTTGCATCCGGGGGTCCGTGAACCCGGCGGCAGCTTCTCCGTGCCACCGAACATCCCGAAGGGCAGCCGCACCGGGCTCGTCGCCACCTGGAACGGCGGGTTCAAGGTCAGCGACGGCGGCTCACGCGGCGGCTTCTACCTGGCCGGCCGTACCGTGGGCACGCTCAGGAACGGCGCCGCATCCGAGGTCTTCTACCGCGACGGTTCCATCAAGATCGGCGTCTGGGGGCGTGATGTGGGGATGACCCGCGATGTGGTCGGCGTGCGCCAGTGCCTCGAACTGATGGTGGACGGCGGACAGGTGGTCCCGGACATCGACAACGACTCCACCTGGGGCGCCACCGACCAGAGCCGGATGTTCGTGGAACGCTCCGGCGTGGGTGTCACCGCCAAGGGCGACATCATCATGGTGGTCGGCCAGGCCCTGACCGCCCGCACCCTCGCCGCCCTGATGCAGCGTGCGGGCGCCGTCCGGGCGATGTCGCTGGACATGAACCGCGCCTGGCCGTCGTTCATGAGCTACGACGGAAAGCTCGACCCGGCCGATCCGAAACCGTCCAACATCCTCGACTTCGAGAATCCCGCGGAGCGCTACTACAACACGGCGACCCGGGACTTCGTCGCGGTCTACGCCCGCTGAACGCGGGCAGCAGGAGAGGGGTGTCACCTGGCTGGACGACACCCCTCCCTCCGCTGCCGGTCTCCGCGCCTACGACGTGAAGACGAAGTACTTCCAGGAGCCGTCGGTGGTCGAGTTCACGGTGTCGCCGGACGAGCCGTTCACATAGGACGACCGCATCCGCATGCGGTAGCCGGTGTCATGGCTTCCGGTCAGCGTCACCGCGGACTTCCCGGTCGAGCCGAGCTTGAAGTACTGCGAGCCGCCGGAGCGCCACTTTCCCTGGTAGTAGACCTCCAGGGCGAACTTCTGGGAGCGGTTCTTGTACGCCGTCATGGTGGTGGTGAAGACCGGATTCGTCTTCTTGTGGAAGTAGGCGTACGACGTGGAGCCGATTTTGGCGGTCCGGTAGGGGTGCGAGACCGAGGTGGAGATCTTCACCTTGGCGTAGGCGGTGGCCTTGACCGACTTCGACGCGTAGCGGGCATCGCCGGGGAACACGGCGGTGACCGCGGTGTCGCGGGTCATGTCCACGGTGACCGACAGATCGCCCTTGGAGTTGACCTTGCCCGTCCTCACCAGCTTCTTCGGTTTGTCGGCGCCGAAGGGGTCGGACCAGAGTTCCACGGTGCGGTTCTTGTACGTGGTACCGAGGTGAGCGGTGAAGGAGACGTCCGCGCCGTAGGAGTAGAGGGTGCCGTTGTGGTTCAGGGTGAGCGTGGGAGTGGCCCGCGAGACATTCACCGAGGTGGACGAGGAGGCCGCGGTGTGGGTCGCATCGCCCGCGTAGGACACCTTGTAGGTGACCTTGCCACCCGCCGGAGGAGTGTCGGTGAAGGAGAACGCACCGTTCGCGCCCAGCGTCTTCGTACCCAGGGACTTGCCGGCGGGGGATTCCACGTCGGTGCGGGTCACGGTCAGCGCGGTGCCCGAGGGGAGCGGCACGGAAGCGGTGAGACTGCCCTTGACCGTGAGCGACTTGGCGCGGGCCGCCGAGGCCGGTGCGGAGACCGTGAGCTTCGGAGCGGACTTGGCGGGGCTGTCCAGTACACGAAGAGAGAACACCGAGGCGGAGTTGCTGGAGACCGCGAACAGCCGGCTCTCGTCCGGCGCCCACGCCAGGCCGGCGGCAGCCAGGGTGTCGGAGCCGGATGACGTACCGGTGTTGGGGAAGTCGTACTGCCGCAGCGGGTCCGTGGTCCCGGGTGTGAAGATGTGGACGTCCGGCTCGTACCAGGAGTCGGTGCCCGCCGCGACGGTGCCGTCGGGCGCGATGTCCACCGCGTTCGGATAGGTGTTGGTCTGGTAGCGGCCCACGGACGACAGGTCCTCGGTCGAGTACACCTGCTGGTAGTACGGCGAGCCGCTCGCCACCACGAGCTCCTTGCCGTCAGGGCTCACATCCAGATCCATCAGATTGCTCGCGCCCTCCCCCGGGTTCCACTTGCTCACCCTGAGCGAGGCGCTGCCCGAAGCGACGTCGTACACGGCCACGGTGGCGGGACTGCTGCCCACCTCACCTGCCGCCAGGACCCCCGGTGCGGCAGGGTCGGACGCCAGACGGGGAGCGGAGTACCAGGAGGCGTCGCCGTCCTGGCCGAGCGTCACCACCGGCTCGGTACCCGACAGGTCGAGCGAACCGATGCCCCCCTCGGCGGCATGCCCGTACCCGAACCAGATCTTGCCCCCGGCCCGCGCCACGAACGTGGGCGCGGTGCCGGCGCCGGTCCGGTAGGTCCCCGCCAATTGCAGCGCGGCCGTGTCGATGGCCACTACCTCATCGGCGCCCGGTACCGCGGCATAGAGCGAGGCGGAATCGGCGGACAGTTCAAGACCGACCACGCCGGGGAGCGAGGGAACCGTACCGAGCACCTTCCCGCTGTAATCGGTGGCGACGACCTTGTTGCCCAGCGGATCGCTGATGAACACTCGCTGATGGACGCCGTCCACGACGACATCGCCGCTCGACGCGATCGGAAGGACCGAACTGCTGTCGGCGGAAGCCGGAGACGCGCCGGCCAGGACGGCGGAGCTGAAAATGACCGCGAGCGCTGTCGCGGTCGAGAGTCTGCGTACACGCACAGTGAGTCGTACCCCCCACGGGTAAACACAAGCAATGACGATCGCTCAGCAGACGCCTCCGCGGCGGCGCGGCGACCAGTGAGCGCAGCGTATGGCATGCCACTGACAGCACGCCGAAAATATGAACGAAGACCACGTGGCTCGTTGTGAAAGTCCGGGTGTTCCGGACCACGGGAGGACGGCTTCCATGACGCCGGTTCTCACGACGCCCAACGGGTGATCAGTCGCGGCTCGGCCGGTCAACACCGCTCCTGCGGCGGGGCGTTGCGGCGTTCACGCACGGGCGGACCGGCCCGGAGAGCACCTCCGTGCCCCTGGCCCGGCCTCCGGCTGCGGGCACCCGGGCCGGTGGCGGGCTGCAGCGGGCGTGGAAAAGCTCCTGACCGTATTGCCAGGTCAGGAGCCATCCACGTGCGGTGGGTGGGATGGGGCGCCGTAGGCGTCCGCAGGCCCGCTGTGGCTTGGGTGAGGAGCTCCCATCCCGACCACCTTCGACCCAGGCAGAGCCGAGCAGTCGCGGCCCAGGGCGTCAAGGTCGTTCGTACAGTGGCGCGCTCCACCTTGACGCCCTGAACCACGCCCGCTCCACGGTGTGTGGGCCGAAGGCGGACGGGATGGGAGCTTGGGGAGGCTGATGCGGTGAATGAACGTGCAGGTAGGCAGTCCAAGTGGGGGAAACGATGATTGATGCGTGGCGACTCATGCAAGGAGAACTTCTGGTAGGAGTACTCGCCGTCGAGTCGGTAGATCAGCCGGTGTTCCTTTGCCGGTTCGAGCCCGGGCCCGGATGGGAGTCAGTCAGGCCATTGTTCGAGGCGTTCGCCGCGCTGCGGGGACCTGATCCAGATGGACTGAAGACGGTCCGGGTACTCAAACCGATCATGGGCCTCGGCTTGACTATTGTGCCCTCAGACGGGGGCAACGTTGTGGATCAGTTCTTTCTCCGGATCGAGGGAGACAGAGCGCGGCTGAGATATTGAGCGGCTAAGGATCAAATCGTGACCGTGCCCCTTCCGTGCCCGATCGGCCGGTAAATAGCGGGGAGTAACGGGGGGCAACGGACACCGAACGCACGAACGACCCCCGACCGATTTACCTGGTCAGGGGCCGTTCACCTGCGCGGTGGGTGTGGGATTTGAACCCACGGTGACTCTCGCCACGACGGTTTTCAAGACCGTTCCCTTAGGCCGCTCGGGCAACCCACCTTGCCCCGCCTACCTGCGGCGGAGCGGATACAGCCTAGCGGGTGCGGCGGCCGCCGCGCAGACCCGGCCATCGGACGGCCGGGCCCCGGTCGCGGCGGCGCACGCGTGGCGCCGGTGCCGGAGTCGTCAGCTGTCGCCCTTGCGCTGGCCCAGGGTGACCTCGACCGTGTGCTCCTTGCCGTCCCGCTTATAGGTGAGCTGGACCTTGTCACCCGGCTTGTGGGTCCAGATCGCGCCGATCAGAGTCGGGCCGCTGTCGACCACGGTGTCGTCGAGCTTGGTGATCACGTCGCCGGCCTTCAGACCCGCCTTGGCCGCCGGGCCGTTGGGGGTGACCGGGTCCGAGCCGCCGCCGGAGGCCTGGTCGGAGATCTTGGCGCCGGTGCCCTGCTCGTCCATGGAGACGGTGGCGCCGATCACCGGGTAGACCGGCTGGCCGGTCTTGATCAGCTGCTGGGCGACCGCCTTGGCCTGGTTGATCGGGATGGCGAAGCCCAGACCGATCGAGCCGGCCTGTCCCTCACCGCTGAGGCCGCCACTGCTCGCCGACTGGATGGCGGAGTTGATGCCGATGACCGCGCCGCGCTCGTCGAGCAGCGGGCCGCCGGAGTTGCCCGGGTTGATCGAGGCGTCGGTCTGCAGGGCGCTCATGTACGAGGCCTTGCTGCCGGATCCGTCGCCCGATGCGACCGGACGGTTCTTCGCGCTGATGATGCCGGTGGTCACCGTGTTGGAGAGGCCGAAGGGCGCACCGATCGCGATGGTCGAGTCGCCGACGGCCACCTGGTCGGAGTTGCCGAGGGAGAGCGGGTTCAGCCCGGACGGCGCGTTCTTCAGCTTCACCACGGCCACGTCGTAGCCCTGTGCCCGGCCGACCACCTCGGCGTCGTACTTCTTGCCGTTGGAGAAGGTCGCCGTGAGACTGCCGCCGCCGGCTGCCTCTGCCACCACATGGTTGTTCGTGAGGATGTGACCCTGGGTGTCGTAGATGAAGCCGGTGCCTGTGCCGCCTTCGCCGTTGCCGCTCTTCGCCTCGATGGTGACGACGCTGGGCAGCGCCTTGGCGGCCACCCCGGCGACCGTGTTCGGGGAGCGCTTGACGTCCTGGCCGTTGCCCGGCGCGGAAACCGTCGTCGATCCGGTCGCGTTGTCACTGTTCTTCTCGGCCACATATCCGATGCCGCCACCGATGCCGCCCGCGACCAGCGCGGCCACGATCACCGCGGCGACCAGGCCGCCGGTCCGCCTGCGCCCCGGACCGGGCGGCGGAGGCACGGGCGCGCCCCAGACAGGACCGCCGCCGCCCCCGTAGGCGGGAAGCGGCGGGGGCGGCGGGGGCCAGCCGGCCCCCGCCGCATGAGCCGCTGCGGGGTCACCTGCGGGCACATGCCCAGGGAGCTGTGCGGTGTCCCCTGAGGCGGAAGCAGACATGCCCTCCGGAGCGGCAACCGGCGCAGGAGGTGCGGACGGGGCGGGTGGTGCGGACTCCGCCGCGGTGCCCTCGGTGCCCTCGTTCTCGGTGCTCACAGCTCTTTCTCCTCGGTTCCACGTCGTCTTCGGTAAGAGTCCCGCAGTGCAAGTGTCTGCGGACAGCTTTTCTCACAGCACGTCGGGGCACGGTAAGCGGGAGCTGTGCGTCCGTTCCCATCCTTCAGTCAGGACGAAAAGTACGCACCTTCAGACACCCGCCTGCACGCGCCTACCCATTCCCGATGGCACCATGACGCGGTGACCCATGTACGGCAGCAGAGCATTCAGGTCGTAGCCCACCGAGGCGCATCCGAGGATGCCCCCGAGCACACTCTGGCCGCGTACATGCGAGCCATCGAGGACGGTGCGGACGGACTGGAGTGCGACGTCCGGCTCACCGCCGATGGCCATCTTGTCTGTGTACATGACCGCCGTGTCAACCGCACGTCGGACGGTCGCGGCGCGGTGTCCGCCCTGGAGCTGGCCGATCTCGCCGCGCTGGACTTCGGATCCTGGCGGGAATGGAAGGACAGCGAGGAGTCCCCGGACTGGGACCGGGAGAGCACATCCGTGCTCACCCTGGACCGCCTGCTCGAGCTGGTCGCCGATTCCGGCCGGCGCGTGGAGCTGGCGATCGAGACCAAGCATCCGACGCGCTGGGCGGGTCAGGTGGAGGAGAGGCTGCTCGCCGCACTGGCCCGTTTCGGTCTGGCCGCGCCGTCACCCGGGGATCCCTCACCCGTACGGATCATGAGCTTCTCGGCGCGGTCGCTGCACCGGATCGCGGCCGCCGCGCCCGGCCTTCCCACCGTCTATCTGATGCAGTTCCTCTCCCCACGGCTGCGCGACGGGCGGCTGCCGGCGGGGGCCGGGATCGCGGGGCCGGGGATGCGGATCGTCCGCAGCCATCCCGGCTATGTCGAGCGGCTGCACCGGGCAGGGCACCAGGTGCATGTGTGGACGGTCAACGAACCGGCGGACGTCGAGCTCTGCGCCGAGCTGGGCGTAGAGGCAATCATCACCAATCGCCCGAAACAGGTCCTGTCCCAGCTGGGCCGCCTGTAGAACGGCCACCCCTCACCCGGCGTCACAGGGAGTGCACCGGCGCATTCGGCCCGTGTTCGATCGTTACGAGTGCGTCACCGGTGCTCCTTTGGCCGGTTTCCGGCCCAGTCCAATGGGGCATCCACTCGATGGCGTGGGGCAAAGGAGGTCTCGGGGGTGGCGTTGGTGGTGGCACAGGAAGTGCCCACGTCGTCGAGCATGGCCGTACCCCATGGCCCTGCGGGCGTGGGTGAAGCGAGACACCGTATGCGTGATCAGTTGCGCAGGAACGGGGTGTCCGACGCGATGGTCGACGACGCTGTTCTGATCCTTTCCGAACTGCTCAGCAACGCCTGCCGGCACGGCAGGCCGCTGGGCCAGGCGGAGATCGGGGACGGCGATGTACGCGCCGCCTGGCGCGTGGACAGAGCAGGACAACTGACCGTGGAAGTGACAGATGGTGGCGGTCCCACCCGGCCGATTCCGGCCACCCCATCGGTCACCGCGAAAGGCGGCCGGGGGCTGAACATCATCAGCGCCCTGGCCCAGGAGTGGGGCGTACGGGACAACGCGTCGGGCGAGGTGACGGTCTGGGTGCTGGTGACCCGGGGCCGGCGTGAGGACTTCGCCGCCCACCTCGCGGGACACGGGCCGGAGTTCGGAGACTTCACGGATGTCTTCGACGAGCTCGACCAGGGGATGTGACGGACACCTTTCCCCGGCGCCCGGACGCGGCGCGCCATGAGCCCGCACGACCGGCGGACATCCCATAGGCTCGCGCCCGACACAGCACCAGCGCAGTCGGGAGAGAGCCGCACCATGGCGAAGAAGCGTCCCCAGACGAAGGCCCCTCAGGTCACCGGAGAGATCCCGGTGGTCGGGGCGCGTGAGCCCTGTCCCTGCGGCTCGGGCCGCCGCTACAAGGCCTGCCACGGACGAGCCGCGGCACATGCCGTGACGGAGCTGATCCAGCGGCCCTTCGAGGGCCTCACCGGCGAGGGGGACTGGGTCGCGCTGCGCGAGCTGGTACCCGCGGCGACCGTCGAACTGACCCTGAAGGGCGGGCTGCCCGACGGCGTGCCGGCCGTGACCCTCGCGACCGTGCTGCCCATGGCGTGGCCCGCGCTGCGCCGGGACGACGGCTCCGTACTGCTGGGACTGCAGAACGACACACCTTCGGGGGACCTGAGCCGCGACCTGGCCGACACCCTGCAGCGCGCGCTGACCGCCGATCCCGGCACCCCGGTCACCGCGCAGAAGGCAGCCGCCGACGGGCCCAGGCTGCAGGACCTGCTGGACCCGGGCGCCGCGTTCGAACCGGTCGTACACACCGGATTCGAGTTCTGGGTACCGGATTCGGAGAATGCCACCCCGGAGGTCTCCGCTTCGCTCGAGCGGGCGAACGAGGCGGCCATCCCGACCGTGAAGCTCACATCGGCGGACTCCGCCTACTGGTGCGAGACCCCGGAGAAGAATCATCTGCGCTGGGTGATGCCGCACCCGGAGGAGCGACTCCTCGACGCGCTCGCCCGGCTGCACGCGGCCGGCACCTCATCGCTCGGCGTCGGCACCCGCCTGGTCGGTTCCTTCCGGGCGCACGGACTGACCGTCCCGGTGTGGGATCTGCCGACCGCGATGGGGGCGGAGGAGTGCGAGAAGCCTGCGGCCGAGTTCGCCGAACGGCTGACCGCGGCGCTCGCCGTGGACAGCCCGCTGACCCCCGAGGAGCGCAGGGCGCGCGGTGGCCTCACCAATCGCCAGGTGACCCTGAGCTGAGAGTGACGGCCCTGGTGGGGCGGCGGGTGACTCCGGTCACAACTGGTCTGCACCACAGGTGAATAGCTGTCCGAATACATGAGATCGAATTTGCGAACCGCCGATCTCTTGTTACCGTTCTAGAAGCCCGGTCGTTGGTGCATCCCCCGTCGCCAACGGCCGGGCCCTTTCATTGCCGGACACCTCAATGCCCGGCGGACACCGGCGAGTTGCTGCCGGAGCGCAGCAGCATCCGGGTGTCGCCGCCATCCCCCGCTCGCGCGAACTCCGCCACCGCCGCGTACCCGGCGGGCCGCCCGCGCACCGGTTCACGGGGTGTCTCGCACAGTGCGGGCTCGTCCTCCGTACCCAGCCCGCAATGCATCTCCACCGTCCGGCCGCCGGGTGCGAGCATGACCACCACCGCGTCGAGTTGTACGCCGGTGGCATTGCGGTAGTAGGTGCGCGCCCAGGTGACACTCCGCGCGCCCCGGACTCCTCGCCGGGTCATGACGCAGGTCTGCGCCTCGACCCCGTCGGGGGACGACCCTTCCGGACCGCATCGGGCGGAGGCACGCGGGGGCGCCACCGCAGTCACAGTGGAGGCGCGAGTTCCGGACAGAACCGCCGCGCCGCCCGACGGTGCGCTCGGCGCCATGGGTGAGCCCGCCGCCTCACGGCCCGGGCCCGTCGCAGGTCCCGCGACCGCGGTCACCGGGAGCAGCACGGCGAGGAGCACTGCGGCTCCGAGGCCGGTGGTGCGGAAGTTCATGGCACGGGTCCCACCTGCCGGCTGCTGCGGCCATCGACTCGGGCCGGCAGCTCCGCCGGCCGCAATGAAGGTGGGGCGACGATATCCATGAAAAACGGGCGTACGGCCGGCCGTACGCCCGTTTCCCGCGGAAGACCCGCAAGGCTCAACCCGTACGAGTGAGCGGGCCGGGCCGCGGACCCTCAGTAGGCGAGTCTGCTGCCACCGCCGGGGGCACCACTGCTCGCCTCGACCAGCGCGTCCACCACCGCCTCGACGTCCGGCAGCCAGGGCGCGGCAGCGGCGGGGCCTGCCGCGCCGGTGCGGATCCGGGGCGCAGGGGAGGGAGCCCGCTCCCACCAGACGGGGCCGGCCCCCGTCTCGGACGGCGGCAGCACCAGATAGCCGCCTTCACCGTGGAAACGCAGCGAGCTCGGCACCCAGTCCTTGGCGTGCAGCAGCTCACCGAGCCGCTCCAGGGAATACGGAGCCACCAGCAGCGACCAGCGGGTGGGTGTCGCCACGACCGGGCCGAGCCGGACACCCATTCCATCGAGGGCCACCAGGGCGCGGGCGCCCGCGACGGCGGGAAGGCTGAGCGCGCAGGGCGCACGGCCACCGGTCGCCAGGATCAGAGGTGCCGCCGGACGGTTGCCCCACCACCAGCGCACCATGCGCTCATCCGTGGTCGCCGCCAGAAGTCCGGGTTCGAAGGGGTGTGCGCCGGGAACGGCGCAGTCGGGGTCGGGACAGGCACAGGCGCGGTCCCGGCCGCCGGGCGCTGCGCGCCCCACACCGGGGAGTACGGGCCATTGCCGGACCGTGGCGCAGGTGAGCGCCGCTTCGAGCTGTGCATGCCTCCCGCTGCGCCGGAACCGGAGCCCGCGACGCTTTCCGAGGATCTCGCGCATGAGCGCTCGTTCCTTTCCGTTGAGGCCCAGGTCCACGTCGCGCCATGCGTGCATCACGTCACTGTGCGTACGCGAACTCTGGGCCTGCGGTGTGGATTACCAGCAGGGCGGAGCCTGTTTCGAGTTCTTTTCTCAGGCATGGCGGGGGGTGACGCGTGCGTGGCGCGTAGTTCGTCCCGTGCTTCCGTGCTGTTCCGCTGTACGAACCCCGCCATCCGGGGATGTGACACGACCTGCAGCGGTAAGGACGCTCAGGTCGGCCGCCAGGTTCCGGGGCGGCACCAACTGCCCCTGACCATCATCGACTACGTACCCGCCGCACTCGATATGACGCTCTGCCGAACGACTTCAGTCGACAGCAAATCGCTGCACGGGGGGACATTTTCCAGCCAAGTTGGTTGTCTAATAGGGACAGCACCAACTATCGCACGGACACCAGGAATCCCGCGAGGACAATGCTGGACATGCCCTCACTTCTGCGTGTACATGTGGATCCCTGGTTAGCTGCGCAGAACGGCATAGGGGTTTGCCATGCTATGGAGCGAGACGTACCAGTCAGAAGGTCGGCTGCCATGAGCGCACCTCACCTGCCGAAAGTGGCTGGAATCGATTCCACCGTTCCGGCGCCCGCTCACAATGCCGCACCGTCTCCAGCCGAGCCCGGGCCGGTCACCCCACCGGGCGCGCTGATCCAGGACCGGCTCGCCGGGTGGGTCTTCGACCTCACGACGCTGCACGAACTCACAGAACGGCTGGCGGCCACCGGGACCCTGGACGACGCCCTCCAGGAACTCCTCCAGGCCGGCGCCGCGCTGGTCGGCGCCCGCCGCGGTCTTGTCGTACTGGAACCGGCCGACGCCGCCGGCTCCGGGGCCTCCGGTGACCACCGCGACCCCACGGCCACCGTCGGACTCGGGCTGGCGCACGCCGAACTCGGCCACCTCGACACCGTGCCGCGCAGCGCCACCGCACACGGACGGATCCTGGACGCCGGCCTCGGAGACGCCAGTGCCACGGAGGGCGCCACCGTGGGCATCGCCACGCCCGACCTGCTCGCCGACAAGAACACCGACCCCCGCTTCCGTGAGGTCGCTGTCCGCCTCGGCTTCGCGGCCAGTTACGCAGTCCCGCTGGCCACCAGGACAGCCGGTCTGCTCGGCGCCGCCGTCTGGCTCTACGACGAACCGGCGGAACCGGCGGACCGTCAGCGCCGTCTCGCCGGTCTCTACGCGCGTTACGCCAGTGAGCATCTGGCCCGGCTGGTCGAGCTGCACCGGGCCCGCGCCCGGATGGCGGCGATCGCCGAGGAAATGCTGCCCAGCAGACTGCCGCGGGTGCCCGGGGTCCGGCTCGCGGCCTCTCACCGCGCCGGTTCCTCCGGAGGCGGTGACTGGTACGACGCCCTGCCGCTCCCCGACGGAGCGCTGGGCCTGTCCGTCGGGTCGGTCTCCGGATCCGGCCCCGGTGCGGTGGCCGCGATGGGGCGGCTGCGGGCCGGTCTGCGTGCTTATGCCGTGATGGAGGGCGAGGACCCCGTCGCCGTACTCTCCGATCTCGAGCTGCTGCTGCGGCTGACCGAACCCGGCAGCTCGGCGACCGCTCTCTTCGCCTACTGCGAGCCCGCGGCACGCAGGATCGTGCTGGCCGGGGCAGGGCACATCCCCCCGCTGGTCGTCGGCGAGCGGCGCACCGAATTCATCGAGACCTCGCTCTCGGCGCCGCTGACCATGCTGGCCTGCTGGGAAGCACCGAGTGTGGAGTTCTGCGCCGCACCGGGAGAAACGGTGCTGCTGTGCACGGACGGCCTGCTGCGCCGCACGGGCGACTCCATGGACCGCGCGTTCGCCCGGCTGCACTCTGCGGCTGCGCACGTGCCCGGTCCGCTGCGCGGCAACCCGGCGGACATCGCGGACCATGTGCTGCGGGCCATGCTGCCCGACGGTCCGGACGGGCAGCAGAACACCGAGGACGTGGTGATCCTGGCGGCGCGCTTCGACTGACTCGGGCCGGACAGGTAACAGGCCTTTCGGCTCTGGGCCCCCTTCCGTACAGCCGTACGATGAAGGAGGCCCAGTGTCGTATCAAGGAGAAGACGTGTCAGAGGAGCTCACCCCGGAACACCCGGAGACCCCGGAAAGCCCGGAAGAGACAGAGCCCATCAAGCAGCGGAAGAACGGCCTGTACCCGGGCGTCTCCGACGAGCTCGCCGAGAACATGAAGTCGGGCTGGGCCGACACCGAGCTGCACAACCTGCAGCCGATCCCCCAGGCCGGCCGCACGGCAGAGCGCCGTGCCGCACTCTCCGCACGCTTTCCGGGCGAACGTCTGGTGATCCCGGCAGGCAATCTGAAGACCCGCTCCAACGACACGGAGTACGCGTTCCGCCCCTCCACCGAGTACGCCTATCTCACCGGCGACGGGACTCAGGACGGCGTACTCGTCCTGGAACCGGCGGATGAAGGACACCGGGCGACGATCTACCTGCTGCCGCGCTCCGACCGGGAGAACGGCGAGTTCTGGCTGGACGGGCAGGGCGAGCTGTGGGTCGGCCGCAGGCACTCCCTCACCGAGGCCGAACAGCTCCTGGGCATCCCCGCCGAGGACGTCCGTGAACTGCCCGCCACGCTCACCGGGGCCACCGGCCCGGTCCGTAACGTGCGGGGCCACGACGCCGGCATCGAAGCCGCGCTGGCCGACAAGGTCACCGCGGAGCGCGACGAGGAACTGCGGGTGTACCTCTCCGAGGCCCGCGCCGTGAAGGACGAATTCGAGATCGGCGAACTGCAGAAGGCCGTCGACTCGACCGTCCGCGGCTTCGAGGATGTCGTGAGGATCCTCGACAAGGCCGAGGCCACATCGGAGCGCTACATCGAGGGCACCTTCTTCCTGCGCGCCCGTGTCGAGGGCAACGACATCGGCTACGGCTCGATCTGCGCCGCCGGCCCGCACGCCACCACCCTGCACTGGGTGCGCAACGACGGCGACGTCCGGTCGGGCGAACTGCTGCTGCTCGACGCCGGCGTGGAGACCCACTCGCTCTACACCGCCGACGTCACCCGCACCCTGCCCATCGACGGACGCTTCAACGAGCTCCAGCGCAAGATCTACGATGCCGTCTACGAAGCCCAGGAAGCCGGCATCGCGGCGGTCAAGCCCGGCGCCGCCTACCGTGACTTCCACGATGCGTCGCAGCGCGTGCTCGCCGAGAAGCTCGTCGAGTGGGGACTGGTCGAAGGCTCCGTCGAGCGGGTGCTCGAACTCGGTCTGCAGCGCCGCTGGACCCTGCACGGCACCGGTCACATGCTCGGCCTCGATGTCCATGACTGCGCCGCGGCCCGCACCGAGGCATACGTCAACGGCACCCTCGAGCCCGGGATGTGCCTGACTGTCGAGCCCGGTCTCTACTTCCAGGCCGACGACCTCACCGTGCCCGCGGAGTACCGCGGCATCGGCGTCCGCATCGAGGACGACATCATCGTCACCGCGGACGGCAACCGGAACCTCTCCGCGGCGCTGCCGCGCAGTTCCGACGAGGTCGAGGCCTGGATGGCCTCGCTCAAGCAGGCCTGACCGCCCGTTCCACGCGCCACGGGGACGTGCTGCTCAGCCCAAGCTGAGCAGCGCGTCCTCGCGCCATTTCAGGACCTTGTCGAAGCGCACCATCGCGCCCCGGCCCGGCCGGTTGCAGAAATCCACGTGGTCGGCGAGCTCCTCGATCAGACAGAGCCCCCGGCCGCTCTCCGCCGAGGGCGAGGCCTGTCTGCGGACCTGATGCGCCGCCGCGCGGCGCCCCCGCCGGGAGGGAAAGCCCGGCCCCGAGTCGGTGACCTCGATACGGCACCGCTCGCCGTCGAGGAACGCGGTCACCCGGAACCCCATGGCAGCCGACTCCGATGCGGCGCCCGGCTCCCCGTATCCGCCGTGCTCCACCGCGTTCGCACAGGCCTCGCTCAGCGCGACCGACAGGTCGAAGGAGATGTCGGGGTCGACGCCCGCGGTCTCCATGGCACCGAGCAGAAGTCGACGGGCGAGCGGAACGCTCGCGGCTTCGCGCCGCAAATGGAGAGACCACCAGATGCTCATGCTCCAGCCTCCTGGCTGCGGCTCGACATACGGTTACCTATTGCCGCGAGACCGCCGTTGTAAGCACCCAGTTGATGTGATAACGCTCATTCGGCGGACGGGTGCGGCTCGTACGCCGGTACAGCGCAGGCACAAGTGCGTGCTATCCGGGCCACCTGGGCGGATGGTGATCTTCCGGACCTGCCGTATGGAGACCACCCGCCCAGTGCGATGATGGCCCGGCCATGTCTACCTCAGCCGTACGCGCCGCAGCCGGTCCACGGCTGTTGAGGACCGCGGTGTTCACCGCGGTCTGCGTCGTGCTGGCCGGGGTGGGGCACGCCCTCGCGTCCGGCGCACCGGTCCCGTGGCGGCCGCTCGTCCTGGGCTTCCTGGGCCTCTTCGCGCTGGCCACGCCGCTGGCCGGCCGGGCCAGGTCGCTGCCGTGCATCGCCACCGCGCTGACCGTCGGGCAGCTCGGGCTGCACACGCTGTTCGGTCTCGGCCAGCAGGGCTCCATGACGGCGGGCTCCCTGCGCGGCATGGGTGCCATGGCGTCCATGGGCCCGATGGACATGATGAACCCGATGGGCCGGTCCATGCCCATGGGTCGCCCGGCCACCGACCCGGCCGGCGTGGTGGCGCTCGCCGGGAAGCTCGTCTGCGGCGAGGGCGCCGCTGGGCTGAGCCTGTCGCGGGCGCACAGCATCGTCGCCGCGGCCGGGCTCGACCCGGCAGCGGGTGCCGTCCCGGCGCCGCGGCCGACGGCCGCCTCCACGATGATGCTGCCCTCGCTGCCGATGGCGCTCGGGCATCTGCTCGCCGCCCTCGTCACGGGCTGGCTGCTGCGCCGCGGAGAGATCGCACTGCTCCGGCTGACCCGGATGTCGCACGGAGTGGCCGAGGGGGCGCTGGTGCGGAACCTGCGCGCCGCGCTCGCCCTGGTACGCGCCCTGCGCTCGGGTCTTGTCGGCGCACCCGCACAGCCTCCGCGCGCCGGATGCGCACCACTCCCCACGCCCCACTGGAGAGCCGGGGAAGCACTTCAGCACATGGTGATCAGGCGCGGGCCACCGCTCGTATACGTACACACAGCCTGACGCGGCACCCCTCACGCGATCCCGGGAGCGGTGCCGTGCTGCCCGTGCGCACCCGTGTGCGGGCTGTCACTCTTCCTCATCGCACCGTGGAGTGTGTTCCGTATGAGCATCACCCGTCGTTTCGCTGTTGTCGGCGGCGTCGCAGCGACCACCGTCCTGCTGGTCTCCGGCACCGCGTTCGCGCATGTCGTCGTCCAGCCGGACGGCGCGGCCGCCAAGGGGGGCTACGCCACCATCGCCTTCAAGGTCCCCAATGAGCGCGACAACGCGTCGACCACGAAGCTCGAAGTCAGCATGCCGACCGACCACCCGCTCGCGTCGGTGTCGGCGGAGCCCGTGCCCGGCTGGCACATCAAGATCACAAAGACCAAGCTCGCCAAGCCGCTGACCGTCCACGGCAAGCAGATCGACGAGGCGGTCTCCAAGGTCACGTGGACCGGCGGCACGATCGAGCCCGGCCAGTTCCAGCGGTTCCCGCTCTCCGTCGGCCAACTGCCCACCGATGCCGACCAGCTGACCTTCAAGGCACTGCAGACCTACTCCAACAAGGAGGTAGTGCGCTGGATCGAGGAGCAGAAGCCGGGCGCCGACGAGCCGGAGAACCCGGCGCCGGTTCTCAAGCTCAGCGCCGCGCAGGACGAGGAGGGCGACGCGAGCGCCGCATCGGACACCGCCGCGTCGGGCAAGGACGCCGCCACCGCGAGCAGCGCGGACAAGAAGGACACCGCCTCCTCGTCCGACAGCGACAGCACCGCCCGGATCCTCGGCATCGCGGGCATCGTCATCGGCATCGCGGGCGTGGCCTTCGGCCTCCTCGCCGGACGGCGCCGCGCGGCCTGACGGCGCGCACCACCGACCCCATCACAGCAACCGGGACACTCCTCCATGCACAGCACGTACCAGAAGTCCCTGACGGCCGCCGCCCTCGCGGTGGCGGCCGCCTTCTCCCTCGCGGCCTGCGGCACCGACGGCGGCAGTTCGGACAAGAGCCCGGTCGCCGACGTCTCGGCCCCGGCCAAGACACGGGCCGCGACTGTACTCGACACCCCCTTCATCAAGCCTGACTTCGTCCTCACCGACACCCACGGGAAGAAGTTCGACTTCCGCGAGCGGACCAAGGGCAAGCCCACCCTGATCTATTTCGGGTACACCCACTGCCCCGATGTCTGCCCGCTGACCATGGGCAATATCGCCGTCGCCAAGAAGGCGCTGCCCAAGGCCGAACAGGACAAGCTGCAGGTCGTCTTCGTCACCACCGACCCCGCCCGTGACACCCCGTCCGAACTCGGCACATGGCTGAAGTCCCAGGACCCGTCCTTCATCGGTCTCACCGGCCGCTTCCCGGCGATCCAGGCCGGTGCCCGCTCGATCGGCATCGGCATCTCCCCGACCGAGAAGGAGAAGGACGGCTCGATCGTCTCGATGCACGGGGCGCAGGTCATCGCCTTCTCACCGAAGACCGACAAGGGCTATCTGCTCTACGGCGAGGACGCCACGGCACAGGACTACACCAAGGACCTCCCCAAGATCATCAAGGGGGAGAATCCGTGAGGCGCCGCATCGCCACGGTCACCTCCGCGATAGCCGCCGCCACGGCCCTGGCTCTGGCCGGGTGCTCGTCGGACGGCGGCTCCACATCCGCCGGCAACGGGTCCGAGCTGAAGGTCACCGAGTCCTTCATGCCCGAACCCGTCGGCGGCAGCGGCATGGCGGCCGGCTTCGTCACCGTGGCCAACACCGGCTCCACGGCGGACAGGCTCACCTCCGTCACCAGCGGGCTCTCCGACGACATCACCCTCCACACCACCCGGAACCAGCGGATGCGGGAGGTCACGTCCCTGCCGGTCCCCGCCCACGGCGAACTGGACCTGGAACGCGGTGGAAACCACCTCATGTTCATGAACCTCAAGAAGCAGCCCGAGCGCGGCGAGCAGGTAGCCGTGCAACTGCACTTCGAGAAGGGCGGCACGATCAAGGCGGAACTTCCCGTCAAGGAGCCCACCTACAACCCGAAGCAGCGATGAGGGACTGACACACCATGACGGCGACCACCGCTCCGCCCCGCTCCGGTCTTCCACTCGCGCGCCTGCTCCTCGTGGCGGCGGCGCTCCTCGGCGTGCTGTTCGCCGCGGCCGCCCCCGCTTCCGCGCACGCAGCGCTGCTCGGAAGCAACCCGAGTGACGGGGCGGTGGTCGCCCAGGCCCCCGACGACGTCTCCCTCACCTTCTCCGAACAGGTCGCCATGGACGACCAGTCCATCCGCGTACTGGACCCCAACGGAAAACGGGCGGACACCGCCCGGCTGCGCGATCTGTCCAAGGGAAAGACCGTCACCTACGGCGTCGATCTGCGCTCCGGCCTCGCCAACGGCACCTACACCGTCGCCTGGCAGGCCATCTCGGCCGACAGCCACCCGGTGTCCGGTGCCTTCACCTTCTCCATCGGCGCCCCCTCCAAGACCTCCGTCTCACCCACCGGGGAGAACGTCGGGGGCGGCCTCGTCGGGGTTCTCTACGGCACCGCGCGCTACGCCGCCTACGCCGGATTCATCGTGCTGGTCGGCGGTGCCGCGTTCATCCTGGCCTGCTGGCAGCGCGGTGCGAGCGCGCAGCCCCTGCAGAAACTCGTCGTACGCGGCTGGCTCACGCTGACCGCGGCCACCCTGGCGCTGCTTCTGCTCAGGGCCCCCTACACCGGAACGGGGCACGTCGCCGACGTCTTCGACCTCGGCGCGCTCCGAACGGTCCTGCAGACGAAACCCGGTGCCTCCCTCATCTCCCGGCTGCTGCTGCTCGGCGCGTCCGCGCTCTTCGTCGCCGTTCTCTTCGGGGCGTACGCCAAGCGGGAAGACCCCAAGGAGAAGAAGGACCTCACCTTCGGCCTGGCCGTGGGCGGCGCGGTGGTCGCCGCGGGCATCGCAGCCACCTGGGCACTCACCGAGCATGCTTCGGTCGGCGTCCAGCCCGGCATCGCCATGCCCGTCGACGTCGTTCATCTGCTCGCCGTCGCCGTCTGGCTCGGCGGACTCACCGCACTGCTGGTTGCCCTCTTCCGCGTACCGGCCATCGAAACCGCCGCTGTACAGCGCTTCTCGCGGATCGCCTTCGGAGCGGTCTGCACGCTCGTGGCCACCGGCGTCTATCAGTCCTGGCGGCAGGTTGGATCCTGGTCGGCACTCTTCGGTACCGGCTACGGACAGCTGCTCATGGTGAAGGTCGGGCTGGTCGCCGTGGTGATCTGCATCGCGTTCTTCTCCCGGCGCTGGACGGCTCGGCTGTCCCGGACCCCGGCGACGGAGAACACCGTGAGCGCCGTGGAGGATGCGGCGGAGCAGGCCGCACGCCACGAGCCGGTGACCGTGCCCGCGGACGCGGACCCCCGGCGCGCCGCACAGCTGGCCCGCCAGCAGGCCGCCAGGTCCGTGGTCCGCGAGAAGCGGATCCGCGACGCCGATCCGCAGCGCACCGGACTACGCAAGTCGGTGCTCGCAGAGGCCGGGGTGGCCGTGGTGCTGCTCGCCGTGACGACCGTCCTCACCACGACGGAACCGGGCAGAACGGAAGAGGAAGCAGGCCGGGCCACCTCGGCCGCGGCCACGGCGCAGTCCGGCCCGGTGAACATCTCTCTCCCCTTCAACACCGGCGGCCCCAAGGGCAAGGGAACCATCGGGCTCCAGCTCACCCCGGGCCGCAGCGGCAGCAACGACCTGCACCTCTTTGTGAACGACCCGGCAGGCAAGCCGTACGACGTCCCCGAGGTCAAGCTCGCCCTCACCCTCAAGGCCAGGAAGATCGGGCCGCTGCCCGTCGTCCCCGACCACCTCTTCACCGGACACTGGGGAGCGACCGGCGTCCAGATCCCGATGGCGGGCAGCTGGGACGTCGCAGTGACCGTCCGGACCTCCGACATCGACGAGACCACGGTGAACAAGACCGTGAAGATCGGCTGAGCAGCAATGAACGACATCTCCAGGAGGCGTCTGATCGCCACCGCCGGCGCCGTCGGAGCCGGCGGTCTCGTCGCGGGAGCCGCGGGCGGCGCCGCCGCGCACGCAGCCACCGAGGCGGACCCGGCCACCGCCCTCACGACCGTCGGCGCGACCGAAGTGCCCTTCCGCAGCGCCGGGGGCGCCACCGCCACCCCTCAGGCGGGCATCACCACACCGGCACAGTCCACCGGTCATCTCGTCGCCTTCGATCTGACGGCCGGCGCTGGCCGTACCGGAGCCGCCGCGCTCCTGCGGCGCTGGTCGGCGAGCGCACACCTGCTGATGGCAGGAGAGCCGGGCGTGGACGACACCGGCATCGCACTCGACGCGGGCCCCTCGTCCCTCACCATCACCATCGGCTTCGGACACTCCTTCTTCGGCCGGACAGGCCTGGCCGACCGGCGCCCGACCCAGCTCGATCCGCTGCCCGACTTCTCCTCCGATCATCTGGACCCCGGGCGCAGCAACGGCGACCTGTGGATCCAGATCGGGGCGAACGACCCGCTGGTCGCCTTTCACGCGCTGCGCACCCTTCAGAACGACGCGGGCCCGGCGGCGCGGATGCGCTGGCAGATGACCGGCTTCAACCGTTCACCGGGAGCGACCTCGTCCCCCAGGACCGTCCGCAATCTGATGGGACAGATCGACGGCACGGGCAACCCCAAGCCGTCCGATGACGACTTCGGACAGCGGATCTTCGTCCCGCCGGGCGCCGGCAGGGGCGCCGCAGCCCAGCCGCACTGGATGGCCGGCGGCTCCTACGCGGTCGTGCGCCGCATCCGGATGCTCCTCGACGACTGGGAGAAGATCCCGGTCGCCGAGCAGGAGAAGGTCATCGGGCGGCGCAAGAAGGACGGCGCGCCGCTCACCGGGGGCACCGAGACCACCCCGATGGACCTCGACAAGGCCGGCCCCGGCGGAAGGTTCGTGATCCCCGACAACGCCCATGCCCGGATCTCGGCCCCCGAACAGAACGGCGGCGCAGCGATGCTGCGGCGTGGATTCTCGTACCACGACGGCATGGATGCCGACGGCGCACCGAACGCCGGACTGCTCTTCGTCTGCTGGCAGGCGGACCCGCTCCGCGGCTTCGTACCGGTGCAGCGGAAGCTGGACCGGGGCGACGCGCTCTCCCCGTTCCTGCGCCACGAGGGCAGCGGCCTCTTCGCCGTACCCGGGGCGCCGGGACCCGGGGAGTACGTGGGACAGCACCTGCTGGAGGGCTCCTGAGCCGTGCGGGCCCACGCCGTCCCCCGCCGGCCCTTCCCGGGACGCCCGGGACCGGGGCATGCCGCGCATTAGGGTGACCGTATGTCAGCCACGCGCTTCACCTACCTGGGTCCCGAAGGCACATTCACCGAGGCCGCCCTGCGCACCCTGCCCGAGGCCGCCACCCGGGAGCTCGTCCCGATGGTGTCCGTACCGGCCGCGCTGGACGCGGTGAGGAACGGGGAGGCCGCCGCCGCGCTGGTGCCGATCGAGAACTCCGTGGAGGGCGGCGTCACCGCGACCCTCGACGAACTCGCGGGCGGCGAGCCCCTGACGATCTACCGCGAGGTGCTGCTGCCCATCACCTTCGCGCTTCTGGTGCGGCCCGGAACCCAGCTCTCCGATGTGAAGACGGTGACCGGCCATCCGGTGGCCCAGCCGCAGGTACGGAACTGGCTGCGGTCCCACCTCCCCGAAGCTCTCTGGGAGTCCGCTGCCTCCAATGCCGACGGGGCGCGGCTGGTCCAGGAGGGCCGGTTCGACGCGGCCTTCGCCGGCGAGTTCGCCGCCGCCACCTACGGCCTCGAACCGCTGATCACCGAGATCCACGACGCGCAGAACGCCGAGACCCGCTTCGTCCTGGTGGGAAGGCCCGCGCGGCCCGCGGCCCCGACCGGCGCGGACAAGACGTCCGTGGTGGTCTGGCAGCGCGACGACCATCCGGGCGCGCTGCTGGAGATCCTCCAGGAGTTCGCGGTGCGCGGGGTGAACCTGATGCTGCTGCAGTCCCGGCCGACGGGTCAGGGCATCGGCAACTACTGCTTCGCCATCGACGCCGAAGGTCATATCGCCGACCGACGGGTGGGCGAGGCGCTGATGGGACTGAAGCGGAGCTGCCCCCAGGTGCGGTTCCTGGGCTCCTACCCGCGGGCCGGGGGCACGGCGCAGGGTGGACGGGCCCAGCGGCCCGGGACATCGGACGGCGAGTTCGCGGATGCCGCGGACTGGCTGACCCGCAGCCAGGACGGCCGGGTCTGAGCGGTGCCGCCGACCGGCGTACCGATCGCCGCCGGTGCCAGGGGTTCAGTTATCCACAGGCCACTTCCCGGCCTGGGGACAAGTCGACAGCATAAGGCCGCATGGTCGACAAATCGCCCTAGCGGCGACACTTCCGTCCACAGACCATCAGGTAGCTCCGTGTCACCTCAATTCCATTGATCAATCCCTTAGAGCGAGTAATTCGCACCCGAACGAGTGCGTGAACGCGGTTTAAAAGGGGGACCCCGCGCCTCCGGTGAGGCTTTCGGAACGATCCCCCCACCCATCCACAGATCTCCCACACAGCCTGTGGATAACTAATCCCGCCTGTGGATTCCTGTGGATAACAAAACCCAAGTGCCCTGCGCCGCCCGGGATGTGAGTCAATCCGAACACTCGGAATGCCCCGTTCCGGCGGAGGTGGGTGCTTTATTGACTGTGGTCGGCAGAGAATTCACCATTCTGTATATAGCGGCTCAATACGGACAAAATGACACGCAGGCGTATATCGGGTCGAGGCGCCGAACCAGGCACCGGTAGCCTGGTGGGGTGATTGACCTTCGCCTGCTTCGTGAGGACCCCGACCGTGTTCGCGCCTCCCAGCGCGCCCGTGGAGAGGACGTCGCCCTCGTCGACGCCCTGCTCTCCGCCGACGAGCGGCGCAGGTCCTCCGGCCTCCGCTTCGACGAACTCCGCTCCGAGCAGAAGACGCTCGGAAAGCTGATCCCCAAGGCAACCGGCGACGAGAAGGCCGAGCTGCTGAAGAAGACCGGACAGCTCTCGGCAGCCGTCAAGGCCGCCGACGCCGAGCAGAACGAGGCCGATGAGGAGACCAAGCGCCTGCTGCTCCAGCTGGGCAATCTGGTCCACCCCGATGTCCCGGTCGGTGGCGAGGAGGACTTCACGGTCCTGGAGACGCACGGCACCATCCGCGACTTCGCGGCCGAGGGCTTCGAGCCCAAGGACCATCTGGAGCTCGGCGAGGCACTGCGCGCCATCGACATGGAGCGCGGCGCGAAGGTATCGGGCTCCCGCTTCTACTACCTGACGGGGATCGGCGCGCTGCTCGAGCTCGCGCTGGTCAACGCGGCGATCGCGCAGGCGACGGAGGCCGGGTTCATCCCGATGCTGACACCTGCGCTGGTCCGCCCGCGCGCCATGGAGGGCACCGGCTTCCTGGGCCAGGCGGCCGAGAACGTGTACCACCTGGAGAAGGACGACTACTACCTGGTCGGCACGTCCGAGGTCCCGCTCGCGGCGTACCACATGGACGAGATCATCGACGCCGAGCAGCTGCCGCTGCGGTACGCGGGCTTCTCGCCCTGCTTCCGCCGCGAGGCCGGTACGTACGGCAAGGACACCCGCGGGATCTTCCGGGTGCACCAGTTCGACAAGGTCGAGATGTTCTCGTACGTGCACCCCGACGAGGCGGCGGCCGAGCACCAGCGGCTCCTCGACTGGGAGAAGCAGTGGCTCACCTCCCTCGGACTCCCCTTCCAGGTGATCGATGTGGCCACCGGGGACCTGGGGGCTTCGGCCTCCCGGAAGTTCGACTGTGAGGCGTGGATTCCCACGCAGGGCAAGTACCGCGAGCTGACCTCCGCGTCGAACTGCGACGGGTTCCAGGCACGCCGTCTGTCGGTGCGGATGCGGGAGGGCAAGAAGGTGCAGCCGCTGTCGACGCTGAACGGCACGCTCTGCGCCGTACCGCGCACCATCGTGGCGATCCTGGAGAACCACCAGCTCGCCGACGGATCGGTCCGGGTGCCGCCGGTGCTGCGTCCGTACCTCGGGGGACGCGAAACCCTCGAACCGAAGTAAGCAGCACCACGCACGAACCGTCTGGAGTCTGTTTCCCAGTGCCCCGCCCCACCCTGCCCTATCGGCTCATCGCCACCGATCTCGACGGAACACTGCTGCGCGAGGACGATTCGGTATCCGGGCGCACCCGTGACGCGCTCGCCGCCGCCACCGCGGCGGGCGCCGCGCACATCGTCGTGACCGGGCGGGCCGTTCCGTGGACCCGGCACATCCTCGACGATCTCGGGTACGAGGGACTGGCGGTCTGCGGGCAGGGTGCGCAGCTCTACCACGCGGGTGAACACCGGCTGCTCACCTCGGTCACCCTGGACCGGCAGCTGGCCGGTATCGCGCTCGCCAAGATCGAGGCCGAGGCCGGTCCGCTGGCCCTTGCCGCGAGCCGGGACGGTCTGGACGGCGAGGTGCTGGTGGGCGCCGGCTACCAGGTGCAGGGGGGCCCGCTTCCGGTGGTGTCCCTCGACGATCCCGCCCAGATGTGGTCGGCGCCGCTGAACAAGGTGTACATACAGCACCCCGAACTCAGCGATGACGCACTCGCCCGGATCGCACGGCAGTCCGCGGGCAGTCTGGTGAACGTGGTGATGGCCGGCCCTGGCGTGGTCGAGATCCTGCCCCTGGGGCTGAGCAAGGCGACCGGTCTCTCGCTGGCCGCGCGCCGGCTGAAGCTCACCGCCGCGGACACCATCGCTTTCGGGGACATGCCGAACGACATACCGATGTTCGGCTGGGCGGCACACGGGGTGGCGATGGCCAACGCGCACACCGAGCTCAAGGCTGTCGCGGACGAGGTGACCGCGTCGAACGACGACGACGGCATCGCGGTGGTACTGGAGCGGCTGTTCGAGGTCTGAGCCCCACGGCCGGACCCATGGGCGGAAGAGGTGGGGGTCGAACCCACACGGGTGCTCACGCACCCCAACAGTTTTCGGGACTGCGGCCGGCGCCTGCTGTCGGCTGGCTCTTCCTGGGAGGGCGGCCCCCGCGCGACCCGCGCAGGAGAAAGCCGCCCGGGCGGTCTGCGCGGACGGCACATCGGCGTGCGAGGTGATCGCTACTCCGGTGCCTGCCCCGTGCCGCCCTGCTGGGAGCTCGACGGACTCGAACTCTCGGTCATCGTCTCGCCCCTCTCCCGGTCCCGTGGCTGTCGGTACGTCAGCCACAGTGCCCGGCGGGCACGGTTCGGCGCCACTCATTTTCCCGGCGCACGCAGGCCGCACCGGGGCCCCGGTGCGGCCTGCGTGCGGACAACGGCCGGGTGCCGGGAGACCGCGGTCTCCCGGCACCCGGGATCTCACTCCTCGCCGGCGAGGGTCAGCCGGCGCAGTTTCTGGCCCGCGTACCAGGTCGCCACCACCGTGACACCGGCGAGCAGTACCACGGCCAGTGGCAGTCCGACGTCGGAGCTGATCGCACCCGGGTTTCCGATCTTCTCGGCCAGGGAGAGCGACCACTGCTGGATGCTGAGCGTGCGCGCCCCCGGCACCAGACTGCCGAAGAGGGTCTCCCAGACCAGCGCGTAGACGAGTCCGGCGACGACCGCGTGCCGGGTGACCGTGCCGAGCAGCAGGAAGACCGCTGCGTACGCGATCGACGCGACCAGTGCGGCGACCGTGTAGGCCACCGCGATCTGCTGGCCGTTGCCGTTGAGGATCATGCCGGCGACGAACGTCGGGATCGCGGAGAACGCCATGGTCACAGCGATCGCCACGATGAGCTTGGTGACGATGATCGTGGGGCGTTTCACCGGCTTGGCAAGCAGATAGATGATCGAGCCGTCGTCGATCTCGGGGCCGATCGCGCCGGTGCCCGCGATGACACCGATCAGCGGCACCATCGTGGCCATGGCGAAGCCGCCGAGCACATTGGTGGCGACCTGGTCGTCCGCGCCGCTGAACGCGCGCACCGCTGCGGCGATCACGATCAGCAGGGCGGGCAGCACGAACAGGATCGCGGCCCGGCGCCGGCCGAGCAGGGCCCGGTAGGTGAGCCGGGCGACTGTGGGGTTGTACATGGACGTCACAGCTCCTTTCAGGCCGCTACGAGGTACGAGAAGACCGACTCGAGCGACTCGTCCGAGGGCGAGACGGTGAGGAGACGGATGCCGTGCTCACGGGCGACGCGCGGCAGCAGCGCCGTGAACCGGCCGAAGTCGACCGCCTGGATGCGCAGCGCGCCCTCGGTCACGTCGACCTCGATGCCCGCGGTCGACGGATCGGCGATCAGCGCCGCGGCGAGTGCGCGGTCGTCGCTGGACCGTACGAGATAACGGTGCGGGCGGTCCGTCATCAGCCGGCGGATCTTGCGGAAATCACCGGACGCGGCATGGCGCCCTGCCACGATCACCTCGATGTGCGAGGCGAGTTGCTCGACCTCCTCCAGGATGTGCGAGGAGAACAGCACGGTGCGGCCCTCGGCTCCCATCCGGCGCAACAGCTCCATCAGCTGCATCCGCTGCCGGGGGTCCATGCCGTTGAAAGGCTCGTCGAGCAGCAGCACGCTGGGGTTGTGGACCAGGGCGGACGCCATCTTCACGCGCTGGCGCATGCCCTTGCTGTACGTCGAGATCTTGCGGTCCTGCGCGTACTCCATCTCGACCGTGGCGAGGGCCTGCTGGGCCGCACGTGCGTCCAGCTCGTGCAGTTCGGCGTTGGCCACGACGAACTCGCGCCCGGTCAGGAAGTCGTACATCCCTTCCCGCTCGGGCACGATGCCGATCTCCCGGTAGACGGATTCATTGCGCCAGATCGGCTTTCCGTCGATGGTGACGGTGCCGGTGGAGGGGGCGAGGAAGCCGCCCATCATGTTGATGAGAGTCGACTTGCCCGCTCCGTTGGGGCCCAGGAGTCCGGTGACGCCGGGGCCGATGGTCATGGTGATGTCGTTGACGGCGACCACGTTCCCGAACCAGCGCGAGGTGTGGTCGATGTTGATCGTGGTCACAGCCCGACCTTCCGGTAGCGGCGCATCAGGACGGCGTACGCGCCGGCGATCAGCGCGAGGATGACGAGCAGATAGACCACACCGGTACCCGCGCCGGGTCCTTCTCCGCCGGGAAAGGAGGAGGTGGCGCCGAGGAACGCGGTCTGCAGACCGTCGATCAGGGTGATCGGGGAGAACAGTCCGAGCCAGGTGACGGCGCCGGACGAGCCCTGTTCGAAGGCGATGGCCTGGACCGTGGAGACCGCACCGTAGGTGATGGTCAGCACCGCGATGACGGCGGCGACCCCGAATCCGCGGCGCGGGGTGAGGGCGGCCACCACCAGAGCGATTCCGGAGAAGAGCACGGAGAGCAGCGCCACCGAGACCAGGCCCTGGCCGAACCCCTTGGTCTGATCGGCGAAGTCGAGTTTGGCGAGCAGGGCTCCGACGTAGAGGATCACCAGCGGGGCCGCGGTGAGGACGAAGAGCGCCGAGGCCAGCGCGGCGAACTTGGCGACCACGTAGTCGACCCGCTCGATGGGCCGTGAGAAGTACAGCGGGATGGACTTGAAGCGCAGGTCACGGGAGACGGACTGGGGCGCCTGCGCGGCGAGGAACAGACCGATGAGGGCCTGGGTGACGATGGCGTAGCGCGTGTAGTCGAGCGGCAGGTCCTTCGCCTTGGTCGCGACGGCGACCGCCACGAGGATCGCCGCGGGCACGCACATCACCGCGAAGAGGATCATCGGGAGCACTTTGGACTTGGCCGAGCGGCCGAGTCCGTACGCCCCCCGGAGGGACTGCGAGAACAGCGATCGGCGGGCGTACGCGCGGCCGAGGCGCGGGCCGTCGTACTTCCGGTATCCGATGTTGTGGATCTGAGTGGTCTCGGTACTCATCGCGCCTGCACCTCCTGCGGGTTCTGGGCTTCCTGCCGGGTCTGGCTGCCGGGACCGAAGACCTCGGCGATGTGGTGACGGCGCTGTTCCATCCGGACCAGGCCGAGGCCGAGGTCCGCGACGGTGTCGCGGACCAGGTCGTAGGTCTCCTCCCCCTTGGCCTCGACCAGCAGGATGTGGCCGGCGCCCGGCAGGCCGTCCTCCGAGCTCTCCTGCAGGGACACTCCAGCGGCCGTCAGCGTCTCGCGCAGCACGAGCGTGCCGTCCGGATGCGCGTCGGTGTCGGTGACCTCGACGGCCAGCGTGGTGGTGGTCTGGGTGAAGTCGCTGGTGGAGCTGGACCGCAGCAGTGCGCCGCCGTCGATGACGACGACGTGGTCGCAGGTGCGTTCCAGCTCACCGAGAAGGTGCGAGGTGACCAGGACCGAGATCCCGAAGTCGGTGTGGATGCGGCGGATCAGACCCAGCATGTCGTCACGGCCTGCCGGGTCGAGGCCGTTGGTCGGCTCGTCGAGGAGCACCAGCTGCGGGTCGTGAACCAGCGCCTGGGCCAGCTTCACCCGCTGTTTCATACCGGTCGAGTAGCCGCCGATGGGCCGGTAGCGCTCCTCGTACAGGCCGACATGGCGCAGCGTGTCCGCGGTACGCTCGCGCGCCGCGGTGGGCGGCAGCCCGGACATCCGCGCCATGTGGACGACGAACTCGGTGGCCGAGACGTCCGGCGGGAGGCAGTCGTGCTCGGGCATGTATCCGACGCGTTCACGGATTTCGCCGCCACTGGTGGCGACATCGAGCCCGAGCACTGCGGCCCGGCCCTCCGTTGCGGGGGACAGACCCAGCAGAATCTTGATCAACGTGGACTTGCCGGCTCCGTTGGCGCCCACCAGTCCGGTCACGCCGGGTCCGATGTCCAGGGAGAGCCGGTCAAGAGCGGTCACCCTCGGGAACCGCTTGCTCAGGCTTTCGGTCGCGATCACAGTCACATGCTCGAAGGTAGTGGCGCGCCCGCACCGGGGCGTCAGCCCAGGCGGCTGGATCCCTGTCCGACTCCAGGCGTACGGACCCGTAGGGGCCCGGTACGGCAGAGGGACTCCCCCTCGGGGGCCGCCGTGGGAGGCCGGTGGCCAAGAAGTTGTCCACAGGGTGCCGCAGGCCCCTTGACGTAGCCGCCGGACATTGTCACATTCATCAGTGTCAAGGTAACCGGCGTGATGTTACGAGCACGTACCGCACTCGGGACGGGACGGATGGCTGGCATGGCCTCAGCGGCGAAGAGCGGACACCCGGCAGAGCTGCGGGGGTTCAGAGAGGTGCAGAGTCTCGCCTACGCCTGCGCGGAGGCGGTCGCCGCGCAGCTCGCACCGGGTGTGACCGAGCGGGAAGCGGCCCGGATGCAGCGCGAATGGCTGTATAGGCGGGGCGTGCGGGACTGGTTCCATCTGCCTTTCGCCTGGTTCGGCGACCGTACGGCGTTCGAGGGCTTCAAGGTGCCGCTGCAGTTCTTCCCGACCGGTCGCCGGCTGGAGCCGGGGATGCCGTTCATCCTCGACATGGCCCCGGTCTTCAAGGGGTGCACGGCGGACATCGGGTACTCGGGCGTTCTGGGCCTCGATCCGGTGCACGACAGGCTGCTCGACGACCTCGAGGCGCACCGCGACCTGCTTCTGCGCGAGGTGCGCGAGCGGCGGCCGCTGCGCGAGATCTACCAGGACGTCGACGCGCTGATGACCAGACAGGGCTACGCCAACCGGCACCGCGCGTACCCCTTCGGCGTGATCGCCCACAAGGTCGACCGGGTCAGGGAACGCCGCTGGTCACCGCATCTGTTCGGCTTCGGCACCCAGGCGCTGAAAGGCCTGGCGAGCGACGCCCTGCACGGCCACAGGGACGGCTGGTCCCCGCTGTGGAGCCCGTACAGATTCTCCGACCATCCGCCCAGAGCCGGCCTCTGGGCGGTGGAGCCCCACATCGGATTCCGGGGCACCGGTGCGAAGTTCGAGGAGATCCTGGTGGTCACCGACTCCCGGGACCCCGAGCAGAGCGCCTTCTGGCTGGACGACGATCTGCCGCATGTGCGGCGCTGGGCAGAGGAGAGAGCAGCGTGAGCACCGTCATCGAGGGAGCACGCGAGCGCCGGGTTCTTACCGGCGGCATCGAGCTGTGCGTCGCCGAGCTGGGGGACCCCGGCCGTCCGACCGTACTGCTGGTGCACGGATACCCGGACAGCAAGGAGGTGTGGGCCGATGTGGCGACACGGCTGGCTGCCCGCTTCCATGTGGTGCTGTACGACGTCCGGGGTCACGGCAGGTCGACGGCACCGGCCCCGCTGCGCGGTGGGTTCACGCTGGAGAAGCTGACCGACGACTTTCTGGCCGTGGCGGATGCGGTCAGCCCCGGCAAACCGGTGCATCTGGTGGGCCACGACTGGGGATCCGTGCAGTCCTGGGAGTTCGTCACCGTCCCGCGTACCGAGGGCCGGATCGCTTCCTTCACTTCGATCTCGGGCCCCTCGCTCGACCACTTCGGACACTGGATCAAGAAGCGGATGTCGCGGCCCACTCCGCGCAGGGCAGCCCAGTTGCTCGGTCAGGGCGCCAAGTCCTGGTATGTGTACCTGCTGCACACTCCGGTACTGCCCGAGCTCGCCTGGCGCGGCCCCCTGGGCAGCCGGTGGCCGAAGATCCTGCAGCGTATGGAGAAGGTGCCTGCGGGGGACTATCCGACGTCCTCGCTGCGCTCGGATGCCGCGCACGGTGCCTGGCTCTACCGCGACAACGTCCGCTCCCGGCTGCGCAGACCACGAGCCGACGCCTACGCGCATGCGCCGGTGCAGCTGATCACGCCGACCGGCGACGCCTTCCTCTCGGAACATCTCTACGACGACCTCGAGCAGTGGGCACCGCAGCTGACACGTCGTACGCTGCCGGCGAAGCACTGGGTACCACGCACCCGGCCCGATCAACTGGCCTCCTGGATCGGCGAGTTCGTGACCGCCCAGGAGGACCCCGGCCCCGTACCCCGGACCCGGGCCACCGGGAAGCACGCCGCGCGCTTCGGCGGCCAGCTCGTCCTGGTGACCGGTGCGGCCGGCGGCATCGGACGGGCCACCGCCTTTGCCTTCGCCGAGTCGGGAGCCCGGATCGTGGCCGTGGACCGGGACGCCGAAGGGGCGGCGCGCACCGCGGAGATGGCCCGGTTGATCGGCTCCCCCGACGCCTGGGCCGAGGTGGTGGACGTCAGCGACGAGCAGGCGATGGAGAAGCTCGCCGAGCGGGTCGCGGCCGATTACGGCACCGTCGACGTCCTGGTCAACAACGCGGGGGTCGGCCTCTCCGGATCATTCTTCGACACCACCGTCGAGGACTGGAAGAAGGTCCTCGACGTCAATCTCTGGGGCGTCATCCATGGCTGCCGGCTGTTCGGCAGGCAGATGGCGGACCGCGGCCAGGGCGGCCATATCGTCAACATCGCCTCTGCTGCCGCCTACCAGCCGTCGAAGGCGCTGCCCGCCTACTCCACGTCCAAGGCCGGGGTGCTGATGCTGAGCGAGTGCCTGCGTGCGGAGCTGGCCGGGCAGGGGATCGGGGTCAGTGCGATCTGCCCCGGCTTCGTCAACACCAACATCACCTCCACCGCACGCTTCGCCGGGGTCTCGGCGGACGAGGAGAAACGCCGTCAGAAGAAGACTGCGCGGCTCTACGGACTGCGTAACTACCCGCCGGAGAAGGTCGCCGAGGCGATTCTGTCCGCCGTGGTGGACAACCGCGCGATCGCGGCGGTCACGCCTGAAGCGCGCACCGCCCTGCTGCTCTCCCGGTTCGCACCGAAGTCGTTGCGTGCCATCGCCCGATTGGAGCCACCGCTGTGAGTGCCGAGAAGAACGCTGCGTCCCTCGGAAAGGCCGACGGCAGGTCCGACGGGTCCGAGGGGAAGTCAGAGACATCGGACGAGAATTATGTGATCGCGCCGCGCCGGGTCTCCTTCGACTGGGAACGCACCCCATTGCACTGGATACCTGACGAGCCGACCGCCACCCATGTGATCAATGTGCTGCATCTGCTGCTTCCGGCGGGTGAGCGATGGTTCGTGAAGGTCTTCAAGGAGGCCCTCCCGCTGGTCGCGGAGCCGGGCCTGCTCAAGGACGTCAAGGGGTTCATGGGCCAGGAGGCGACGCACAGCGTGCAGCACTCCCATGTCCTGGACCACCTCGCCGCCCAGCGTCTCGAGACCGAGCCCTACACCCGGCACGTCGACTACCTCTTCGAGAAGCTGCTCGGCGAACGGCCGCCCTTCGGCATACGGCTGTCCGCCCGGGAGTGGCTGCGCTTCCGGCTTGCCATCGTTGCCGCGATCGAACAGTTCACCGCGGTCCTCGGGGACTGGGTGCTGCACGCCGAGGGCCTGGATCGCGCGGAGGCCGACGAGGTGATGCTCGATCTGCTGCGCTGGCACGGCGCCGAGGAGGTCGAGCACCGGGCCGTCGCCTTCGACATGTACCAGCACTGCGGTGGCACCGGGCTGCCCCGGTACGCCCGGCGGATCGAAGGCATGGTGGTGGTCACTCCGGTACTGCTGTGGCTGTGGATCTGGGGCACCTCCTACCTGATACGCCACGACCCCGAGCTCGGCGGCCGGCTCCGCTACGCACTGCGGGAGCACAACAAGGCCGTGGCCAAGGGCCTGCTGCCGACCTGGGGTCAGCTGGGATCGGCGATTCCCCGGTACCTCCGGCGGTCGTACCATCCCTCGCAGGAGGGTTCACTGCGCAGGGCGGTGGAGTACCTGGCGACCTCGCCCGCCGCACGTTCGGCGGCCGGTGCGATCGGACGCGCGGCTCTGTCCTGAGGGGCGTCCCGTCCTCGGTGGTGGATCAAGCGCGGCATCGGATGCGGTGCGTCGCACGGCTGAGGAGCGTCCGCATACTGAGCGCATGCGGGCGATCCGACAACGCGGCGAGGCGCCGCAGCTGTCGTCGCGCGCCCGCCAGAAATGACGGGACAGCCCTTGGGCGGTGGCACAAGCTCAGGCGAAGCAGCGTAGGGAGAGAAGAGTGTCCGGCGACACAGCGGGACGGACAGCGGCCTCGGAGCCGGCCGCGGCGCGGGCAGCAGCCGCGCAGGCGACGGCTGCGCCGACGACGGCGGGCCGGGCCACCGGACCACGTTCCACCCGCCCGCGGACGGCGGAGCCGCCCGGTCCCGAGTACCGGATCGAGGATCTTGCTCACCACAGTGGTGCCACCGTCCGTACGATCCGCGCCTATCAGGACCGCGGTCTGCTGCCCAAGCCGCAGCGGCGCGGCAGGTCGAACGTGTACGGGGACGGCCATCTGGCCCGGCTGCACCAGATCGCTGATCTGCTGGACCGGGGATACACGCTGGCGTCGATCAAGGAGCTGCTGGAGGCCTGGGACTCGGGACGGGGACTCGGCGGAGTGCTGGGACTGGTCGCCGAGGTCGGCGGCCCCTGGACTGACGAGGAAGCGGCCAGGATCTCCCGTGCGGAGCTGGACGAGAAGTTCGGCGGGGTCCCGGACGACGAGGCTGTGGCGGATGCGCTGGCGCTGGGCGTGCTCGAGCCGATCACCGGCCGTGACGACCAGTTTCTGGTGCCGAGCCCCCAGGAGCTGGCGGTGGCGGTGGAGCTGCATGCCGCGGGAGTGCCACTGAAGGCGATCTCCGGTCATCTCCGGGAGCTGAGAGGGCAGGTGGAGCACATCGCCGCCCGGTTCCTGGAGTTCACCACGGAGCACGTCTTCGCCCGCTACCTCGGACACACTCCGCCCACCGACATCCAGGCGGCCGAGGCAGCCTCGCTGGTACGGCGGCTGCGCCCGCTCGCCCAGCAGAGTGTGGACGCCGAACTGGCGCGGGCCATGCGGCTGTTCGCCACGCGTCATCTTCAGCAGCACCTCGCCGCCGGCACCCCGCCGGTGCGTCCCGCGGTGCGCCCCGAGGAGCCGTCGGGCGTACCGGTGGCGGCGGCCACACTGCGTGCGGTGGAGGAGCTGGTCGGCCGGGACAACGCCGCCGCATTCATCACCGCGGCCGCCGAACGGGAGCTTCAGGCGCGGACGTTGGACGCGCTGACGCTGCCGCATCAGGAAGTACGACCTATCCGGCAGATGCCGTAAATCGGTATAACTTTATCCACAGATTGGACGCTTGAGGCTGTGGATAACCACACCTGCCTGTGGATCATGCCTAACTCAGCCGGTCCACACCGTAATTGGGATGCGACCGTGCACCGCACGCCGCCACTCTTGACCGATGAACGAACAGACAGCGGACTGGACAGCCGGGGAAGCGGCTGACAGGCCGGCGGCGGAACCGGACGGGCAGCGCACCGTGCGGGTGTCGAAGTACCTCTCGAGACATCTGCGCCACCAGCCCGGGCGCATCGGGATCGCCCTTGACGAGAACGGCTGGGTGCCGGTCGATGTACTGATCCGGGCTGCCGCCTCGCACGGCTTGGTCTTCACCCGGGACGAGCTCGCCCATGTCGTGGCAGTCAATGACAAGCAGCGTTTCACGATCGACGGCAGCCGGATCCGTGCCAACCAGGGCCACACGGTCGACGTCGATCTCGGTCTGGCCCCGGCCGAGCCGCCCGCGTACCTCTACCACGGGACGGTCGCCCGCAGTCTCGCTGCCATCCGCGCCCAGGGCCTGCGCCCGATGTACCGCCACCATGTCCATCTCTCGCCGGACCGTGAGACAGCGACCCGGGTGGGCGCCAGGCGGGGCCGTCCCGTGGTGATCAGCGTGGACGCAGGAGCCATGCACCACTCCGGTCATGTCTTCCGGGTCAGCGCCAACGGGGTGTGGCTCGCCGATGCGGTGCCGCCGGAGTTTCTGCGCTTTCCCGGCGGGCCGCCCGGTCACCCGGACGGGTCGGCCCGGGACAGTCATCGGCCCCTCAGCCCTTAGCCCCTAGCCCCTCAGCTGCGCCAGTGCCTCCGTCGCGATCTGCTCGAAGACCTTCTCGTCGGCAGCGAAGTCCGATGCGGGAATGGGGGCGTGGATCGCGATCTCGGTGATGCCGAGCGCGAAGTGCCTGCCCGCGAAGTCCACAAAGGCGTCAAGGGATTCCATCGGCCCGTTCCGGTCCGGAGTGAAACCGGTGAGCAGGATCTTGTCCAGTTCGGCCGCGTCCCGGCCGAACTCCGTACAGGCGGCGCCGAGCCTGCCGATCTGTCCGCGGATCGCCTCCACCGACTGCTCCGGCGTCCCCGTTTCGAAGAGCTTCGGGTCGCCGGTCGTCACCCATGCCTGGCCGTGCTTCGCGGCGAGCTTCAACCCGCGCGGGCCGGTGGCAGCCACCGCGAAGGGCAGCCGGGGCCGCTGCACGCAGCCAGGAATGTTGCGCGCCTCGTCAGCCGAGTAGTGGGCGGAGCGATGGGAGACGGAGTCCTCGGTCAGCAGCCGGTCGAGCAGCGGTACGAACTCGGCGAAACGGTCCGCCCGCTCCTTCGGGGTCCACGGCTCCTGCCCGAGCGCCGTGGCGTCGAAGCCGTTGCCCCCTGCGCCGATGCCCAGCGTGATCCGGCCGCCGGAGACATCGTCGAGCGTGATGAGTTCCTTGGCGAGGGTCACCGGATGGCGGAAGTTCGGAGAGGTGACGAGGGTGCCGAGGCGCAGCCGTGATGTCGCTGCCGCAGCAGCGGTCAGCGTGGGCACGGCACCGAACCACGGCCCGTCACGGAAGGTGCGCCATGACAGATGGTCGTAGGTGTACGCGGCGTGGAAGCCGAGGTCCTCGGCTCGCACCCACTGGTCGCGGCCGCCTTCGGCCCAGCGGCGGACGGGAAGAATCACAGTGCTCAGACGCATGTACCGAGCTTATGCGGCCCCGCCGGCGCCGCGGGGCCGCCTACCGGCAGCGGCCGGAACACCGGACGCCTCCCGCCCCCTCACTCCAGCTGCTTCAGCTGCGCCTCCACCCAGCGCAGCAGCTGGGAAGTCTCCTCGCCGGACGCAGCCGTCAGCTCCCGGTGGATCACGCGCAGCCTCCGCCCGGCGTCCTGGCGGCGCCCCAACTCCTTCTCGGTCCAGGCGAGTCTGATGACGCACTGCACACGGTCCCTCAGCAGCTCGGGGCCGAGCACGGTGTAGGCCTGGGCCGCCTTCTCCCAGAGAACCACCGCCGCCTCACGCACCCGGCGCATGTGCTCGGCCGCAGCGGCGGGGTGCCCGTACACCGGCTCCGCACCAGCCGGGTCCTGGTTCCCATCATCGTCCGCCCCGTATGCGTCGTCCTCCTCGTCCAGCTGGTTGAGCGTCGCCTCCGCCAGCTGGGACCAGGTGCGGGCCCGTTCGAGAAGCAGCCCGGGCTCATCACCTGCCAGCGCCTCGAGTGCCTCACCCATCAGTGTCTCCGCCTCGGCCAGCGCCTTGGAGTCACTCGGGTCGTCCCGCAGTTTCAGCCAGGCCAGAGAGCGCAGCGCCCGGGCGAGCGGAACGACCTCCCCTGCCTCGCGCCACAGATCCAGCGCCCGCCCGTAGGCTCGCTCGGCCTCTTCGGCCAGGCCGGCGCCCGCCAGGCACTCGGCCGCGAGGGTGGCCAGCCGCGCGTGCGGCTGCACGTGCTCCCAGCTCTTCGCCACATCGGCCGCCAGCAGATACTGCTCGGCTGCCGCCCGCTGGTCACCGAGCTGCCGCAGTTGGTGGCCGAGCGTCTCGCGGGCCCTCACCGCCTGCTCCTCACCGTGCTCCACCAGGTCGGGCAACGCGGATTCCAGGATTTCGGCGGCCTCGGCGGGCCGCCCCGTTTCGCCGTACGACTGGGCCAGGATCAACCTCGCGTAGGCGCCCGCACCAGCCGATTCGTCTGCCGCGTCGAACCAGTGCGCCGCCTGCAGTGCGTAGGCAGCCGCCTCGTCCTCCTTGCCGTGCTGCTCATAGAGCGCCTCGGCCAGCAGCAACCGCGTGGAGCCGAGCTCTGCCGGGTCCAGGACCTCCGCGCTGTGCACGAGCGCGACGCGCGCCAGCCGCTCGGCCTCCGCGGGAGCGCCCAGCATCAGCTGCAGTCTGGCTCTCCTGACCAGCGGATCGACGGCGTTCCAGGGCTGCCCTGCCGCGAGACTGCGCTCTCCGGCGGCAGCGAGCAGGTCATCCGCGCGCTGCCAGTCCCTGCTCGCCCAGGCGCGCTGAGCGAGCAGGGTCTCCGCATCGGCGACGAGGTCCGCCACGTCGTCGCCCGCGATGCCCTCGTCGTCCAGGTGTGCGGCGACGAAGCTCTCGAGCGCGGGGCCGATATCGCTGTCCTCGACCGGTGACAGGGCTCCGTCGAGTCTGATCCGGGCCAGGCCCACGGCGGCGATTCTGCGCACCCGTCGCGGTTCCTGCGCGTTCAATGCCTCGGCGGATGCGGCCGCGGTTTCCAGCAGGGCCGCCGTCACCGCCGCTCCGGCGCCCTCCTGCGCCGAAGCCACGGCGGCCCACAGCTCGTTGATCGCGGCCCGGCCCGGCTCGCCGGCCGCCCGATAGGCGGCGGCGACCCGCTCGAAGGCCTCCGGCGCGGGCTCGAGCAGCGCGCGGTGCTCCAGCAGTTCGGCGGCGAGCAGCGGATCCGGCCGCTGCCCCTGCTCGTCGGCCAGGGCCCCGATCCGTCCCCACACGGCCTGCGAGCCCGGGTGCCCCAGACCCCGCAAGCGCCGGGCCTCGGTGATCAGTTCGGCCAGGGACGCATCGTCGCCCGCCGTTCCCGGCGTGGCCGCGACTCCGGCACCCCGCGCCGCGGGGTGAGGCGCTGCCGGCCCGGCAGGCCGTACGCCCAGTGGCAGAGCATCCAGCAGCGGCCGCCGGGAGAGCCGGTCGGCGAACCGCCGCGAGGTGACCGTGTTCCCGTTGCGCTCATCGAAGCGGCGGGCTATCCCGGTGGCGTCCGCGTACAACTGGTCGTACAGCTGACGCACGCTGTGCCGGGTGCCCTGGTAGGTCGCGGCCGGCCGGTCGCCGTGACCGAGCTCGTCCAGGCGCCCGAGCAGCACCAGTGCCCCGCCGGCAAGCCCCAGCTGGGCGTCCACATCGGCGAGCGGACCCAGTTGCCCGGCATGCTCGGTGAGGATCTCCAGACCTCGGCCCTCGTTCCCGGTGAGCGCACAGAACTCGATGTGCTGGCCGATCGTCCGCAGCAGGCTCTCGTCGCCACGGGCCATGCGGTAGCCCCGCAGATGGTGGGCGCGTGCCTCGTCCGTCCGGCCGAGACCGACGAGCGGGAGAAGGGATTTCGCGAGGACCCGGTGCGGCTCCTCCTTGCAGGTCAGATTTCCGGCCAGGACGGGGGCCCACACCTGAAGTGCCTTCTCGTGACTGCCCTTGCGTGCCCAGTGCCCGCCCTGGGCGTTCAGCTCGCAGGCGTGGCAGTCGCTCATCCGGTCTCGCTCGGCGGCGCACCAGGCCTCGAAGGCCCTGTCCGCGCGCTCGGTGTCACCCGTTTCATCGGCGAAGAAGTACTCGGACTGACGGACCGCCCGCTCGGTGTATCCGGCGACCCGGTACCGGCGCTCCATCTCCTCACGCCACTTCTCGATCGACCCCAGGGGAATGTCGGGGAGGTCGAGCATGCCCGTGCTGACCCATTTGAAGCGCCAGTGGAAGCGATGGGTGTCCGATGCGTCGAAGGCCGACGGATCGCGGTCCCACTCCTGCAGCAACCGGGCGAAGGGCACGAGCATCTTGCCGCTCTCGGTGCTGTATTCGTAGGAGTCGATGAGCGCGAAGAGCGCGGTGCGCACCACCTCGGGGTCGGCTGTCTGTTCGGCTGCCGCGACGAGTTCCTCGGCGCGGGCGTTGCGCAGCTGGCCGTTGGGCGCGCTGTCGTTCTCCCAGATCGCCTGATAGACGTCGGCAGAGGTGGGTGTGCTCACTGCTGGTCCTCCGGGGCGGCGCCGGCGGCCGGACGGCCGGTGGAGTGGGTCGCCCATTCAAGGAGGCCAAGGAAGGCCCGGTTGAGCAGCGCCGTGTCGGCGGGGCGCAGTGGGCGCTGCGCCATCAGCAACGCCTGTCCGTAGAGAGATTCGACTGCGGTGCCGGCGAGTTCCGGGTCGGGGATCGAGGCGATCCGCCGCACCAGCGGGTTGTTGTGGTTGAGCACCAGCCTGGCGCGGGGCGCGGCCCCCCGCAGCGCGCCGAGGATGTCCGTCCACAGCGCGTCGGCTTCCGCCTCGGCACTCGCACGGTCCCGCTCGTGCCGGGCCTGGCGGTCGTCGAGGAACAGCGCGGGCACGGTGATGGGCTGGTAGCAGCGCAGCGCCACGTCGCAGCCGAGCGGGTCGAGCTTGCCGCGGGCGGTGGCCAGGAACGAGGCAAGCGCCAGCTCCTGGTGGGGCGGTACGGAATCGAGTTGTGCTGTGACGGCGCCCGCGTCGAGTTCCGAGACGCTGACACCACCACGGATGAGCGGGAGCATGGCGACCAGGTCGGCGTCATAGGTGTATCCGCCGTTGACGATGCCGAGGCCGTGGGCAGCGGCGATGGGGGAGACCTGGCGGAACTCCTCGACGGTGCGGGTGAAGTGCACCTCCGGATGGGCGGCCACGAATTCGTCGAGGGTCATCCGGCCGTCGCTGGTCTCGAACGGCAGCCACGGCAGCATCAGTTCGAGGAGCGCGGGGTCGTGGCGGGCCAGCGACTTCACTCCCAGGTGATGGACGGTGAGGAAGGCAGCGAGGCGTTCGGGGTCACCTGCGGCGAGTTCGGTGAGCCACTCCCTGATCCGGGCGCCGAGTGCCTCGCGGACAGCTGCCAGGGTTTCGTCGTCGTAGAGGTTCTCCCGGGATGCCGTCGGCCGAAGGGTGTCGGTGTCGAGGACGACGCGTACGAAGAAGGCCCAGTCGGGCAGCAGATTGTCCGCCCGGTCGGTGAGCAGCATGCCCTTGAGATGGACCCGGTGGGCGGCACGGTGGGCCGGGCTGGTGGCGGAGGGCAGGACATACGCGACGCCCCGCACCCCGGCGACCGGCAGATCCAGGTCGATGGAGTCGAGCGGGGTGAAACCGAAGACCCTGGCGCAGTGTCCGGCGAGGGCCACTCTGCGGGCGGCGGGCGTCGGGTGGGCGCGCTCCCAGACGGCGGGACGGTCGGTGACCGGGCGGGCGGCGCCGTCGGGACCGGCGAAGGTCACCTCGTGGGCCAGCAGCGACCCGAAGTCGCGGGCCAGTTCCTCCACCCGCTGCGGGGCGGTCCACTCCTCGGCACCGGGCCGCGGTTCCAGATGGACGGTGGTGCCCGGTTCGGGCCTGGCCTCGTCGGGGAGCGTACGCACGGTGTACGAGCCGTCGTCCGTGGCCAGCCACTCGACGGGCGGTCGGCCGGGGGTGCGCGCGGAGCGCGAGACGACACGGATCTGCCGGGCCACGACGAAACAGGCCAGCAGCCCGATGCCGAACTGGCCGAGGAATTCCTGGCGGGCGCTCTCCAGACCGTCGCGCTTCGAGCTGCGCCCGATGGTGGCCAGGAGCGTGTGCACCTCGTCGTCGGTCAGTCCGATACCGGTGTCCTCGATGGTGACAGCTCCGCCGGTGGCGGTGAGCCGGATACGGACCGGGGCGTCCGGCTCAAGTGCACGGCGAGCGGTCATGGCGTCGACCGCGTTCTGCAGGAGCTCGCGCACATAGACCCGGGGGCTGGAGTACAGATGGTGGGACAGCAGATCGACGAGACCACGCAGATCCACTTGGAAGGTGTTGGCGGCGAGTCCGCTCGGGGCAGAGGTTTCGTGCATACGGGAATTCACAGGGAGTCACCTCGCGTGCTCATGCGCGGGGTCGGGCGCTCGCAGGGTCCCCCCCTCACGATGCGCGATCGGCGCCAGGTCCTGCGCGAGAGCAGGACGCGGAAGATGGAACCATCGTAGAACCGGGCACTGACAAAGCACACAGGGATTCGGCATCCGGGATCTTGGACGGGCCCCTGCACGGCGCCGTGCACGGCACCCGGACGACCGGCTCGGCGGACCGTCGTGGGCCAGCAGACCTCCCGCAGGAACTCCGCCGCACCCGCGCGCGCTCTCAAATGTGCGCCCCTCCGCCCGCCCGTGCACTCCGTGCGGGAGAATGCGTCGGTGACCTCAGCTATCGGCCCTGCCTCCGCCTCCCCCCTTCCGCCCCGGCTGATCGCCACCGACCTGGACGGCACTCTGCTGCGCGACGACAAAACCGTCTCGGACCGCACGATCGCGGCGCTCGCCGCCGCCGAGGAGGCGGGGATCGACGTCTTCTTCGTCACCGGCCGGCCGGCCCGGTGGATGGACGTCGTCAGTGACCATGTACACGGCCATGGCCTGGCCATCTGCGGCAACGGCGCCGCTGTGGTCGACCTGCACGGCGACGAGGGCGGACACATCTTCGTCAAGGTCCTCCCCCTGGAGCGCACCGGCGCCCTCGACGTCATCTCCATCCTGCGTGCCGCCGCACCCGGCACCTCCTTCGCCGTCGAGCGGACCGGCGGCATCCACCACGAGCCGGGCTATCCGCCCCTGCACTTCGATCCGGCGTCGAGCGTGGCACCTGCCGAGAAGTTGCTCGCCGAGGACTCGGACACCGCGGACCAGCCCGTGCTGAAGGTGCTGGCCCATCACCCCGAACTGTCCCCCGACGACTTCCTCGCGCTGGCCCGGGCATCGGTCGGTGACCGCGCTTCCATCACCCGGTCCAGTCCGACCGCACTGCTGGAGATCAGCGGCCCCGGCGTCTCCAAGGCCGGCACCCTCGCACTGTGCTGCGCCGAACGCGGTATCGCCGCATCCGAGGTGGTGGCCTTCGGCGATATGCCGAACGACGTCGAGATGCTGAGCTGGGCCGGCACGTCGTACGCCATGGGCAATGCCCATCCGCAGGCCGTGGCAGCCGCGTCGCGCCGCACGGTCGCCAACAACGAGGACGGGGTCGCTGTCGTCATCGAGCAGATCCTGAAGGCACTCTGAATCCGTGGTCCGCAGCTGCGGGCTCCCGTGCGACGCACCCGGGCCTACAGCGGGACCTCCCACACCACGGCCGTGCCGCCGGCCACGCCACCGAGGCCGGACCCGTACCGGCTCGATCCGCCCAGCGACTCGGCACGCCGGTTGAGGTTGCGCAGGCCGCTGCGCCGGCCTCCTTCCGGGATGCCCACCCCGTCGTCGGACACGGTGAGCCGCACCGCCGGACTCCCGTCGGTCAGCGTTGCCGCGGCGTCGACCTCGACCTCGATCCGGGAGGCCCCGGCATGCCGGAAGGCGTTGGAGAGCGCCTCGCGCAGTGCGGCGATCAGATTCTTCCCGGTGAGTTCACCGACCGCGGTGTCGACATCGCCGAGGAACCGGTGCCCGGGCTTGAATCCCAGCGGCACGGCCGCCATGTTGATCTCCCGCAGGACCCTGGTCCGCAACCCGGACGGCGCTTCGGCAGGTCCCTGCTGCAGGGCGAAGATCGCGGTGCGGATCTCCTGGATCGTCACGTCCAGTTCGTCCACCGCCCGGGCGACGCCGCTTCGCACCTCCGGAACGACGGACTGGCGCTGTGCGCCCTCCAGCATCATTCCGGTGGCGAACAGCCGCTGGACGACGAGGTCGTGCAGATCCCGGGCGATCCGGTCCCGGTCCCCGAAGACCGCGAGACGTTCCCGGTCACGCTGAGCGTCCGCCATCATCAGGGCCAGCGCGGCCTGTGAGGCGAACTGCGTCGCCAGGGCCCTCTCCGCTTCGGTGAAGGGGCGTGCACCCCGCGCGCGAGGTGTCGCCAGGGCGCCCAGCACCCGGCCCCCGCTGTGCAGCGGCAGCATCATGCTCGGACCGAACTGCCGGGTCAGACCGGTGACAAGCCGTGGATCGGTGTCCGAGTCGTCCACGAACACCGGGTTGCCGGAGAGCAGTGTCCGCACCACTCCGCTGTCCGCAGGGATGATCATGCCGAGAACCTGGGTGGGTTGTCCGGCGGAGACCGCGACGATCTCCAGACCGCCGCCGACTGCGGGCAGCATCACCACACCCGCCGCCGAGTCCGCCAAGTTCCTTGCCTGTTCGGCGACCACGGTGAGTGCCTCATCGGCATCACCACCCGAGAGCAGTGCCGTGGTGACTGCCACCGAGCCGTCGATCCATCGCTCACGCCGGCGGGCGGCCTCGTACAGCCGGGCGTTGCCGATCGCGATCCCGGCCTCTGTCGAGAACACCCGCAGCATCGTCAGATCACCTGCGCCGAACTCGCCCCCGCCTCTCTTCTCGGCGAGATAGAGGTTGCCGAAGGTCTCCCCGTGCACCTGAAGGGGGACTCCCAGAAAGGTCCGCATCGGCGGATGGTGCGGCGGGAATCCCGCGTAGCGCGGATCGGTGGTCAGATCGGCGAGCCGCAGCGCGTCCGGCTCCTGGATCAGCGCACCGAGGAGCCCTCTGCGCCCGTCGGGGAGTCTGCCGATCTTCGCGGCCTGCTCCGGCGTGACGCCAAAGGTGACGAAGTCGCTGAGCCCGGTCCTTTCCTGGTTCACGACACCGATCGCGGCGTAGCGGGCGTCCGCCAGTTCGGCGGCGGTCTCGCAGATCCTGTCCAGGGTGGAGTTCAGCTCGAGGCCGGTGCCCAGTGAGCGCATGGCCGCCAGCAGCTGCGGCACCCTCGCCGTGAGTTCGGTGGAGAGGCCCGGCAGAGCCGAGGCAGCGCTGGAGGCGGCGTCGGGAGGATCAGCGGAATCCGGGACTGACATACCCAGAGCCTAGTAAGTCCTATTTCGAGACGAAAGTCAGACTTTGTCGGCTGCCTGCGAGATCGCTCTCCTGTTCACGCTCCAGCATCCGCCGCAGAGGTCCGTCCGAAACGGTCAGCTCCCCGTAAGGGCCGCGTTGTACGACCCTGCCGCCGTCCAGAACGATCACCTCGTCGACGGCCTCGAGGCCCCGGAGCCGATGCGTGATGAGCAGCGTCGTACGGCCTTCGGTGGCCGCCAGCAGATCCCCGGTCAGCGCGTCGGCGGTCGCCAGATCGAGATGTTCGGCCGGCTCGTCCAGGACAAGCACCGGGAAGTCGGCAAGCAGCGCACGGGCCAGTGCCAGGCGCTGACGTTGCCCGCCGGAGAGTCTGGCGCCGTGCTCGCCCACCAGGGTGTCCAGGCCGTCAGGGAGGCTTTCCGCCCAGTCGAGCAGTCTCGCTCCGGCGAGCGCCCGGCGAAGTTCTTCGTGGGTGGCACCGGTGCGGGCGAGCCGCAAATTCTCCCGGAGCGAGCTGTCGAAGGTGTGCGCGTCCTGGGCGCACAGCCCCACATAGCGGCGGACCGTATCGCTCTCCAGCACACGGCTCTGCACCCCACCGAGCGTGTACGAGCCGTCCTCGGGGTCAAGGAAGCGCAGCAGCACCTGGGCGAGGGTCGTCTTGCCCGACCCCGACGCGCCGACCACGGCAACCCGACGACCGGCCTCGAGACACAGATCGATCCCTTCGAGCGCAGGGCGCCGCTGTCCGGCATGGCGCGCGGTCAGCCCGCGCAGCTCCAGCGGAAAGGGCGACTGCGGGGCCGGAGCAGTCTGTCGTGGCTCGTCCACGGGGAGCGGCGCGTCCAGTACCTCGTACACCCGCTCGGCGCTCCTACGGACCCGCTGCCGGTACTGCACAGCGAGCGGGAGCCCGGTGACCGCCTCGAAGGCGGCCAACGGAGTCAGAATCACCACGGCAAGCTCCACACCGGCCAGCCGTCCGTCGTGTACAGCCGCTGCACCGACCAGGGCCGCGGCGGCGACCGTCAGCCCGCACACCAGGGACGTCAGACCGCCGCCGAGAGCGGTGGCAGCAGCCCCGCGTGAGGCAATCCCGGTCAGCTCCCGGTCGGCGTCCCGGGCGTTCCGCAACCGCCGGCCCACCGCACCGGCGACCGTGAGTTCCGCCGTGCCGGCAAGCAGATCGGTGACCCGGGTGGCCAGCGCCCCTCGCGCCGGTGCGAGTTGCCGCTCGGCCCGCCGGGCGCAGGCGCCGCTGAGTGCGGGCACCCCGATTCCGGCAACGATCAGACCGAAGGCGAGCACCACACCCGCGGCGGGCAGCAGAAAGGCGGTGATCCCGACGGCTGCCGCCCCCACCACCGCTGCCACGCCTGCCGGCAGCAGCCATCGCAGCCAGTAGTCCTGCAACGCATCCACATCAGCGACGAGCCGGGACAGCAGATCCCCGCGACGCACCCGTCCCAGCCCGGCCGGCGCGATCCGCTCCAGCCTGCGGTAGACGGCCACCCGCATATCGGCGAGCATCCGCAGCACGGCATCGTGCGACACCAGCCGTTCCGCGTAGCGGAAGACGGCCCGCCCGGTCCCGAAAGCCCGGGTGGCGGTGACCGCGAGCATCAGATAGAGCACCGGCGGCTGTTGCGCCGCACGCGAGATCAGCCAGCCCGAGGTCGCCATCAGCCCTACGGCCGATCCCAGAGCAAGACTTCCGAGCAACAGGGCCAGCACCAGCCGCCCGCGCAGCGAACCTGCCAGCTCCCTCATCCGGGCCAGCGGGTGCCCGGGCCGGCCGGAGACCGGCCGGGGGCCGCCTGCGGTATGCGCCGCCGCTTCCGCCGGCCGCGCGACCGGCGGGGCAGTCGCAGACGCCGGCTCAGCGGAAGAAGAACGGCCCGCTGGCGCGGCAAGGGTCACGACCCGGTCGGCCACGGCCAGCAGCGCGGGGCGATGTACCACCAGAAGCACAGTGCGCCCCACCACAAGCCGCCGTACCGCTTCGACGATCCCGCTCTCCGTCTCTCCGTCCAGCGCGGCCGTCGGTTCATCGAGCAGCAGCAGCGGCCGGTCGGCGAGGAACGCGCGGGCCAGCGCGATCCGTTGACGCTGACCGGCCGAGAGTCCAGTTCCGCCCTCGCCTAGCACTGTGTCCACCCCGTTCGGCAGCCCGGCGACGAAGTCGTACGCTCCGGCATCACACAGCGCTCGGTCGACTGCGTCAGAATCGGCGTCGGGCCGTGCCAGTCTCACGTTCTCGGCGATCGTCCCGGCGAAGAGGTACGGCTGCTGCGGCACCCACGCGATCTGTTCGCGCCACCGCTCCGGCGAGATCGACGCCAGTTCCATCGGGCCGACCCGCACCCGGCCCGTGTCCGGGGCCACAAAGCCCAGCAGTACATGGAGCAGGGTGGACTTCCCGGCGCCGCTCGGTCCGGTGACCGCAACCGTCTCGCCGGCATCGACGACCAGGGACACGGCGTCCAGCGAAGGCTCGGTACGCCCGGGGTGGCGCACCGTCACGTCGGTCAGCTCCAGTCGCAGTGAATCCGGCACTTCTCCGGCACCGCCGCCAGGCAGCGGAGTCTCCAGCACCTCGAAGATCTCTTCCGCCGCCGACAGTCCCTCCGCCGCCGCGTGGTACTGCGCCCCCACCTGCCGCAGTGGCAGATATGCCTCGGGTGCCAGCATCAGGATCACCAGGCCGCTGTACAGATCCAGGTCGCCATGGACGAGGCGGAGCCCGATGGAGACCGCGACCAGCGCAACCGACAGGGTCGCCAGTAGCTCAAGGGCGAGTGACGACAGGAAGGCGATGCGCAGGGTTCGCAGGGTGGCCTTGCGGTACTGGCCGGTGATCTTGCTGATCGACTCGGCCTGCGCCTTGGCCCGTCCGAACACCTTGAGCGTCGGCAATCCCGCGACCACATCCAGAAAATGTCCGGACAGCCGGGACAGCAGTCGCCACTGCCGGTCCATTTTCGACTGCGTGGCCCAGCCGATCAACATCATGAAGACCGGAATCAGCGGGAGGGTGCCGCAGATGATCGCCGCCGACACCCAGTCCTCGGTCACGATCCGCGCCAGCACCGCCACCGGTACCACCAACGCGAGCCCCAACTGCGGCAGATAGCGCGAGAAGTAGTCGTCGAGCGCATCGACACCGCGGGTGGCGAGGGCCACCAGCGATCCGGTGCGCCGACCGCTCAGCCACTCGGGCCCCAGGGCTGCGGCACGCTCCAGCAGCCGGCTGCGCAGCTCTGCCTTGACCGCTGCGCTCGCCCGGTGCGCGGCCAGTTCGGTCAGCCATGCCACCAGTCCCCGCCCGAGAGCCACAGCACAGAGCAGCAGCAGAGGGACCCGCAATCCAGCCGCGTCCAGACCGTGCTGGAACGCCCCCACCACCACATCGGCGACAAGCATGGCCTGTGCAACGACGAGGCCCGCGCCGGCCAGCCCGAGGACCACCACCCACCCCAGAAAGAGGCGAGTAGTGCCGGCATACCGGAGCAGACGCGGGTCTATCGGTTTCACGTGAAACAACTCCCTCGGTCGTGTCTGAGAGGTAGCGGCGTCCGCCCGGAGGGCGTACCCCGCGGCGGCCGGTTGCGTGCTATCGCACGGCGGAGGATCGCCCGCACACGGGACGTACTCGGGCGACCCCGGCAACGCGGCGAGTGGGCGTGCCAGGCACCGCGGGGCAGCCGGGACTTCTCACGCACGAACTAGTGGGCGTCCGCGATGTGCTGGGTGCCGAGACGCTTGCGGAACACCCAGTACGTCCAGCCCTGATAGAGCAGAACAAGCGGCGTCATGATGCCTGCCACCCAGGTCATCACCTTGAGCGTGTAGGGGCCGGACGCCGCGTTGTCGACCGTCAGATTCCAGGCGGAATTCAGCGAGGACGGCATCACATCGGGCGCCAGCGCGAGGAACATCGCCGCCACCGTGGCGGCGATGGCGATCCCGGTGAAGGCGAAGGCCCAGCCCTCCCGCCCCCGGACGTTCATCACAAGCGACGCCACCAGCGCCGCCAGGGCAACGCAGAACGCGACCCATGTGGCACCGTTACCGCGGTCCGTCTGCATCCAGATCAGGAAAGCGGCGGCGAGCAGGGCAGTCACGACGGCAGCCCGGTTCGCAAAGGCCCTGGCCCGCACCCGGATGTCGCCCACCGTCTTGAGGGCGGTGAAGACAGCTCCATGCAGAGTGCACAGCGCCGTGAAGGCGAGGCCTCCGAGGATCGCGTACCCGTTCAGCAGGTCGGCGAAGGAACCGGCGTAGTCCTGACGGCTGTTGACGGGTACTCCGTGGACAAGATTGGCGAAGATCATCCCCCAGAGAAAGGGAAGCAGCAGCGAGCTGACGAAGAGCACCCACTCCCAGTTGCGCTGCCAGTTCTCCTCAGGCCGCTTGTGGCGGTACTCGAAGGAGAGAACCCGCACGATCAGCAGCAGCAGAATCAGCACCAGCAGCAGATAGAAGCCGCTGAAGAAGGTGGCGTACCAGACCGGGAAGGCAGCGAACATCGCTCCGGCCGCAGTGATCAGCCACACCTCGTTGCCGTCCCAGACCGGGCCGATGATGTTGATCAGGACGCGGCGCTCCCGCCGGTCCCTGGCCAGCAGCCTGGTGAGGATACCGACCCCGAAGTCGAAACCCTCGAGGAAGAAGTAGCCGGTCCACAGCACGGCGATCAGCAGAAACCAGAAGTCGTTGAGGCCCATGACGTCTCTCCTCTCAGTACGCGAAGGTCAGGGGTTTGTCGTCGTCCTCCGGGACTCCGCCGGACGGACCGGATCCGGCCGAGGGGCCCCGCAGCCGTGGGTCCTTGGCCGGCGGCTTCTCCTCCGTGTCGGGACCCAGCACCGCGTACTTCTTCATCAGCCGGACATTGATCCAGCCGAGCACGGCGTACAGCGACATCAGGACGATCAGCGAGATCAGCATCTCCGCCTGGGAGACACCGGGGGAGACCGAGTCGGCCGTCTTGAAGAGCCCGAAGACGGCCCAGGGCTGACGGCCCATTTCGGTGAAGACCCATCCGATGGAGTTGGCGATCAGCGGGAAGATCAGCGAGGCCATGCCTACGCGCCAGCCCCATGTGGTGAAGAAGGGGCCCAGTTCCCGGCTCGGGGTCAGCATGAGCTTGGGGGCCTCGTCCTCGCCGGTGCGGTGTTCGGGCAGCAGCCACTTCTTCTTCCGGGTGAGCCAGAGCCCGGCCGCCGCGGCGACCGAGGCTGTGAGCCCGATGCCGATCATGAGACGGAAGCCCCAGAAGGTCACGAAGATGTTGGGAACGTAGTCGTCGGGCTTGCCGCCGTATTTCGCCGCCTCGGCCTTCGCGGTCTCATGGATACCGGGTACGGCGGTGTGGAAGTCGTCATGGGCGAGGAAGGACAGTATTCCGGGGACCGACAGCTCCACGGAGTTGTGGCCCTCGCTCACATCACCCACGGCGAAGACGGAGAACGGTGCGGGAGCCTGCGTCTCCCAGAGAGCCTCGGCGGCAGCCATCTTCATGGGCTGCTGCTCGAACATCACTTTGCCGAGCTGATCTCCGGAGAGCGCGGTGAGAACACCGGCGGTCACCGTCATGACCAGGCCCATCCGCAACGAGGTACGCATGGTGGTGGTCCGCTTGGTGTCGGTCTTCTCGCCCGCCGCCCCGGCCTGCCTGATCTTCCACAGGTGGTAGCTGGCGATGCCGACCACAAAGGCACCGCCGGTGAGAAATGCCGAGGTCATGGTATGCGTGAAGACCACCAGCGCGGTCTTCTGGGTCAGCACATGCCAGATGTCGTTGAGGTGGGCGACCCCGGTGACGGGATCGATGGTGTACCCGACGGGGTGCTGCATCCAGGAGTTGGCCGCCAGGATGAAGTACGCAGAGAAGGTCGTCCCGATCGCCACCATCCAGATACAGGCGCAGTGGAGTCGCTTCGGCAGCTTGTCCCAGCCGAAGATCCACAGCCCGATGAAGGTGGACTCGAAGAAGAAGGCGATGAGCGCTTCCATCGCCAGCGGAGCACCGAAGACATCCCCGACGAACTTCGAGTAGTCGGACCAGTTCATGCCGAACTGGAACTCCTGGACCAGGCCGGTGGCGACCCCGATCGCCAGGTTGATCAGCAGGAGCTTTCCCCAGAACTTCGTGGCGTGGAAGTACTTCTCCCGGTCCGTCCGCACCCAGGCGGTTTCGAACCCCGCGGTGATCGCGGCAAGGGAGATCGTGAGGGGAACGAACAGATAGTGGTAGACGGTGGTCAGACCGAACTGCCATCGCGCCAGGGTTTCCGGCGCCAGAGCCAGCTCCACGTCATCACTCTCCTTACGTGACTGTGGTCACAGCGACACACTTGCCCCTTTGGTCCCACGCAGCACGGGGCGAAACGGCACGCTTGTGAAAGCGTTCACATTCACAAGCAATATTACGTAAGGACTTTCGAGACAACGAAGGCGGGGTGCCCTTTTGGCACCCCGCCTTCGTCAGCCGTGTCGCAGGAAGGAGCTACAGCTCCTTGCGGAAGGTCTCGGCAGCCTTCAGGAAGAGATCGTTCGCTTCGGTCTCGCCGACCGTGACACGGACGCCCTCACCTGCGAACGGCCGCACCACCACGCCGGTCTTCTCGCAGAACGCGGCGAATTCGCCGGTGCGCTCCCCCAGCCGCAGCCACACGAAGTTCGCCTGGCTCTCGGGGACGGTCCAGCCCTGCTCCACCAGCGCTCGGTGCACCCGGGTCCGCTCGGCGACCAGCGAACCGACCCGGCCCAGCAGTTCGTCCTCCGCGCGCAGCGACGCGACCGCCGCGTCCTGCCCGAGCTGGCTCACACCGAAGGGCACTGCCGTCTTGCGCAGGGCCGCGGCGACCGGTTCATGAGCGACGGCGAAACCGACACGCAGTCCGGCCAGCCCGTACGCCTTGGAGAAGGTACGCAGAACCGCGACATTGGGCCGGTCCCGGTAGAGCTCGATGCCGTCGGGAACTCCGGGGTCCCGGTTGAACTCGCGGTACGCCTCGTCCAGGACCACCAGAACATCGGAGGGCACCCGGTCGAGGAAGCGTTCGAGCTCAGCCCTGCGCACCACGGTGCCGGTCGGGTTGTTGGGATTGCAGACGAAGATCAGCCGGGTCCGCTCGGTGACCGCGTCGGCCATCGCATCCAGGTCGTGGACATCGCCGGAGTCCAGCGGAACCTGCACCGCTTTCGCCCCGCTGATCCTGGTGATGATCGGGTAGGCCTCGAACGACCGCCAGGCGTAGATGACCTCGTCACCCGGCCCCGATGTCACCTGGAGCAGCGACTGGGCGACGCCGACCGACCCGGTGCCGGCGGCCAGGTGCGAGACCGGCACCCCGAAGCGCCCGGCCAGCTCGTTCATCAGTCCGGTGCAGGCCATGTCCGGGTAACGGTTGAAGGACCCGGCCGCTGCGATGACACCCTCCATCACACCGGGCAACGGCGGATAGGGGTTCTCGTTGGAGGACAGCTTGAAAGCGACCGGACCGCCGGCAGCTGCCGGCTTGCCCGGCACGTAGGCGGGGATGCCGTCCAGCACGGCGCGCAGCTTGGGGCTCTTCTCGCTCACAGCGGGTCCTCCTCGGCTCGAATACTGCACACCCTATGAGGATTCGCATCCGGCGCGAATGGCGGGCACGGGAAAGGGGGAGCGCCCGCGAATCCGGTGAGCGCCGGTGGCTCACTCCGTAGCGCGCATCCCCCGTAGAGGTGAGTTGAGACCTCATCGCAACATCAGTCATGGGATAGGCCTACGCCTGTCCATACCCGAGACTCCATCGAAGGACTGATCAACTGCCATGGGTTCCAAGGCCATCACCCTTAAATGATCATGCAGAAACGTGCCTGTCAACGAGTGAATATGCGCTCCGCCCCACCGGTCGACATCGCCCTACTATCGGCTCGCCATGACAGCAGCAGGGAAGCACCAGGTGAGCCGGACGGAAACTCCCCGCAGGACCAACCGGCAGGGGCGGGCGGGTATCCGGGACGTAGCCGCCGCGGCCGGCGTCTCCATCACGACCGTCTCCGACGCGCTCAACGGCAAGGGCAGGCTTCCGGACGCCACCCGCCGCCATGTCCGCGAGGTCGCAGACCGGTTGGGCTATCGCCCGTCCGCCGCGGCCCGCACGCTCCGCACCGGGAAGTCGGGCCTCATCGGCCTGACCGTGACCACGTACGGGGATGAGCCTTTCACCTTCACCGAATTCGCGTACTTCGCCGAGATGGCCAGAGCGGCCACCTCAGCCGCGCTCGCCCGCGGCTACGCCCTCGTCATCCTCCCCGCGACCTCGCGTCACAGCGCGGTGGACGTATGGTCGAACGTCGCCCTCGACGGCACCGTGGTCATCGACCCGTCCGACCACGACCCGGTCGTCACCGAGCTCGTCCGCCAGGGGCTCCCCGTCGTGTCCGACGGCCGCCCGGCTGGCACCGTGCCCGTCACTGCCTGGGTCGACAACGACCACGAGGCCGCGGTGCTCGATCTGCTCGACCACCTCGCCGCCGCCGGAGCCCGCCGCATCGGACTGCTCACCGGGACCACCACCGACACCTACACCCGGCTCTCCACCACCGCGTATCTGCGCTGGTGCGAGCGGGTCGGGCAGGATCCGGTGTACGAGTCCTACCCCGCCCACGACCCCTGCGCGGGCGCCATCGCCGCCGACCGGCTGCTGGCCCGGCCCGATCGCCCCGACGCCGTCTACGGGCTCTTCGACCCCAACGGCACCGACCTGCTAGCCGCCGCCCGGCGGTACGGCTTACGCGTCCCCGACGATCTGCTGCTCGTCTGCTGCAGCGAATCCACCGTGTACGCGAGCACCGAACCGCCCATCACGACCCTCTCGCTCAAGCCCCGCCGGATCGGTACCGCCGTCATCCAACTGCTCATCGACGCCATCGAGGGAATCAGCAACGACCTCCCCGTCGAGCAGGTGATACCGACCGAGCTCATCGTCCGGACGTCATCGCAGCGCCGTCCGCCGCGCACCACCGTCAGCCCGCCGCGCTCCCCTTCCCAGGATTGATCATCCCATTAGGTATAAAAAGGTCGGCGAAACGCAGGAGCACCCGGATTCAGCACCCCTGGTGCGTCACACAGGGCGAGTCGCATTCCTATGATGGGCGGACGACACCGCGGACCCCCCGACCAGGCAGGTCCGACCGGTGCACGGCGCGCGACGGTGGTGGAGGGGTCGATGACTCAGGGGGCCGGTCTGGAACCCGCGATGCGGACGGCGACAGTGCGGGAATTCCGCGTACCGCCGCTGCCCGCGCCCGAGCGCGCGCACGACACCGAGCAGGGGTCCCCGTATTCCTCCGGTGAAGAGCCGGACGGCTACACGCCGACCCAGCGGGATCTTCCCGTCATCGGTCACGGCGGGCCCGGCGACACGGTGGTCGTCAGGACGGGACCCGAAGCCGCCGCCGAGAGCGAGGGCGGCCTCGGCCCGCTCTTCGTCGTCGGTGACGTCCATGGTTACCTCGACGAACTGTTGGCCGCTTTGCGCGCCCAGGGACTCATCGACGACGACGCCAGTTGGACAGCGGGCAACGCCCGCCTCTGGTTCCTCGGCGACTTCACCGACCGCGGCCCGGACGGCATCGGGGTCATCGACCTCGTCATGCGGCTCTCCGCGGAGGCCGCTGCCGCCGGCGGCTACTGCAAGGCCCTGATGGGCAATCACGAACTGCTGCTGCTCGGCGCCAAACGCTTCGGTGACACCCCGGTCAACTCCGGTGCGGGTACCGCGACCTTCCAGGCGGCGTGGCTGCTCAACGGTGGCCAGAAGGCCGACATGGACCGGCTGCAGGACGTGCATCTGCAGTGGATGTCCCGGCTCGACGCCATCGAGCTGGAGGACGACCACCTCCTGATGCACTCCGACACCACCGCGTACCTCGACTACGGCGACTCGCTCGAAGCCGTCAACGACACCGTCCGCGAGACGCTCACCCGTAACGACGCCGACGAGTGCTGGGACCTCTTCCGGAAATTCACCAAGCGCTTCGCCTTCAGGGACGAGAGCGGGCCGCAAGCCGTGCAGGAGCTCCTCGGAGTCTTCGGCGGCCGTCATGTCGTGCACGGGCACAGCCCCATTCCCTACCTGCTGGGCGAGGTCGGCACCGAGGACGGCGCGGACGGACCGCGCACCGTCATCGAAGGACCTCATGTGTACGCGGACGGCCTGGCCATCGCCATGGACGGCGGCGTGACCATGGACGGAAAGCTGCTTGTTGTGCGGCTTCCGCTGCGCGGCTGACTGCCAGGTGGATATGCGATTTACGGAAACCCTCTGTCACCGCGTGCCGTAACCGCTCTACCATCGGGATATCCGTAGCAGGCTCTCCTCCGTTTCCGCCCCATCGCCCGCGACAAGGCGGGTGTGCCGGCCTTACGGAGCATCGGGGGATGCACATGAACAGCGCTTCGCACCTGCTGATCGAGGACCGCCCGGAATTCGAGCGCCTTCTCGACGACGCACTGCGCACCGCGCACGACCGCCCGGAGCTGGCCGACGTCGGCCGACGGCTCAACACCGAACAGCTGCGCACCATGGTGCTGAACGCGGACGTCCTGGTCACCGCGGCGGCGACGACCGAGTACGAGCACTTCGTGAAAGTCCGCGAGGAACTGCGGGCGCCCGCTGCCGCTTCGGCACGTGCTTCCGTCCTCGCTCCGGCAGCCGAAGAGCCCGTCGACACCACGGGCGCCGGTCTCGCGGCGGTCGTCGCCGTCCTGGCACCCGTCCTCGCGGCCACCGCGGCCGCGATCTTCCTGCTGGTCGGCTACATACTCAAGGCCCTGAGCCCACCTCCCGCATTCGCCGACACCATGCTCACCGCAGGCTGGTTCTTCGGCGCGCTGACCGCGGCGGCCATTCTGGTCGCTGCGATCGGTCTGCTCCTCGCGGCTCTTCGCAACGGTTCGACCGAGGTACACGCCGTGCAGGCAGAGGGAGGTGGCGAACTCTCCGACGAAGTCGCCCGTGCCCGGGACGCCTGGCGGCACGCTTTGCTGGAACGCGGCATCGTTCCGTTCCTGTGCGATGCGCTGGCCGATCCGAGCACGGATCCCGCCGCCCCCGTTCCCTACCGTTCCGCTGGCCGTATCCCCCACCTGGGCTACAGCAGACCCGACTACGCCAGTCCGGACGACGGTGACGATCTCCAGCGCCCCAGCTTCACCAGCCCCGACTTCACCAGCCCCGACTTCGGCGGCCCCGACCACCAGCCGGACTGAGTCGTCCGGCCGGCGCCGGGTTCCGCCGTCGGGCGTGGTACGCCCGGTGGGCTCTCCTAGTCGGCGATGGGCAGGTAGACGCGGTTGCCGCTCGCCGCGAACTCCCGGGACTTCTCCGCCATTCCCGACTCGATCGCCTCCTGGCTTCCGCCGTGTTCACGGCGAATGTCCTGGGAGATCTTCATCGAGCAGAACTTCGGACCGCACATGGAGCAGAAATGTGCGGTCTTAGCCGGTTCGGCAGGCAGCGTCTCGTCGTGGAACTCCCTTGCAGTGTCCGGGTCGAGGGCCAGATTGAACTGATCCTCCCAGCGGAACTCAAAACGCGCGTCCGACAGCGCGTCGTCCCACTCCTGCGCACCGGGGTGCCCCTTGGCCAGATCCGCCGCATGGGCAGCGATCTTGTAGGTGATGACACCGGTCTTCACATCGTCACGGTTGGGCAGGCCGAGGTGCTCCTTGGGGGTGACGTAGCAGAGCATTGCCGTGCCCCACCAGGCGATCATCGCCGCCCCGATGCCGGAGGTGATGTGGTCGTAGGCCGGCGCCACATCGGTGGTGAGCGGACCCAGTGTGTAGAACGGGGCCTCTTCGCAGATCTCCTGCTGGAGGTCGATGTTCTCCTTGATCTTGTGCATCGGGACGTGGCCGGGGCCCTCGATCATGGTCTGTACATCATGCCGCTTGGCGATCGTGTTGAGCTCCCCGAGCGTGCGCAGCTCCGCGAACTGGGCCTCGTCGTTGGCATCCGCGATCGACCCGGGCCGCAGTCCGTCACCGAGGGAGTACGTCACGTCGTAGGAGGCGAGGATGTCGGAGAGCTCCTCGAAGTTCTCGTAGAGGAACGACTCCCTGTGGTGCGCCAGACACCAGGCGGCCATGATCGATCCGCCGCGCGAGACGATGCCGGTCTTGCGGCGGGCGGTCATCGGGACGTACGCCAGCCGCACCCCGGCATGCACCGTCATGTAGTCGACACCCTGCTCGGCCTGCTCGATCACGGTGTCCTTGTAGATCTCCCAGGTCAGCTCCTCGGCCCGGCCGTCGACCTTTTCCAGCGCCTGGTAGAGCGGAACAGTGCCGATCGGAACGGGGGAGTTGCGCAGTACCCACTCGCGGGTGGTGTGGATATTGCGTCCGGTGGACAGGTCCATGACCGTGTCGGCGCCCCATTTGGTCGCCCAGGTCATTTTGTCCACCTCCTCCTCGATCGACGAAGTGACCGCAGAGTTTCCGATGTTGGCGTTGACCTTCACCAGGAACCGCTTGCCGATGATCATGGGTTCGATCTCGGGATGGTTCACGTTGGCCGGAAGAACGGCCCGGCCCGCGGCGATCTCCTCCCGGACGACCTCGGGAGAGACGTTCTCGCGGATCGCGACGTACTCCATCTCCGGGGTCGTCTCCCCGCGCTTGGCGTATGCGAGCTGGCTCACCGCCCGCCCTTCGCGTCCGCGCCGGGGCTGGCGCGGGCGACCGGGGAAAACGGCATCCAGATTGCGCAGCCCCCCGCGCGGCGAGGTGTGCTTGAGCCCGTCGTCCTCGGGGCGGACGGGACGGCCCGCATACTCCTCGGTGTCGCCGCGGCCGACGATCCAGCTCTCGCGCAGCGGGGCGAGACCGCGCCGTACATCGGTCTCGACGGTGGGGTCGGTGTACGGGCCTGACGTGTCGTACAGCGTCACGTCCTGCCCGTTGGTGAGGTGCACTTGCCGAACCGGAACTCTGAGGTCGGCGCGCGAGCCCGCCGGGCCCGCGACATACCCCTTGTGCCAGCCGGGCTTGCGTTCGGTGCTGTCGATGGCAGACGTGTGTGCATCCACTGTGGTCATAAGACCTACTCCCTACGCCGGCATTACCCGGTAACAGGTTCGGCGGTCGGCGCAGCTACAGCGTGTGCTGGTCAGCGCCCTCTCAGCCCGGTGCTCCGAGCTCCCGCGTGTGCAAAGGTGCCCCCACGCTAGCGCCCATCCGGGCGCGCTGAACAGAGGGCCCCACCGTTCTTGCCATGATCTGGCGGTGACCTCGTCCCGTACTGAGCAGCCTCACGCACCCGGCCATGCCCATGGCCATTCCCACAGCCATGGGCCGGCGGCACCGGTGTCGAGGCATCTGCACAAGATCATCGCGGCCGTGCTGATTCCCTTCTCCGCAGCGGTGATCGCCGGTCTCGTGGTGCTCTGGCCCGGCGGGGCACCCCCGCACGCACGCACCGGTGTGGGCTTCGACCGGCAGACGCAGCAGGGCACGGTGGTGGACGTCACCGCGGTGGACTGCAAGGACGTGCACGGCAGCCAGTCCCAGGCGGCCGGCGGTTCCACCACCGCCGGAAGGCCGGGCAAGGAGTCGGGCGAGTGCAGAAGGGCAAGGGTCGAGGTGCAGAGCGGCAAGGACAGGGGCCGTGTCTTCACCGAGCTCGTCCAGCCCGACGCACCACGGCAGTTGCACCGGGGACAGGGTGTGGTGGTGGCCTACGCCCCCGACGCACCGCGCGATCTGCAGTACTCGGTCTCCGATGTGGACCGGACGTTCCCGATGGCCCTGCTGGCCGGGATCTTCGCCCTGGTGGTGGTCGTCGTGGGCAGGATGCGCGGAGTGATGGCGCTGATCGCGCTGGTTGTCAGTTTCGCCGTACTGACACTGTTCATCCTCCCCGCCATCCTGCACGGTTCGAATCCGCTGATCGTGGCGGTGGTGGGAGCCGGCGCGATCATGCTGATCGCGCTCTACACCTGCCATGGGCTGACCGCCCGAACCTCGGTCGCCGTCATCGGAACGCTGATCTCACTGCTGTTGATCGGGCTGCTCGGTTCACTGTTCATCGGCTGGGCGAGCCTTTCCGGCAACACCGACGACAGCACCGGCCTCATCCACGGTCTGTATCCGCACCTGGATATGAGCGGGCTGCTGCTGGCCAGCGTCATCATCGGTTCGCTCGGCGTGCTCGACGATGTGACGGTCACCCAGACCTCGGCCGTCTGGGAGTTGCACCAGGCGGATCCCGGCATGAAGGCACGAGAGCTCTACCGGGCGGCCATCCGGATCGGCCGTGACCACATCGCGTCCGTGGTGAACACGCTCGTCCTGGCATACGCGGGTGCCGCGCTTCCCCTGCTGCTCTTGTTCTCCATCGCGCAGAGCGGTGTGGGTGCGGTGGCCAACGCCGAGCTGGTGGCACAGGAGATCGTACGGACCCTGGTCGGCTCGATCGGCCTGGTCGCGTCGGTGCCGGTGACCACGGCGCTCGCCGCACTGGTGGTGGCAGCCGACCGACCGGGCGCGGGCGAACCGTTGCCCGCCCGCCGCGGCAGGACCGGCAGCGGCCGTCGCCGAAAGCGGTGACTCCCCGGGACTCCTCCTACCCGGCGTTCTCCTCGGCCAGGATCCGGCCGAGCGCGTCATCGAGGCTTCCGTCGAAGTCGCCCAGGCTGCACTCCTCTCCCAGGGGGACGAGCTTGTCGGTGCGGTCGAGGAAGGCGATCAACGGAGCGCTGCCGGCCCGGAACAGCGCGCAGTCGACGCCGACCTGAAGCCGGATGTGGGTGTCGCAGAGACCGGACGGCTCGCTGGGTGAGATGTGCACATCGCCTTCACCGGTCGGGGCGTTGATGCCGTCGAGAAGCAACTCACGACTGAACGTCCAGGTCACCGGGGCGTCTCCGGGCAGATGGAAAGTCATCCGGATCGCAAAGGGATCCGTCACGTCGTAGCGGAGTTCCACCGGGATACGGAAGGACAGCTCCTCGGAGACGAGAAAGCTCATCATGACCTCTGCCTGGACCAATTCGCGCATGTCCCTACCCCGCAGTAGACGCCGTGTTGGATCACGAGATGGCCGGGACTGCTCCCCCGAACCCTCTTGACGCAATCGTGCTGTAAGCGGTAGCGGATAACAAGGAGTGAGATTTCAGTTACTGATAGAGAACACTAAGGAATGAAGCAAGGCTGCGACCTCGGACCGTAACTGTTCGACTACCGTCCGCAACTGTTCTTTCCGGTCCACCAGTCTGGAAATGGCCACGCGGGCAGCGCCCGGACCGACCGCGGTCGCGATGGTGGCGCAGTACCGGGGAGGTACTCCTGGTGTTCCGGAGGGGTTCCAGCATCGGTTGCCCACACTCCGCCGCGGCAGGACGCCGCAGCAGGACGCCCCGGTCACACACCGGATAAAGGGTCGGCGGGCGGGCCGGACGGCGGTCCGGATGATCTTTACGGGAAGCCTCGTCGAGTCCACCCGACAGCACGGCCGGCGCATGAGCATGACCGTTTCCCGGAAGTCCGCCGGCTCCTCGGCGGCGGTCGCCGCCCGGGTGCCGGCAGCCGCTATGCGTTCGATCTCACCCCCGCGACAGAACGCGAAACCAGACCGCGGCGCCGACCCGGTCCGGCCGGCAAATCAATGATTCCGCCAGCGTGGCGCGATGGCCGGGGACGGATCCGCCGGAGGCCGGCCGCTCAGCAGCGGAGCCGACCAGGAGCACGCCCGCCTCTCTGCGCGGGCACGGGGCAGCGGGCACCCACGGCGGCAGCGCGTGCTCAGCTGACGCAGCCAGAGGGAAGCGGATGTCCTCTTGCTCGCGCCGGGTGACCGGCCGGCGTTACGCCGGGATGGGCGCTCGCTGCGTGCAGCAGACCGAGCGCCCTCTGCACCGAGCCGGTCAGCGCCGGAACAGTGGACCGAGGCTTCGCGGGCCGGCCCGGTACGTCCCCTCAGCCGGGCAGGCGGCCGCCGGGAAGTACGATCACCAGTCGCTCCGCGAGGACGACGAAGAAGTGAACTTCCGCACGACGTAGATGAGTCCGCCCACGATGGCGACAAAGACCAGCAGCTTGAAGAGCAGACCGATCACGAATCCGACCACCGTCGCAATGAGCCCGCCGAACACCACCAGCGCGACAACGGGCACCGCGACCCACTTCACCCACCACGGCATTCCCGCGAAGATCTCCCGCACCGCCATCGCCGTTACCTCTTCCTGGATCCGTATGGTCCTGCTTCGGCCCCTCCGGCTGCTCCGGATGTCCTGCTCCCGATGCTACGGGCGCGGAGAGCGCCGGTGGGGGCCCGCATCCCTTGAACTCCCCTGACCCGTCCCCTACGGGACCAGGGAGCCGCAGTCGGGGATCCGGGGCATCACGGACGTCAGCTCTCGGGCGGAGAGAAGACCACGAGCACGCGCAGATCCTCCGAGATGTGGTGGAACTTATGGGGCACTCCGGCCGGCACGTACACCACGCCACCTCGTGCGACCTCGGTCGTCTCGGTCCCTACGGTGATCGAAGCGCGGCCGCTGACGACGAAATAGACCTCGTCCTGACCGTGCGGCTGCTGGCGGTCGCTCTCCCCGGCGTCCAGCGCGTAGAGACCGACCGACATGTTCCGTTCGCGCAGGAACTGCAGATACGCGCCGTCGTTGGCAGCGCGCTCCGCCTCCAGTTCATCCAGCCGGAATGATTTCATCGCCTGTCAGCCCCTGCACTCGTCCCGATCACGTCTGCCACGATCAGACACATGAAGAATTTCGTAGTCAAGACGGTCGCCAACGCGGCGGCCCTGTTCGTGGCCATCTGGCTGCTCCAGGACATCACCCTGGGTGGCGACTCCACTGCTCGCAAGACCATTACCCTGATCATTGTCGCGATCGTCTTCGGCCTGGTGAACTTCGTCGTCAAGCCGATCGTGAAGGTGATCTCCTTCCCGCTGTTCATTCTCACTTTGGGCCTGATCACCCTGGTGATCAACGCCTTGATGCTGCTGCTCACCTCCTGGCTGGCAGGCAAGCTCGATCTCTCCTTCCATGTCGACGGCTTCTGGACCGCGGTACTCGGCGGCCTGATCATCTCGATCGTCTCGTGGGCGCTGAATGTCGTCCTGCCCGAAGATGACTGAGGGCCGCATGAGCACCGATCGTTCCCCGGGGCCCGGAGACGGCACACGGGCAGTGCGCGCCGGGCTGCCGGAACCGGTGAAGTACGAACCGACCCTGCCAGGACCGGTCTTCGCGGCCCACTACCACCTGCCGGGCGAGCCCACGGGGCCGTACACCTACGGCCGTGACACCAACCCCACCTGGACACTTCTCGAGGACGCTGTCAGCGAACTGGAGTCTCCCCGAGCGCCGGCCGACACGGTCACGTTCGCCTCGGGAATGGCCGCCGTCTCAGCGGTGCTGCTCTCCCAGACCCGGGCAGGTGACGCGGTTGTCCTCCCCGACGACGGCTACCAGGCTCTTCCGCTGGTCCGTGAACAACTGGAGGCGTACGGCGTCGAGGTGCGCACCGCGCCGACCCGCGGCGACGCACAGCTCGATGTGCTCAAGGGCGCTCGGCTGCTGTGGCTCGAAACCCCGTCCAACCCGGGGCTCGATGTCTGCGATGTGCGCCGGCTGGTGGCGGCCGCACACGCCGACGGCGCACTGGTCGCCGTCGACAACACCCTGGCGACGCCGCTCGGACAGCGGCCTCTGGAACTCGGAGCCGACTTCGCGGTGGCCAGCGGAACCAAGGGGCTCACCGGCCACGGCGACATTCTGCTCGGCTATGTGACCTGCCGGAATGCGGAACTCGCCGCGCGGGTGAGGACGTGGCGCAAGGTCGTCGGAGCGATCCCAGGGCCGATGGAGGCCTGGCTGGCACACCGTTCGCTCGCCACCATCCAGTTGCGGGGCGACCGGCAGTCCGCGAATGCCCTCGCAGTCGCCGGGGCTTTGAGCGGCAGGCCGGGGATCTCCGGTCTGCGCCATCCCGGGCTGCCGGGCGACCCCGCACACCGGATCGCGGCGAGCCAGATGCGCCGCTTCGGCTGCGTGGTCTCCTTCACTCTGCCCGACCGTGACGCCGCCGAGCGCTTCCTCGATACGCTCCGACTGGTTGACGACGCGACCAGCTTCGGCGGCGTACGCTCCACTGCGGAACGGCGCGGACGCTGGGGCGGGGACAACGTACCGGAGGGCTTCATCCGATTCTCGGCCGGCTGCGAGGACACCGAGGACCTGGTGCGCGATGTGCTGAGAGCGCTGGAAGTGGCCGTACCGCAGTAAACCCACTACGCACAACGGACGGTCCGAGCCTCCCCCCTCATGGCTCGGACCGTCTCGGTTCCACGCGCGGAGAACCGACAAAACAAGGCTAGTTGACTCTGCGTCAGTGTCCAATCACAGTAGCGACAGAGACCTATCGACATATTTATAGTTGGGCACAGCCGAAGGCGTCTTCGCATCAGTCAGGACGGGAGGGCACGGCATGGATCTCGCCCTGCTGCGTACCTTCGTGGCGGTACACCGGGCCGGGTCGTTCACCCGTGCCGCCGCACTTCTCGGGCTGTCCCAGCCTGCGGTGACCAGCCAGATACGCACGTTGGAACGGCAGTTGGGCCGTCCTCTCTTTCTGCGCCAGGCCCGCGGTGTCACCCCGACCACCATCGGGGACGAACTCGCCCATCGCGCGGCACCACACCTGGACGCCCTGGTGGAGATCACCGAGAGCGGTCTCGATGAGGAGGCCGGCGCCCGCACTCTGCATCTGGCGGGGCCTCCGGAATTCACCGCTGTACGTGCGCTGCCCGCACTCACCGCCCTCCTCCCCCAGGGGGTTTCGCTGCGGGTCTCCTTCGGTACCGCGGAGGAGACTCTGGACGGCCTGGCAGCCGGGCACCACGATCTGGCCATCACCACGGCCCGGCCACGTGGTGGACTGCTCACCGCGACCGCACTCTGCGACGAGGAGCACGTCCTGGTCGCATCCCCGCGCTGGGCCGCCCGGATAGCGCCTGGGCTGCTGCGCCGGAAGGGCCCTGCCGTACTGCAGGAGCTGCCGGTGGTCGAGGTCCATGAGTCGCTCCCCCTGGTCTCGCGGTACTGGGCGGCCGTCTTCGACGCCCGTCCTGCCGCCATGGGTACCGTCGTCGCCCCCGATCTGCGGGCGGTGCAGCAGGCCGTGGTGGCAGGTGCAGGTCTCGCGGTACTGCCCCGGTATCTGTGCGAGGACGCGCTGGAACGGGGCGAGGTGGTGGCCCTGCTGGACCCTCCGGTCCCGCCGCTGCGTACCTATTTTCTGGCTGTGCGGAGCGGCACCCTCGCGCTCGCGCACATAGCCCGGGCGCAGGAGTGGCTGCTGCGAGCTGCGGCCGACTGGTCCTGAGCACGGGTCCGGCAGCGGACAGGGAGTTTCAGAGCGGGTTTTACGGGCCAATCTCCTTCCATGACCGAACGTCCAGTGGTCAAGCGCACCGCACGCGCCGTCCTGCTCGACGGCGACCATCTGATCCTCATCAAGCGGACCAAACCCGGCGTGGATCCCTACTGGCTCACTCCAGGCGGCGGCGTCGAGGACTACGACACCAGCGTCGTCGAGGCGCTTCACCGTGAGGTGGACGAGGAACTGGGCGCCAAGATCACCGATGTGGTCCCCTGCTTCGTGGACACCGTCGAGCACATCCCCGACAACGGCAGCGTGGCCGGCGTGAAGGTGCAGCACTTCTTCGTCTGCCGACTGGAGTCCATGGATCCTTCGCTGCGGCATGGGCCCGAGATCGATGAGCCCTGCGGGGAGTACGAGATCGTCCGGGTGCCCTTCAGCAGGGTCGGGATCGCAGCCGTTCACCTGGTGCCCCTGTCGTTGCGGCACTATCTCGACGGCAATATCGAGGGTGTACGCGCCCTGCACGCCCCCGACCTGGGGTGAGACCGGCAGCAGTCGCAGGCACCCCGGCGCGAACGGTGCCACTGCTCAGACTCCGTCGTCGCACACCAACCCGTAGGCCTCGCGCAGGTCCCCTCCCGTATACACGCGGGTGGCGAGACCGGCCAGAAGGTGGTCCGCGTTCACTGCCACCGAGAGAGGGACCGCCCCGAAGAGGTCTACGTCCGACATCGAATCACCGTAGGCAACGCAGTCGTCCCGCCCGACGCCGAACTCCGTACAGAGCTGATCCGCGACCCTCACCTTCGAAGCCGCGCTGAGGATGCCCGCCGGATCCACCGGCTTCGTGAACGGCACCTCAGGAAATCGTGACCCGTGGGCAGCGTGAGCACCCCAGCCGAGCAACCGCTCCACGAAGAACGACGGAGACAGGGAGATGACCGCGCAGTACTCACCGCGCTCACGGATGTCCCGCCAGACCTCCTGGATGCCGGTCAGCCACGGTGACGCCGCGAAGGCGGCCACGACGTGCTCCAGGGTGAGTCCCGACCACAGCGCATGCACCCGCACCGCGTACTGCGGCGGACCGATCACACCCGAGATGAGGTCGCGTTCCAGTAGGCCGATCTCCTCCAGCAGCCCCAACTGCCGTGAAATCTCCACCGTCGCGGCAGATCCGCGGATGAGCGTGCCGTCGAGGTCGAAGAGATGCAGCCGCGCCATGTACACCGAGGCTAGTACAGCCACTTGCTCCCGCTGCCAGACGCCCCCTCAAGGAGCCCGGCACCGCGTTTCACGTGAAACGTCCGGTGACCTCGTGCGCCGTTGTGACAGCCTGCGCCCTGACCGGGCATGACCGAAGGCGCTCCGACGCACGGCGAAGCAGTGCGAACCGGCAGCGGCATCCCGGAAAGCGGTGGACGGGACACAGGGACATCAGCAAGCCTGACGGCATGCCCTCACCGCTCGATGAGTTCCCCATTCGCCGGCTCACCATCGGCGATCTCCGTTTCTGCGCAGATCTCTCGGAGAACCGCGGCTGGCCGCGCGAGGAACACAAGTGGGGCCTGCTTCTCACAGCGGGAACGGGCTACGGAATCGATGATCCTGAGGGCAAGGGGCTGGCGACTGCCTGTGTGGTGACCTCCTATGGCGATACCCCCTCGGGCAGCCCGGGGCTCGCCGCCGTCGGTATGGTCCTGGTCGCCGAAAAATACGCACGCCAAGGCGTGGGCAGACGACTGATGCAGCACGTTCTCGCCGCGTTCGCGGGCACTCCGCTCACCCTGCATGCCACCCCGTGCGGGCAGCCGCTCTACGAACAACTCGGCTTTATCGCCAGCGGCAGGGCAGAGATGGTCAGTGGCCGGTTCCGGCCGCACGGCCAGGCGCCGAAAATCGCCACCCGGCCGGCCACCGCCTCGGACCTTCAGGAAATTCTGCGGCTGGACGGTGATGTGTTCGGCGAGGACCGCACTCGAATGATCACGCGCCTCCCCGCCTTCGCCGACCGATTCCGGGTCACGGAGGACGCGACGGGCATCACCGGGTACGCGGCGGCCTGGCCCAATATGGCCACCGATGTGGTGGGCCCGCTCATCGCCCGCGACACCGAGACCGCAAAGGCTCTGATCGCCTCGTTGGCAGCGGGCAGCGATCGGCCGCTGCGCACCGATATCGACGTGCGTCACCAGGAACTCCTCGAGTGGATCAAGGCCGCCGGGGCGGAAACGGTCGCTTTCAACACCGTGATGACCTACGGGATCCCCGCGTTGCCGGGCGACTGGACCCGCCGTTTCGCCCCGCTGACGGTTGCCGCTGGCTGATGAAGCAGGCCGCTGCTCCTGCCGGGGCGGGAGCAGCGCACCCCTTGGCTCGAGGACCGCGGACTACTCACCCGCCACCTCTGCAAGACCGAGCGGCGCGGCATCTGCACCGATGTCACCGAACCGGTTCCGCCCTTTCTGCGAGGCCGCCCCCGCAAAGACCGGCGTCCTGCGGGGAGCCACCGGCGAAGCCGCCCGGATTCCGGAACCGGCTCCCCTGGTACGAGCGGTCGGCGAACTCAAGGCCTCCGCCCGATCCCGCGGGGGTCCCGGGTGGAGACGTAATCTGCGGAACATGAGCGATCTGAAGATCCGTCCCGCGGCCGAGAGCGACATCCCAGCGATCGTGGCGCTGCTCGCCGACGACCCGCTCGGGGCCCGGCGCGAGAGCCCGGACGATCTGACCCCGTACACAGCGGCCCACCGGCGGATTGCCGCCGACCCTCAGCAGCACTTGGTCGTCGCCGACCGCGACGGGCAGATCGTCGGCACGCTTCAGCTCACCGTGATACCCGGACTCTCCCGCCGTGGCGCCACCAGGTCCATCATCGAGGGTGTACGTATCCACGCCGATGAGCGCGGCGGCGGCCTCGGAACACAGCTCATCGAATGGGCCGTCGCGGAATCCCGCAGTCAGGACTGCCAGTTGGTCCAGCTGACCTCCGACACGACTCGCACCGACGCCCATCGCTTCTACGAACGTCTCGGTTTCACCGCCACCCACCTGGGCTTCAAGCTCCAACTCTGACCTTCGCCCCGCCGGCGGATGACGGATTCAACCGAACGGATGGCCAGACCCATGCACCGAATCAGCAACGAGCAGCGCCGCATCCGCCTCGGCCGTCGCCACCGCCTGGCCCCTTCCGTGCGGGCCGCCACCCCTGTCGAGGCCGCCGACTCCGTGATCGCACTTCATGCCACGGACGCCGCAACGGTCTACCTCTCCGCCTGCGCACGGCTGGCCGACGCGAGCGTCGCCACCGTCGAACAAGCGCTGTACGAGGACATCGCCCTCGTCCGGCTGCTCTCCCTGCGCAACACTCTCTTCGCCGTGTCCGAAGGAATGGCCCCCTACGTCGACGCCTCCACAGCACGGGCCATCGCCGCCAAGGAACGCCGGACCTTCCTCAAACATCTGGCGGACGACGGCGGGAGTCTCGACGAGCGCTGGCTCGCAGAGACGGAAGCCGCTGTCCTCGAGGCGCTCACCACCCGGGGCGCTGCCACCGGCAGCGAACTCTCCGCCGCCGTGCCGGCACTGCGCAAAAAGATCACCGCCTTTCCCGGCAAGAAGTGGGAGGCGGAACAAGGAGTCACCAGCCGGGTCATCCGGCTGCTCGCCGCCGACGGTCTCATCCGTCGTGATCGCCCCCGCGGCTCCTGGACGTCGAGCCAGTTCCGTTGGACTGCCGCCAGCCCCTGGCCTGACATGCCGGTACCCGAGGCCAAGGCGGAACTGACACGTCGCTGGCTCCGCGCCTACGGCCCCGCCGCCGAGGCGGACCTCAAATGGTGGACGGGCTGGACCATCACGGACACGCGCAGAGCGCTGGCAACGGTCGGTGCGGAAGAGGTCCAGCTCGAGGACGGAGTGCGCGGGTTCGTCGCTCCCGGAGATACCGACCCCGAACCGCCCACCGAACCCTGGGCAGCCCTGCTGCCCGGGCTCGACCCCAGTGCCATGGGCTGGGCCGACCGCACCTTCCACCTGGACGCGAAGCACCGGTCAGCCCTCTTCGACCGGGCCGGCAACATCGGCCCCACGGTGTGGTGGAACGGCAAGATCGTCGGAGGCTGGGCACAACGCTCGAACGGAGAGGTCGTACGACGCCTGCTGACCGATCCAGGCCAGGAGGCGGTGGCGGCCATCGAGACCGAGGCCGCACGACTCTCAGGCTGGGTGGGGGAGGCACGCATCACCCCGCGGTTCCGGACGCCACTGGAACGCGAACTGACCGGCGGGTGACCCCCGGGAGAGTCAGACCATGCCCTCCCGGGCCACGCACAGCCTCATCGGCTCAGACCGCGCCAGCCGCCCTCGTCCACACCTCCTGGCACCGCCGCCGTCGGCTCGTACGGCTGACGGGTGAAGACGAACGAGCCCAGGTCAAGGTGACTCACCACCCCTTCCCGGCGCACCACCCGCAACTTCTCCCCTGCGTAGTAGCCGTCGAGCCCTGTCCACGTGCCGTCCGGCTCCGCCCGGAACCGGGACCTCCGGCCGCCTCCGGCCAGCGGCCCGAACTCCAGCCCGCCGTCGGACGCGAGCCGCAGACCCACCACCGTGGCGCCCCAGTACCAAGGCCCCGCCAGTTCCAGCAGCGCATGATCGGCCGCGGGCAGCGGGCGCCACGGCCGCGGCATCCGCGGCTCCGCTTCTGCCACGATCCGCACCAGATCCGCCGCCACGGTGCCGACCGCCGGTCCCGATGTGGCGTTCGCGAGTACCACCCCGGCCAGCCCGTCCTCCACGCTCACCCACAGGGCGGCGAGAAACCCGGGCAGCGACCCCGTATGCCCGGTCAGTGTCCGGCCGTCCCGGAGCGCGAGTTGCATGCCGAGCCCATAACCGCCGTCCCACTCACCGGCCTCAGGGGGAGCCGCCGGAGCGCGCATCTCACGCACGGATTCGGCGCTCAGCACCCGCCCGTCGCCCTCCGCGAGAAAGGCGGCAAACCTGCACAGATCTCCGGCCGTCGACCAGAGCTGTCCTGCCGCCGCCATCAGGCCCAGGTCCTCCGCCGGCTCGGGCAGCATCGCGTCCGCCCAGGGATGCACCGCCCACCCCCCGGCACTGGGCGCCTGCGGCTGAGCACTCGTGCGGTCCATTCCCAGCGGCAGGCAGATCTCATGCCGCACCACATCGGCCCACGACTCGCCCCGCAGCCTCTCCACCACCGCACCCAGCAGCGTGTATCCGGGGTTGGAGTAATGGTGGCGCCGGCCGGCCGGATGCAGCGATGGCTGCTCACCCAGCACCTCCGCGAATCCGGGGCGCAGTGCGCTCGGCGACCGCTCCCACCAGGCGCCCGGAGTCTCCGCCGCGAGGCCCGCGGTGTGGCTGAGCAGCTGAGCGATAGTGACTTCGCCGACGCCAGTGCCCGGAAGGTGCTCGTCCAGCGGATCCGAGAGATCGAGCAGCCCCTCATCCCTCAGGCGCATCACCGCAACCGCGGTGAACGGTTTGGTGATCGACCCGATCCGGTACTGCGTGTTCATGTCCGGCTCATGGTCGTCGACGCAACTGCGCGCACCGGACCACACCGGCTGTCCGTCCCGCATCACCGCACCCACCAGCGACGGTGAGCGGCCCTGCGACTGTGCGGTGGCCACACGGTGCAGCAGTGCACGCCGGGTGCCCGGAAGAAGATCATCAAGAAACTCTGAAGATGCCATGCTCGAGATCTACCCGAAGGGCTATCGGTCGTCGACCGGATATCGGAGCCCCCGGGGCCCCGTCTCTTACCGTTCGATGGGGCGCGAGGCCTTCATCCGCCGGGCCGTCGAACCTTACGGCCCGGCAGGGCAGAGAGATCCTCCGCACGGTGCCCGAAGAGATCCGGAGTCTTCCACGCCTGCTCTGCGAACCCGGCATCCACACCGGATTCTCAGGTGTGCATCCGACCGCGGATCATCGACATCAGCAGCCCGTGGGTATCGGCGTCGGCGGCCGCGACAACTCCGCGGCTCGCCTGCCCGATCGGGGCCCCGTCGATCCCGGTTACCAGGCAGCCGGCAGCCCTGCACAGAGCGATACCGGCGGCGAAATGCAGATTCCCGGACAGGTCGTGGCCGTCGGTGACGTATCCGGCGCGCTTTCCCGCGGCGACCCAGGCCAACGCCAGCGTCGTGGAGACGACTCGCGGCCGGAACTGCTCAACGAAGGCAGGGTGAGCCAGCAGGGTCACGGCCCGGAAGCCCGGCGCGCTCAGGAATGGCGGGTCCAGGTTGACGTCCACCAAGCGGGTGGCGGGCGTGGGCGCCAACTGCTCCTCCGCCCCGTCGTGCCGCACCCGGGCAGTCGCACCGTCGGTGAAGAAGACTTCCCCGCTGAAAGGATCGGCCACGGCTGCCGCTCCGCCGCGCAGCGCCACGTTGACGGCCACCAGCGTGCTGCCGACGGCATAGTTCAGCGTGCCGCACAGAGGGTCCACCAGCCACTGACGCACGGCATCGGAGGCCCCTTGATGACCGCTCTCCTCGCCAAGTACTGCGTCATCGGGCCGGGCGGCACGAATGACGTCGAGGATCGCCTTCTCGGCCGCGATATCGGCTGCGGTGGCGAAGTCTCCCGCACCCTTGTCGATGCGGGCGAGCCGCCGGCCGTACATCGTGTGCACCACGTCAGCGCCGGCGCGTGCCGCAGCTATCGCGACCCCGGCATCGTCGAGGCTCGCGTATGAGTCGATCATGACGTGCAGAGTATCGACGCCGAAGCCCATGCCCAAGGGCCGGACCCTATGGGCCGGAAGAGACGGAACGACGTTTCTGCCCACGGCTTCGCCCGCGTCACCCGGGCCGAACACCGCTTCCTCACCGGCTGCTTGGCAGTGCTGTCATCCAAGGGCACCACTTCGACCCACCCGCCTGTAGGCCCGCATTTGGAGTGTCCCGACACACCCTGATGACCGGGCCCCTTTCCTGACCGTCTCATTCGAGGGACACGGCATTTCTGTCTCACGATCTTGGCCCTTCGGCGCCACCTCCGGACGCCTCGGAGGGTTCGGTTCCGCTCTCTGTCGCCAGGCTTGACAGGGCGGACCCGGCGTTGCGGAAGCGCAGCTGCTGGCAGTCGGCATCCCGTCGGCGGAAGGGCTACTCGGGCAGCGGGCGTTCGTGGACCGGGATCAGCACTACTACGGGCGAACGGTCAGACAGAAGTTCGCCTCACTGTCCTGTCCCTTGGGCCAGAAAAGGGCCACCGTCAACGAGAAAGCGACATCGTAAATGCGGGCCTACAACCGCCGGATCAGGTCTGCGCCATATCAACGAACCGGGAGTAGTGGCCCTGGAAGGCCACCGTGATGGTCGCCGTCGGACCGTTACGGTGCTTGGCCACGATCAGATCCGCCTCGCCGGCACGGGGTGACTCCTTCTCGTACGCGTCCTCGCGGTGCAGCAGAATCACCATGTCGGCGTCCTGTTCGATCGAACCGGACTCACGCAGGTCGGAGACCATCGGCTTCTTGTCCGTCCGCTGCTCGGGGCCACGGTTCAGCTGCGAGAGCGCAATGACCGGCACTTCGAGCTCCTTGGCCAGCAGCTTCAGGTTTCGCGACATGTCCGAGACTTCCTGCTGCCGGCTCTCCGGACGGCGCGAACCTCCGGACTGCATCAGCTGCAGATAGTCGATCACAACCAGCTTCAGGTCCTGCCGCTGCTTCAGCCGCCGGCACTTCGCTCTGATCTCCATCATCGACAGGTTGGGCGAATCGTCGATGAAGAGCGGAGCCGCGGTGACGTCCGGCATCCGCCGTGCCAGCCGCGTCCAGTCCTCGTCCGTCATCGAACCCGATCGCATATGGTGCAGCGCCACCCGGGCCTCGGCCGAGAGGAGACGCATCGCGATCTCGTTGCGGCCCATCTCCAGGGAGAAGATCACACTCGGCAGGCCGGCCTTGATCGAACAGGCCCTCGCGAAATCCAGTGCCAGCGTCGACTTACCCATGGCAGGCCGGGCCGCGATCACAATCATCTGCCCCGGATGCAGGCCATTGGTCAGCGAATCCAGATCGGTGAAGCCGGTCGGCACGCCCGACATCTGGCCGCTGCGCGAGCCGATCGCCTCGATCTCGTCGAGCGCCCCCTCCATGATGTCGCCGAGCGGGAGATAGTCCTCCGATGTGCGCTGCTCGGTGACGGCATAGATCTCGGCCTGGGCCGAGTTGACAATCTCGTCGACATCGCCGTCGGCCGCGTACCCCATCTGAGTGATCTTCGTGCCCGCCTCGACAAGTCGGCGCAGCACGGCCCGCTCATGGACGATCTCCGCGTAGAACTCGGCGTTGGCGGCCGTCGGGACCGACTGGACAAGAGTATGCAGATACGGCGCGCCACCGACCTTCTTGATCTCGCCGCGCTTGACCAGTTCGGCAGCGACGGTGATGGGGTCTGCCGGTTCACCCTTCGCATACAGGTCGAGAATCGCCTGATAGACGGTCTCGTGGGCGGGCCGGTAGAAGTCCTGGCCCTTGATGACCTCGACGACATCGGCAATGGCGTCCTTGGAGAGCAGCATTCCGCCGAGCACGGACTGCTCTGCGTCGATGTCCTGAGGGGGCACCCGCTCGAAGGCCGGAGAGCCACCGTCCCAGGAAGCACTCTCCCGGCCTCGGTCATGCTGCTCACGGCCCCCACTGCCATCGCCGCGGCGCTGGCGGACGGGCAGACGGTCACCCGGAATGCTCTCGGTCCAGGGGTCGTCCAAGGGCTCGGGAATGCTCACCGGGCCACCTCCTCCCGTCCGCTCCGCGGACCTAGCCCTGCCAGTCCTTCTTACGGCACGGCACCGACAAACAAGAGGCCCGACTCCGCGAACGGCGCGTCGGGCGCCGGTCCACGGTAGGCCCGCAGACACCGTCCGCCAATCTGGTTATCCACAGGGCCTGTGGACGAAGGACCGCAGGCTGTGGAGAAGTCGCCGAATCCTGTGCACGGGTCGGGGGACAGCGCTGTGGACAAACTCATAACCTCGCCCCGGCTGCCCACCTGACCTGCCCTTTCATCATCCACCGGCTGTGGGGGAGAAAAACTTTCCCGGCTGGACCAAGATCACGACAAACAGCACACAGGTACGGCCGCACAGACAAGCCAAGTAAGGATCACCATCGCATTGCATCTCTTACCTGTGGAAGATTAGATTGAGCCCATGACACAGGCCCCCGAGGCATCGAAGCCAATTCGCGGACGACACGACCGGGAGATCATCTCGCTGGCCGTGCCCGCCTTCGGCGCTCTCGTCGCCGAGCCTCTCTTTGTGATGGTCGACAGTGCCATCGTCGGCCACCTCGGGACCCCGCAACTGGCGGGTCTGGGTATCGCGGCAGCCCTGCTGACCACCGCCGTGAGCATCTTCATCTTCCTCGCCTACGCCACTACCGCGGCCGTAGCGCGCCGTGTCGGAGCCGGTGACCTCCAAGCAGCCATCAGGCAGGGAATGGACGGTATCTGGCTGGCCCTGCTGCTCGGCGCTGCTGTCATCGCCGTGGTCCTGCCCGCCGCACCCTGGCTGGTCGGTCTTTTCGGGGCGTCAGGCGACGCCTCCCCGTATGCAGTCACCTATCTGCGAATCTCCAGCCTGGGGATTCCCGCCATGCTGGTCGTCATGGCAGCCACCGGCATCCTTCGAGGCCTCCAGGACACCAGGACACCGCTGTATGTTGCCGTCGCGGGTTTCGCCACCAACGCGGCTCTGAACGCAGCGCTCGTCTACGGCGCCGGCCTGGGCATCGCCGGTTCGGCCTGGGGCACCGTTATCGCCCAGTTTTCGATGGTCGCCGCGTATCTGGTGGTGGTCGTACGGGGAGCCCGGAAGCACAACGCCTCGCTACGTCCTGACGCCGCAGGCATACGAACCTGCGCTCAAGCTGGGGTTCCGCTCCTAGTACGTACGCTCTCGCTGCGCGCGGTCCTGCTGATAGCCACGGCCGTCGCGGCCCATATGGGCGATACCGATGTGGCCGCCCACCAGATCGTTCTCTCCCTGTGGAGCCTGCTTGCCTTTGCCCTTGACGCGATTGCCATCGCCGGCCAAGCCATCATCGGGCGCTACCTGGGGGCCGCCGACGCGAAGGGCGCGCGCGATGCATGCCGCCGCATGATCCAGTGGGGGATCGCGGTGGGAGTGGCATTGGGCGTCCTGGTCGTGGTTTCCCGGCCGCTGTTCGTGCCGCTGTTCACCGGGGATCGGGCAGTGCAGGAAGCTCTGCTGCCCGCCCTGATGGTGGTGGCATTGGCCCAGCCACTTGCAGGAGTGGTTTTCGTTCTGGACGGTGTGCTGATGGGCGCGGGTGACGGCCGATACCTGGCCCGGGCGATGCTGGTAACCCTGGCGGTCTTCACCCCGGCAGCGATGCTGGTGCCCACACTGGGCGGTGGCTTGACCACGCTGTGGTGGGCCATGGCACTCATGATGGCAGTCCGGCTGATAACTCTCTGGCTCCGCGCCCGTTCCGGTCGCTGGATCGTCACGGGTGCCACCCGCTGAACGTCGTTTCACGTGAAACCGGCACGCGCGGCAGCTAGCAGCTCCGGCCGGTGGACAAATATCCACCCGCAGAGCGGTCCAGGCTGCCCTAGGACAACCGCCGAAGCGCACAAACGGGCCATGAACGGAAATGGGCCGCACTCCGAAGAGTGCGGCCCATTCCATGCTCTGCACAGCGTTACGCGGCAACGACCTCGATGCCGAGCTTCGCGGCAACGTCGGCGTGAAGACGCACGGACACCTGGTGGGCACCCAGGGTCTTGATCGGCGAACCGAGCTCAACACGACGCTTGTCGACTACGGGTCCGCCGGCAGCCTTGATCGCCGCGGCGATGTCGGCCGGAGTGACGGAACCGAAGAGGCGGCCGGCGTCGCCGGAGCGAACAGCCAGACGGACCTTCACGCCCTCAAGCTTGGCCTTGACCTCATTGGCCTGCTCGATGGTCGCGATCTCGTGGATCTTACGGGCGCGGCGAATCTGCGCCACGTCCTGCTCGCCACCCTTGGTCCAGCGGATCGCGAAACCACGCGGGACCAGGTAGTTGCGGGCGTAACCGTCCTTGACGTCAACGACGTCGCCGGCGGAACCGAGGCCAGCGACCTCGTGGGTGAGGATGATCTTCATTTTTCGGTCACCCTTCCCTTATCGCGCGGTGGACGTGTAGGGCAGCAGCGCCATCTCACGGCTGTTCTTGACAGCCGTGGCGACGTCACGCTGGTGCTGCGTGCAGTTGCCGGTGACGCGGCGGGCACGGATCTTGCCACGGTCGGAAATGAACTTCCGCAGCATGTTCGTGTCCTTGTAGTCCACGTACTGGGTCTTGTCCTTGCAGAAAGCGCAGACCTTCTTCTTAGGCTTGCGCACAGGCGGCTTCGCCATGGTGTTTCTCCTGTGTGATCAAGAAGTGGGATACGGGCTGCCCTAGAAGGGCGGCTCGTCCGAGTAGCCGCCGCCGGAGCCGGAACCGCCGGAGCTTCCGCCCCAGCCGCCCCCGCCCTGCTGCTGACCGCCGCCGGCCGGCGCATTGGAAGCCCACGGGTCGTCGGCGGGAGCACCGCCACCGCCCTGCTGGCCTCCACTGGGGGCTCCGCCCCAGTTGCCACCGCCCTGCTGCTGACCGCCGCCGTAGCCACCCTGACCACCCTGACCGCCTCGACCTGTGGTCTTGGTGACCTTGGCCGTGGCTGTCTTGAGGCTGGGGCCGACTTCCTCGACGTCCAGCTCGTAGACCGTGCGCTTGACGCCCTCACGGTCCTCGTAGGACCGCTGCTTCAGCCGGCCCTGCACGACGACGCGCATGCCTCGCTGAAGCGACTCCGCGACGTTCTCCGCCGCCTGACGCCAGACCGAGCAGGTGAGGAACAGGCCTTCGCCGTCCTTCCACTCATTGGTCTGCTTGTCGAAGATGCGGGGTGTGGACGCGACACGGAACTTCGCGACCGCCGCACCGGACGGGGTGAAGCGCAGCTCGGGGTCGTCGACGAGATTGCCGACGACCGTGATGACGGTCTCGCCTGCCATGGGTGAACCTCTCGGCGGGGATTGCTGCTGGCTGCTTGTTGCTACTCGGACCCTGAGACTGCTGAGCTAGAAGCTCAGTGGGTCTCGGGGCGGAGGACCTTGGTCCGGAGGACCGACTCGTTCAGGTTCATCTGTCGGTCGAGCTCCTTGACGACCGCAGGCTCAGCCTGGAGGTCGATGACCGAGTAGATGCCCTCGGGCTTCTTCTTGATCTCGTAAGCGAGACGACGACGGCCCCAGGTGTCGACCTTCTCAACCTTTCCGTTGCCCTCACGGACGACGGAGAGGAAGTTCTCGATCAGCGGGGAGACAGCGCGCTCCTCGAGTTCGGGGTCGAGGATGACCATCACTTCGTAGTGACGCATGTGGAACCCACCTCCTTTGGACTCAGCGGCCACGGTCGTTCCGTGGCAGGAGGGTCGTGATGCGTAAGCAACGGTATCGGCGGGCACTGACAATCCACTTCCACGAGGAGAGGGGACTGCTTCCTGGCCTGGACAGACACCGGTGCAGACCGTACAGACTACCTGCACACACGCTTCCGGTTGAAATCCGGCGTCCAAGGGGCAGAATCACTACACGTGGGGTGTGTGCGGCGCTACTCTGTGCCGCCTTATGCCAGGAGGTGCCTCATGGCACAGGCAATGCGACCCAACTCTTCCCGCCATCTCTTCGCGTCGGACGGCAAGCCGCATCCGTTGCAGGACAGCCTCGCCGCCGTGACGCTGGTTCTCGGCCTGCTGGCCTTCGTCACAGGGGTCGCGTTCCACAGCCTCCATCTGCTCAGTTCCTGGACAGGGCTGGTGGGGATCCTCACCGGTGCGTACGGGATGTTCATCTCGATCACCACCCGGGAACGGTTTGTCGTGATCATCGGGCTCGGCGCCGCTGCGGTGGGCTTCTTCCTCGGCATGGCCCATGGCGGTCTCTTCGGCGGTGTGCTGGGCGACTGACGGCGGCTGCATGGTTCTCGCCGACGGCTTGCCCCATGCAGCCAGCCGGGGCGAACCCCGGCCGCAGTAGGCTTCGGCGCGAGAGCCGACGCCCCTGTACCCATGGGGACACGCCTGCCGAGGAGCGCCCCGCATGAGCCTGACCCTGAGGACCATCAGCCGAGAGCAGCATCTGGCGTACATCCAGAGTCTGCCCGCGGCGAGCCATTGCCAGGTTCCGGCGTGGGCGGATGTGAAGACAGAATGGCGCTCGGAGAGCCTCGGCTGGTTCGACAGGAACGGCCAGATTGTCGGGGCCGGGCTGGTGCTCTATCGCCAGCTGCCGAAGATCAAGCGCTACCTGGCATACCTCCCCGAGGGCCCGGTGCTCAACTGGTATGCGCCCAATCTCAACGAGTGGCTGGAGCCGATGCTCGCCCATCTCAAGGAACAGGGCGCGTTCTCGGTGAAGATGGGTCCTCCGGTGGTCATCCGCCGGTGGAACGCCGCTGCTATCAAGTCGGGAATTCAGGACCCGGACGTCAAGCGACTGCGCGACGTCGAGGCAACGCACATCGAGCCGCGGGCCTTCGAAGTGTCCGACCGGCTGCGGAAGATGGGATGGCAGCAGGGCGAGGACGGCGGGGCCGGCTTCGGCGACGTCCAGCCGCGCTACGTCTTCCAGGTGCCGCTGGCGAATCGCTCGCTCGATGATGTCCTCAAGGGCTTCAACCAGCTCTGGCGGCGCAATATCAAGAAGGCCGAGAAAGCCGGCGTCGAGGTCGTCCAGGGCAGTTACGACGACCTGGCGGAGTGGCAGCGGCTCTACGAGGTCACGGCCGAGCGCGATCACTTCCGGCCGCGCCCGCTCTCGTACTTCCAGCGCATGTGGTCGGTGCTGAACACCGAGGACCCGAACCGGATGCGGCTGTACTTCGCCCGCCACGAGGGTGAGAACGTAGCTGCGGCGACGATGCTGATCGTGGGCGGCCATGTCTGGTACTCCTACGGCGCGTCGGCCAATCACAAGCGCGAGGTCCGGCCGTCCAACGCGATGCAGTGGCGGATGCTCCGTGACGCCTACGCCATGGGCGCGACCGTCTATGACCTCAGAGGTATCTCCGATTCGCTGGATGAGACCGACCATCTCTTCGGTCTCATCCAGTTCAAGGTCGGCACCGGCGGCGAAGCCGTGGAGTACATCGGCGAGTGGGACTTCCCGCTCAACAAACTGCTGCACAAGGCACTCGATATCTACATGTCGCGCCGTTGAGAGCGATGATGGTTGCGTCGTCTCGTTCGTCCCGTTCATACCTCAGATACACCGCAGCTCCGAGAAAGGTTCCGGTCCGGCCATGGCGCTGACCCTCTATGTCGACACAGCACGCTGGCGGGCGCACCAGAAGTCCGTCCTCGATCAGTTCCCGGGGATCGTGCCGGTCTGCAAGGGCAATGGATACGGCTTCGGCCACGAGCGCCTCGCGGACGAGGTGACGCGCTTCGGTTCCGAGATCATCGCGGTCGGCACCACCTACGAAGCTGCCCGGATGAAGGACTGGTTCGGCGGTGATCTGCTCGTTCTCACGCCTTTCAGGCGGGGAGAGGAACCGGTGCCACTGCCGGATCGGGTAATCCGCTCGGTCTCGTCAGTGGATGGGGTACACGCGCTGGTGGGCGCACGCGTGGTCATCGAGTGCATGAGCTCGATGAAGCGGCACGGCGTTGCCGAGGAAGACCTGGGCCGGCTGCACGCGGCGATCGAGGACGTACGTCTCGAGGGATTCGCACTGCACCTGCCACTGGACCGCACCGACGGGTCCGACGCGGTCGAGGAGGTCATCGCCTGGATGGACCGGCTTCGCAACGCCCGGCTGCCACTGCACACCATGTTCGTGAGCCATCTCCGGGGTGAGGAACTGGCCCGGCTGCAACAGCAGTTCCCGCAGACCAGGTTCCGAGCGCGGATCGGTACCCGGCTCTGGCTGGGTGATCACGAGGCAACCCAGTACCGGGGTGCCGTCCTCGATGTCACGCGGGTGTCGAAGGGCGACCGGTTCGGCTATCGGCAGCAGCGGACGGCGTCCGACGGCTGGCTGGTGGTCGTCGCAGGCGGGACGTCGCACGGCGTGGGACTGGAAGCGCCGAAGGCGCTGCACGGCATGATGCCCCGCGCCAAGGGCGTCGCGCGCGCGGGCCTGGCGACGGTGAACCGGAATCTGTCGCCGTTCGTATGGGCCGGCAAGCAGCGCTGGTTCGCCGAGCCGCCCCATATGCAGGTGTCGATCCTTTTCGTCCCCTCGGACGCACAGGAACCACGAGTGGGCGACGAGCTGGTGGCGCACCTGCGCCACACGACAACACAGTTCGACCGGCTCCTGGACCACTGAAGAAGCCGCTGGCGGAGGGGCCCCGGTCAGCGCCGGGCCCCTCCGTGTCTAATCGCGTGCCGTACTTCCCCACTCGACCTGCTGACCTTCGAAGTGTTGCGCGGCATGCCGGGCCGGATGGGCAGCTGCGCCGAGCACGAAGACATCCTTCGCGCCGTCCAGGACACCCCCCGACGGATCGTCCGAGCCGTCCTTGCGCACGACGTCCCGTTCCGGCAGCAGAATGTCCCGGACGATCACCGCGCACAGGTACAGAGTGCCGATCAGATGAAGGGCGATGGCGAACTGATAGCCCTCCGGAGGCAGCCCCTTCGGCTTGTCACCGCCCATCGTGTAGGCGAGGTACATCCAGATACCCAGGAAGTACATGACCTCGCAGGCCTGCCAGAGCAGGAAGTCGCGCCAGCGCGGACGGGCGAGTGCCGCGAGGGGGACAAGCCACAGGACGTACTGCGGTGAGTAGACCTTGTTGGTGAGAATGAACGCAGCGATCACCAGGAAGGCGAGCTGGCTGAAGCGCGGACGGCGCGGGGCGGTCAGGGTGACGGCGGCGATCCCCCCGCACATCACGATCATCAGCAGCATCGCCCACATGTTGACGTTGCCCACGTCGAGCGGCTTTCCGGTGCGCTGAGTGATGATGAGCCAGAAAGAGCCGAAATCGACGCTGCGCTCCTGGCTGAAGGTGTAGAACTTCTTCCAGCCCTCGGGCGCGAGCAGCATGACCGGCAGGTTCACGACGAGCCAGGCCGCCGCTGCGCCGTAGACCGCCTTCCCGTACTCACGCCATGCCCCGGCGCGCCAGCAGAGGACCAGGAGGGGCCCCAGGATGAGCACCGGATAGAGCTTGGCGGCAGTTGCCAGACCGATCAGGATGCCGAAGGCGATGGGCCTGGACCGCGACCACATCAGCATCGCCGCGGCGGTAAGGGCCACTGCGAGCAGATCCCAGTTGATGGTGGCGGTAAGGGCGAAGGCCGGTGCGAGGGCTACCAGCAAGCCGTCCCAGGGGCGCCGCCGGTGGGTGCGGGTCACACAGACCGCGATGACGGCCGTGCAGATCAGCAGCATCCCCGCATTGACCATCCAGTAGATCTGCTCACGGTGCTGCATGGCGCCGCCGTGCGGGGTCAGCCAGGAGGCGACCTCCATGAAGACGCCGGTCAGCACGGGATACTCGAGGTATGACATATCGCCGTTGATGCGGTCGAAGTACGGCACGAGGTCGTCGGCGAATCCGCGCCCGACATAGAGGTGCGGGATGTCGGAGTAGCAGGCGTGGGAGTACTGGGAAGTGGCGCCCTGGAACCACGCCCAGTCGTAGCAGGGCATCTTCTGCACCATGCCGAGGGCGAACATCCCGATGGCGACCAGCGCGATGATGCGCACCGGCGTCAGCGGGCCGGCTCCGGTACGCGCCCATCGCCCGATGGGCCCGCCGAACAGCTCGCTGCCCGCCGCCGCGACATCGTCCTGCCGCGTGGGCCGCACCACGGGCTCTGTGGGCTTCTCTGCGGGCCGGTCCTCGTGCACGCTCGTCATGTCGCACATCCTGCCGTACCCGGCTGTGCAAACGTCGAGGGCCGTCACAGCCAGGTGCTGTGACGGCCCTCATGACGGGGACAGGCGCGGCGTCAACCGGTGCGGCTCATCCTCCGGGCCCGCCGAAGATGCCGCCGTTGTTCCCTCCGTTACCGCCGGTCTGGCCACCTGTCGGTGTGCTCGGCGTGGGGGTGGGACTGGTGCCTCCGGTCCCGGCGTCGGTCCCCCCGTCGGTCGTGCCCGCGTCGGCACCTCCGGTGTTGCCGCAGTTCCAGTCCCACCTGCTGCAGGTCTCGCTCGGCGACGGTGAGACCGACGGCGTCTCGGACGGGCTCGGCGTCGGAGCGGACGGTGAGGGGCTGTCCGAGGGGGTCACCACAGGGGTCGGCTTGGGGCTGGACACTCCGCCGCCGTAGACGACCTTGCCGAGGCTCTCCGGCGGCGGGAACGACTTGACCCGGGCGCCTGCCAGCGCCTTCGACATGTAGTCCTGCCAGATCTGGGCCGGGAACGAGGCACCGTGGATCTTCTCCTCACCGCCGGTGCCGTACATCTCCTCGAAGTGGCCCTTGCCCTTCGCGTTGTCATCGAAGCGGTACATGTCGATGGCGGTGGAGAGCTGCGGCGTGTAGCCGATGAACCAGGCCGACTTGTTGCCGTCGGTGGTTCCGGTCTTACCCGCCACGTCGCGGCCGGGGATACGGGCGGCGGTTCCGGTGCCCTTGTCGACCACGGTCTTCAGTACATCGGTGACATTGCTGGCGATAGCGGTGGAGAACGCGGCCTTCTCCACCTTCTTGTGCCTGTAGACCGTCAGACCGTCCTTCGTCACCTCGGTGACGGAGTAGGGGTCGTTCTGACGACCGTTGTTGGCGAAGGTGGCGTACGCGCCGGCCATCCGGATCGCACTCGGGCTGGAGGTGCCGATGGAGAAGGACGGCACGTCGGAGCTGGCCATGCTCTGCTTGTCGTCCCGCAGGCCGGCCGAGACGGCCGCCTGGCGCACCTTGTCGGTACCGACGTCCATACCCAGCTGCACATACGCCGAGTTGACCGACTGCCGCATGGCTTCACGCAGATCAATCGGGTAGTCAGGGGCAACGCCGACCGACTCGTGGCCGTCGTTCTCCTGACGCCACTGCTTGCCTTCCTTGTTCTCCCAGACCGTACCGTTGTAGTTCTTGATCTTTAGATCGTTCTTGCCGCTGTAGAGACTCTTCGGCGAGACGATCGTCCGGTCGGAGTCCGGCTGATCCGCCCCGAGGGAGGGGTCGCGCTTTCCGTACTGCAGCGCAGCCGCCAGCACGAACGGCTTGAAGGTCGATCCGACCTGGGCCCCGGTGTAGTCGGAGTTGTTGGTGAAGTGCTTGGTCGCGTCCTCACCGCCGTAGATGGCTGCGATGGCGCCGGATTCCGCGTCCACCGAAGCGCCGCCGAACTGCACATGAGTGTCCAGTTTCGGGCGCTTCTTCGGATCGATCTTGGCCTTGCGGACCTTCTGTACGGCCTTCTCCAGCTTGTTGACCTTGCCCTTGTCGAAGGTCGTGTGGATCTGGTAGCCGCCCTTGGCCAGGATCTCGGTCGTCATACCCGGTGTGTTGTTGACGAAGTACGACTTGGCAAGGTCGACGAGATAGCCGATCTGCCCGCCGAGCTGCGCGTTCTTCTTCAGCGGGTCCACCTTGGGAAACGTCTCGTACTTCGCCCGCTCCGCGGCGGGGAGACGGTGGTCCTTGACCATCTCGTCGAGGATCCAGTGCCAGCGCTGGGTGGCGCGCGCAGTGTTGGCCTTCGCTGTGGCGGTCGGATCGATCTCCGAGGCCCCGGCCGGGTCGAAGTAGGTGGCGCCCTTGAGCAGCGTGGCGAGGAAGGCGCACTGGCTCGGGTTCAGCTTGTCGGAGTCCACACCGAAATACGTACGGGCCGCAGCCTGGATGCCGTAAGCGCCACGTCCGTAGTAGGAGGTGTTCAGGTAGTCCTTCATGATGTCGTTCTTGTTCATCTTGGCGCCCACCTTGATGGAGATGAACAACTCCTTGAACTTACGGCTGAGAGTCTGTTCCTGCCCCAGCCGGGAGTTCTTGACGTACTGCTGGGTGATGGTCGAGCCGCCCTGGGTCTGCCCTCCCTTCGCCATGTTGACCACGGCACGGGCGATGCCCGTCGGATCGATACCGTTGTCCTTGTAGAAGGTCTTGTTCTCGGCAGACACCACCGCGTTGCGCATGGCCAGGGGGATCTGATCGAGCGGCACGATCTGCCGGTTGATCTCACCACCGGTGGCGGCCATCTGGCTTCCGTCGGCCCAGTAGTAGACGTTGTTCTGCGCCGTCGATGTCTTCGAGGCGTCCGGGACGCCCACCATGGCGTAGGCGATGGTGCCCGCAGCCAGGATGCTGCCGACGAAGCCGACGAAAAGCCCGGTGACGAGACGCCATGACGGCATCCAGCGCTGCCACCCGTACCGGTTGGCGCGCGGGTAGTCGATGAACCTCTTCTTCGCGGGTCGTCGGTTGCGACCGGCGCCGCCGTCGAAACCGCCGTCCCCCCGACCGCCGCCCGCTCCGCGGCGCCCACCACGACCGCCGCCCGCTTCAGGGGCGCGTCGGCGCCCGCCCCCGTTCCGCTGGGAGGCACGTCTTGCTGCGGCGCGTCCGCCGTACGGACGCCCTTCGTCATCATCCGAACCGATAGGTGACTCGGTCGTGGTTCGCGGGGCCGCTGCCCGACGGCCCGAAGGCTGCTGGGCGTCTCGCCTGGCCGCGGCACGTCCGCCATTCTGCGGCTGTGGCGGTTTGCGACGGTGCTCGCTCATCGAACGACTACTCCTCGGGCAGGCGTCAAAGCCTGGAAACGGCAGTTGAGTTCCTGTCCCCCCGATATACGGATGCGCCCCGGAACGGGCTCATCCGCAGTGCATTCCGCGGTCCGAGACGGCTGACGTCCCCAGGTGTCACTCGGCCCCCGGCGGTGTGCATGCCGCACAGACTACGCACGCTCAAAACCCTGTCAGTGCCGAGCTTCCACGCAAATCAGACAAGTCACTGCCTCTGAATTCTCTATGTGACGCCGCTCACGAACTCTCCACTTGTCGCGAACGCAAGGTCGTTCTATCGTGCTGATGTATCGACTCGATACATCAGCACGACATAAGTGGCCCAGCAGCGGAGGAGGCGAAGGTTGAGCAGGCGCTCCGGCATCCTCGAATTCGCCGTTCTCGGTCTGCTCCGTGAGTCACCGATGCACGGCTATGAGCTGCGCAAACGCCTGAACACGTCGCTGGGGGTCTTTCGCGCCTTCAGTTACGGGACTCTCTACCCCTGCCTCAAGACGCTGGTCGCCAACGGCTGGTTGATTGAGGAACCGGGGAGCGCCCCTGAGGATGCCCTCGCGGCTTCACTCGCAGGGCGCCGAGCCAAGATCGTCTACAGGTTGACTGCGGACGGCAAGGAGCACTTCGAGGAGCTGCTTTCGCACACCGGCCCGGACAGCTGGGAGGACGAGCATTTCGCCGCTCGTTTCGCCTTCTTCGGGCAGACGGAGCGCGAAGTGCGGATGCGGGTGCTGGAAGGGCGACGCAGCCGGCTCGAGGAGCGTCTCGAAAAAATGCGTGCCTCACTGGTCCGGACCCGCGAGCGGCTGGACGACTACACACTTGAGCTCCAGCGGCACGGCATGGAGTCCGTGGAGCGCGAAGTGCGCTGGCTGAACGAGCTCATCGAGAGCGAGCGGGCGGGCCGGGATCGGCGACGATCCCCCGACGCCGACGCTGCTCAGCAGGACACACAAGGAGAGACGGGCGGCCTGCCCCGGCATCGGGATAGCACCCCGCCGGATCCGTCCGATGACACCGCTAAGTGAAGCTCTGCGTCCGCAGAGCTTCGTCGAGAACACACAGGGAGCAACCGGAATGGGTTCGGTTCGCGTAGCCATCGTCGGCGTGGGCAACTGCGCCGCCTCGCTGGTGCAGGGCGTCGAGTACTACAAGGACGCCGATCCGGCCGGCAAGGTGCCCGGTCTGATGCACGTCCAGTTCGGCGACTACCACGTAGGTGACGTCGAGTTCGTCGCTGCCTTCGATGTCGACGCGAAGAAGGTCGGCCTCGACCTCGCGGACGCCATCGGCGCCAGCGAGAACAACACCATCAAGTTCGCCGATGTCCCGCACACCGGCGTGACGGTCGAGCGTGGCCACACCCACGACGGCCTGGGCAAGTACTACCGCCAGACCATCGAGGAGTCCGCCGAGGCTCCGGTCGACATCGTCCAGACCCTCAAGGACAAGCAGGTGGACGTTCTCGTCTGCTACCTGCCTGTGGGCTCCGAGGTCGCTGCGAAGTTCTACGCGCAGTGCGCCATCGACGCCAAGGTCGCGTTCGTCAACGCTCTCCCGGTCTTCATCGCCGGGACCAAGGAGTGGGCTGACAAGTTCACCGAGGCGGGCGTCCCGATCGTCGGCGACGACATCAAGTCGCAGGTCGGTGCCACCATCACGCACCGCGTCATGGCCAAGCTCTTCGAAGACCGTGGTGTGCGCCTCGAGCGCACCATGCAGCTGAACGTCGGCGGCAACATGGACTTCAAGAACATGCTTGAGCGCGACCGCCTGGAGTCCAAGAAGATCTCCAAGACGCAGGCCGTCACCTCGCAGATCCGTGACCGGGAGCTGGGCGCCGACAACGTCCACATCGGTCCCTCGGACTACGTCGCGTGGCTGGACGACCGCAAGTGGGCGTATGTGCGCCTCGAGGGCCGTGCCTTCGGTGATGTCCCGCTGAACCTCGAGTACAAGCTCGAGGTGTGGGACTCCCCGAACTCCGCGGGAGTCATCATCGACGCGGTGCGTGCTGCGAAGATCGCCAAGGACCGCGGCGTCGGTGGCCCGATCCTCTCCGCCTCCTCGTACTTCATGAAGTCCCCGCCGGTGCAGTACTTCGACGACGAGGCCTACGAGAACGTCGAGAAGTTCATCAAGGGCGAGGTCGAACGCTGAAAGTCCTGCTGACCACGTCGGCATGACCGTTGAGGGCTCCCGGGCACATCGCCCGGGAGCCCTCAACTTTGTCGCCTTGCCTTACGCTGCTGTCCTCTGCTTCTGCTGCGTGACGCTTGCCCACGGTCCTCGGCTCGCTACTCCACGGACAGCGTGGTGCAGTCGGCGGTGGACGCCCTCTGCGAGGGCGGCCTCCTCAAGGTGCCATGTGCTGTTCAACGGCACATTTGCCGGGGCCACCGCTGCGGCTGCTCTGATACGGCCGTCTGGGGAAGGTCGATTTTTCTGCTCGTGACAGTTGCCGCCACCTGTAGGGCAGTTGCCCTGCTTATGGCCTGTTTTCGACGAGTGTAAGTGTCACATCAGAGCCACAGAGTCCCCCTCGACGACAGCAATGTCGGCGGAGCCCGCTAGCTTACGGGCGTCAACAACGCGTATACGCGTACCGCATCAAGGGGGATCCCGAACATGTCCACTCCGCCGCCCCAAGGTGAGAACCCGTACGGCCAGCAGCCCAATGCTCCCTACGGGCACCCTCAGGGTGGTAACCCATACGGTCAACAGCAGCCCGGACCGTACGCGCAGCAGCAGGCCCAGCCCGGCGTTCCGCAACAGCCGTCGCCGTACTTCAACCAGGGCGGTCCGGTTCCGCCGGCCCCAGTTGCTCCCGCGGCGGGCAAGGGCAAGAAGATATTCAGGATCGTCGCGGTGATCGCCGTCGCCGTCATTGCCGTCGGCGCTTATCTGGCTACCCGGAACGACGCCGACACCGCCAAGGTCGGCGACTGCATGAGCATCGGGAACCCGCAGAGCACAACCGATCCCGACCTCGAGGTTGTGGACTGCAGCAACGCGAAGGCCAAATACAAGGTCGCACAGAAGAAGGACACCGAAGGAGCCACCTGCGACCTGACCAAGTACTCGCAGTACAACGAGAGTCGCGGCAGTGATCACTTCACCCTCTGCCTGAGCAACTACACGAAGTAGGCTCCGGCAAGTACGGAGAGGGGCGATGTTTCACGTGGAACATCGCCCCCGGCGTCTCGTCATGTTTCACGTGAAACATGACCTCAGCTTTGCGTCGACCACCACTCCTTGAGCGCTGCGCCAGCAGCGTCTTGCCCCATTGGGCCGTTCTCCAGACGGAGCTCAAGCAGGAACTTGTAGGCGTTGCCGATCACCGGGCCTGGACCGATGCCGAGCAACTCCATGATCTGGTTGCCGTCCAGATCCGGCCTGATCGAGTCCAGTTCCTCCTGTTCCTGAAGCTGCCCAATCCGCTCCTCAAGACCGTCATACGCCCGTGAGAGCGCGTTGGCCTTGCGCTTGTTGCGGGTAGTGCAATCCGAGCGGGTCAGTTTGTGCAGCCGGTCCAGCAGCGGCCCTGCATCGCGGACATAGCGTCGCACCGCCGAATCGGTCCACTCGCCAGCCCCATAGCCGTGGAAACGCAGATGCAGCTCGATGAGCTTCGTGACGTCCTTGACCATGTCGTTTGAGTACTTGAGCGCGGTCATACGCCTCTTCGCCAGCTTGGCGCCCACGATCTCGTGGTGGTGGAAGGAGACCCCACCGTCCTTCTCGAAGCGTCGCGTCCTTGGCTTGCCGATGTCATGAAGCAAGGCCGCAAGCCGCAGAACCAGATCGGGGCCATCCTGCTCCAGATCAATAGCCTGCTCGAGCACAGTCAGTGAGTGCTCGTACACATCTTTGTGCCGATGATGCTCATCGCTTTCCAGACGCAACGCGGGAAGCTCGGGCAGGACTCGCTCCGCAAGGCCGGTGTCAACCAGCAGAGCCAGACCCTTGCGGGGGTTGGTGGACAGCATCAGCTTGTTGAACTCATCACGTACCCGCTCGGCAGAGACGATCTCGATACGTTCCGACATCGCCTTCATCGCTCTGACGACTTCGGGGTCAACATCGAAGTCCAGTTGTGCGGCAAACCGCGCAGCCCGCATCATGCGCAGCGGGTCATCGGAGAACGATTCCTCCGGAGTGCCCGGAGTGCGCAGCACACGGGCGGCAAGGTCAGCCACACCCCCGTGCGGGTCGATGAACACCTTCTCAGGCAGGGCGACGGCCATGGCGTTCACGGTGAAGTCACGACGCACGAGGTCTTCCTCAATGAAGTCGCCGTAGGACACCTCCGGCTTGCGTGACGTCCGGTCGTACGCCTCCGATCGATACGTCGTGACCTCGACCAGGTAGCCGTCCTTCTGACAGCCGACCGTGCCAAAGGCGATCCCGACCTCCCACACCGCGTCGGCCCACGGCCGGACAAGCTTCAGTACGGCCTCAGGGCGGGCATCGGTGGTGAAGTCCAGGTCGTTGCCGAGCCGGCCAAGCAACGCATCCCTGACCGATCCTCCGACCAGCGCAAGTCGGAACCCGGCCTCCTCAAAGCGACGGGCAAGGTCATCGGCGACCGGGGACACCCGCAGCAGCTCGGCGACCGCGCGGTTCTGCACCTGACTCAGTGCACTGGGGTTGTCATCATTGGCGTTCGGCACAACAGAAAAGGGTACGTGCCCGAGCCGACCCAGACGTCCCTATTTCCTGGCCGGTGCACCCACCCTTCCGATCATGTGGAGCAGTCCGCGGCACTCAGGCCCAGGGCACATCGTTACCATGCGTGGACGCACTAACCGACAATCACCGATGCAGCTGACGAAAACGAGGGACGGGCGAGCGCGTGGCCGAGGCGGCACACTTCCGGGAGAAGGCTCTCTCTCCTGCCCGCCGGCGGTTTCGGCGTGCAGCGTCGCTACTGGCCGGTCTTCCGCTCATGGCGGCCTTCTTCTACGGTCCGGCGGCCACGCCCGCGCAGGCTGCTGTCAGTGGAAAAAGTCTCAGCGGTGTGGCCGTCAACCTCGACGAGCTCACGCCCAGCGCCCCGGTGAAGGGCGACACGGTAACCGTGTCGGGAACAGTCACCAACAAGGGCAAAGAGGCTGTCACCGGTGCTCATGTCGGAGTACGGGTGGGGCCACGACTGCTGGGCCGTTCCTACATCGACGACGCGGCGAAGCACTCCTCGGATGTGACGGGGAACGACCCGTTGGAGATCGGCGGCAAATACACCGCCTCCTTCGCGAAGCTCCCTCCAGGGATCAGTGAGAACTTCTCGATCTCTGTCCCCGTGAGCAAGCTGGGCCTCGGCGAGGACGGCGTGTACCAGCTCGCCGTCTCCGTGTCGGGCCAGACGCCCACCGCCCCCTACGAACAAATGCTGGGGATCCAGCGGACCTTCCTGCCCTGGCAGCCCACGGATGTAAGCGAAAAGTCGCGCCTGACGACGCTCTGGCCGCTGATTTCCGGCGCGCACCTCACGGCCGAGACGGGTTCCGACGCCCAGCAGACCCCGGTCTTCGAGAACGACGACCTGGCACAGGAGCTCGCTCCCGGCGGGCGGCTGGAGCAGATGGTCTCGCTGGGCAGCTCGCTGCCCGTCACCTGGGTCGTCGACCCTGATCTGCTGGCCAGTGTCGATGCAATGACACGGAACTACCGGATCAAGGTCGGGGACACCGAGATCGCGGGCAAGAATCAGGCCGTCGCCAAGAAATGGCTGAGTGAGCTTGAGAACACCGTGCAGGGAAAGAAGATTGTCGCGCTGCCGTTCGCCGATCCCGATCTGGCTTCCCTGGCACACCGCGGCAAGAACGTCCCCGGGGCCCTGAGCCACCTCCAGCCGGCCACCGAGATTGCGGCGACGACCGTACAGACCATCCTTCATGTGAGGCCCACCACTGATTTCGCCTGGCCTGCGGACGGTGCGATCGACCCCTCCATCGTCGATGTGGCCACGTCGGCCGGCGCACACAACGTGATCGCCCGCAGCGACAGCCTGCAGGAGGCCACAGGGCTGCCCTACACGCCCACGGCCGCACGGCCGATCGGCGGAGGGACCACAGCGGTGGTCGCCGACGCGCGGCTCTCCACCGCCTTCCAGGGCAATATGACGAAGGCGGGCACCTCTACGCTCGCCGTGCAGAACTTCCTCGCGCAGTCTCTGGCTCTAACCCTCCAGGACCCGGCCAAACAGCGCAGCATCGTGATCGCCCCGCAGCGGATGCCATCCGCCAGCCAGGCACAGTCCATGGCCACAGCTCTGCGCACATTGGACGCACAGCGCTGGACGCAGCCACTGGGCCTGGGCGCCGCATCGAAGACGAAAGCGGACAACAACGCCACGACGAAGGTTCCCAGCGGCTCGGCGTATCCCAGGTCCTTGCGTCGGCAGGAATTGCCGACACAAGCGTTCCAGGACGTCAGAAGCATGCAGACCACGCTGGACAACTTCAAAAACGTCCTGACCCAGCCGGACCGAGTGGTCACCCCGTTCGGCAACGCGATGAACCGCGCGCTGTCCACGTCGTGGCGGGGAGATGCCAAGGGCGCCAAGAGCTACCGCTCCGGAGTCCAGAAGTATCTGCTGAGTCTCACCAATCGAGTACAGCTGGTCCAGAAATCGGACGTGACTCTGTCCGGACGCAGCGCGACGATCCCAGTGACCGTGCAGAACAAACTCGTCCAGCCGGTCGAGCACCTGGTGCTGCGGCTTCGCTCGGCCCAGCCGAACCGCCTCCAGCTGGGCGACCACGAGGCCGCGATCGCCGAACAGCCGCTGAAGATCGCGGGTGGTCACAGCCAGACCGTGAAATTCACGACATCGATCAGCGCCAATGGGCCGGTCCAGGTGTTCGCACAGCTCTACACGGAGGACGGCACTCCGTACGGCACCGCGAAGGCTATGCCGTTCAGGGTGACGGTGTCCGAAATGACGCCCACCGTGATGCTCGTCATCGCCGGCGGGGTGCTGCTGCTGGTGCTTGCCGGGATCAGGATGTACACACATCGCAAGCGCACCGTGGCCCGCGCATCCGCCTCTGGGGACGAACCGCCCGAGCAGCCGAGTGACCCGGACGGGGATACCGGAGCGGGAGGCGGCAACCCGCCGGGCTCGGGTGAGAAAGTGGACCGTTGAGCGATGCTGTGGCTGGCCGGCCGGGGACGACGAGGTGGGGTAACCAATGAATGCGCCGTACGACAGTGACCGCGAACAGGGTGCTGGAAGCGGCGCTGCGTATCCCGGTGGGATGCCCCCCGAACCTGACGTGCCGGATCAGGTGCCGCCACCGCCCCGTGCCGCGGATCCCTATGTCCAGGACGCGTACGACTACGACCCGTACCGTGCTCAGGACCTCACGGCTCAGGACCCGGTGGCCGAGGCACTCTACGACCGCTCCTCCCACCCTCCGCCTCCCCCTGGCACCTATGCCGAGCCCCAGCCCCTGTACCAGCAGCCGGCCGCCTCTCAGTACGCCCCGGACCCCAGGGTGTGGGCGCAGACACCACCACCCGAGCCGGAAGGGCCGTCGCGCTATCTCCCGTACGGGGACGACGCGACAACCCAGTTCGTGGGCGTGGACGATCTGGTCGGCCAAGCCGGCGCACATCCGGAGCAGCCGGATGCCTTTGCCCACCTCTTCCGTGATCAACAGGGCTCCGGGCCCGTCCCTCCGTCCGAACCGGAACCCGAGGCTGTCCCCGCCCCGGCGCCCAGCAAATCGGCTGGACGAGCCTCTGGCCTGCTGAAGTCGAGCGCCGTCATGGCGGCGGGCACGTTGGTCTCCCGCCTCACCGGTTTTGTTCGCACCATGGTGATCACCGCGGCTCTGGGCGCTGCCACCCTCGGTGATGCCTTCACCGTGGCCTACACCCTGCCGACAATGATCTACATCCTGACCGTCGGCGGCGGCCTCAATTCCGTCTTCGTGCCGCAGTTGGTGCGCTCGATGAAGGAGGACGAGGACGGCGGCGAGGCATATGCCAACCGACTTCTGACGGTCGTCATGGTTGCGCTCGGCGTCATCGTCGCTATTGCGGTCTTTGCCGCCCCAGTGCTCATCCGCCTGATGTCGTCGACGATCGCCGGCGAGCCCGCGGCCAACAACGTCGCCGTCACCTTTGCCCGCTACTGCTTGCCCACCATCTTTTTCATGGGCGTGCATGTAGTGATGGGACAGGTACTGAACGCCCGCGGAAAGTTCGGGGCGATGATGTGGACCCCGGTCCTCAACAACATCGTCATGATCTTCACCTTCGGCCTGTTCATCTGGGTCTACGGCACCTCTGCCGATTCACACATGCAGGTCAGCACCATCCCCGCGGACGGGGTACGGCTGCTGGGTATCGGCACCCTGCTTGGGCTGACCGTCCAGGCCCTGGCCATGATCCCCTACCTCCGGGAAGCCGGATTCCGTTTCCGCCCGCGCTTCGACTGGCGCGGCCACGGGCTGGGCAAGGCGGTAAAGCTCGCCAAGTGGACCGTGCTCTTCGTCCTGGCCAACCAGGCGGGTGTCCTCGTGGTCACCCAGCTCGCCACCGCCGCCGGCCACGATTCCCACCGGGACGGGGCGGGCATCATGGCCTACTCCAACGCTCAGCTCATCTGGGGCATGCCGCAGGCCATCATCACCGTCTCGGTCATGGCCGCACTATTGCCCAGGATCTCCCGCGCCGCCGCCGACGGCGATGTTGGCGCGGTGCGCGACGACATCTCCCAGGGCCTGCGCAATTCCGCCGTAGCGATCGTCCCGGTTTCCTTCGCCTTCCTTTCGCTGGGTGTGCCCATCTGCACTCTGCTGTTCGCCTCAAGCGGCGCACAGGCCTCCCAGTCCATGGGGTACGTACTGATGGCCTTCGCTCTGGGCCTTATCCCGTACTCGGTGCAGTACGTCGTCCTGCGAGGCTTCTATGCCTACGAAGACACCCGCACCCCCTTCTACAACACAGTCATCGTCGCGGCCGTCAACGCTGCGGCGTCGGCGATCTGCTACGTCCTCCTCCCTCCCCAATGGGCAGTGGTCGGCATGGCCGCCTCCTACGGCCTGGCCTACGCGGTCGGGGTGGGAGTGGCCTGGAGGAGGCTCAGCAACCGGCTGGGCGGCGATCTGGACGGCACGAACATCCTGCGCACGTATGCCCGACTTGCCCTCGCTTCCGTGCCGGGGGCCATCGCCGGCGGTGCGGTCGGCCTCGGCATCACCCGGGTGCTGGGCGACAGCACGTTCGCCTCATTGGCGGCACTGATGGTCGGCGGGATCGTACTTCTGGGTGTGTTCTTCATCGCCGCGAAGCGCATGCGGATCGCGGAGCTCAACTCAATGGTCGCTATGGTGCGCGGGCGCCTGGGCCGCTAGATGGCGGCCGGATCGCACAACCATCGTCCGTCGCCGCGTGTCGTGCATAGCGCCGGACTGTGGGCACAATTGGCATGGCTTTGCAGACTGGCCGACAGCGCGTAACGGATGGGGAGGCAGGAACGACGGTGGCGGAACGTAGCACGGCTGCCGTCGACGTGGCCGACAACGGCGGCGATGAATCTTCGGCCGCCAAAACGGACAAGGCCACGGTCGACGGCACGGCAGAACCTCAGGACACGGCTGACACCATGGCCAATGAGAGCACCCAGGGCGAAAAGACAGAAACGAAGAGCTCGGAGCCCCTCGCTACACCCGAGCTGCACAGCGGGCACAAGCTGGCCAGGCGCTACCGGCTCGAGGAATGCGTCACCCGTTTGGACGGCTTCAGCAGCTGGCGTGCAGTCGACGAGAAGCTACGCCGCGCGGTCGGCGTGCACCTGCTGCCCGCAGACCATCCGAGAGCACGCTCCGTGCTTGCCGCTGCCCGCTCCTCAGCGCTGCTCGGGGACCCGCGCTTTGTGCAGGTCCTGGATGCTGTGGAGGAGAATGAACTGGTCTACGTCGTCCACGAATGGCTGCCCGACGCGGTGGAGATCACCGCGCTCCTCGCCTCGGGACCGATGGAGGCACACGACGCCTACCAGCTCGTCAGCCAGGTCGCGCAGGCGATGACCGCCGCGCACAGGGAAGGGTTGGCCCATCTCAGGCTCACCCCGAGCGCTGTTTTGCGTACCTCGTCCGGCCAGTACCGCATCCGCGGCCTTGCGGTGAATGCCGCTCTTCGCGGCATCACTTCCGAGACACCACAGCGCACCGACACCGAGGCCATCGGCGCCTTGCTGTATGCGTCACTGACGCAGCGCTGGCCCTACGAAACCGATGCCTATGGCCTCGCCGGCCTACCCAAGGGCGTTGGACTGATCCCTCCGGACCAGGTGCGCGCCGGAGTCAACCGCGGCCTCGCTGAGCTCGCCATGCGTGCCCTGGCCAATGATGGAGCCACGGCCTCCCGCCAGGAGCCACCCTGCACAACCCCTGACGAGCTCGCCAAGGCCGTGGCTTCCATGCCACGCATCCGTCAGCCTGAGCCTGCATACACCCCACCGCCGGAGTACCAGCGCACCTCCTATCAACAGGGCAGTTACGGGCGCCCGCCGGCCGGCCCCGGCGCGGCTGCCACCAAGCCGATTGCCTCTCCGCCACCCCCGCTCCAGGGACGCACGGGGAAAGCCTTGAAGTGGACCGTCTCCGCACTGTTGATTGCCGCACTGGGTCTGGGCAGCTGGCAGCTCGCCGACGCGCTCCTGGACCGGGGTAAGACCAAAGACCCAGGCACTCACCAGACGAACAACGGCAACAGCGACGGCAACAGCGAGCAGAAGGCCACGCAGACCCTCTCGATCAAGGATGCCGAGGAGTACTACCCGGACGGCAGTCCCCAGCACGTTGCGGACGTCGGAAACACCTACGATGACGACAGCTCGACGTACTGGCGAACCCACTCCTTCACAGGCGGACCCAAGCTGGCACCCTTCAAACAAGGCGTCGGCATTGTCTATGACCTGGGCTCCCAGCGGACTCTCTCGGCTGTCTCCATAGGACTGCACTACCCGGGTAAGGAAACAGCGATCTCGCTCTACGCTGCAGACTCCCTCTCATCGTCCGCTCCATTGAGCTCCATGAAACAGATCGCCTCTGTGAGCACGGACGGCACCACAGCACACCTCAAGACGATCAAGTCAGCCTCTACTCGCTATGTGCTTGTCTGGTTGACAGCGATGCCGTATTCGCCCGGGGACGAATACAGCCGCGTTGGGTACAAGCAGGCCATCACGGATGTGAAGTTCACCGGCTGATCGGAATCGACAGGGGAGGGGCTCACCGTTGGACGCCGCCGCAGTCAGCGACATGAACGACCAGGATCTTCTGGCCGCGCATGTCGCAGGCGACCCCGACGCCTTCGGTGAGCTGGTACGTCGGCACCGCGACCGTCTCTGGGCGGTCGCCCTGCGCACGCTGGGCGACCGTGAAGAGGCCGCCGACGCCGTCCAGGACGCTCTGGTATCCGCCTACCGCGCCGCCCACACGTTCCGCGGCCAGTCGGCTGTCACCACATGGCTCCACCGCATCACCGTCAACGCCTGTCTCGACCGGGTACGCAAGGCAGCCTCACGGAAAACGTCGCCGGTTGACGACACGGAGCGCCTCGATCAGCTCCTCGAACCTCATGAGTCTGCCGAGGCACCCGCGGAACGGCACGACCTCCACCGCGAGCTCATCGACGCCCTGGGCAGGCTGCCAGCGGAACAGCGAGCCGTGCTGGTTCTCGTCGATATGCAGGGCTACCCCGTCGCAGAGGCCGCTCAAATCCTCGATGTTCCCACGGGAACGGTGAAGAGCCGCTGTGCACGCGGCAGAGCGAAACTGCTACCCCTTCTCGCCCATCTACGCCCGGGGGGTGCGGACAGCCTTGATTCGAGAGAGCAAAGGAACCGGACGCCAGGGACATCCGTCCCACCTACATCGAGACTCGAGGACACAGGACCGAGCGATTCTGCGGCAGTGAAGGGCGGAGGTGGACACGCATGACATCTACAGCCGACACGCCTCAGCACCCCGATGTCGCTGAGATCGCCGACTTCACCGAAGGCCTTCTCTCATCGTCTCGAACAGCGGATATTCAGCACCACCTCAACAGCTGCGCTCCATGTGCCGGCATCCGGGACTCCCTGGAAGAGATTCGGGAACTGCTCGGCACACTGCCGGAACCTGAGCGCATGCCCGCCGACATCGTCGACCGGATAGACGCCGCTCTCGTCTCTGTTCGGCTTGACCCGTCGCCACCCGAAGACAGTGCTGATGTTTCACGTGAAACACCGCCCGCCTCCCATGTCAGAGGATCCACGCCCGGAGGCCGCCCAGCAGGTCGTCCTCAGGGGAACACCGGCCCGGGACGGGAGCACGGCGTGCGGCGTCGGCGGCGGGCCGTGGCGTTTGGTGCAGCATTCGGCGCAGCCGTGATTGGCATAGGGGTGTTCTTCCTGCAGGCCTCTCAGCCCGGAAGCGACCCCAGCTCCGCAGAGAGCTCAGCCGACAACGGAGCATCTGTTTTTGCGGAGCCCGGCCTTCAGAGTCAGGTCGATTCTCTGTTGGCTACAAGCAGCGCCACGGCCACCGGCAGTTCCCCGCAGGAGAAGAAGGCGCCCTCCGCCCAGCTGGACTCCAGCCCGAACACCCTCAAACGCGGAACCGACGTTGTGGTGCCTTCCTGTATTGAGAAGGGCATAGGCCGCCAGGAGAGTCCACTCGGCGCCCAGAAGGGCACGTACAACGGTGCGGCTGCCTTCCTCGTCGTACTGCCCTATCCCTCGGACAGCCGACGTGTACAGGCGTACGTCGTAGATGCGAGCTGCGTTGACGCTGCTCCTCCAGCTCGCGGACGCGTTCTGCTCACGCATACCTACCCCCGCCACTGACCTATTCGGGAATGCATCCCCCGTAGGATCCGTTGGGTGGGGTGTAAGTGCAGTGGCCCTGGCCCCCGACAGGCAGCAAGCAGTCCGTAGAGACGAGGAAGAAACCCGTGAGCGACGTCCGTAACGTGATCATCATCGGCTCCGGGCCGGCCGGTTACACCGCCGCGCTCTACACCGCGCGCGCGTCGCTGCAGCCGCTGGTTTTCGAAGGCGCTGTCACAGCAGGCGGCGCGCTCATGAACACCACTGAGGTGGAAAATTTCCCCGGCTTCCGCGACGGCATCATGGGACCAGATCTCATGGACAGCATGCGAGCCCAGGCGGAGCGCTTCGGCGCCGAGCTGGTTCCCGACGACATCGTGACAGTCGACTTGACCGGCGAGATCAAGACGGTCACCGACACCGCCGGCACGGTGCACCGCGCCAAGGCCGTCATCGTCACCACCGGCTCGCAGCACCGCAAGCTCGGCCTGCCGAATGAGGACGCCCTCTCAGGGCGCGGAGTCTCCTGGTGCGCCACCTGTGACGGTTTCTTCTTCAGGGACCAGGACATCGCCGTTGTTGGTGGCGGCGACACCGCGATGGAGGAAGCAACTTTCCTCTCCCGGTTCGCCAAGTCCGTCACGATCGTCCACCGCCGCGATACCTTGCGCGCGTCCAAGGCGATGCAGGAGCGAGCCATCGCCGACCCGAAGATCAAGTTCGCGTGGGACAGCGAAGTTGCTACCGTCCATGGCGAGCAGAAGCTCTCGGGTCTCACCCTGCGCAACACCAGGACTGGCACCACCAGTGAGCTGCCAGTCACCGGTCTGTTCATCGCTGTCGGCCACGATCCGCGCACTGAACTCTTCAAGGGCCAGCTGGATCTCGATGACGAGGGCTACCTCAAGGTGGACGCGCCGTCCACCCGCACCAACCTCACGGGCGTTTTCGGGGCTGGCGACGTCGTTGACCACACCTATCGGCAGGCCATTACTGCAGCCGGCACCGGCTGCTCTGCAGCTCTTGACGCAGAGCGCTTCTTGGCGGCTCTGGCCGACAGCCAGAAGTCAGCGGAGCCCGAGAAGACTGCCAGCGTCTGAATCCGCTCTTCCTTCACTCCACCACATACCAGCAAAAGAAAGAGGAGGCCGCCGTGGCCGGCACCTTGAAGAACGTGACTGACGACTCCTTCGAGCAGGATGTCCTCAAGAGCGACAAGCCCGTACTCGTTGATTTCTGGGCCGCTTGGTGTGGTCCGTGCCGCCAGATCGCTCCGTCCCTGGAGGCTATTGCGGCCGAGTACGGCGACCAGATTGAGGTCGTCAAGCTCAACATCGACGAGAACCCCGCGGTCGCCGCCAAGTACGGCGTCATGTCCATCCCCACGCTCAACGTGTACCAGGGGGGCGAGGTCGCCAAGACCATCGTCGGCGCGAAGCCCAAGGCTGCGATCGTCCGCGATCTTGAGGACTTCATCGGCAACGAGGCCGCCAAGGCCTGACTACTGCTCGTGTTTCACGTGAAACAGGGGCCGCCCCCTTGGGCGGCCCCTGTTTTTGCGTTTCACGGTTGCTGTGGAAGCGATTCTCACAAGGGGCGCAGTACCGGCTCCTTCTGGACCGCGCCAAGGAGGCGATCCAGAGCAAGCTCCACATCTTCCTTCCAGGACAGTGTGGTGCGCAGTTCAAGCCTCAGTCGAGGGTAGCGGTGGTGTGCTCGTACGGTCTTGAAGCCCACGGCAAGCAGATGCTCGGCGGGAAGAACACAAGCCGGCTCCTTCCATCGAGCGTCACCGAACGCCTCGATGGCCTTGAAGTTCCGCCGCAGCAAATCCTTGGCAACTGTCTGCACCATCACCCTGCCCAGTCCCTGCCCTTGATAGCCAGGCATGATCCAGGCTGTCATCAGCTGGACGGCGTCAGGAGAGACCGGACTTGTAGGGAACGCCATAGAACGAGGCACATAGGCCGGAGGGGCGTACAGGACGAAGCCGACCGGCACATCATCGACGTAAACGACCCGACCACAAGACCCCCACTCCAGCAGGACCGCTGAAAGCCAGGCTTCCTTTTCCAGCTCGGATCTACCGGCTTCTATCGCGGCTTCGCCACTGACCGGGTCGAGTTCCCAGAAGACGCACGATCGACAGCGCTTGGGAAGATCGGGAAGGTTGTCCAGCGTGAGCGGTACAAGCCGACGCCCCATGAACGGTGCTCCTCGCTTCCCTCATCTGCTGCATCGCGCGCGGCAGTCAGCACGCTCCGCTCTCTGAGCAGACTGCCGACGAAACCGCCGAACGCTCCCAAGCTCAGACCGACGGTTACCAGTTGGCTGCGGCTCACCGTTCGCACGGGCCGCCCTCCCTCCGAGGTGGACCAAGATGGATGCGTCATACCAGAACGCATCGTATCCACCTAGACGATCGGACGGATACCGTCAGAAAGCAAAGGGTGGGGCGTGTTCCGGCTTGCCAGACACGCCCCACCCTCCGCGAGGACTCACGTCCCGTCTAGCCCTCGCTGTCCTCAGTCGCGGTCTCCTCAGCGGCCTCATCAGTGAGCATCTTCTCCAGCACCCGCCCCTCGCCAGGGGCGAGTGATCCGAGGATCCGGTCAAGGTCATCCATCGAAGCAAATTCGACGACGATCTTTCCCTTCTTCTGGCCCAGATCGACCTTTACGCGTGTCTCGAAGCGATCCGAGAGGCGAGATGCAAGGTCAGAGAGAGCAGGAGAGAGACGAGCTCCGGCCCGCGGGCCCTTGCTCTTGGAGGCGCTCTCCGGACGGGACTGCATCAACGTCACGATCTCTTCGACCGCGCGTACCGAGAGCCCCTCAGCCACAATGCGATGCGCCAGTCGATCCTGCTCCTCGGAGTCGTCCACCGAGAGCAGTGCTCGAGCATGTCCCGCGGAGAGAACCCCCGCAGCAACCCTGCGCTGTACCGGAGGGGAGAGCCTCAGCAGTCGCAACGTATTGGAGACCTGGGGCCGCGAGCGGCCAATCCGATCCGCCAACTGGTCGTGTGTGCAGTTGAAGTCTTTGAGCAGCTGGTCATAGGCCGCTGCTTCTTCCAGCGGATTGAGCTGAGAACGATGCAGGTTCTCCAGCAGCGCATCCAGAAGCAGCTTCTCGTCGTCCGTGGCCCGAACAATCGCGGGAATCCGCTCCAGACCGGCTTCCCGGCAAGCCCGCCAGCGCCGCTCACCCATGATGAGTTCGAAGCGCTCTGCGGCCACTTGACGCACGACAACAGGCTGAAGCAGCCCAACTTCCTTGATGGAGGAGACCAGTTCGGCAAGTGCGTCTTCGTCGAAGACCTCACGAGGCTGGCGCGGGTTGGGTGTGATCGCATCCAACGGCAGCTCGGCAAAATACGCTCCCGCCGACTCCGTCGTCTCCCCGGCGGTTTCTGTAGCGGGCGCAGTCTCCTGCGCAGGCACGGTCGCTTCACGTGAAACGGCAGTCGCGGGGCGGGTAGCCAACTTCGCAGCGGCAACACCGCGCTCCGCAGTGAGTACCGGAACGGCCCCACCAGAGGACGGAGACTCTCCGCCGGCCAGGCCAGGCTTCTCCTGCGGTGCAGCAGGGATCAGCGCACCGAGCCCACGTCCCAATCCTCTACGTCGCTCACTCACTGGATCCCCTCCGACAAACTCTGTTGGCTGTTCTGATAACCGCTATGCGCATCCCGGGCGTCGTATTGCACGCCTACGCCACGCAAGGCGATCTCACGAGCCGCCTCAAGATACGACAACGATCCGCTGGAGCCTGGATCATAGGTGAGTACCGTCTGACCGTAGCTAGGGGCCTCGGAGATACGCACTGACCGGGGAATGCTGGTCTTGAGTACCTCGCGAGCGAAGTGGCTGCGCACTTCGTCCGCCACCTGCGACGCGAGTCGAGTCCTGCCGTCATACATGGTGAGCAGAATGGTCGACACGTGAAGGTCCGGATTGAGATGACCTCTGACCAGATCGACGTTCCGGAGAAGCTGTCCCAGTCCCTCCAGCGCGTAGTACTCGCACTGGATAGGGATCAGTACCTCTGCACCGGCCACCATCGCATTGACGGTCAACAAGCCCAAAGACGGTGGGCAGTCGATGAGGATGTAGTCCAGCGGCTGCTCATATGCCTGGAGCGCTCGCTGTAGTCGGCTCTCCCGTGCCACGAGAGACACCAGCTCGATCTCAGCGCCGGCGAGATCGATGGTGGCCGGAGCGCAGAAGAGACCCTCGACGTCCTTGACTGGCTGGACGACCTCCGAGAGGGGCCGGCTTTCTACCAGGACGTCGTAGATCGATGGAACTTCGGAGTGGTGATCGATCCCCAGCGCTGTCGAAGCGTTTCCCTGCGGGTCGAGGTCAACCACGAGAACCCGCGCACCATGCAAGGCGAGCGAGGCAGCGAGGTTGACCGTCGTAGTGGTCTTGCCGACGCCGCCCTTCTGGTTGGCGACCACCATGACACGCGTCCGTTCAGGCCGTGGCAGGCCCTCCCCGGCACGGCCGAGGGCTTCCACTGCAAGTTGGGCAGCACGACCAATGGGGGTGTCGTCCATCGGGGGTGGTGTTTCACGTGAAACAACTTCTCCCACCGATTCGGTACGGGGGCCGGGGACCGGATCGGTCATCGGTCCCGCGATGTTGGCGTCGGACCGCAAGGATTCACTCTCCTCGACTTCAGGCTCGCAATACACAGAGCCTGCCATGCTTTGGGGGGTGCGAACCAGCGGGGCATGTTCTTCTGTGGATGAATCCACCTGTGTGGACAACTTCGTGACCCCGAAGGGCTTACGATCGCGCGGCGCGGATGCCGCACGACTGCGATTGATGATGCCATGCAGCAGAGAGCGACGTTTCACGTGAAACACGATGCCCGCGCTGCCACGTCAACCCGTCGCGACACTCCGAAATCTGCACATTTGGCAACTTTTGGTATCCCGTGGGATCCGAAACGGCACTCACCGGCGTCGGCGAGTCCGGCTCACCCGAGCGGCTTTGGCTCGCTTCGCCGCGAAGCGCACACCGCCAGGGCTTTCACCGACTTCAACGCGCACGACCGTGGACAAGGGGTCGACCACACCCTCGCCAACCTGCAGCACCGAGGTTTCCACCACTCCGAGCTTACTCAGGGCCGCCCTCGCACCTTGGATCTCTTCCTCGGCAGTATCACCCTTGAGCGCCAGCATCTCTCCGTAGGGTCGCAACAGCGGCACCCCCCACCCAGCCAACCGGTCCAAGGGGGCAACTGCCCGCGCCGTAACCACGTGCACCGGCGGAAGGGTGCCCAGGACCTCCTCGGCTCTGCCGCGTACGACCGTTACGTGATCCAGCCCCAGTAGCTCTACCACTTCCTGGAGGAAGTTCGTCCTTCGCAGTAGTGGCTCCAGCAGCGTGATCTTCAGGTCCCGGCGGACCAGAGCCAGCGGAATGCCCGGAAGGCCGGCGCCGGAGCCCACATCGCAGACCGTGACTCCCTCGGGGACCACCTCCGACAGCACCGCACAGTTCAGCAGATGCCGTTCCCAGAGCCTCGGCACCTCGCGCGGACCGATCAATCCTCGGGTGACTCCGGCGTCTGCCAGAAGCTCCGCGTATCGGACGACTTCCGGGAAGAACTCACCGAAAACCGCACGCGCCACTTCCGGCGCCTGGGGGAGCTCCGCTGACTCCGTCACGGGAACCGTCCTTCCGTAACCGCAATACCGCATGGGTGGCTGACTATCAGGGTGACAAAGATCGGCCCCGCCTGGGAAACAGACGGGGCCGACAGAACGACGTACTGGTCAAGCCGGAAGAACGACGACGAAGCGCTGCGGCTCCTCGCCCTCCGACTCACTGCGCAGGCCCGCGGCGGCGACCGCATCGTGCACAACCTTGCGCTCGAAGGGAGTCATCGGATCGAGCTTCACAGGCTCGCCGGAGCTCCTCACCCTATCGGCAGCCTTGGCTCCCAGTGTGGCAAGTTCCTCGCGCTTCTTCGCCCGGAACCCAGCGATGTCCAGCATCAGACGGCTGCGGTCCCCGGTCTCACGGTGCACCGCAAGCCGGGTGAGCTCCTGGAGAGCCTCGAGCACCTCGCCCTCCCTGCCCACAAGCTTCTGGATGTCGTGGCTGCCGGTATCGCTGATGATCGATACCGCCGCCCTGTCGGCCTCTACATCCATGTCGATATCGCCGTCGAGGTCAGCGATATCGAGCAGTCCCTCGAGGTAGTCCGCGGCGATCTCGCCCTCCTGCTCGAGGTGGCTCAGTGTGTCGCCCTCAGCGGCGGCGGAGGTGGTGGTGGTGCCTTCCGTCACGGGATGGACTCCTCTTACTTCTTGGACGGGTGCTTGGGACGCTGCTGGCCCTTGCGCTGACCTGATTTGGCTTGGCGTGCAGTACTACCGGAGGCAGATTTGGCGTTCTGCTTGGGCTTGGCATCCTGCGGCTCGTCCTGCTTCTCCAACGAGGTCCTCTCGGCGGTTTCAGCGACCTCGCCCTCTGCATCCGCCTCCGCAGACTTCGCTCCCCCTGGGTGCGCGGCACTCGTCTGGCGCTTTGCTTTGGTCTGGCGCTTGGGCTGCTGGCGCTTGGGAACAGCATCTGCAAGGCTCACGCCCTCCGCCTCGGCAGCGACAGCGGCATCGCTCTTCTCCACCGTGCCATCGACGTTGGCGACCAGGCCGGCCTTGCTCAAGGTGGTGATGAACTTGCGCTCGGCATCGTTGCGGTCCTTCGTCTCCTTGGCCGCGATGCCCTTGACGATGGTGCGCTGATGACGTGTACGCGTGGAGCCGTGCGTGACGAGGTGCTTCTGGACCCGCTCCAGCAACCCCGCCTGGGCCTGACTGCCCGGGGTCGGATTGCGGTGGATCACGAACATCTGCTGGCCCATGGTCCACACGTTGGTGGTCAGCCAGTAGACGAGCACACCGACCGGGAAGTTGATACCCATCACGGCGAACATGAGCGGGAACACGTACATCAGCATCTTCTGCTGCTGCATGAACGGCGTCTTGACGGACATGTCGACGTTCTTCGTCATCAGCTGGCGCTGTGTGTAGAACTGCGACGCCGACATCAGGACGATCATGACCGCGGTGACGATGCGAACGTCGGTCAGTGTGGCGCCGAGCGATGCGACCTTCTCGGAACTCTCCAAGAACTTCGCCGCAAGCGGGGCGCCGAAGATGTGGGCCTTACGTGCGCTCTCGAGCAACGGCTGATCGATGACGCCAATCGTCTTGCCATTGGCGATGCCTGCCAGCACGTGGTAAAGCGCGAAGAAGAACGGCGACTGCGCGAGGATCGGAAGACACGAGGAGAGCGGGTTGGTGCCCGTCTCCTTGTACAGCTTCATCATCTCTTCGGACTGTCGCTGCTTGTCGTTCTTGTAGCGCTCCTGGATCGCCTTCATCTTCGGCTGGAGCGCCTGCATGCCACGGGTCGACTTGATCTGCTTCACGAAGAGCGGGATCAGACAGATCCGGATCAGGACCACCAGCGACACGATGGACAGGCCCCAGGCCCAGCCGGTGTCCGGGCCAAAGATCGCGCCGTACAGGGAGTGGAACTGGACGATGACCCAGGACACTGGGGTGGTGATAAAGCTGAACAGACTGGCAAGCGTGTCCACTAATCAGGCTCCTTGAGCATTGGGCGAGGTCTCTGCGGCCGGGCCGGTCTCCTGACCGGAGTGCCCGCCCTTGCTTGTCCGCCACGCATGACGCAACAGTTCGTGCCAACGCGGACGTTTGCGCGGCGGAACGTGATCCACGCCACCTGGCGACCACGGATTGCACCGCAGAATGCGCCAGGCCGTCAGCGCCGTGCCCTTCACCGCGCCATGCCGGTCGATAGCCGTATATCCATAGTGGGAACACGACGGGTAGTACCTGCAGACAGGGCCCAGGAGCGGGCTGATTGTCCACTGGTACAGCTTGATGAGAGCCAGCAGCGGGTACTTCATCGCGCGCCCCCTCCCAGTAGCCGCTCCAGTGCGGCGTCCAGGTCTCGGGCCAGCTGTGCATGGTCGGCGACACCCGCTCCGGGCAGCGCCCGTACGACAACCAGGCTACCGGGGGGCAGCTGAAGCAGGCGATCGCGGACCAGATGCCGAAGCTTCCGCTTCACAGCCGTGCGTACGACCGCTCCGCCCACTGCTTTGCTCACGACGAAACCCGCACGTGTCGGGGGAGTGCTCTCCCCAGGCACATGCGGGTCCGTTGTACCGCTGCGTAGATGGACGACGAGTAGCGGACGCCCGGCCCGGCGTCCTCGTCGAACTGCGGCCGCGAAGTCCTCGCGCCGCCTCAGCCGATTCTCGGTAGGCAGCACGTCATGACCTGTACGAGATCAGGCGGACAGACGGGAGCGACCCTTGCCACGGCGGGTCGCCAGGATTGCGCGGCCGGCACGCGTACGCATACGCAGACGGAAGCCGTGGGTCTTGGCACGACGACGGTTGTTCGGCTGGAAGGTGCGCTTGCTCACTCGGGGGCTCCAGAAATGAATCGGGTGATGGCGGGACATCGCCTGGCTGTCACCGTGCGCCCACGAGAAGCTCGCGAATACGCCCGTGTGCACCGCTTCACGACCACAAGATCGTGATCTTTGCCCATCGGAGGCAGGCGGCAGCAGCCATCGACAACTCGACCTGGTTACGGTACGCGCGGCTACGCCATCCGGTCAAACCAACCCTTTCACAGCGGTCCGCTGTACACAGGCTGTGGACAACAACTTGAACCACGCGGGTCGCCCTGACTACCGTGGCTCAATTCCCAAGTCTTTTCCTGCCTGTCTTCACACCCCGTCCCGAGAAGCACACATTCGTGGGACCTGCGAGAGAGCGTGCCCCGTGGCTGACGTACCTGCCGATCTTGCCGCAGTGTGGCCGCGAGTCCTCGAACGTCTCCTCGGGGAAGGCCAGCAAAACATCGAGCCCAAGGACAAGCAGTGGATCGAACGCTGTCAGCCCCTGGCGCTCGTGGCGGACACCGCACTGCTCGCCGTCCCCAACGAATGGGGGAAGCGTGTTCTTGAAGGAAGGCTCGCCCCTCTCATCAGTGAGACGCTGAGCCATGAGTGCGGCCGCCCGATCCGTATCGCGATCACTGTCGACGACACGGTGGGGGACCCCTCCCAGCCGGCTCCGCCCGCCCAGACGCAACAGCAGCACCAGTCGCACCAGCAGCCGCGCTACCAGCACCCTCAGCATGACGAGCCGCGGCACGCCGACACCTATGACGGGTATGGCCACCGTCCCTCCGACGACGGCATGCCGACTGCCCGGCCGGCCTACCCGGACTATCAGCAGCAGCGCCCCGATCCCGGAGCCTGGCCCCGTCCGCACGAGGATCTCTCCTGGCAGCAGCCACGACTCGGCGGCTTCCAGGAGCGCGAGCCGTACACCGGTCCCCGGACGCAGCAACCCCAGCACGATTACCGGCAGCAGCCGGACCGCCAGAACTACGAGCAGCAGCGGCCCGAGCGGCATGACCTCCGGGATCCTCAGTCCTCGCAGCGGCACCTGCCCACCCCCAGCGGCGCCCCCGGTCCGCTAGCCGCCCAACCCGCTCCCGCGGCTGGGCCCGGTGAGCCGCAGGCTCGGCTGAACCCGAAGTACCTCTTCGACACCTTCGTGATCGGCGCTTCGAACCGGTTTGCACACGCAGCCGCGGTCGCAGTCGCCGAAGCCCCGGCGAAGGCGTACAACCCCTTGTTCATCTACGGGGAGTCCGGACTCGGCAAGACTCATCTGCTGCACGCCATCGGGCACTACGCGCGCAGCCTCTACCCAGGCACCCGCGTGCGCTATGTGAGCTCCGAGGAGTTCACCAATGAGTTCATCAACTCGATCCGCGACGGCAAGGGCGACACCTTCCGCAAGCGCTACCGCGACGTCGACATCCTCCTCGTTGACGACATCCAGTTCCTTGCCAGCAAGGAGTCGACACAGGAGGAGTTCTTCCACACCTTCAACACGCTGCACAACGCAAACAAGCAGATCGTGCTGTCGTCCGACCGGCCCCCCAAGCAACTGGTCACCCTGGAGGACCGCCTGCGGAACCGGTTCGAGTGGGGCCTGACCACCGACGTACAGCCGCCGGAGCTCGAGACGCGTATCGCGATCCTCCGCAAGAAGGCCGTGCAGGAGCAGCTCAATGCCCCGCCGGAGGTGCTCGAGTTCATCGCATCCCGGATCTCCCGCAACATCCGCGAACTGGAGGGAGCGCTGATCCGGGTCACGGCGTTCGCCTCGCTGAACAGGCAGCCGGTGGACCTCGGGCTCACCGAGATCGTGCTGAAGGACCTGATCCCGGGCGGCGAGGACGCGGCACCCGAGATCACGGCGAGCGCCATCATGGCGGCGACCGCGGACTACTTCGGTCTGACCATCGAAGACCTCTGCGGGTCGTCACGCAGCCGGGTGCTGGTGACCGCACGGCAGATCGCGATGTACCTGTGCCGTGAACTCACGGACCTCTCCCTGCCCAAGATCGGTGCGCAGTTCGGCGGCCGGGACCATACGACTGTGATGCACGCGGATCGCAAGATCCGCGCTCTGATGGCCGAGCGGCGGTCCATTTACAACCAGGTCACCGAGCTCACCAACCGCATCAAGAACGGCTGAGTCAGCAGCTTCCAGTACCTGCGAAGGGCGCCCCGGGACAGAACCCCGGGGCGCCCTTCGCCGTTCCGGGCGCCGCCGGTGTTCGAATACAAGACGTCGTGGTCGTGTTCTCCACAGCGTCGGCACCGTTCGCCCGTCCACACCCTGGGGACTCAGGAGTTGTCCAGTTTGTGTCCACAGGGATGGTTGTTGAGACTTCGTCTCCCCAGGTCAGCCGGGTGTGGATTTGTGGCCAACGGAAGTCCACAGTCTGTGGACGGAAAGTTCATCCACAGGAGCATGGATCACTTGTCCACCGGCAGCCCACAGGCTTGGTGATGTTGTCCCCAGCTTCTCCACACCCTTGTCCACTGTTCGGCAACGAAACGCCCGGGATCACTGGGTCGAGTGAAAGCCGTCACACCAAGGAGCTCGATTGCCCTGTGGGGAAACGGGGAAAAGCTGGGGACAGTCCTGGGGAGAAGTAGCCCTCCCCTGTGCACCGGGTGTGCAGAACTTTTCGGCGTCCACAGAAACGGTCGGTTGTCCACCGGCTCCGCCCACAGGCTCGGTGGACAAAAAAGTGCGCCTGAGCTGCGAAAACACGGTTATCCACGGTTTCCACAGCCCCTACTACTACTGCCTCCTATAGTTACCGGGGAATTGGCTTCGAAGTGGGCGCTGTGCACAACTTGCCGTCCGAGCCACCGCCACCGGCCGCAGCGACTTGACCCCGACCCGCACCGACTGTCGGCGGCGTAGGTCAGACTGGTCCCCGGCAACAAGCCGACGACGAAGGCCAGCAGGGCGAGTCAGCTACAGCAGGAGGCGGTTCCGGTGAAGATCCGGGTGGAGCGCGATGTACTCGCGGAGGCGGTGGCCTGGACGGCCCGTAGCCTTCCGGCCCGTCCGCCGGTGCCCGTTCTCGCGGGCCTTCTGATGAAGGCCGAGGAGGGCGCATTGAGCCTCTCCGGCTTCGACTACGAGGTCTCGGCTCGGGTGTCCGTCGATGCCGAGGTCGAGGAGGACGGCACCGTCTTGGTCTCCGGCCGGCTGCTCGCCGATATCTGCCGGGCACTGCCCAACCGTCCTGTGGAGATCTCCACAGACGGTGTACGGGCGACGGTGGCCTGCGGTTCCTCACGGTTCACACTCCACACGCTGCCTGTGGAGGAGTACCCGGCTCTGCCTCAGATGCCCACAGCGACCGGTACCGTGCCCGGCGAGGTCTTCGCGTCTGCTGCGGCCCAGGTGGCCATTGCCGCGGGCCGTGACGACACCCTGCCCGTCCTCACCGGTGTGCGTATCGAGATCGAGGGCGACCGGGTCACGCTGGCCTCCACCGACCGCTACCGCTTCGCCGTCCGCGAGTTCCTTTGGAAGCCGGAGGACCCCGAGGCCTCCGCGGTGGCCTTGGTGCCCGCCAAAACACTCCTGGACACTGCCAAGTCGTTGACCAGTGGCGACACGGTCACCCTGGCACTGTCAGGGTCCGGCTCCGGTGAAGGGCTGATCGGCTTTGAAGGTGCGGGGCGGCGTACGACCACGCGGCTGCTGGAGGGGGACCTCCCGAAATACCGCACACTCTTCCCGACCGAGTTCAACTCGATCGCTGTGATCGAGACTGCTCCGTTCGTCGAGGCTGTGAAGCGTGTGTCGCTGGTAGCCGAGCGGAACACTCCGGTGCGGCTCAGTTTCGAGCAGGGCGTGCTGATCCTTGAGGCCGGGTCCAGCGACGATGCACAGGCTGTGGAACGGGTCGACGCGAAGCTCGAAGGGGACGACATCTCGATCGCCTTCAACCCGACCTTCCTGTTGGACGGGCTCAGCGCGATCGACTCCCCGGCCGCTCAGCTCTCCTTCACGACGTCCACAAAGCCGGCCCTGCTCAGCGGCCGCCCCGCCATGGATGCTGAGGCCGATGACGCGTACAAGTACCTGATCATGCCGGTGCGCCTGTCGGGCTGAGAAAGCCGGGCGACGGGGACTGCGGCCGCGAGTTGACACAGTACGTCTGAGCGGCTGACCCCGCAGGTGTGCCCGGACGTCCCGGCGTACGCTCGGACCCGGGTACGAATCGCCACCACCTCACTAAGGATCTTCTGATGGAGCTCGGTCTCGTCGGCCTCGGCAAAATGGGCGGGAACATGCGCGAGCGCATCCGCCGCGCTGGTCACACCGTCATCGGTTACGACCGGAATCCGGACGTCGCCGATGTCCACAGCTTGGAAGAGCTTGTGGGCAAGCTCAAGGGCCCCCGTGTTGTGTGGGTCATGGTCCCGGCAGGTGCCGCGACCCAGTCCACGGTCGATGAGCTCGCCGAGCTGCTTTCCCCCGGCGACATCGTGGTGGACGGCGGTAACTCCCGTTGGACCGAAGACGAGAAGCACGCCGTCGAGCTGGGCCTCAAGGGCATCGGCTTCGTCGACTGCGGTGTCTCCGGCGGCGTCTGGGGCCTCGAAAACGGCTATGCGCTGATGTACGGCGGTGACTCGGAGAACGTTGCCAAGGTGCAGCCGATCTTTGACGCGCTCAAGCCTGAGGGCGAGTTCGGCTCGGTCCACGCAGGCAAGGTCGGCGCCGGCCACTTCGCGAAGATGGTCCACAACGGCATCGAGTACGCCATGATGCAGGCCTATGCCGAGGGCTGGGAGCTGCTGGAGAAGGTCAGCTCGGTCACCGATGTGCGCGAGGTGTTCCGGTCCTGGCAGGAGGGGACGGTCATCCGTTCCTGGCTGCTCGATCTGGCCGTCAACGCGTTGGACGACGATGAGCACTTGGACCAGCTCCGTGGGTTCGCCGCCGACTCCGGTGAGGGCCGCTGGACCGTCGAGGCCGCGATCGACAACGCGGTGCCGTTGCCCGCTATCACCGCGTCCCTCTTCGCGCGTTTCGCTTCGCGGCAGGACGACTCCCCGCAGATGAAGATGATTGCTGCGCTGCGCAACCAGTTCGGCGGCCACGCGGTCGAGAACAAGAAGTAATCCAGCAGCGGGGAAGGTCGGCGCACGGTCATGCACGTCACGCATCTGTCGCTGGCTGACTTCCGCTCGTACGCCCGGGTCGAGGTGCCTCTCGACCCGGGCGTCACTGCGTTCTTGGGCGCCAATGGCCAGGGGAAGACGAATCTCGTCGAAGCCGTCGGCTACTTGGCGACGCTTGGCAGCCACCGAGTCTCATCCGATGCGCCTTTGGTACGGATGGGAGCCGAGCGGGCGGTCATCCGTGCTGCTGTCACCCAGGGCCAGCGTTCACAACTGGTGGAACTCGAACTCAATCCGGGTCGCGCCAACCGCGCCCGGATCAACAGGTCTTCGCAGGTCAAGCCGCGTGATGTCCTGGGGATCGTCAGGACGGTGCTGTTCGCCCCGGAGGATCTTGCTCTGGTCAAGGGTGATCCTGGTGAGCGGCGACGTTTTCTTGATGAGCTGGTCACCGCGCGATCACCTCGGATGGCTGGGGTGCGCTCCGACTACGAGCGGGTTCTGAAGCAGCGCAACACCCTGCTGAAGTCCGCGGCAATGGCACGCCGGCACGGCGGCCGATCGATGGATATGTCCACGTTGGATGTGTGGGATCAGCATCTCGGGCGAGTCGGAGCAGAGCTGCTGGCTCAGCGCCTGGACCTGGTCGGGACTCTGCAGCCGCTTGCGGACAAGGCGTATGAACAGGTGGCGCCCGGTGGTGGTCCGGTCGTACTGGAGTACCGCAGCTCCCTGGGCGAGGAAATCGAGGCAGCTCGGTCGCGCGATGAGCTGTATGAACAGCTGCTTGTGGCGTTGGCCGGGGTCCGTAAGCAGGAGGTCGAGCGGGGTGTGACGTTGGTAGGCCCGCACCGTGATGATCTCGTACTGAAGCTGGGTCGGCTGCCCGCCAAGGGCTATGCAAGCCATGGGGAGTCCTGGTCGTATGCGCTGGCGCTGCGACTGGCCTCCTACGACCTGCTGAGGGCCGAAGGCAATGAGCCGGTGCTGGTGCTCGACGATGTATTCGCTGAGCTGGATGTGCGGCGCCGTGAGCGGCTCGCCGAGCTGGTCGCTCCTGGTGAGCAGGTTCTGGTGACCGCGGCCGTCAGTGATGATGTGCCAGGGGTACTCGCGGGGACTCGGTACGCCGTCTCCGAGGGCGTGGTGGAGCGCGTATGAGCGGGTCGGCGGGGGATTCCGGCGCTGCCCGTGGTTCTGTGGGCGGCTCTGCAGACTCGCGTGGTGCCGGGGAAGGCCGAGAGTTCGAAGGTCCGGAAGCCCCCAAGGTTCCGGAGTCGTCGGGGATCGATCTTGCACGGGTCGCCTTGCGCGCAGCGAAGGAGCAGGCAAAGGCGCGCGGCGCGGCGGCGCAACAGAAGAAGCAGGCCAAGCGGGGCGGCCTGCGGTCCGGTGCGCGTGCCGACGGGCGTGATCCGCTTCCGCTGGGTGCCGCGATCAATCGGTTGATCACCGAGCGCGGCTGGGAGGCACCCGCGGCGGTGGGCGGAGTGATGGGGCGCTGGCCGCAGATCGTGGGCGAGGACCTGGCCAAGCACTGCGTTCCTCAGCGTTATGACGAAGACGCGTGTGTGCTGACGGTTCAATGCGATTCGACGGCCTGGGCGACTCAGCTGCGGCTGCTGGCGGCTCAGCTGGTGGCCCGGCTCAACGCGGACCTGGGGCAGGGCACAGTCAAATTGATCAAGGTTTTGGGGCCTGGAGGTCCGCCGCGGAGATACGGGCCGTTGCGAGCGCCAGGCAGCAAGGGTCCGGGTGACACATACGGCTGATGCGTGTTTCACGTGAAACACGTCACCGGGAAGCCGCGCGGGAGACGGCCGTGACCCTTGGGTGTCCCTCACCGTAGCGAGAGGTTGACAGGTCGAAGCGCTGAAAGCCCGTGTGAGCCTCTTGGAGCCCCTCTCTCCATATGGGGAGTCGGGTGAGGCCGGTTCAGGGCGGCACATGTGGACTCAGGTACCGGCAAACCCCCATTCATGTCTGCGCTACCGGTAGACTGGGGGCTAATTCCGCCCACTCGCGGAACAAGTCGAACGACGCAGCCGCTCCTGCCTGCCCTGGAGAGGCCTGTGCTGTGCCAGAAAGGGCGCTTCGTGGCCGATTCCGGCAACCCCAACCAGATCACTCCGTCCACAGTCGGCGAGAACGGCGAGGTCACCAACTCGTACGACGCCAGCGCGATCACCGTCCTCGAGGGTCTGGACGCGGTCCGCAAGCGACCCGGCATGTACATCGGCTCGACCGGTGAGCGTGGACTCCACCACTTGGTGCAAGAGGTCGTCGACAACTCCGTCGACGAGGCTTTGGCCGGGCACGCTGACACGATCGACGTCACGATCCTGGCCGACGGCGGCGTGCGCGTGATCGACAACGGCCGCGGTATCCCGGTCGACATCGTTCCGTCGGAGAACAAGCCGGCCGTCGAGGTCGTACTGACCGTGCTGCACGCCGGCGGTAAATTCGGCGGCGGTGGCTACGCAGTCTCCGGTGGTCTGCACGGCGTGGGTGTCTCCGTGGTCAACGCCCTGTCGGCGAAGGTCGCGGTCGAGGTCAAGCGTGACGGCTACCGCTGGACACAGGACTACAAGCTCGGAGTGCCGACGGCGCCGCTGGCTCGCGGTGAGGCCACGGACGACAGCGGCACCACCGTCACCTTCTGGGCCGACGGTGACATCTTCGAGACGACCGAGTACTCCTTCGAGACGCTGGCGCGGCGCTTCCAGGAGATGGCCTTCCTGAACAAGGGCCTCACCCTGACGCTGACGGATGAGCGGGAGTCCGCCAAGGCGACCGCGGGTGCGGACACGGCCGAGGAGGCTGCTGAAGAAGAGCAGGTCCGCTCGGTCACGTACCACTACGAGGGCGGCATCGTCGACTTCGTGAAGTACCTGAACTCACGCAAGGGTGAGCTGATTCACCCGACAGTGATCGATGTCGAGGCCGAGGACAAGGAGCGACTCCTCTCGGCCGAGATCGCGATGCAGTGGAACTCGCAGTACAGCGAGGGTGTGTACTCCTTCGCGAACACGATCCACACGCATGAGGGCGGCACGCACGAGGAGGGCTTCAGGGCCGCGCTGACGGGCCTGGTCAACCGCTACGCGCGCGACAAGAAGCTGCTGCGGGAGAAGGACGACAACCTCTCTGGCGAGGACATCCGCGAGGGTCTGACGGCGATCATCTCGGTGAAGCTGGGCGACCCGCAGTTCGAGGGACAGACGAAGACCAAGCTGGGCAACACGGAGGCGAAGACCTTCGTGCAGAAGGTCGTCTACGAGCACCTCACGGACTGGTTCGACCGGAACCCGAACGAGGCCGTGGACATCATCCGCAAGGCCATTCAGGCACAGACGGCGCGAGTCGCCGCCCGTAAGGCGCGTGACCTCACCCGGCGCAAGGGTCTGCTGGAGAGCGCCTCGCTGCCGGGCAAGCTGTCCGACTGCCAGTCGAACGACCCGACGAAGTGCGAGATCTTCATCGTCGAGGGTGACTCCGCCGGCGGTTCGGCGAAGTCCGGGCGTAACCCGATGTACCAGGCCATCCTGCCTATCCGCGGCAAGATCCTCAACGTCGAGAAGGCGCGGATCGACAAGATCCTCCAGAACACCGAGGTGCAGGCACTGATCTCGGCGTTCGGTACCGGGGTCCATGAGGACTTCGACATCGAGAAGCTCCGCTATCACAAGATCATCCTGATGGCGGACGCCGACGTCGACGGTCAGCACATCAATACTCTGCTGCTGACCTTCCTCTTCCGCTTCATGCGGCCACTGGTCGAGGCCGGGCACGTGTATCTGTCGCGTCCTCCCCTGTTCAAGATCAAGTGGGGACGTGACGACTTCGAGTACGCGTACTCGGATCGCGAGCGGGATGCCCTGGTCGAGCTGGGCAAGCAGAACGGCAAGCGCGTCAGGGACGACTCGATCCAGCGCTTCAAGGGCCTCGGTGAGATGAACGCCGAGGAACTGCGCATCACGACGATGGACACGGACCACCGCGTGCTCGGACAGGTGACCCTGGACGACGCGGCGCAGGCCGACGATCTGTTCTCGGTGCTGATGGGTGAGGACGTCGAGGCGCGGCGCTCGTTCATCCAGCGCAACGCCAAGGACGTTCGGTTCCTCGACATCTGAGCCGGTCTCTGCTGACCGCACTGAAAGGACTTTGACCAGCAATGGCCGACGAAAATTCCCCTGTGATGCCCGAAGAGGTGCCGGCTGTCCCGGGCGTGGGCATGCGTGTCGAGCCTGTGGGGCTCGAGACCGAGATGCAGCGCTCGTATCTCGACTATGCGATGTCCGTCATCGTGTCGCGTGCCCTGCCGGATGTGCGGGACGGCCTCAAGCCGGTGCACCGCCGTGTGCTGTACGCGATGTACGACGGCGGGTACCGGCCTGAGAAGGGCTTCTACAAGTGCGCCCGCGTCGTCGGCGACGTCATGGGTACGTACCACCCGCACGGTGACTCGTCGATCTACGACGCTCTGGTCCGACTGGCGCAGCACTGGTCGATGCGTATGCCGCTGGTGGACTCGAACGGAAACTTCGGCTCTCCCGGTAACGACCCGGCCGCCGCCATGCGGTACACCGAGTGCAAGATGATGCCGCTGTCCATGGAGATGGTCAGGGACATCGACGAGGAGACCGTCGATCTCCAGGACAACTACGACGGCCGCAACCAGGAGCCGGTCGTTCTGCCGGCGCGGTTCCCGAACCTGCTGGTCAACGGCTCTGCGGGCATCGCGGTCGGCATGGCCACCAACATTCCGCCGCACAATCTGCGCGAGGTCGCGGCCGGCGCCCAGTGGTACCTGGAGAATCCGGAGGCTTCGCACGAGGAGCTCCTGGACGCCCTGATGGAACGGATCAAGGGCCCGGACTTCCCGACGGGTGCCCTGGTCGTCGGACGCAAGGGCATCGAGGAGGCGTACCGGACCGGTCGTGGCTCCATCACGATGCGCGCGGTCGTGGCGGTCGAGGAGATCCAGAACCGTCAGTGCCTGGTTGTGACGGAACTTCCGTACCAGACCAACCCGGACAACCTCGCGCAGAAGATTGCCGATCTGGTGAAGGACGGCAAGGTCGGCGGTATCGCGGATGTCCGCGACGAGACCTCTTCGCGTACCGGTCAGCGCCTTGTCGTGGTGCTGAAGCGGGACGCGGTTGCCAAGGTCGTACTGAACAACCTCTACAAGCACACAGATCTGCAGTCCAACTTCGGTGCCAACATGCTCGCCCTGGTCGACGGGGTGCCGCGCACCCTGTCGATCGACGCGTTCATCCGGCACTGGGTGACGCATCAGATCGAGGTCATCGTCCGGCGTACGAAGTTCCGGCTGCGCAAGGCCGAGGAGCGGGCGCATATTCTGCGTGGTCTGCTCAAGGCGCTTGACGCGATCGACGAGGTCATCGCGTTGATCAGGCGCAGCCAGACGGTCGAGGTCGCGCGTGAGGGCCTGATGGGCCTGCTGGAGATCGACGAGATCCAGGCGAACGCGATCCTGGAGATGCAGCTGCGCCGACTGGCCGCTCTGGAACACCAGAAGATCACGGCTGAACACGACGAGCTGCAGGCCAAGATCAACGAGTACAAGCTGATTCTTGCCTCACCCGAGCGGCAGCGTCAGATCGTCAGCGAGGAGCTGGCCGCGATCGTCGACAAGTTCGGTGACGACCGACGCTCCAAGCTGGTGCCCTTCGACGGCGACATGTCCATTGAGGACCTGATCGCCGAGGAGGACATTGTCGTCACCATCACGAACGGTGGTTACGTCAAGCGCACCAAGACCGAGGACTACCGTTCGCAGAAGCGTGGCGGTAAGGGGGTCAGGGGCACGAAGCTGAAGCAGGACGACATCGTCGCCCACTTCTTCGTCTCGACGACCCACCACTGGCTGTTGTTCTTCACCAACAAGGGCCGGGTCTACCGCGCGAAGGCGTACGAACTGCCGGATGCGGGCCGTGAGGCGCGCGGGCAGCATGTGGCGAACCTCCTGGCCTTCCAGCCGGACGAACAGATCGCTCAGATTCTGGCGATCCGTGACTACGACGCGGCACCGTATCTGATCCTGGCCACCAAGGCCGGTCTGGTGAAGAAGACTCCGCTCAAGGACTACGACTCGCCTCGTTCCGGAGGTGTCATCGCCATCAACCTGCGGGAGACCCCGGACGGCAGCGACGATGAGCTGATCGGCGCAGAGCTGGTTTCGGCCGAGGACGATCTGCTGCTGGTCAGCAGGAAGGCGCAGTCGATCCGCTTCACCGCGTCGGACGACGCGCTGCGTCCGATGGGGCGGGCGACATCAGGCGTGAAGGGCATGAGTTTCCGTGAGGGGGACGAACTGCTCTCGATGAATGTCGTGCGGGCGGGTACTTTCGTCTTCACTGCCACCGACGGCGGATACGCGAAGCGGACCAATGTCGACGAGTACCGCGTCCAGGGTCGCGGTGGCCTGGGTATCAAGGCCGCCAAGATCGTGGAGGACAGGGGCTCACTGGTCGGTGCGCTGGTGGTCGAGGAGACGGATGAGATCCTCGCCATCACGCTCGGCGGCGGTGTGATTCGTACGCGAGTCAATGAGGTCAGGGAGACAGGCCGTGACACCATGGGCGTCCAACTGATCAACCTGGGCAAGCGCGATGCCGTGGTCGGTATCGCTCGTAACGCCGAGGCCGGCCGCGAGGCCGAAGAAATCGACGCGGTTGTCGGCGATGCTGCTGACAGCGAAGTGATCGACGGTGAAACCGTTGAGGCGGAAGCCGAGGGCACCGAGCCTTCGGCAGGGGAGCACGAGGAGTAGAGCGTGAGTGGAGCCACGGGCGCCGGAGCGGCCGCTTCCGGAGCTGGAGCACATGGTGCCCGTGGCCCTGCCGCGGATTCCCAAGGGGGAACGGTGACGGACTCTCTGGGGGCTCAGCCCCCGTACGGGGCGCAGCCGTATCAGCCGCCCCAGGCATACCCGTCCCCGCAGACTGCGGGCGGTTCGCCGGGTGGGCAGCCGGGAGCGGGAGCGCAGGCCGTGCGGCGGGCGCGTACCGGGGCCCGTACAACACCGCGAACCCGCAAGGCGCGGCTGAGGGTTGCCAAGGCGGACCCGTGGTCGGTGATGAAGGTCAGCTTCCTGCTTTCCATCGCGCTGGGTATCTGCACGGTCGTGGCTGCCGCCGTGCTGTGGATGGTCATGGACGCGATGGGCGTCTTCTCGACGGTGGGCGGAACGATCAGCGAGGCCACCGGGTCGAGTGACGGCAGCGGCTTCGATCTCCAGTCCTTCCTGTCGCTGCCACGCGTCCTGCTGTTCACGGCTGTCATCGCGGTGATCGACGTGGTGCTGGCCACGGCTCTGGCCACGCTCGGTGCCTTCATCTACAACCTGTCGGCCGGGTTCGTCGGGGGCGTCGAGGTGACCCTCGCCGAGGATGAGTAGCGGCTCGGCTATCGATTTTGGGACTGGCCCTGGAGTGCGCTAATCTTCAGGGGCAGCGCGGGGCTATAGCTCAGTTGGTTAGAGCGCATCCCTGATAAGGATGAGGCCACAGGTTCAAATCCTGTTAGCCCCACCGCGAACATCGGCCCGGACGGATTCCCGTCCGGGCCGGTTGCATTCCCCGGGGCAATAGCGTGGAACTAGGTCACCGATCGGTATCGGCCGGTGTGTATAGTCGGGCGGCAGAGGTCCCTTACGTCAAGGAAAGACGAGGTCGCGCGGTGAAGAAGCTTCTCCTGGTCGCACTGGCTGCCATCGGCGGGCTCCTTGTGTACCGCCAGATCCAGGCGGATCGCGCCGAGCAGGACCTGTGGACGGAGGCGACTGACTCCGTGCCCGCAGGTTCGGGTGTGTGAGACACAGCGTCGTGATGACTGAGCCCCAGCCGCACAGCGGCTGGGGCTCAGTCATGTGCAACACCTGACAGGAGTGCACCGATCTTAGTTTCCCTTTCGCAAAGAGACGATTTGCGAGAGAAAAACCTCGCCTCCCCTCTGGCTGAGGACCCTGGGACTGATGGGTACCAGGGCTGCCACCGACTGGGCGGACAAGAGCTCCCTGCTGCTGGGCCGTGGTGGCACTGAAGTGCTCCGGAGGCTGGTCAGGCCGTGACGTCAGCGACGGGCGGCTGGGTAACAAAACCGCGAGGCCGCCCGGGGTACTGCGCCGGGCCCGGGCGAGGATCGAAGCCGGCGCTGCGGCAGTGTCCGCTCTCATTGGCCGGGAGCCCAGCGCCAGGAGCGTTTACGGGTACGCGTGTCGGGGCTCCGGCCGGGCCGGCTGTGCGCCCGATTCAGCAGCGTGCGCTGACAGCGATGTGTCGTGAGAGGCAGGATGGGACGGCGCCGCGGCCCCAGGAGGCGCGGTGGGGTCGTCGTGATCCCTCCGGTCGCGATGCTGACGCCGGCAACACGGCGCAGCACAGCTGCCGTGCGGACAACAGGGGGTACCTGGTGAAGAGGCAGCGCAGCGGCGGCTCGATCGCGCTGGCCGCGGCGGCGGCGATCTTGGTGATGGGTGCGCTGCCGGTGCAGGCACTCGCGGTGGGCGATGCCGATCCGTACGTCTTCGACCCGCATGCGAAGACGGTCGCAGGCGCGGCTGTCAGCACGGAAGCGAAGCAGCTCGCGGCCGGCTCGGTCTATCGCTCCTCGATCAGGCCCGGCCAACAGCTGTACTACCAGGTGAACCTGGACGCGACGTCTAATGCCTATGTCTCCGCGGTCGCTGTGCCCCGGCTGGGGCCGGAGACAAAGGTCGCATACGGCGACGGGATCAAAGTGACGCTCCAGGACCCCAGGGGCGGCACGTGCGGCTATGACGAGGACGCTGTGTTCGGTGCCGCCGAGTACCCCCGCCCCGTCGCGGCCTACGCCTCTCGCACCGTCGGCACGGCCGGTGTGTTCTGCCGGGCGGCGGGTCCTTACTACGTTCTGATCGAGCGGGAGACCAAGTCCGCTTCCACGCAGGAGAACTGGGACCTGGAGATCCGCTTCGACACGGAACCCGGTCTGAAGTCCGGTGTGAACACTCCGACGGCAGCCCCCACCAGCTGGCCGTCGGCCTCACCGGTTCCACCTGCCGGGGCATCGGAGCGAACGCGGGGCGGAACCGGGTTCAACGATGCGGCCGGGCTGGACACAGGGGTCTGGGAAGACCGGATCACACCGGGGCAGACGCTCTTCTACCGGGTCCCGGTCGGCTGGGGGCAACAGCTCTTCGCCACCACCGACCTCGGCAGCTCCTCGGGTGACGGCTTCGTCGCGAGCGCCCTCACGGTACGTCTCTACAACCCGGTCAGAGGGGGCGTGGCCACGGGGGGTACGGCCTACGACGGGAAGCCGAAGTCGGCGGCGCTGGAGCCCATCGCGCCCGTGGCGTACGAGAACCGGTTCAGTACGAGCGAGGACGTCAGAGGGGCGCGGATGGCCGGGGACTACTACCTGGCGGTCTCCCTGAGCCCCGACGTCGCCAAGGAATTCGGTCAGAAGAAGTACGGCGTCACGCTGCGGATGAGGGTCAAGGGAGCGAAGAGGTCCGCGCCTGTCTATGAGGGTGCGGTGCCCGACTTCGGCGCGTCAGACGACCCGGAATCCCGGAGTGGCGCCATGACAGTGGTTGGCGCTGCCGGTATCGGTACCGGAACGGCCCTCGTGCTGGGCCTGGGCGCCTGGACACTGATCGCCCGGCGCCGCGCTGGCTCAGGCCCGCGGTCACCGGCTCAGCAGCAGTACGGGCCGCCTTCCGCCTGGTAGTTCATCCGCCCGCCCTCGGGGCGGCCTCGGCCCGGTTCACCTCTGGGCCAGCGCCCAGATGCCCACGGCGAAGCAGATCACCGCGAGAACCAGCACAAGAACCGCCACCTTCGGGGGCGGCCCCGCCCGCTTCTGCCGGACCGGCACCGACTGGGTGGGAACCTGCGCGGACTGGGCGGTGTACAGATAAGTGCCGGGCTGTTCGTAGGGGGGCCGGGCAGGGAGGGGGGACACGCCATGCGGAGCGGCGTAGGCGGTGGCGGAGATAGGCGCGGATGTGGGGTGCAGCTGTGGTGGCGGAGCCAGATAGAAGCTGCCCGTGTCGGACATCGCGACCGATTGCCCCTGTGGTGGCTGCTGTTGAGGGTCGGAGTGAGGACGCTCTGGTTGCTGTGGCAGAGCAGGCTGGCGTGGGGGCTGCTGTGCGGAGGTCCTGTGCGTGGAGGGCGCGGTGGCCCGGCGCGGGGCCGGTCCGTCCGGCCCGAATCCGGCTGGAAGTGGGCCGATCTGGTCGAAGATCTCTACAGGTTCATCGCTGGTACCGCTCTCGGGAAGCAGCTCCACGGCTGCAGTCAGCGCCTTGCGGGCGCCCGTTGCTGTACGGAATCTGGCCCCAGGGTCCGGCTGAAGCAGCCCGGCGATGACCTGCCACAGCGGCTCAGGGACACCTTGCGGCGCACCAGGGGTGCCGTGGGCCGCGAAGTGCTCCATCAGGGCCCGGGAATCGGGCCTGGCCCCCTCGAGCAGATAGAGAGCCACCAGACCGAGTGCGAAGAGATCAGCCGTGAAGTCGGGCTCGGCGCCGAGCATCTGTTCCGGTGCGAAGTAACCGGGGGTTCCCACTACATAGTTGGTGTCGGTGAGGCGGGGCTCACCCTTGCGCATCGAGATTCCGAAGTCGGACAGTCGCAGATGCGGTCGTCCTGTTCCAGTGGCCTCCATGAGGATGTTGGCCGGCTTGATGTCTCGGTGCACTACGCCCTCGGCATGCACCGCGGCGAGCCCGGCCAGCAGCTGGTCGAGGAGGGTACAGACGAATCGAGGTGGCAACGGCCCGTAGTCCCCGATGACATGCGCGAGCGAACCCCCACTCACCAGATCCATGGTGAACAGCACCTTGTCGTCGTCCGCCGCCCAGCTGGCGGGGGCGAGCACATGCGGGTGATCGATCCGCAGCGCCTGCTCGCGCACAAAGCGGAGCAGAGTGTGCGCGTCGCTCTGCTGCAGCACCTTCGCCGCCACATAGCGGCGGCGACGATGATCCCAGGCGCGCCAGACCGCCCCGACGCCCCCGCGCCCGATCGGGTCGACCAGTTCGTACCGTCCGGCGAAGACCTCACCCATGCACTGTGCCCGCCCCCCGTCTCAACTCAGCCGCGACGCCGACTCAGTTCTGGTGTGCCTCATAGTGCGAGACCGCATCCGAGGTACGCCCGGCGCCGTACACCTTGAGGAACTCTGCCAGTTCGGGGTGGGTGGGGGCGAGTGTGTTCGCGGCATCGATGATGTCTCCGGCGGCGGACACCGACCGGAGCAGCGACTGGATCTCCCGCACCACCCGGCGCACGGTCGGCGCACCCGAGCCGGAAGTGGTCTGACCGGTGTTGGAGAGGACCGATCCGCCCTGCGACTTCTTGATCTCTTCCATCCGGTCGGTCGCCTCTCCCGCGCTGACGCTGCCGTCTGCGACCAGGCCGGACAGTTCCTGGAGAGCCTGCACACGCTGGACAACGGCCGGATTGCCGATCTTGGCGCGCTGGCCGCTCATCAGCTGGGAGAGCATGGGCGCGGACAGCCCGAGCACCGCGGCGAGACGGGCCTGATTCAGTCCCAGATCATCGATGAGGCGACGGAAGAGCGCCCCCAGCGGCTCCCCGTACCAACTGCGCTGAAGGTCCCTCGCTCTCGCGGTGGCTTCCTGCTGTGCTGCGTCCATTGCGTCTCCCCATCGCTTCCCCAGTGCGGCGACTTCGCTGCCGCGAACCTCGTCGAGCATCTTACGGAGCGTGGTCGCGGACCGGGAGTCCCAATCGTTTTGCGAGATACCCCCAGTCACCCGGTAGTCTTGTCTCGCACCAACCCGTTCCGGGGGCCTTAGCTCAGTTGGTAGAGCGCTGTCTTTGCATGGCAGATGTCAGGGGTTCGACTCCCCTAGGCTCCACAGAACCCGCTCAGCAGAGCGAAAACGAGGGGCGCCCGAAGACATTGAGTCTTCGGGCGCCCCTCGTTCGTATCCCGCTGTCCAGTGCGTCTCCGGCGTCGCGGCCTCGGGGGGTGGGTCTCACCTGGAGGTCCTGTGACGGACCCCTCAGTGCCTGATCCTCAGAGCCGTGTTCCTATGGCCGGACTCTTACGGACGGTCATCGCGGTCTGTGTCGTCTGCCTCGGCTTCGGCCTGCTTGGCCTGTACCTCAGGGTCGAGAGCGGCGGCGCTGCCGTCGACCGCATTCAGGTTCGGCCGGTCGGACACTTCGGTGGGGGCCGGCGGCTCGACCAGCCAGTCGGGGTTGGCCTGCTTGTCCCACCACTTCCAAGCGGCGAAGGCACCGCCGGTCAGCACGCTGATGACGAGAAGCCCCTTGGCCAGCCGGCCCGCCCTCGCCCGTCGCTCGTGCTTTCTGACCAGCTTCTGGATCTCCTTCGGTGAGACCTGCCCACGCAGCGCTGCCAGTGCGGCCGTACTGCGGGCCATCGCTTCCTCACGTACCGGCCCGGCTGCTGCCAAGGCCTGCTCGACGTGGGGTGCGAGCTGGCTCTGCGCCTGCCTGGCCGCCTTACCGGCCCGGTGGGCCGCCGCGTCGACCTTCGGCGGGACATGGGTGAGGGCCTGTTCGACATGCGGTGCGAGGCGCTCGTCGTACTGATTCCTGGCCTGCTGTGCTGCGAGCGAGACCTTGGGAGCCAGCCGTACGCGTGCTTCGGTGGCGTAATGCGTGGCCTGTTCCTTGGCCGTTCCGGCGTAGGGTGCCACCACTTCCGCGGCGTGCAGCACGCTTTCCTTCGCCGTACCGGTCGCGGCGCGCACGCTGTCCATGCGGGTCACGGGATCCTCCTCGTCGGTGGCGTTGTGTAATTCGCCTTTCCACCCTTTTCGAAATCATGCCTGCCCCGGGCCATCGCGGCACGTGTGGGCGGGCATCCGGGTCAGATAGGCAAGATCGGTCATTGTGGTGCAAGGGGGTCTCGGCGTCGAGAATGCCACGGTTCGGTCGTGGGCGCGCCGATTCAGCGACGACTCGGCCGCTTTTCTCCGTACCACGGTGGTCCGTGCGAGGATCGGTGAACGTCAGAGAAGACTTACGGAAGGCACATCGTGGCCGAGCAGCTTTACGCCACCCTCAAGACCAACCACGGCGACATCGAGGTGCGGTTGCTGCCGAACCACGCGCCCAAGACGGTCAAGAACTTTGTGGAGCTCGCGCAGGGCGAGCGCGAGTGGACTCACCCGGCGACCGGTAAGAAGTCCACGGACAGGCTGTACGACGGCACGGTCTTCCACCGGGTGATCGGTGGCTTCATGATCCAGGGCGGCGATCCGCTGGGTAACGGCACCGGTGGCCCGGGCTATGAGTTCGGCGACGAGTTCCACCCCGACCTGGCCTTCGACAAGCCGTATCTGCTCGCCATGGCCAATGCCGGGCCGGGCACCAATGGCTCGCAGTTCTTCATCACCGTCGCGCCGACGGCGTGGCTGACCCGTAAGCACACCATCTTCGGCGAGGTCGCCGACCCGGCCAGCCAGAAGGTTGTGGACGAGATCATCGCCACCCCGACCAACGCGCGGACCGACCGCCCGCTCCAGGACATTGTCATCGAGACCGTGATCGTCGAGAACCGCGCGAGCTGAGTACGCCTCTTCCCGTACGCGATACGGGAACCACCCGCCCCGTTCGTCCGTATGACGAGCGGGGCGGTGCATTGCGTACGCGGCCCGTACGAGACGAGGGAGCGAGCCCCGATGGAACAGGTGCCAGGAGGCCCGGAGCAGCAGAAGTCACCGAGCGGTCTGCCCAGCTGCTACCGGCATCCCGGTGTGGAGACGGGAATCAGCTGCACACGCTGCGAGCGCCCCATCTGCCCGCAGTGCATGGTGAGTGCTTCGGTCGGATTCCACTGCCCGGAATGCGTGCGGAGCGGATCGGGAACAGGGCATTCCGCTTCGGCGAGCCGGCCGCGCACTCTGGTGGGCGGTGGGGTGACATCCGATCCCCGGCTGATCACCAAGATCCTCATCGGGATCAATGTGGCGGTGTTCATCGCGGTGCAGGCCGTCGGTAATCGGCTGATCGATGATCTGGTTCTGGTGGGACGCTGGCCTCCGGCCCCTTTCCCTGCGAGCCAGGGCGTCGCGGACGGTGAGTGGTACCGGCTGCTGACTTCTGTCTTCCTGCATCAGCAGGTCTGGCACATCGGGTTCAACATGCTCAGCCTGTGGTGGATCGGCGCTCCGCTGGAAGCGGCGCTCGGACGGGTGCGCTACATCACCCTTTATCTGCTTTCCGGGCTGGCAGGCAGCGCCCTGACCTATCTCGTGGCCTCTCCGAGCCAGCCGTCGCTCGGCGCCTCGGGCGCCGTCTTCGGTCTGCTGGGCGCGACCGCGGTGCTGATGCGGCGCCTGAACTACGACATGCGTCCGATCATCGTGCTGCTGGTGATCAACCTGGTCATCACGTTCTACTTCAGCGGTATCGCCTGGCAGGCACACATCGGCGGGCTGGTCGCCGGTGTGATCGTCGCGATCGGCATGATCCACGCCCCGCGCGAGCGCCGGGCGCTGGTGCAGTACGGGACCTGCGCGCTGGTCTTCGTGGTGACCTTGGGGATGGTGCTGGCCAGGTCCGCCATGCTCACCTGAGACGGTTCAGGAGCCGAGCCGGTCTCACCGGGGCCGGAGTTGTCCACAGCGCGTGGCGAATCCTGTGCATCCCGTGGGGAACAGATGTGCCCCTTGTCCCTGACCTGGGTCTTCCCAGTAAGGGCAAGGGGCGAGCCGCTGCTGTGGTATGGCGCCAGCTAGTCACACCGGCGTCAACACTCGTCAAGTTATCCACAGATCTTCTGAGTTTTCCCCGGCTGTGGATAGCGCTGTGGATAACTAAGGGCAAGGCTTGACGTGCTCGGAGGGTCCGCGGGCTCCCTCGGGGACGTGTGAAAGCGGACGGCTACTTCCACTGGGTGGAGACGCCGAAGCCAGCGGCGATGAAGCCGAAGCCGGCCACGATGTTCCAGTTCCCGAACGGCTTGATGGGCATATCACCCTCCGTCACATAAAAGACAACGATCCAGGCGAGACCGATCAAGAAGAACGCGAGCATCACCGGGGCCACCCAGCTGCGATTGCTCAGCCTTATGGCAGTCGCCTGCTTGTTGACGGGCGGCGGTGTGAAATCGGCCTTCTTGCGGATACGTGACTTCGGCACGAGGGACTCTCCTGTCGATGCGCTGCGTGACCGCGCAGAGGGAACTGTGTAGGGAAGTGCCCGGACCAGGAAGCGACAGGGCGCATTGCCTCCCCCGGGCGTCCGTTAGCGTAGTGCTTCCGGGGCGTGGAAGGAGATAAGGGTACGTTGAGCAATTCTGGCGACTCTCCCGCAGGTGCTGACCGCCGCTGGTTCCGGCGTCCGGTCCGGGTGCTCACCGCCGCCGTTTTCGCGCTGGCCGGCCTCATCTTCGTCACGAGTTTCAATACTGCCAAAGGCACGGATATCCGTACCGATGCGTCCATGCTGAAACTTTCGGACCTCATCCAGGAGCGCAGCGACAAGAACAAAGCGCTCGATGAATCCACCGCTACCGTGCGCGATGACGTGGACGCACTCGCTCAGCGTGACGACAGGAGCACAAAAGCGGAGGACGTCCAACTCAGGGCCCTGGAGAAGTCTGCGGGCACCCAGAAGGTCAGCGGACCGGCACTGACCGTCACACTCGACGACGCTCCGCCCAACGCCACCGCCAATCCGGGCTATCCAGCTCCGCAGCCCAATGACCTGGTGATCCACCAGCAGGATCTGCAGGCGGTCGTCAACGCCCTCTGGCAGGGCGGCGCCCAGGGCATCAAGGTCATGGACCAGCGACTGATCACAACCAGTGCGGTGCGGTGCGTCGGGAACACACTCATCCTGCAGGGACGCGTCTACTCGCCGCCGTACAAGGTGACGGCCGTCGGCAATACGGACAGGCTCAGGGCGGCGCTCAACGCTTCCACGGCGATCAGGAACTACCAGCAGTATGTGAAGGCCTACGGGCTGGGCTGGAAGGTCGATGAGCACCGGGTGACGACCCTCCCCGGTTACTCGGGCACGGTGGATCTTCACTACGCGAAGCCTGTGGGCTGAGGGCTCTGTCCCGCACTCCATGGCGGGCGCGACGGCAGCCACGGCAGCTGGCCGCGTTGCCCGAACGCTTGAAGACGTCCGGCATGCGGACGCGCCTCCGCCCGCTTCGCACCGCATCCGACGCCCCGCGCGCTGATCCAGCAGGGGGTCACGGGATGCCCTGACCCGGCAGAGTCCTGCCGATCCTCGTGCCCGGGTCGGCTTGTCGGTCGCAGGCCGCGTGGACCGTCGCACCGGTCCGGCGGCATCGTGCTTTCGCCCGGCCTGTGACGAAGCCAGGCCGATGGCTTTGCGCGGGTGACCACAAGTGCCTGCCGCAGCCCTTTAGTCTGGTCCCGTACCACGAACGGAAGGGACAGCATGTACGGCTGGATCTGGCGGCATCTGCCGGGCAACGTGTGGCTTCGGGCAGTCGTCGCGCTCGCGCTCGCGCTCGCGGTCGTCTACCTGCTCTTCCAGTACGTCTTTCCGTGGGCGGAGCCGCTGCTTCCGTTCAACGACGTGACGGTCGACGAGAGTCTGGGGGCGCTGCGATGAGCGCCCGCATCCTGGTCGTCGACAACTACGACAGCTTTGTGTTCAACCTGGTCCAGTACCTGTACCAGCTGGGCGCCGAGTGCGAGGTGGTACGCAACGACGAGGTGTCCCTCGCTCATGCGCAGGACGGCTTCGACGGTGTGCTGCTCTCCCCCGGCCCCGGAACGCCCGAACAGGCCGGTGTATGCGTGGAGATGGTGCGCCACTGCGCCGCCTCCGGAGTCCCCGTCTTCGGTGTCTGCCTGGGCATGCAGTCGATGGCGGTGGCGTACGGCGGAGTGGTGGGCCGGGCGCCGGAGCTGCTGCACGGCAAGACATCGGCGGTGTCCCACGCGGGAACCGGGGTGTTCGCCGGGCTGCCTTCGCCGTTCACCGCGACCCGCTATCACTCGCTCGCCGCCGAGCCACACACGATGCCTGACGAACTCGAGGTCACAGCCAGGACCGCCGACGGCATCATCATGGGAGTGCGGCACCGGGATCTGCCGGTCGAGGGTGTTCAGTTCCATCCGGAGTCGGTGCTCACCGAACACGGTCATCTGATGCTCGCCAACTGGCTTGCCGTGTGCGGGGACACGGAGGCTGTGGGCCGGTCCGCGGGGCTCGCTCCGGTGGTGGGCAAGGCTGCGGCGTGACCGCGTTGCGTCCCGAACAGGAAGGCCCTCGGCCGCCGGGACGCCCCGGGGCCGGGCCGGGCGGCTCTGCCGGCTTCTCCGGGCGGGCGTACGATCCCCTGACGGACCCACTGCCGAACGGCGACCACGGTTCACCGTGGTCGCGGACCGAAGGTGCGGGGCCGGAGCGTCCCGCGACGCAGGAACCCCCGCAGGACTGGTACGGGCGTGAGGCGGTCTACGAGCCGGTACCGGAACAGGCGGTGAATCCGGCGCCGCAGCCGTCCGCGCGGCACGGCGGTGCCCCGGATCCCGGCGTACAGCACGGTATGGACCCGGCCACTCAGGCCGTGCCACCGGTTCCCGATCCGGCTCCGGACCCGGCACGAAGGCCCGGAGCCGAGCGGATGCCCGGGCCACGGAGGAGGGGCGCCCCTCTGAAGGACGACGAGACAGTCGCCCTGCGGATGCCCGATCCGCCCCCCGGCACTCTCCCCGGGACGCCCTCGCCGACCGGGGGACGCGCCGAGCGCCGTAAGGCAGCCAAGGGGCGGGGCCGCAAGGGCGCCGCCGCACCGTCCGAACCCGTGATCCCCGCCATCCCGCGGACCCGCGTCGAAGCGCGCCGCGCGGCCCGAGCGCTCAAGGACAGTCCCGCGGTCATCGCCAGCCGGGCCATCGGCGAGATCTTCATCAGCCTGGGCGTGCTGATGCTGCTCTTCGTCACCTACCAGCTGTGGTGGACGAACGTACGTGCCCATCAGGAGGCGAACGGCACCGCCCACAGCCTTCAGGAGGACTGGGCGAAGAGCGGCGGCAAGTCGAATCAGCCCGGTGCGTTCGAGCCCGGGCAGGGTTTCGCCATCATCCACATCCCGAAGCTGGACGTGGTCGTCCCGATCGCGGAGGGCGTCAGCAAGCACAAGGTCCTCGACCGAGGGATGGTCGGTCACTACGGCGAAGGGAAGCTGAAGACGGCGATGCCGTCGGCCAGGACGGGCAACTTCGCGCTGGCGGGACACCGCAACACGCATGGTGAGCCGTTCCGGTACATCAACAAGCTCAAGAACGGCGACAAGGTCGTCGTAGAGACCCGGGACGACTACTACACCTACGAGGTGACGAGCCATCTGGCGCAGACGTCTCCTTCCAACGTCTCGGTCATCACCCCGGTCCCGCCGGGTTCCGGCTTCACCAGGCCCGGCCGCTACATCACACTGACGACCTGCACTCCAGAGTTCACGAGTACGTACCGAATGGTCGTGTGGGGCAAGATGGTTGATGAACGGCCACGCAGCAAGGGGATGCCCGACGCCCTGACGGCAGGCTGAAGGTACGGACGACAGGAACGGGTGCGGTGGCATCGACGACCGAGCAGGACGAGCAGACGGCCACGCGACCCGCGCGGCAGGGCGGCCGCGGCAGTATCGCGAGCGCGATCAGTGTTTTCGGTGAACTGCTCATCACGGCCGGGCTGATACTCGGCCTCTTCGTCGTCTACTCCCTCTGGTGGACAAACGTCGTCGCCGACCGACAGGCGTCGAAGCAGGGCGACAAGATCCGCGACAACTGGTCGCACAGCGGAAGCCCCGGGGCTCTGAACACCAAGGACGGCATCGGCTTCCTGCATGTGCCGTCGATGAAGAACGGCGAGGTGCTGGTCAAGAGGGGCACCAGCACCAGTGTGCTGAACGGCGGCGTGGCGGGTTACTACGTGAAGCCGTTCAAGTCCGGCATGCCGGCCGACAGGACCGGCAACTTCACGCTGGCAGCGCACCGCGACGGGCACGGCGCCAAGTTCCACAACATCGACAAGGTGAAGACCGGTGACCCGGTCGTCTTCGAGACGAAGGACACCTGGTACGTCTACAAGGTGTTCAAGGAACTGCGGCAGACCTCGAAGTACGACGTGAAGGTGCTGCAGCCGGTACCGAAGGAGTCGGGGAAGACGAAGCCCGGCCGGTACATCACGCTGACGACCTGCACGCCGGTGTACACATCGCGATACCGGTACATCGTCTGGGGCGAGCTGGTGCGTTCGGAGAAGGTGAACGCGAAGCGGACCCCGCCGGCGGAGCTGCGCTGACCGCGGAGTGTAAAAGGCCCGAAGCCGCAATCGGAGGTTGCGGCTTCGGGCCTTTCCGCTTGCCAGGCTCCGTCCGGTCCCCGCGCAGGAGTCCGTCCTCATGTCCTTCGGGCTCCCACCGGCTCATGGCGTCAATCAATGCCATGACACCGGCGGGTGAACGCTGCTTTGCCCCGCGGCGCCATGAGCAGGGGTACGTCGTGCTGGACGAGTACCTGCCCGGCCCGGGTGATGTTCTCGAAACTGTCCGGACATGAGGAAGCCCCGCACCCCGGTGATGGGCGCGGGGCTGTCCCCGTGGGCGAAGCCGTCAGCCGCTACCTGCCGTTCGGCCCGCCGAAGATCCCGCCGCCGTTGTTGCCGTTGTTGCCGCCCGCAGTGGTGAGCGTGATGGGGGTGTTCCCCGGGTCAGCTTCCTGGGTGCCGGGCTGCGGATCGAGACCGGTGACGATGGCGTTGTCGTCGCCGTTGCTGCCATTCGCGATCTGGACGTTGGTGAAGCCCGCCTGAGCCAGGATCTGCTTGGCCTGGGCCACTGTCTTCGTCCTGACCTCGGGAACCGGCGTCTGGGTGGGCGCCTTGGCCTTGGCGACTGTCAGGGTCACCGTGGAGCCCTTCTTCGCCTCGCCGCCGTCGGGAGACTGGGCGATCACGGTGCCCGGTGCCTGGTCGGACTCCTGCTCGGTGGGCGTGGGCACCACGAAGCCGTTGTCCTGGAGCTGCTTGGTGGCGTCGGCTACGGCGTGGCCCTTGACGTCGGGTACCGGAATCTTGGTCGACTTTGCGATCTTGATGGTGACTTCGCTGCCCTTCTGGGCCTTGGTGTTGCCCTTCGGGGACTGGTCGAAGACCTTGCCCTCGGGCTGGTCGGACTCGACCTCCTGCGGAGTCACCTTGAAGCCCTTGTCCTCAAGATCCTGGGTAGCGTCGTCCGCGGACTCCCCATTGACATTGGGGACCTCGACCTTGGGCGCGCCCGTGGACACGACAACGTTGATCGTCGTGCCCTGATCGATCTTGGCGCCGCCGAACTTCGGGTCCTGGCTGCAGACGTTTCCCTTGGGCGCGTTGTCACACGGCTGGCGCTCCGAGACGCTCAGCTTCAGCTTGGAGTTGGTGGCCGAGCTCCTCGCCTCGCTCAGGGGCTTGCCGACGAGCTGCGGCACATCGACCTTGCTGGAATCGCCACCACTTCCGCTGAAGAGCGATTTGCCGATGAGGATCGCGCCGACCAGCACCAGGATCCCCGCGATGATCAGCAGGATCGTGGACGTGTTGGACTTCTTCTGGCGGCGGCGGTCGGGGCGGTCGTCGTAGCCGTAACCGCCGTCTTCCGGGTTGACCGGGGGCAGCATTGAGGTGGCGCCGCCGGCCTGATCAGCCGGCCGCATGGCGGTGGTGGGCTGGTCCTGGTCGTAGTTGCCGTAGCCGGCCGCTCCCATGGCCGAGGTCGCGGCGACGGGCTGGCCGTCGAGGCATGCCTCGATGTCGGCGCGCATTTCGTCTGCCGACTGGTAGCGGTAGTCGGGGTCCTTGACCAGCGCCTTGAGGACGATGGCGTCCATTTCGGGCGTGATCTCGGGATCGAAGTTACTCGGAGCCTGCGGCTCCTCCCGCACATGCTGGTAGGCGACCGCGACCGGGGAGTCGCCGATGAACGGCGGACGCACGGTGAGCAGCTCGTAGAGCAGACAGCCGGTGGAGTAGAGGTCGGAGCGGGCGTCGACCTGCTCGCCCTTGGCCTGCTCCGGGGACAGGTACTGGGCTGTGCCTATCACGGCGGCCGTCTGTGTCATGGTCATACCGGAGTCGCCCATGGCTCGGGCGATGCCGAAGTCCATGACCTTGACCTGGCCGGTGCGCGTCAGCATGACGTTCGCCGGCTTGATGTCGCGGTGGACGATGCCGTTGCGGTGCGAGTACTCCAGCGCCTGGAGGATCCCGATGGTCATCTCCAGGGTGCGCTCGGGCAGCAGCTTGCGGCCGGAGTGCAGGAGTTCCCTCAGGGTGGAGCCGTCGACGTACTCCATCACGATGTACGGAATGGAGATCCCGTCGACGTAGTCCTCGCCGGTGTCGTAGACGGCGACGATCGCCGGGTGGTTGAGCGAGGCGGCAGACTGGGCCTCGCGGCGGAACCGGGCCTGGAAGGACGGATCACGGGCGAGGTCCGCCCGGAGCGTCTTCACGGCGACGGTGCGGCCGAGCCGGGTGTCGTGCGCGATGTGGACCTCGGCCATGCCACCACGGCCGAGCACCGAGCCCAGCTCGTACCGGCCGCCGAGGCGACGCGGCTCTTCCATAGCTAATCCAGCCCTCTCCGTATGTCCCGACCGCACCCTGGGGTGGTCCGGCGGTGTGCTGTTCGCGCATACGCTACCGGGCACGGGCAGATGATCAGTGCGCGACCGTCAGCTGATATCGGACCGGTATCGCGCAGAAATCGTGCCAGCCGTGTCACGGCTGTCACTTCTCGCTGTCGATGACGGCCTTCATGACGTTCTTGGCGATCGGGGCGGCGAGGCCACCACCCGAGATGTCGTCGCGGGACGCGGCCGAGTCCTCCACGACCACGGCCACCGCGACCGGTGAGCCCTGGTCGGTCTTGGCGTACGAGATGAACCAGGCGTAGGGGTTGCCGCTGTTGTTGATGCCGTTCTGGGCGGTACCGGTCTTGCCGCCGACCGTGACGTTCGGGATCTGGGCCTTCAGGCCGGTGCCCTTGGTGACGACGGTCTCCATCATCTGCTGGAGCATCTGGGCGTGCTCCTTGGTCAGGGGATCGCTCAGCTTTTCCGGATCCGTCTTGGAGACGGTGTCCAGGTTCGGCGCGGTGAGCCGATCGACCATGTAGGGCTTCATCAGCTTCCCGTCGTTGGCGACCGCCGATGCGACCATGGCCATCTGCAGCGGGGTGGCCGCCGTGTTGAACTGGCCGATGGAGGAGAGCGCGGTCTGCGCCTTGTCCATGTTCTTGGAGAAGACGCTGGCGTCGGCGCGGACCGGGGTGAACTGCTCGCTGTTGAAGCCGAACTTCTCCGCTTCCTCACGCATCTTGTCATTGCCGAGGTCGGCGCCGATCTTGCCGAAGACCGTGTTGCAGGAGACGCGCAGGGCCTCACGAAGGGTGGCGTTCTTGCAGGGGATGTTCCCCTCGTTGTTCAGGTTCTGGGTGGAGAGCGGCAGTCGCCACGGCAGCGGCGAGCGAGTCGGTGAGTCGATCCCGTCGTACAAGCCGTTCTCAAGAGCCGCTGACGCGGTGACCACCTTGAAGGCGGAGCCCGGGGGGTAGGTCTGACGAAGGGCCCGGTTGAGCATGGGCTGGTCCTTGGCATCCTTGAGCCTGTTGTAGTTCTTCGAGTCCGTGTTGGTGTTCCCGGCGAACTGGGAGGGGTCGTACGAGGGTGTGGAAGCCAGGGCGAGAATCGCGCCGGTCTTCGGGTCGAGCGCTGCCACCGCGCCCTTCTTGCTGCCGAGCCCGTTGAAAGCCGCCTTCTGGGCCGCGGCGTTCAGGGTGGTGACGACGTTGCCGCCCTGCTTCTTCTCCCCGGTGAACATGGAGAGCGTGCGGTCGAAGAAAAGCCGGTCGTCGTTGCCGGTGAGGATCGAGTCGTTGATCTTTTCCAGCTGGGTGGCGTCGAAGACCTGGGAGGAGTATCCGGTGACGGGCGCCCACATGGGCCCGTCCTTCCAGGTGCGCTTGTACTTGTAGTACGTGCTCTTGCTGACCGCTGAGCCGGTGATGGGGTTGCCGTCGACGATGATGTTGCCGCGCTCGTGAGCGTAGCGTTCGATCCCGACGCGGAGGTTCTGCTTCTTCGAGTTGAGCGCGTCGGCCTCGCCGAACTGCAGCCAGTTGGTGCGTACGAGCAGGGCGAGGACGAGAAGACCGCAGAAGATCGCGATGCGGCGCAGGGGCTTGTTCACGGTCGGACCACCTGGGTCATTTCGGCATCGGGGGACGGGGCGGGGGCCGGCGCAGGGCGGCGTGCGGTGTCGCTGATGCGGATCAGGATTCCGATCAGAGCCCAGTTGGCGAGCACCGAGGAACCGCCGTACGCCATGAAGGGCATGGTCATGCCGGTCAGAGGAATAAGGCCCATCACTCCGCCGGCGACGACGAAGACCTGAATGGCGAAGGCGCCGGAGAGTCCGATCGCGAGGAGCTTGCCGAAGGGGTCACGGGCGGCGAGTGAGGTGCGGACGCCGCGTTCCACGATCAGGCCGTAGATCAGGAAGATCGCCATGACGCCGGCGAGGCCGAGCTCCTCACCTGCGGTGGAGAGGATGAAGTCGGCATTCGCCGCGAAACCGATCAGGTCCGAATTGCCCTGACCGAGTCCGGTGCCGAGGGTTCCGCCGGCGCCGAAAGACATCAGCGCTTCGGAGATCTGCCTGCAGGCGCCACTGGGGTCCGTCGCATAGCAGCTGAACGGGTCAAGCCAGGCGGTCACACGGGACTGGACGTGGGGTTCGAAGGATGCTGCGCCGACCGCGCCGACGGCAGACATCAGAAGGCCGAAAACGATCCAGCTGGTGCGCTCCGTGGCGACGTACAGCATGACGATGAACAGGCCGAAGAAGAGCAGCGATGTACCGAGGTCCGTCTCGAAGACGAGGATGAGGATCGATACGGCCCAGACGGCGAGGATGGGGCCGAGGTCACGACCACGCGGCAGGTAGAGCCCCATGAACCGCCGGCTGGCGAGGGCCAGGGCGTCACGCTTCACCATGAGGTAGCCGGAGAAGAAGACGGCGATGATGATCTTGGCGAACTCGCCGGGCTGGATGGTGAAACTGCCGACCCTGATCCAGATCTTCGCGCCGTACACGGCGGGGAAGAAGACCGGCATGATCAGCAGGACAAGCGCGACCACCATGGAGATGTAGGTGTAGCGCTGGAGGACGCGATGATCCTTGAGCATGATCAGCACGCCGACGAACAGGGCCACGCCCAGAGCCGAGTAGAGCAGTTGCTTGGGCGCCGCGGCACCGAAGCTGTGCAGCCGCGGTGACTGGTCCAGGCGCCAGATGAGAGCCAGGCCGATGCCGTTGAGCAGCGTCGCCAGCGGCAGCAGCAGCGGGTCGGCGTAGGGGGCGAACTTCCGGACCACGAGGTGGCCGACGGCTGCCAGCAGGGTGAGTCCGGTGCCGTAGCCCAGGATGCCCGACGGCAGTGAGTCATTGATCGCGAGACCCACGTTGGCGTAAGCGAACACCGAGATGGCGACGGCGAAGATCAGGAGCATCAGCTCGGTGTTACGGCGGCTCGGTGCTTCGATCGCGCCGATCGTGGTCGTGTTGGTGACAACGCTCATGTGGTGAAAGGCCCCCTACGGCTCTACTGCTTGCCGCACAACGGGACCAGCTTCTTTTCATCCTCGGAGAGGCTGGGGCCTGGCGTGGGCGTCGTGCTGGGCTTGGGTGTCGCACTGGGCTTCGGTGTTGCGGTCGTCGTGTTCCCGGCGGACTGCAGCGTGCTTGCGCCGCCGGTGGTGCCACCGGTCTTGCCCGGTCCGGTCGTCGCGCTGTTCTGTTCCTCCGCCTTACGGCGCTCGGCGTCCTTCTTGCAGGCGCTGGCCTGCTGGGCAAGCTCGTTGATCTTGCTTTCGGCCTGGCCGCGGTTGCCTTCGGTGATGGTCGAGTCGACCTGCTTGCGCTGGTACGGCGGGAGGTACTTGAGTTCGATCTCGGGGTGGTCCTTGTCGACCTTCGAGAGCGAGACCCACGCGAGATCCTGGCTGATGCCCCGGTACAGGGCGACGTGCTTCTCGTTCGAACCGACGAAGTACTGCGTCTGCGTCCAGCGGTAGCCGCCGTAGAGCCCGCCGCCGATCACCGCGAGCGCCAGGACCACGTAAAGCGTCCGCTTGATCCATTTCCGGCCGCGGGAGGGCTTGATGAAGTCATCGTCGGTGTACGAGCCGAAGCTCCCGTCGGGCGCCGCGCCGTAGCCTCCGCCGCTGCCGGGAGGGCCGAAGCCGCCGGGAGCGGGCGGCGGGGGCACGGGCCGGCCGAGTCCGGACGCTCGTCCTGCGGGGGTCTGCATCGATCCGTCGTCGTGCTGCTGTGCCTGGTTCTCGGCGACTGCACCGACGATGACCGGGGTGTCGTTGAGCTGTCCGGCCAGGGTGTCGTTGGAATCGACATCGAGGACATCGGCGACGATGCAGGTGATGTTGTCGGGGCCGCCGCCGCGCAGAGCGAGCTGGATGAGGTCCTGGATGGTCTCCTGGGGGCCCTGGTAGCTGGCGAGCGTGTCTTCCATCGTCTGGTGGGACACGACGCCGGAGAGGCCGTCCGAGCAGATCAGATAGCGGTCGCCCGCCCTGACCTCACGGATGGAGAGATCAGGTTCGACATGCTCGCCGCTGCCCAGCGCGCGCATCAGCAGGGACCGCTGCGGGTGGGTGGTGGCCTCTTCCTCGGTGATCCGGCCCTCGTCGACGAGGCGCTGTACCCAGGTGTGGTCCTGGGTGATCTGCGTCAGAACGCCGTCGCGCAGCAGATAGGCGCGGGAGTCGCCGACGTGCACCAGACCGAGGCGCTGGCCGGTCCACAGCAGCGCGGTGAGCGTGGTGCCCATGCCCTCGAGCTGGGGATCCTCCTCGACCATCATGCGGAGCTGGTCGTTGGCCCGCTGTACGGCGGTGCCGAGCGAAGTGAGGATGTCGGAGCCGGGGACGTCGTCGTCGAGGGTCACGAGGGTGGAGATGACCTCGGAGCTCGCGACCTCGCCTGCGGCCTGGCCGCCCATTCCGTCGGCGATGGCGAGGAGCCGGGGGCCGGCGTAGCCGGAGTCCTCGTTCCCCTCGCGGATCATGCCCTTGTGCGATCCGGCGGCGAAGCGCAGGGAAAGACTCATGCGCACCTCGCCTGTCGGCTCCGGGTACAACCGGTCTCGAGCCACACTGCCCACCCTCCGGTCGGGAGCGCGCTGAGGTCCGTTGCCGGGACCGCTGCGGCTCGCTCGCTCCGCTCGCTCATTGTCGTACTACTTCCGCAGCTCGATGACGGTCTTGCCGATGCGGATCGGTGCGCCCAGCGGGATCGGTGTCGGGGTGGTCAGCCGGGTCCGGTCGAGATACGTGCCGTTGGTGGACCCGAGATCCTCGACGATCCACTGGCCGTCTCGGTCGGGGTAGATCCTGGCATGCCTGCTGGACGCATAGTCGTCGTCCAGGACGATTGTTGAATCGTGTGCCCGGCCCAGCGTGACGGTCTGCCCCTGCAGGGCAACCGTCGTGCCGGTCAGCGTGCCCTCGGAGACGACGAGTTTGCTGGGTGCACCGCGGCGCTGGCGGCCGGCGGCCGTCTGCTGGCGTTGCTGCGGCGGCGTTGAGGCCTGCCGTGCGGCCTGTTGCGGACGGGCGTCGGCGTTGCGGCGTGAGCCGCGCTGCGTGACGCGCGTTCCGAACAGATCGCTGCGGATGACCTGGACGGCCACGATCACGAACAGCCACAGAACAGCTAGGAAACCTAGCCGCATGACCGTCAGGGTCAGCTCTGACATTGCCCCCGCTTCACCCTTCGGCTTGCCGGTAAACGATGGTGGAATTGCCCACGACGATCCGCGAGCCGTCGCGGAGCGTAGCGCGGGTGGTGTGCTGTCCGTCTACCACGATGCCGTTGGTGGAACCGAGATCCTGGATTGTCGATGGCGAACCGGCGCGGATCTCGCAGTGCCGGCGCGATACGCCGGGGTCGTCGATCCGTACGTCCGCTTCGGTGCTGCGGCCGAGAACCAGGGTGGCGCGGGAGATCTGGTGGCGGGTGCCGTTGATCTCGATCCAGCGCCGTGTCCGGGTGCTCGGCATGGGGCCCGGCGCCGGTGTCCGGTGATCTCCGCGATTGGCTCCGGGCGGGGGTGCGGCGGGCATGGGCGGGGGCGACGAGGGCGGATAGCCGTAGCTGCCCTGGTTTCCGCGCTGGGGCGCCGCAGGTGCCGTCGGGCCGCGCTCGGGGCTCTGCTGGTTCGTGCTCGAGGCCAGCGTGCGGCTGCGGACCCGGTAGAGCCCGGTGTCGAGGTCTTCGGCCTTCTCCAGATGGACCTTGATGGGGCCCATGAAGGCGTACCGCTGCTGCTTGGCGTAGTCGCGGACAAGCCCGGAGAGTTCGTCGCCGAGCTGGCCGGAGTACGGGCTGAGCCGCTCGTAGTCGGGTGTGCTCAGTTCGACGATGAAGTCGTTGGGCACGACAGTCCGCTCGCGGTTCCAGATCGTTGCGTTGTTGTCGCACTCGCGCTGGAGCGCGCCGGCGATCTCGACCGGCTGGACTTCGGACTTGAACACCTTCGCGAAGGTGCCGTTGACCAGACCTTCGAGACGTTGCTCGAACTTCTTCATGACTCCCATGAGGCACCTCCTCCGTCGCTGTCGTCCTGGTACTGCTTACTGATCGTATCCACGCGTGGGGAAAACGGCTGGTTCCCCTTGTCTGCCTGCTCGATGAGTGTCACCTCTCACACGGATCGTAGAGGCGCCCTACAGACAGTGTCCCGCACACCGCGTGCACCCATGAGGAGTGGGGGCGAGCGGCCGCCGTTCCACGGGGTGAGGCACGGGTCGCCGCCGGGCGCGGAGCGCGGCCCCGGGCGGTCGAACAACGGATGTGAATCCACCCTGTCCAGCGTGCTAATCTTCCGGATGTCGCCAGGCGATCGCACAAACCAGTGAGAGAGCTTCGGAAACACCACTTGCGCGAGTGGCGGAACGGCAGACGCGCTGGCTTCAGGTGCCAGTGTCCTTAGGGACGTGGGGGTTCAAATCCCCCCTCGCGCACAACAGGACGCCGATGAAAAGTGTCCAGTATCACCGATGGAACGGCCCGCATCATGATGATGCGGGCCGTTCTGCTTTCTCCGGGCCTTGGTGGCCTGATTTCGGGCCGGGACGTGTGACTGTCGCGGGCGTGGCCGTCGGCAGTGGGGCTTCGTGCTTCTGGCCTGCTGTCGGTAAGGGTTCAGGTCGGTTGCGGTGAGGCGGCCCTTGTTGCGGTGAGGCGGCCCTTGAGGACCGTTTTCCGACGGAGGAAACGCAGAGCAGCTCGGGGTCCGCGGAACTCGGGGAGCGGCGCTCCGGGCTGGTCGGGGTTGCGGACGGCGATCAGGATGGCGCTGAAGCCGTAGGGACCGTTCCAGGTGTCCCGGGCAGGGGGTGGGCGTGCCGGTGGCGACAGGCTGAGGACCTTGCTGGGTGCAGAGCAGCCGAAATCCTTTGCCGCCGAGAACGTCCCCGGGGCCCCCGACCCGCCGCCGTCGGCGATCCAGAGGGTGGTGGGAGCTGCGGTGGTGATCTCGGCGAGGCCGTCTTCGCCGCGCACGACCAGGGCGCTGGTGCCTCGTGCGGCGAGCACGCTCGCCAGTACCGGGGCGAGGGCGGTGTTGGAACAGCCGACGACGGCCGCGCGGGGACTGGCGGTGTTTGTCAGCATCGCGGCAGACGAGTTCTCGGTTTCTGGGCGGCGAGAGCCACCGCCGTAAGGCCTGGGATCCCATCCCGGTCGTACGAGCCGACTCGAGAGAAGACGTCTATGTCGAGGTTCACCCGAAGCGCGGTCGACCAGACCGTGTCCGCCAGGGCGAAGCGGATCCCCAACAGGGGCGATCACGACCGAGGCTGCACGGGCACGTCCATTTCACGATCAGGATGGACAGCGAGCCCCTCGTGAGCCGCCGTGCTCGCGAGGTGACAGGGCATCAGGTTGGGGCGCCACGGCCACCGTTCCGCCAACGGCGGCCGAGGAAGCCCCAAGCAGACCCGCGGCTTCCTCGCACCGCATACCCGGCAACGCTGACGACGGCCAGTTCCATGCCTGTCGGGGCTGACGCGCGGTTCGCGATCTCGCCTTCTTGCGGGTGCCAGTGCGCAAGGGCAGCGGCGCAAGTTGTTTCACGTGAAACCCCCATGTGACCGTCGGCCTCCCGACCCGGTCTCCACGACCCGGCCTTTTCCGACTGCCGGCCTCCACGGGGGTTCCCTGCGTGGTACCCGTCAGGCGGCAAGACGCGCGGCGAGGGCCTTGGCCTTCGTGGTGGCGTCGTCGAGGGCCTTGGCGCGGGAGGCCTCAGCGAGCGGGATGAGCTGAGCCATCGAGGGCTGTGACGCGGCCAGGGTCAGCTCCGGGACGATGAAGTCGACTTCCGCGGCGAACATGCTCGTGAGCAGCTTCTCCAGGTAGTTCTGTACGAACTCGGAGTCCTCGCGGGGGGTGCCGGGGGCGTAGGAGCCGCCGCGGCTTGCGACGACGGTGAACGGAGTTCCCGCCAAGGGGCTCGCTTCGGTGGCGGCGTTGTGGCCGACGATGATCACGTGATCGAGCCACGCCTTGAGGGTGGACGGGATCGAGAAGTTGTACATCGGAGCGCCGATGAGCACGGCGTCGGCGTCGGCCAGTTCAGCGGCGAGTTCCGCCCGCAGCGGGGACTCGATACCTGATGCGGCGGTGGCGGCGTCCAGGTGCGGCAGGGGGCTGGCGGCCAGATCCCGGTAGATGACCTTGCCATCGGGGTGCTGTTCGCGCCAAGCGCTCACAAAGGCGGCAGTTACCTCCCGGGATGCGGAGCCCTGGGGGAAGACGGCTGAGTCGATGTGCAGAAGGGTGGCCATGGTGTGCTCCTGGGGATGCGGTGGTGCGCTGTCTAATTTCTGTTCGTACCTATAGATAACATAGTCCCTTACTTTTTTGCAGTCCATCCGCAATGAGGGCGGCAATCAGTACTCTGAGGGCATGGCGGAACACAGCGAGCAGGCGTGTCAGCAGGTCGGCGGGGCGATCACGCGCGTCTTCGAGCTGTTGGGCAAGCGCTGGACCGGGCTGATCGTGGCCGTCCTGATGCAGCAGCCGGTGTACTTTGCGGATCTGCGGAGGGCGATCCCGGGGATCAGTGAGCGGATGCTGTCCGACAGGCTGACCGAACTCGCTATGGCGGGGCTGCTGGTGCGCGAAGTCGACGAGGGGCCGCCCCTTCGTGTCTCGTACCGGTTGACCGAGGCGGGTCGAGGCCTCGAGCCTGCTCTCAATGAACTCGGATTGTGGGCTGACGCCTATCTGCCCGCGGAGAATCGCCCCTGCTAGGACGGCTCAGCGGTGTTGTAGCGCAGCAGGTAGGCGGCGAATCGCTCAAGGTCTTCCTCGCTCCAGTCGGCGAGGCGCTCGCGAACGGCGGCGCGCCGGCTTCCCTGAGTTGAGGCCAGGGTCCTGGTGCCGGCTTCGGTGGGGTGCAGAACCTGGACGCGCTGATCGTCCGGGGCGAGTCGGCGTTCGACGAGCCCCAGTTTCTCCAGACCTGCCAGCTGCCGGCTGACTGTGGACTTGTCGAGCATGTAGTGAGCCGCGAGATCGGTTGCCCGGCATCCCTGCCGTTCATCGATATGGGCCAGCAAGGTGTACGAGACCAGCGGCAGCTCGGGGTGGAGCAGTGCTGCGGTCGCGCGGGCGCGCCTGGCGAAAGCGGTCAGCTCTCTCTGAATCGTGTCGACGGATGTGTCGTGCCGCTGTGTGTCGTCGCTGGTCATTTTTTGCCCTCCTCGTGGATAGTTGTATAGTACAACTCAATTAGAGTTGCAAAAGCCAACTAACTGGAGGGTGTCGATGTCCGCAGATCCACGTAGCGGTGCGGTGGGGACAGGGGCTGATCTGCGCCATGTTCTCGGCCATCTCGTGACACCACTGCTGATGTGCATCGGTATGGGACTTGCCTACCTGGGTGCGTTCCACGCACCGGAACCCCATGAACTGCATGTCTCGGTCGTGGGCTCGGCGCCCAGTTCCCAGGTGCTGGCGCAGACGCTGCAGGACAAGGGGCACGGCGCGCTGGCGGTCAGCACCGTCGCCGACCGCGGCACCGCCGTACAGCAGCTGAAGGACCAGGACATCTACGGCGCCTTCGTTCCCAACGGGAAGACGCCCGAACTGATCGTGGCCTCCGCATCGTCCGACACCACGGCCACGGCGGTGGAGAAGGTGTTCACGCAGGTCGCAGCCGGACAGGGTGAGCCTCTCAAGGTCACCGATGTGGTGCCGCCCGCGAGCGGTGATCCGACCGGGCAGGGCATCTTCTTCCTGCTGGTCGCGCTGAGCATCGGTTCCTACGCATCGGTGGCCGTGATCGGCGGAGCGGGCGGTGCGCTGCCGCTGCGGATCAGGGCGCTGCTCGCTCTGGGCATGTCGCTGGTGGTGAGTGTCATCGGTGCCGCCTTCGCCGGGCCGATGTTCCACCTGGTCGACCATGGACTCGGCGGGATCTGGGCCATGGCTTGGCTCTACTCGGCCGGCATCCTGGCGATCGGGGTGGGGCTGCACACCTTCCTGAAGCGGTGGACGACGCTCGGTGTGATGGTGCTGTTCGTCATGCTCAACTTCACCAGTTCCGGCGGGATCTTCCGGCCCGAGCTCCAGCCCGGCTTCTTCGGGGCGCTGCACTCCTTCTGGAACGGCGCGGGCTTCGTCGAGGGCGTCCGGAGCCATGTGTACTTCGCCGGCCGTGCGCTGGACAGCGAACTGGTGGTGCTGGCCCTCTGGTTCGTGGCAGGTCTGGCCCTGCTGGGCGTGGCGGCGCTGGCCGAGGCAGGCCGTCGCAGGTCTGCCGAGCAGCCATGGAACGGTGCGGTGGCAAGGGGACGTCATGCGGGCCCGGCGACAGGGGAGAACGCATCAAGCCCTGCGGCGGGAAGGGCACAGCAGACGGAACTGGAGGAGGAGGAAGAGCTGGAGGAAGCGGTCGCCGTGTGATCGACTTTTCCACAACCGGCCCGTTGTCCACGGGGGCGAAGCCATCCGCGGTCGGCAACTGTACGGTCATGGGCAGTTGGTGTTGTTCGAGGGCGGGGGACTCCATGAGCCAGATCGCACGTGTTCCAGCGGTGGCCGGTTTTGCACGACGGGCGCTCGCCCCTTCGACAGCCGCATCCGCGTCGGGATCCGTGGCCTCGCCGAAGCGTGAGGGTAAGGAGCTCAGGAAGCGGGTTCCCCGCTCCTCGCACAACTCGCTGGTACTTCCCGACGGCAGGCCGGACGCCGTGCAGGCAGTCGAGGAGTCGAACCGGGGCAGGGTGACCGCACTCACCCCGATAAGGGTCGGCCGGATGTCGGCCACTCCCTTCGCCTTCCTGCGCGGCGCAGCCGGGCTGATGGCGCACGATCTGGTGGGCACGCCCCTCACGGGGGTGAGCGCCCAGATATGCGGTGATGCACACGCGGCGAACTTCGGCCTGTACGGCGATGCACGGGGGCGGCTGGTCATCGATCTGAACGACTTCGACGAGACCGAGATCGGCCCGTGGGAGTGGGACCTGAAGCGGCTCGCGGCCTCTCTGGTCCTGGCCGGGCGGGAAGCGGGGGCCGACGAGGACACCTGCCGGGCAGGGGCTTTCGACATGGTGGGGGCCTACCGGCGCACCATGCGGTTGCTGGCGAAGCTGCCCGTGCTGGATGCCTGGAACGCGATAGCCGATGAGGAACTGGTCTCGCACGCGGATGCACGGGATCTGCTGGGCACGCTGGAGCGGGTATCGGAGAAGGCTCGCAGCAATACCAGTGCGCGCTTCGCCGCCAAGGCGACCACCAAGGGCGGCGACGGAAGCCGGACCTTTGTCGACGCACCGCCGGTGCTGCGCCGGGTCCCGGACGAGGAGGCGGCCAGGGTGGCCGGGGCCCTGGAGGAGTATCTGGCATCTCTTCCGCACGACCGGCTTCCGTTGCTCGCGCGGTATGCGATCCACGATGTGGCGTTCCGGGTGGTCGGGACCGGCAGTGTGGGCACCCGGTCGTACGTCGTGCTGCTGCTCGACCACCGTGGCGAGCCACTGGTGCTCCAGGTGAAGGAGGCGCGGGCCTCGGCCCTGCTGCCGTATCTCCCGGCGGCCGGCTTTGAGCCGGTGCAGACCGAGCACCACGGGCGGCGCGTAGTGCTGGGGCAGAAGCGGATGCAGGTGGTCAGTGACAGTCTGCTGGGCTGGACGACCGTTGACGAGAAGCCCTACCAGGTGCGCCAGTTCCGGAATCGCAAGGGGAGCGTGGATCCTGCGGCGCTCGCAGCAGACCAGATCGATGACTATGGGCGGATGACAGGCGCTCTGCTGGCGCGGGCGCACGCACACAGTGCCGACCCGAGGCTGATAGCCGGGTACTGCGGCAAGAATGAGGAGCTGGACGAGGCGGTGGCCGGGTTCGCGGTGGCCTACGCGGATCGTACGGAGGCCGATCATGCGGACCTGGTTGCGGCGGTGCGGCAGGGCAGGATAGCGGCTGAACAGGGAGTGTGACCGTCGAGCCCGGGGCGCCCGTAGGCTGGTCGGGTGACCGAGGATGCCACCGGGGTAGCGACGACCCGGAACGACGACGAGCGGAGCGGGCAGCCCATGGGCGAGCAGCGGCCTGAGGCACGGCTGGAGAAGGCCGTGCGCGCCGCAGAGCAGGCGCTGATCGAGTTCGAGATCGCGGTGGAGACCTTCCGGGTGGAGGTGGAGAACTTCTCCCGGCTGCATCATCAAAGACTCGGTCCGATGTATGCGCGCCTGGACGAGCTCGACGCACAGCTGGCCGAGGCGAAGGCCGCGCTCAGCAGTGATCCGGAGGATCTGCGGAAGGCCCAGGAAGCACGGGCGATGGTGATGCCCATGCCCGGCGTTGATGAGCTGTTCCACGACTGGATCGACTCCGACGGGCTGTCGCCCGAGGCCCAGGCCATGCTGAACGGACAGCCGGTGCAGCCGCCGAAGCGGGTGCGGCCGAGTGAAGAGGCGCGCAAGCTCTATCGTGAGCTGGTCCGCAAGGCGCATCCCGATCTGGCGCAGGATGACGCGGATCGCGATCGGCGGGACGAGTTCATCACCCGCGTCAACGCGGCTTACGCGCTCGGCGACGAGGTTCAGCTCGGGGAGCTGATCGTGGAATGGGATGCCGGGCCTGTCCCGGAGGTCAAGCCCAGCGAGAGCGAGGAGCTCTACGCCAGGCTCGAGTGGCTGTCCCGGCGCAAGGAGCTGCTGTCCGCGGTCGCCCGTGAGCTGGAGGAGAGTGCGATCGGCGCCATGCTGCGGATGGCACCCGATGATCCGGACCGATTGCTCGAAGAGATTGCCGAGCAGTTGCTCGCGCAGGTCTCGGAGCGCGAGGCCGAGCTGGCCGAGATGGTGCAGTAGCGTTCCCGGTGACCCTCGCCACGTACGTACGAGAGAAGGCTTGACCCATGAATTTCGCCTCGCTGCCCCAGGTGGACGTTGCGAAGGTGCCCGCCGACGGTCTGTTGCTGGACGTCCGCGAGGACAACGAGTGGGCTGCCGGGCACGCCGAAGGTGCGCTGCATATCCCGATGAGTGACTTCGTGGCCCGCTTCGGAGAGGTGACGGAAGCCGTGGCGGACGGACGGCAGGCGTATGTGCTCTGCCGGGTCGGCGGTCGCTCCGCCCAGGTGACCCAGTATCTGGTGCAGCAGGGCATCGACGCGGTGAACGTCGACGGCGGCATGCTCGCATGGGAAGGCGCTGGGCGTCCGATCGTCACGGAAAGCGGCAACCCGGCCTTCGTGCTCTGATGCTGTCTTCAGCTGTGGTGGGCCGGCAGCGAGGGCGCCGTTCGCCGGTCCTCCCCCGTGAGCTGTTCTCGGCCGCGTGAGGAACCGGTACGCCGATACTGTCCTTCCGCATCGGATCCGCCGCCGCTCCTGACTGTGTCAGGCCAGGTGTTCAGGCCGGGGTGTCAGGCGGGGCGGCGGGTCGCGATGGGAACGGCGTCAGCGGTCGAAGTCCAACTCCACTTCAGGGGTCAGCGGATGGGACTGGCAGGCCAGCACATAGCCGCCCTCGGTTTCCTCGGGCTCGAGGGCGAAGTTGCGGTCCATATGCACCTCTCCCCTCACCAGGAAGGCCCGGCAGGTCCCGCAGACCCCGCCCTTGCAGGCGTACGGGGCGTCGGGACGGGCTCGCAACACCGTATCGAGCAGTGAATCCGCCTCCCGCACCGGCCAGTTGCCCGACCGCCCGTGGAGCGTAGCGGTCAGAGTGCTGTGCGCCGGGGACACGTTCGCGGACGGCATCGGGGCAGGTGCCGTTCCGTCATCCACATGGAAGATCTCCTGGTGGATACGGGTCCGGTCTACCCCGAGATTGCGCAGTGCCTGTTCGGCGCCCTGCACCAGACCGAAGGGGCCGCACAGAAACCAGCCGTCCACTTCCGGGACCGGCAGCAATGCAGGAAGCAGACTCGACAGGCGCTCCTGGTCGAGCCTGCCGGACGGCAATCCGGACTGCTGCTCCTCCCGGGAGAGCGTGGTCACCAACTGGAAGCGGTCGGGCCAGCGGTCCTTGAGATCAGCGACCTCGTCGAGGAACATCGTCGAGGCCGCGGTGCGATCACTGCGGATGAGACAGAACCGGGCATTCGGCTCCTGGGCGAGCAGAGTCGCGGCGATGGAGAGCACCGGGGTGATGCCACTGCCGCCGACGATCGCCGCGAACCTGCCGGGACGTGGCTCGAAGGCGAAGCGGCCCATCGGCTCCATCACTTCGAGGGTGTCCCCGACGGCGAGTTCCTTGAGCGCATAGGTGGAGAACTCACCACCCTCCACCAGGCGCACTCCCACCCGTATCAGCGGCTCGCCGACTGCTCCGGCGGCCGGGGTGCAGATCGAGTACGTACGCCGGATCTCCTCGCCGCGCACTGTGCGGCGCAGAGCGATGTGCTGGCCTGGTGTGTGGCGGAAGATCTCGCGCAGTTCGGGTGGCACGGTGAAGGTGATGGCCACCGAATCGTCCGTGAGCCGCTCGACTGCGCCGACCCGGAGCGGATGGAACATCTACAACTCCTTGAAATGGTCGAAGGGTTCACCGCAGGAGGCGCAGCGGCGCAGCGCCTTGCAGGCCGTGGAGGAGAAGCGGCTCAGCAGTTCGGTGTCGGTCGATCCGCAGTTCGGGCAGCGGATGGAAAGTGCCAGCGCGACAGGACCCGTTGGCCGTGGGGGCGCTATGCCGAACTCCGTCAGCTTGCGCCTGCCCTCGGCACTGATGTCATCCGTCGACCAGGCGGGGGCGAGGACCGTGCGCACGGAGACTTCCGGTATGCCGTGTTCGTTCAGCAACCGCTCTATGTCCGCGGACATCGCCTCGATCGCGGGACAGCCCGTATAGGTGGGGGTGAGCTCGACCAGGACCCGGCCGGGGCCGAGAACCTCCACGCCGCGCAGCACACCCAGCTCCTCCAGTGTCAGCACCGGAAGTTCTGGGTCGGGTACTGATCCGGCCAGCCTGCGAAGTTCTTCCTCAAGGGGCGTGGTGGTCACCATGTCGCCCCCGGATGGCTGCGATGCAGATGTTGCATCTCGGCGAGCATGCGCCCGAACGGCTCGGTGTGCAGTCCCTGCCTCCCGGCCCCCGCGGACCATGCACCGGTCCGCGCTCCGGAGGGCACGGACAGCGTCGCGCGCTCCAGCACGGAGGTCACGGACCGGAGCCAGCTGCTCTCCAGCCCCGGCCAGTCCAGGTCCAGCCCTTCGAGTGGCTGGAACATCTCGCCGGTGAAGCGCCAGAGCGAATCGATTCCGCGCTGCATTCGCTCATGGCTCTCGGATGTCCCGTCACCGAGCCGCAGTGTCCACTGCTCGGCGTGGTCCTGGTGGTAGGCGACCTCTTTGACTGCCTTCGCCGCCAGTGGAGCGAGGGAACTGTCCCCGGCTTCCTCCAGCTCTCCGTACAGCAGTCGCTGGAAGGTGGAGAAGTACAGCTGCCGGGCGATGGTGTGCGCGAAGTCGCCGTTTTCCTGCTCGACGAGCTGAAGGTTGCGGAAGGCACGCTCCTCGCGCAGGTAGGCGAGCTCATCCTCGTCGCCCATCTGAGAAAGCAGCACTCGTGCCTGGCCCAGCAGATCGAGCGCGATGTTGGCGAGCGCCACCTCCTCCTCCAGCACCGGCGCATGTCCGGCCCACTCTCCCAGCCGGTGAGAGAGCACCAGTGCGTCGTCGCCCAGGGCGAGAGCCGCGCTCACAGGTGCTGCACCCCTTCCGGGATCTCGTAGAACGTCGGGTGACGGTAGGGCTTGTCACCGGCCGGTTCGAAGAAGGAATCCTTCTCGTCGGGTGAGGACGCGGTCACGGCAGCGGAGGGGACCACCCAGATCGAGACGCCTTCGTTCCTGCGGGTGTACAGGTCGCGGGCGTTGTGCAGGGCCATTTCCGCGTCCGGGGCGTGCAGGCTTCCCGCATGGGTGTGGGACAAGCCCCGCCGGGAGCGCACGAACACCTCCCACAGCGGCCATTCCGCCGCCCCTGTGCTGCTGGATCCGGCGGTCATGAGTGCGCCTCCTCTTGTCTCGCGGCTTGCTTGACGGCGTACGCGGTCGCCGCTTCGCGCACCCAGGCGCCTTCTTCGTGTGCCTGGCGGCGCTGGGTAATCCGCTGGTCGTTGCAGGGCCCGTTGCCCTTGAGGATTTCCTTGAACTCGGTCCAGTCGATGGCGCCGAAGTCGTGCTGACCGCGCTCCTCGTTCCACCGCAGATCCGGGTCGGGAAGAGTGAGCCCGAGGGTTTCGGCCTGGGGGACACATATGTCCACGAAGCGCTGACGGAGCTCATCGTTCGAGTGGCGCTTGATCTTCCAGGCCATGGACTGCGCGGAGTGCGCCGACTCGTCGTCGGGCGGACCGAACATCATCAGCGACGGCCACCACCAGCGGTCCACCGCGTCCTGCGCCATGGCGTGCTGAGCTTCCGTGCCCCGGCTGAGGGTCAGCAGCAGCTCGAAACCCTGACGCTGGTGGAACGACTCCTCCTTGCAGACACGCACCATGGCGCGGGCGTACGGCCCGTACGAGCAACGGCAGAGCGGTACCTGGTTCGTGATCGCGGCGCCGTCCACGAGCCAGCCCACTGCTCCGACATCGGCCCAGGTCAACGTGGGGTAGTTGAAGATCGACGAGTATTTCTGGCGGCCCGAGTGGAGCTTGTCGAGCAGCTCGTCCCGTCCCGTGCCCAGAGTCTCGGCCGCGCTGTAGAGGTAGAGGCCGTGGCCCGCCTCGTCCTGCACCTTCGCCATCAGGATCGCCTTGCGCCGCAGCGAGGGGGCGCGGGTGATCCAGTTTGCCTCGGGCTGCATTCCGATGATTTCGGAGTGCGCATGCTGGGCCATCTGGCGGACGAGTGAGGCCCGGTAGGCGTCCGGCATCCAGTCCCGCGGCTCGATGCGCTCATCCGCGGCCACCGCAGCATCGAACGCTGCCTGGGCTGCCGCCTCGGCCGATGCGGGGTCATGTGAGGCAGGTGCTGCCCCGGCTGTCCCGTATGCCACTGTCGCCATTGCGATCCCCCTACCGACCGATCGTTCGGTTCATGGACTTCAATGGTGAGGCGCGGGCCCTTAGGGTGTCAAGCCTGTGGATAACTGACCTGGGGACCGGCGGGCACCAAAGGGATCGGGGCGGGATGGATTCGTACGACAGCGGCAGGCCGGGGGCGGGCGGGCCGCCCGAGCCGCACGAGCAGCACGACCGGCCCTCGCTCCCCCTCCCGCCACCGCCCTCCTCGCAGCACCCGAACGAGGTCCGGCACGCGGCTGGGACAGGGCACGCGACCGAGACAGGGCGTGCGGCTGAGGTCCGGCACCCCTCCGAGGTCAGGCACCCGTCCGAGATCCAGCACCCGGCGGAGCTACCGCCTGCGCAGGGGATTCTTGCGCTGTCGCTTCCGTACAGGGTTGCCGCGGCCCTCGCGCTCGGGTTCGTCCTCGTGCTGACAGCTGTCCATCTCTCGATGGTCTTTCTGCATGTCGCACCGTCGAACACGGTGAGCAAGAAGTACGGGAAAGAGGTCGACGACTGGGTGTATCCGGAGTTCGAACAGAACTGGAAGCTCTTCGCCCCCAATCCGCTGCAGCAGAACATCGACGTCCAGGCGCGCGCCGAGGTCCGGAGCGCGGACGGCGGGCTCACCACCACCGGCTGGACCGATCTGTCGGCCGAGGACGGAGCCGCCTTGCACGGCAGCCTGCTCCCCAGTCATGTCGACCAGAACGAGCTGCGCCGGGGCTGGGACTTCTTCACGGGGTCACACACGGACGACAACAAGCCGATCGGGCAGCGGGGCGAGCTCTCGGAGCGCTACATCCGCCGCATTGTCGTCATGCGGTTGAGTGACGATGTGCGGAAGGCCGGGTCCACGGTCGAGCGGATACAGGTCCGCTCGGCGACATCCGCGGTGAAGGCTCCGCCGTGGAGCACCGAGAAGATCGACACAAGGACCTCTTATCGCGTCTTCGGCTGGTGGACCGTCACCCCTGAGGACCGGACGGAGGCCGGCCGGTGAACTCAGTCGTCAGCGAGACGGCCGCGAGGGCCGTCCAGCGCATCACAGCAGCCGCACTCGGGCGGTATCAGACCGCTGTTGTGCGGATCGGATTCTCCGTGACCTGGCTGCTCTTCCTGCTGCGCGAGCTGCCCCACCGCCGCGAGCTGTACGGTCCGCACTCCCCGTGGAGCTGGGACATGGCGCAGCAGCTCATTGACGGCAACCACGCCTTCACCCTGCTGATGTGGACGGACTCCACCGCGTGGTTCGAGCTGGTGTATGCGATAGCCGTGCTGTCCAGTCTGCTGCTGCTGCTCGGCTGGCACACCAGGGTGGCCTCGGTGCTGTTCATGATCGGCGTGCTCTCGCTGCAGAACCGGTCCATCTTCCTCGGGGACGGCGGGGACAACGTCGTCCATCTGATGTCGACGTATCTGGTGATGACGCGCTGCTCACAGGTGTGGTCCCTGGACGCGCGGCGCGCGGCGCGAGCTGCCGAAGCGGCCGAAGCCGCAGGCGTCGGGAGCACTTCACCAGCCGTCGTCAGAGACCGCGTCGGCCCGTCGCTGTGGGCCGTGCTCGGCCTCGCCCTCGTCGTTGTCACACTGCTCGGGAAGATGAGCGGTGGCTGGGAGCTGTTTTTCTGGGCGATGTGGCTGCTGCAGGGAGCGTGGTGGATGGTCTGCCGCTACGCCCCGGGCCAGCCCCGCGTTTTTCTCGATGTCGTGGCGAATCTGGCGCACAACGCCACCCTGGTCGTCATCATGGTCGAGGTCTGCCTGATCTATTCGACCGCCGGCTGGTACAAGATCCAGGGCTCCCGCTGGCAGGACGGCACCGCCCTCTACTATCCGCTCAACCTGGACTACTTCACTCCCTGGCCCGCGCTCTCCTCCCTGCTCGCGAGCAGCGGTGTGATGGTGATGGTGCTGACATACGGCACCGTCATCGTTCAGGTCGCTTTCCCGTTCACGCTTTTCAACCGGCGGGTCAAGAACGTCCTGCTGGCCGCGATGATGCTGGAGCACGCCGCCATCGCGGTTCTGCTGGGGCTGCCGTTCTTCTCGCTGGCGATGATCGCGGCGGACGCCGTGTTCCTGCCGACCGGGTTCCTGAGGTGGCTGGGTGCACTGGCGGCCAGGCTGGCCTCTCGCGCCGGGATGAGGCCGGGGGCGGGAGTGGTCGGGCAGAGGCGTGCGACCGAGGACGAACAGCCCCGTACGCTCGTGGGGTGAGCAGCGAGATCTCCCCCGAAGAACCGGTGACGCCCGAAGCGGCTGAGCAGCCGGTGCAGTACGACGACGGCTTCGCGCCCGAGATCGGTGTCGGCCCGCATCCGCTGCCGTGGCCCGAGGACGACCGGTACGACAGGGAGCTGCTGGCCGGCGGGGACAGGCGCAATGTGGTCGACGGATACCGGTACTGGACGCATGAGGCGATCGTCGCGGACCTGGACGTCCGGCGGCACGACTTCCATGTGGCGGTCGAGAACTGGGGCCACGATTTCAATATCGGCTCGGTGGTGCGTACCGCCAACGCGTTTCTCGCCAAGGAGATCCACATTGTGGGGCGGCGGCGCTGGAACCGGCGCGGGGCGATGGTCACCGACCGCTACCAGCACGTGCGGCACCATCCGGACACGGAGTCGCTGACCGGTTGGGCGGAGTCCGAGGGCCTGCCGATCATCGGGATCGACAATCTTCCGGGTGCGGTACCGCTGGAGCGGACCGACCTGCCGCGGCGCTGCGTGCTGCTGTTCGGGCAGGAGGGGCCGGGACTGACGGAGGAGGCCAGGAAGCACGCATCGATGGTGTGCTCGATCGCGCAGTTCGGCTCGACACGCTCGATCAATGCGGGTGCCGCCGCGGCGATCGCGATGCACGCCTGGATCCAGCGGTACGCGGAAATCGGCTGAGCGTCCTGCCCGCCGGACAGTGACAGGACGCTCAGCCGAGGGTCTGCGTCAGGCCTGCCTGCGTACCTCGACGACCCGGAACCTGTTGGCCACGAACGCCCCGTCACAGAGCGCGGCGTTCGCCGCGGGGTTGCCGCCGGAGCCGTGGAAGTCCGAGAAGGCCGCTGTCTGGTTGACGTACACCCCGCCCGTCAGGTTCAGCGAGAGCTGAGCGCACTCCTCCAGGCAGACCTCCTCGACCGCTCGCTCCACCTCGGGTGACGTGGTGTACGCGCCGACCGTCATTGCTCCCTTGTTGCGGACCGTGTGGCGGAGCAGATCGAGGGCGGATCGTGTCGAGTCCACCGATACGGCAAAGGAGACCGGACCGAAGCACTCGGAGAGATAGGCCGCGTCGGCGTCCTCGGTGTCCCAGTGCTTGCGGGCGCCGTCCAGCTTGACGATCGCGGGCGAGCGGACCACTGCTCCCGGGAAGTCGGGATGACTGATCTCTCGCGAGGGCAGTGCCACTTCGCCCAGTCCGGTCGCGGCGTCCAGACGCGCCTTCACATCCGGATTGACGAGCGCGCCCAGCAGGGCGTTCGCGCGGGCGTCGTCGCCGAGCAGGCCGCCGACTGCCGCTGCGAGGTCGGTGACGACTTCGTCGTAGGTCCTGGGCCCCGAGTCCGTGGTGATGCCGGCCGCCGGGATCAGCAGGTTCTGCGGGGTGGTGCACATCTGGCCGCTGTAGAGGGAGAGCGAGAAGGCCAGATTGGAGAGCATGCCCTGGTAGTCGTCCGTCGAGTCGATGACGACGGTGTTGACCCCGGCCTTCTCGGTGTAGACCTGGGCCTGGCGGGCGTTGGCCTCCAGCCAATCCCCGAAAGCGGTCGACCCGGTGTAGTCGATGATCCTGATCTCCGGGCGTACGGCAAGGGTCTTGGCGATTCCCTCGCCGGGCCGCTCGGCGGCGAGTGCGACCAGGTTCGGGTCGAAGCCGGTCTCGGAGAGCACTTCGCGGGCCACCTGGACGGTGAGCGCGAGCGGCAGGACCGCACGTGGGTGCGGCTTCACCAGGACCGGATTTCCGGTGGCCAGTGAGGCGAACAGGCCGGGGTAGCCGTTCCACGTCGGGAAGGTGTTGCAGCCGATCAGCAGGGAGATGCCGCGTCCTACCGCCGTGAAGTTCTTCCGCAGCTCCTGTGGCTCACGCCTGCCCTGCGGTTTGGACCATTCGGCTGCCGCGGGCGTGCGGGCCTGTTCGGCGTATGCATAGGCGACTGCTTCGAGGCCGCGGTCCTGTGCGTGCGGGCCGCCCGCCTGGAACGCCATCATGAACGCCTGACCACTGGTGTGCATGACCGCGTGGGCGAATTCGGGCGTGCGGGCGCTGATGCGCGCCAGGATCTCCAGGCAGACGAGCGCCCTGGTTTCCGGGCCTGCTTCCCGCCATGCGCCCGTCGCCGCGCTCATGGCGGGCAGCAGGACGTCAAGGTCCGGATGCGGGTAGGTGACGCCCAACTCGATTCCGTACGGCGAGACTTCTCCGCCGGTCCAGTCGTCCGTACCCGGCTGGCCCAGATCCAGGCGGCTGCCGAGCAGGGCGTCGAAGGCGGCTTTGCCGTCCCCTTCGTACGCCTTGGGGTGCTCGGGATGCGGCGACCAGTACGCACGCGTACGGATCGCCTCGAGGGCCTGGTCGAGTGTGGGCCGGTGGGTTTCGGACAGCTCGGTCAGCTGCATCGCGGAACAACCCCTCTTCGAGTCATCGAGCTGCGCAGAACAGGTGGACAGAGTTAGAGTAACCGAACGATCGGTCGGGACAAGGGGGTCCGCCGGGACTGTGGATAACTCCGTACGGGAAGATCGCACCCATGACCGCCACCGCACACACGACCGCCATTGCGTCGCATCGCACCGTCGCCGTGGTCGGCACCGGCACGATGGGCCAGGGCATCGCCCAGGTCGCGCTGGTCGCCGGGCATCCTGTGCTCCTGCACGACACCGCACCGGGCCGCGCCGAGGCAGCCGCAGCGACCATCACCGGCCGACTGGACCGGCTGGTCGTCAAGGGGCGGATGACCGCGGCGGAGCGGGACGCCGCGCGGGACCGGCTGCACCCGGCGGCAGATCTGGCGGAGCTCGCCGGCGCGGCCCTCGTCATCGAGGCGATCCTCGAAGAACTCCCCGTGAAGCAGGAGCTCTTCGCCGCACTTGAACACCTGGTGGCCGACGACTGTCTGCTGGCGACCAATACCTCCTCCCTCTCCGTCACAGCCATCGCGGGCGCGCTGAAGCACCCGGGCCGTTTCGTGGGTCTGCACTTCTTCAATCCGGCTCCGCTGCTGCCTCTGGTCGAGGTGGTGAGCGCCTTCGCGACCGAGGAGTCGAGCGCCGTACGCGCCTGGGCGACGGCGAAGGCCTGGGGCAAGACCCCGGTCCGCTGTACCGACACTCCCGGTTTCATCGTCAACCGCATCGCACGCCCCTTCTACGCCGAGGCCTTCGCGGTGTACGAGGAGCGGGGCGCCGATCCCGCCACCATCGACGCGGTGCTGCGGGAGTCGGGGGGCTTCCGGATGGGGCCCTTCGAGCTCACCGACCTGATCGGCCAGGACGTCAACGAGGCGGTCACCCGCTCGGTCTGGGAGTCCTTCTACCAGGACCCCAAGTTCCGCCCGTCCCTCGCGCAGCGGCGCCTTGTCGAGTCCGGACTGCACGGCCGCAAGAGCGGCCGCGGCTGGTACCCGTACAGCGAAGACGCCGCACGGCCCGAGCCGCACACCGCACCGGCCACCGAACCGCCCTCCACGATCACCGTGGAAGGCGACCTCGGCCCCGCCGGGGAGCTGGTCGCGATGTTCCGGGAGGCCGGGATCACGGTGCGCGAGGACGACGAGGACAGCGGCTGCAGGATCGTGCTGCCCAGCGGTGGCCAGCTGGTGCTCGCCGACGGTCAGACCTCTGCCGAATTCCGCGATGTGGTCTATTTCGATCTGGCGCTCGACTACCGGGCGGCGACCAGGGTCGCGCTCTCCGCGTCCGAGGTCACGGGATGGGAGACCCTCCGGCAGTCGATCGGTCTCTTCCAGGCGGTCGGCAAGAAGGTCAGCGTCATCGGTGATGTGCCGGGCATGATCGTCGCTCGCACGGTGGCGATGCTGGTGGATCTGGCCGCCGATGCCGTGGCCAAGGGTGTCGCATCCGCCGAGGACATCGACACGGCGATGCGACTGGGTGTCAACTACCCGCTGGGGCCGGTCGAGTGGGGTCACAGACTCGGCCGTGCCTGGGCACACGAACTGCTGGATGAGCTGCACGCCCGTGTCCCGGGCGGCCGCTATGCACCGTCGCTGGCCCTTTACCGGCAGTCGTACGTCCCTCAGGAGAAGGGCGAGACAGCATCATGACCACGCCCAGGAGAGACACCTACACGCCTGACTCACTGCTGACCGTAGCCGTCCGCATCTTCAACGAGCGTGGTTACGACGGCACGTCCATGGAGCACCTCTCCAAGGCCGCCGGAATTTCCAAGTCCTCGATCTATCACCATGTCACCGGCAAGGAGGAGCTGTTGAGGCGCGCGGTCAGCCGCGCGATAGACGGCCTCTTCGGAGTGCTGGACGAGCCGGCGGCGGCCCGGGGAAGCGCGATCGAGCAGGTGGAATACGTCACGCGCCGCACCGTCGAGGTGCTGATGGCGGAGCTCCCGTACGTCACTCTGCTGCTGCGGGTACGCGGCAATACGTCGACCGAGCGGTGGGCGATGGAGCGGCGCCGGGATTTCGACCAGCGGGTGGCGGGTCTGCTGAAGGCCGCGGTCTCCGAGGGCGATCTCCGCTCCGACGTGGACATCCGGCTGGCCACCCGGCTGCTCTTCGGGATGATCAACTCACTCGTCGAATGGTGGCGCCCGCAGCCGGGATCCGCCCCTGATACGGACCAGTTGGCCGAGACGGTCGTTCAGCTGGCCTTCGAGGGGCTGCGCTCCACTCCGGCCCGGTGAGGGCGCGGGGGCACGGACCGCGTTATTCATGGCATCTGTCCCGCGTGACAGATGTCCGGCTTCTTCCTCCGCCCGGCCGGGGCGGCGTCGCCGACCGAGTGCGGTGGGCCGGAATGGGGCGCTGAGCCCGAGGCCCGCACGGTCGCGCTGCGGAGATGTTCGGCTGTCCTACGCCCGCCCGGGCCGGATTCCGCGCCATCGCCTTCAAGGGCGCGCTCGGGTTCGGCGCCCACGGCCCTGTGACCGGCCGCTGCACCACCGGGATCGCTTTCGCCCACCGAATGCGGGGCATGTCCACCCGTGGCGGCAGAAGGCCGTCACCGCCGGAGGGGGAGGCCGACGGCGCGCCGTCAGCCCCCGCAGGGGTGCAACGGAGCCGGCACGCCCGTCCCGGCTCGGTCTCGACATGATCAGCGGCTCTTCGCAGCGGGGTCGCGCCTCTCGGCGTCGAGAGGAATCCCGCCAGAGTGAAGGCCCTGGCTCAAGACGTACGGTTCGCGGGCCCGGGGGGCTGTCCCTGCGGCGCCCCGGGGGGCGGTCCCATGGTGGCGCCGGAGGGTTTCGCCGGATCCAGGTCGGTCTCCTCGAAGACCAGCAGGGTGCGCGTCGAGAGCACTTCGGGAATGGCCTGGATCCTGGTGAGCACCAGCTCGCGCAGAGCCCTGTTGTCCGCGCTGTGGACCAGCAGGAGCACATCGAAATCACCGCTGACCAGCGCGATGTGGGCGGTGCCCGGCAGTTCGGTGAGCTGCTTGCGCACGGTGCGCCAGGAGTTCTGGACGATTTTGAGGGTGACGTAGGCGGAGGAGCCCTGGCCTGCCCTTTCATGGTTCACCCGAGCGCTGAAGCCGCGGATCACGCCGTCGTCGATGAGCCGGTTGATCCGGGCGTACGCATTGGCACGGGACACATGGACGCGGTCGGCCACGGAGCGTATCGAAGCGCGTCCGTCCTGTTGCAGGATGCGCAGGATGTCCCGGTCGATGGCGTCCAGCGGCCGCGCGGGGCGAGGCTCGCCCTCGTCGGCCATTTGTTCAGCTGCCATCGGCCCCCGCCTCTCCATCATGGACGACCTGCCTCTATCCCAAGCTGTGGAGAACCGTTTGTCCACAGGCTGAAGGTGTCAGTAGCCAAAATGCGCTTTCGACCGAACAATCGGTAGGTGAGGCGCATCACACATCGGTGCGCCCTCCCACTCCCACGAGGAGGTGTTTGGCATGACGGTCCAAGAGCTGCCCGGTGCTACTGCCCACCCGGCATGGAAACTTCGTACCGACCCAGCGCCGCTGCTCCCGGACCCCGAGCCGTACCGGGTACTCGGTACGGACGCCGTGGACGGGCTCGACAGCGAGCTGCTGCTGCGGCTCTATGACGCCCTGGTGCACGGCCGGCGATACAACGCCCAGGCCACCGCGCTCACCAAGCAGGGCAGACTGGCCGTCTACCCCTCCTCCACCGGGCAGGAGGCGTGCGAGATCGCCGCTGCGCTCGCCCTCCAAGAGCAGGACTGGCTCTTCCCCAGCTACCGCGACACCCTGGCGGCCGTGGCGCGCGGTCTCGATCCCGTCGAGGCGCTGACATTGCTCCGCGGCGACTGGCACACCGGCTACGACCCGCGCGAGCACCGGATCGCGCCGCTGTCCACTCCGCTCGCCACGCAGCTTCCGCATGCCGTGGGGCTGGCCCACGCCGCACGGCTGGCCGGGGACGACGTGGTGTCTCTCGCCATGGTCGGAGACGGCGGGACCAGCGAGGGCGACTTCCACGAAGCGCTTAATTTCGCCGCGGTCTGGAAGGCTCCGGTGGTCTTCCTCGTGCAGAACAACGGCTTCGCTATCTCTGTGCCGCTCGCCAAGCAGACAGCGGCCCCCTCACTGGCCCACAAGGCCGTGGGATACGGCATGCCAGGTCGGCTGGTCGACGGGAACGACGTCGCGGCGATGCATGTGGTGCTGGCCGACGCGGTCTCAAGGGCGCGCTCCGGGGGCGGTCCGACTCTGGTCGAGGCGGTGACCTACCGCATGGAGGCCCATACCAACGCGGATGACGCATCCCGCTACCGCGGCGATGCCGAGGTCGAGTCCTGGCGCAGGCATGATCCGATCCTCCTGCTCGAGCGTGAGCTGACGGGTCGGGGGCTGCTCGGTGAAGAGCGCATACAGTCCGCGAGCAAGGCGGCCGACACCATGGCCGCGGCTCTGCGTGAACAGATGAACGCAGAGCCGCTCCTCGCTCCCATGGATCTCTTCGCGCAGGTCTATGCGACGCCGACGCCGCAGCTGCGTTCCGAGGCCGAGCAGCTCCGCGCCGAGCTCGACGCGGAGGACGGTCGATGACCACAGTGGCAGCGAAACCGGCCACGATGGCACAGGCGCTGCAACGGGCGATGCGCGATGCGATGGCGGCCGATCCCACCGTGCACGTGATGGGAGAGGACGTCGGGACGCTGGGCGGGGTCTTCCGGGTCACCGACGGGCTGGCGAAGGAGTTCGGCGACGACCGGTGTACGGACACGCCCCTCGCGGAGGCCGGGATCCTCGGGGCGGCCGTCGGGATGGCGATGTACGGGCTGCGGCCGGTCGTCGAGATGCAGTTCGACGCCTTCGCCTATCCGGCTTTCGAGCAGCTCATCAGCCATGTGTCCCGGATGCGCAACCGCACCCGGGGTGCGCTGCCGATGCCGATCGTGGTGCGGGTTCCCTACGGGGGCGGCATCGGCGGAGTGGAGCACCACAGCGACTCGTCCGAGGCGTACTACATGGCGACTCCGGGGCTCCATGTCGTCACGCCTTCGACGGTTGCCGACGCATACGGACTGCTCAGGGAGGCGATCGCCTCCGACGACCCGGTGATCTTCCTCGAGCCCAAGCGGCTGTACTGGTCGAAGGCCGAGTGGTCACCGGACGCGCCGGCCGAGGTGGAGCCGATAGGCCGGGCGGTGGTGCGGCGCGCGGGAAGCAGCGCCACGCTGCTGACGTACGGACCGTCTGTTCCGGTCTGTCTGGAGGCAGCCGATGCCGCGCGTGACGAGGGCTGGGACCTGGAGGTCGTGGATATCCGCTCGCTGGTCCCGTTCGACGACGAGACGGTCTGCGCCTCGGTACGGCGCACCGGACGGGCTGTCGTCGTCCATGAGTCGTCCGGGTTCGGCGGGCCGGGCGGGGAGATAGCCGCCCGGGTGACTGAGCGCTGTTTCCACCACCTCGAGGCGCCGGTGCTGCGGGTCGCCGGATTCGACATCCCGTATCCGCCGCCGATGCTGGAGCGTCACCATCTGCCGGGGGTCGACCGGGTGCTGGACGCGGTCGCACGGCTGCAGTGGGAGGCAACGAGCTGATGCCCCAGGTCCTGGAATTCAAGCTGCCCGACCTCGGGGAAGGGCTCACCGAGGCGGAGATCGTGCGATGGCTGGTGGCGGTCGGCGACGTCGTCGCGGTCGATCAGCCGGTCGTCGAGGTCGAGACTGCGAAGGCGATGGTGGAGGTGCCATGCCCCTACGGCGGCGTGGTGACGGCCCGATTCGGTGAGGAGGGCAAGGAGCTCCCGGTCGGGGCGCCGCTTCTGACGGTGGCCGTGGGGTCCACGGAGCCGCTCGGTGACGCCGGCGGCGACGCATCCGGAAACGTTCTGGTCGGGTACGGGACAGGCGGGGCGGTGGCCCCCCGGAGGCGGCGGGTACGGGTGGCAGCTGAGCCCGCCGCAGTCGTTGCCGCTGCGGCTCCGGCCGCTGTTCAGGCCCCGGCCCTGGCCCCTGCGCCTGCTCGTGCCCCCCGATCTGCCCAGGTGCCGGCTGCGGATTCACTTTCCGCCGGGCTCGGACCCATTCCTGTGATCTCGCCGCTGGTGCGACGGCTGGCGCGTGAACACGCCGTCGATCTGAGGGCGCTGACCGGCAGTGGTCCGGACGGGCTGATCCTGCGGTCCGATGTGGAGCACGCGATACGCGCCCCGGAAGCTGCCTCGGCAGGGGAAGCGGTGCCGACGGGTGCGCAGCAGGTGGGTGACGGGCAGGCGGTTCGGGTTCCGCTGCGCGGAGTCCGTGGCGCTGTAGCGGAGAAGCTTTCGCGCAGCCGGCGTGAGATACCGGACGCGACATGCTGGGTCGACGCGGATGCGACCGAGCTCATGGCCACGCGGGCGGCCATGAATGCGGTGGGCGGTCCGAAAATCTCGGTGCTGGCACTGCTGGCCCGTATCTGCACGGCGGCCCTGGCCCGCTTCCCGGAGCTGAACTCCACGGTGGACCTGGCAGCCCGGGAGATCGTGCGTCTGCCCTCGGTCCATCTGGGCTTCGCCGCTCAGACGGAGCGCGGGCTGGTGGTGCCGGTGGTGCGGGATGCGCACGGGCGGTCGACGGAGTCCCTCAGCGAGGAGTTCGGTCGGCTGACCGAAGCGGCCAGGACAGGGGCGCTGACTCCGGCGGAGCTGACAGGAGGCACATTCACTCTGAACAACTACGGAGTGTTTGGTGTCGACGGATCCACGCCGATCATCAACCATCCCGAGGCGGCGATGCTGGGGGTGGGACGGATCATGGAGAAGCCATGGGTGCGAAGCGGCGAACTGGCGGTCCGACAGGTCGTGCAACTGTCCCTGACCTTCGATCACCGAGTGTGTGACGGGGGAACGGCCGGAGGCTTTCTGCGGTATGTGGCCGACTGCGTCGAGCAGCCGGCGGTACTCATGCGGGGCGTGTAGTCGCCCCTGGGCGTGTGTGAAAGTCCCGGCTGCCCCGCGGCTTCCGGCACGCGAACTCGCTGCGTTGTCGGAGCCGCCCGGGTACGTCCCGCGGCCCGTTCCTCCGCCCTGCGATGGCACGCTCCGGACGCCGCGGGGCCCGCCCTCCGGGCGGACGCCGCTACTTCCCCCACACGACCCAGACGTGATCTGTGCCCTTCGGTGTGACGTGTGCAGGGCTCGTTCCAGCCCGGGGCCGGTGGCGAGGACCAACGGCCCGGGAGAGGGACCCGCCATCCCGTGAGCTGCTGTATGTCACTGGCCCGTTCCGTAGGGGCCGCCCACAGCCCATACTCGCGGGATGACCTTGTATGACGCCGTCGTGCTCGCCGGAGGTTCTGCCAAGAGGCTCGGCGGGGCGGACAAACCCGGCCTGACCGTGGGCGGGCTTGCGCTGCTCGACCGGGTGCTCGGGGCCTGCCGAGGGGCCGGGGCCACCGTGGTGGTCGGTGGGCGGCGAGGGACGGTGCGACCCGTTCTCTGGGCGCGTGAGGAGCCGCCCGGCGGAGGACCGCTGGCAGCGCTCGACGCCGGGCTGCGCATGGTGTCCGCCGAGACGGTGCTGGTGCTCTCGGCGGACCTGCCGTTTCTCGGGGAGTCGACGGTGCCGGCACTGCTGAGTGCCCTCGCGGCCGGGCCGCACGAAGGGGTGCTGCTCACCGACTCCGGGGGCAGGGACCAGCCACTGGTTGCCGCCTACCGCACAGAACCGCTGCGCCGGGAGCTGGCACTGCTTTCCACCGAGCACGGTTCGACGGCCGGGCTTCCGGTGCGTCTGCTCGTCGCTGCACTCGACCTCGCCCGGATCGCCGCTGAGCCCCTCGCCTCGTTCGACTGCGACACCTGGCAGGACATTGCGTCGGCCCGGTCCCGTATCAGGGAGCATGGACACGTGCTGGATGAATGGATCACCACAGTCAAGGCCGAACTCGGAATCGAGCTCGACGTCGACACCGGCGTCCTTCTCGACCTCGCCCGCGATGCCGCACACGGTGTCGCCAGACCGGCCGCGCCGCTGACCACCTTTCTGGTGGGGTACGCGGCGGCGAAGGCGGAGAAGGACGGACCGGAAGCAGCCGCCGAGGCGGCGCACAAGGCTGCCGCTCTCGCGAACCGTTGGGCGAGCGAGGCCGAAGAGGCCGAGGGAACCGACGCCGGATGACCGAGCAGGAGGACCGCGACGTCGACGAAGCCCTGGCGCTGGTCGGCAGGGAGACACCCGCTGCGCCGCAGCCCTCTCCACCGGAAGGCCACCGCACGGTTTCCTGGGCAGATGCCCGGGCGCGGGCCGCTCTGACCGGCCACACCGCCCCGGTCGTCACCCGGCGTACACCGCTCGACCGTGCGCTCGGCCGGACCCTTGCCGAGCCGCTTGCCGCCCTCACCGATCTTCCGTCGTTCGACACCTCGGCCATGGATGGCTGGGCGGTCGCCGGTCCCGGACCCTGGCAGCTCACAAGCGGTTCTGGCATCCTCGCCGGTCATTCCGCCCCTGAGCCGCTGGCCGACGGTGAGGCCGTACGGATCGCGACCGGTGCTCGGATCCCCTCCGATGCCACCGCTGTCGTCCGTTCCGAACACTCGCGCGCGGAAGAGGGCACTGGGCTGTTGTACGCCCGGCACCCGGTTGTGCAGGGGCAGGACATCCGACCGCGGGGACAGGAGTGCCGATCAGGCGATCAACTGCTGCCCGTCGGAGCTCTGGTGACCCCGGCGGTGTTGGGGCTCGCAGCCGCTGCCGGATACGACGAACTGCTCACCATCTCCAGACCGCGCGTCGAAGTCCTGATACTCGGCGATGAGTTGCTGGTGGAGGGGCTTCCCCGGGACGGGCTGATCCGGGACGCCCTGGGACCGATGATCGGGCCATGGATCCGATCGCTGGGCGCGGATGTGCTGAGCACGCGTCGGCTCGGCGACGACGCGGACGCTCTGCATCACGCCATCACGACCTCTGAGGCCGATCTGATCGTCACCACCGGCGGAACGGCAGCGGGCCCGGTGGATCATGTCCATCCGACGCTGCGCAAGGCCGGTGCTGAGCTTTTGGTCGACGGGGTCGCGGTCCGGCCAGGACATCCGATGCTGCTGGCCCGCCTCGCGGAGGGCCGACATTTGGTGGGACTGCCCGGGAACCCGCTCGCCGCCGTATCGGGCCTGCTCACGCTCGCTGAACCGCTGCTGCGCACGCGTTCCGGACGAACGGACACCGAGGGCTATTCCGCGCCGGTACGCGCGCATGTTCAAGGCCACCCTTCCGATACCCGGCTCGTCCCGGTGGTGCATCGAGCTGAGGAAATCGACCCGCTGCACTTCAATGGGCCCGCGATGCTCCGGGGGATGGCAGCCGCCGACGGACTCGCCGTGGTGCCGCCCGGCGGTGCGCGGGCCGGGCAACGTCTTGAGGTCCTCGATCTGCCGGCGGCGGGGGAGTGTTTCACGTGAAACTTCCAGGACATGACGCCCTTGACCGACAGGTCGGCGAGACGCTCGTGACCCGGCGGGTCAAGCTGCCGCGCAGGGTGGTCGAGAGGCCGCTCCGCCAGGTCGCCAAGCGGGTCCTGATCGCTCTGCTGGTGCTGGCGGTGACCGCCTTGATCGTCTGGTTCGATCGCGACGGTTATCACGACAACGCCGATGGCACAGTCGACCTGCTCGATTCCTTCTATTACGCCACCGTCACCCTTTCCACGACCGGGTACGGAGACATCGTTCCGTACGGAGCCGGTGCCAGGCTCACGAACATCCTGGTGGTCACGCCACTGCGCGTGCTGTTCCTGATCATCCTGGTCGGTACCACTCTCGAAGTGCTCACGGAGCGCACCCGGGAGGAGTGGCGGCTGAATCGCTGGAGGCTCCGCTTGCGTGACCACACTGTTGTCATCGGATTCGGTACGAAGGGCCGCTCCGCCATGCAGACGCTGTGCGCCACTGGCCTGAAGCGGGAACAGATCGTTGTCGTCGACCCCGACAGCAAAGTCATCGAAGCCGCCAACGCCGATGGATTCGCCGGGGTCATCGGAGACGCGACCCGCAGCGATGTGCTGAACCGCGCCGAACTGCAGCGTGCCAAGCAGATCGTGATCGCGACCCAGCGTGACGACACCGCAGTACTGGTGACGCTCACCGCGCGACAGCTCAACCGCGGGGCGAAGATCGTTGCCGCGGTGCGCGAGGAAGAGAACGCGCAACTGCTGCGGCAGTCCGGTGCGGATGCGGTGATCACCAGCGCCAGCGCAGCGGGACGACTGCTCGGGCTGTCCGTGCTCAGCCCCAGCGCCGGAACGGTGATGGAGGATCTGATCCAGCAGGGAAGCGGACTGGATCTGGTCGAGCGCCCGGTCATAAAGAACGAGGTGGGGCGAAGCGTGCGCGACGTGCACGATCTGGTGGTCACGGTGAAGCGCGGACACCGACTGCTCGGGTACGACGATCCGGAGGCCAGCCCTTTGCAGCTCACCGACCGGGTGATCGCGATCGTGCGGGTTTCTGCAGCGTCGGCGGGTGCGGAGTAGCCTCGCGCTCATGCATGCGATCACGATCACCGAACCTGGCGGTCCCGAGGCGCTTGTCTGGGCCGAGGTGCCTGATCCCGTACCCGGCGAGGGCGAAGTCCTTGTCGAGGTCGTGGCGGCCGCCGTCAACCGTGCCGATGTACTGCAACGGCAGGGCTTTTACGATCCACCGCCCGGTGCGTCGCGCTATCCCGGGCTTGAATGCTCAGGACGCATCACAGAGCTGGGCCCCGGAGTCTCGGGATGGGCTGTCGGCGACGAAGTGTGCGCGCTGCTGACGGGCGGCGGATACGCGGAGAAGGTCGCCGTACCGGCCGGGCAACTGCTGCCGGTGCCGGACGGGGTCGACCTCGTCACGGCGGCCGGGCTGCCCGAAGTGGCGTGCACGGTCTGGTCGAACGTCTTCATGGTGGCCCATCTGCGGCCTGGCGAGACGCTGTTGGTGCACGGTGGAGCGAGCGGGATCGGCACGATGGCGATTCAGCTGGGTAAGGCGGTGGGGGCACGGGTCGCCGTCACTGCGGGCAGTGCGGGGAAGTTGGCCCGCTGTGCCGAGCTGGGCGCCGACATTCTGATCGACTACCGCGAGCAGGACTTCGCCGAGGAAATCCACAAGGCGACGGATGGAACCGGGGCGGATGTCATCCTCGACATCGTCGGCGCCAAGTACCTGGACCGGAATGTGAAGTCGCTGGCGGTCAATGGGCGCCTCGCGGTGATCGGCATGCAGGGCGGGGTGAAGGGCGAGCTGAATCTCGCGACGCTGCTCGGTAAGCGGGCCGCGGTGACGGCCACGTCCTTGCGGGCCCGGCCGCTCGGTGAGAAGGCGGCGATCGTCGCTGCGGTACGCGAGCATGTCTGGCCGCTGATCGCCGCAGGGCGGGTACGCGCTGTGGTGGATCAGCAGTTCCCGCTCTCGGAGGCAGCGGATGCGCATCGGGCGCTGGACAGCGGCACGCATGTGGGCAAGATCTTGCTGCGGGGGGCTTCGGCGGGCTGATTCCGCCGGAGGGAAGACTGCCTCCGGCCGCCCCCCCCCCCCCGCGGCCGGCCTCCCCCGGCAGCCGGGGCACCGACCCGGGCCGGAGGCCAGTCCAGGCGAGAAGCGGGCACCTCGGTGGAGAGCGTCGCCTCGGCCCAGGGCGTCGTCTCGACGGAAACCCTCTCCGGCCCGGAAGCAGTTCTCGGTGGACAGCACCTCATCGGCCCGGGGCGGGACCTCCGCCGAGCGCTGATCCAACGTCCGAGGCCCGGCCCGGTGAGTTCGTGCGGGGTATGGGCGCATTTCCCGAAGGGACGTCCGGCGCTCTCCCCCGGCTGCCGGTCGCATCGGCATCCACCCGCTGACACGACGTCGGCCTCCAAGACCACCAACAGGTCTTGAAGGCCGACGCGTCACACACAGGCCCGAATCAACCAGCAGCATCCGATGCGGGGGCCGGGCCCGGGCCCGGCCCCCGCATCGAGTGCTCCGGATACGCCGGATGCTCCGGGGCGACGCTTACAGATGGCGCGCTTACAGATAGGGGCCGGAGCGGATCGCCCCGTGGCCTCCGGTTTCGTCCTCGTCGTCCTGACCCCCGGAACCCGGAGGAAGGGCACGGCGCATGCTCTCCAACTGAGCCCTCGCGGCCATCTGCTGGGCGAAGAGGGCTGTCTGGATGCCATGGAAGAGGCCTTCCAGCCAGCCCACCAACTGAGCCTGCGCAATGCGCAGTTCCGCCTCCGACGGGATGGCCTCGTCGGTGAAGGGGAGCGAGAGGCGTTCCAGCTCCTCGACCAGTTCGGGGGCCAGTCCATCCTCCAGTTCCTTCACCGAGGACGCGTGAATGTCCTTGAGGCGTACCCGGCTCGCCTCGTCGAGAGGCGCAGCGCGGACCTCCTCCAGAAGCTGCTTGATCATGCTGCCGATGCGCATGACCTTCGCCGGCTGCTCCACCATCTCTGTCACTGGAACCTCGCGCGACTCGTCGTCACCGCCGGCCCCGCCGCCGAGTGCCATCCCGTCCTGTCCCACGACAAGAACCTGGGGGTGCTCCCGCGACTGTTCCGACCGTTCACTCCTCGGCATATCCATACCGCCATTGTCTCGCACACGTACTCCACGAGAGTGTGGTGCCCCCGTTCGCGGATGATCCACCCTGTGACGGCCTACCCGGCGCGCCGGGCCAGCACCAGCCGGGACCGTGTGAAGGCGCCGGCCAGCAGGCCGGCCAGGACCGGAACGGCCAGAGCGAGAATTCCGATGGTCTCCCAGGGCAGCACGATCGGGGTGTACGCGGACCGCAGCGGGTCATCCCGCATGTCCGCCAGCGCAGTCTGCAGATCGGTCAGCCTGACGGCGACCGCGGGCACCACTCCGGCCGCGGTCCCCAGCAGTACACCTGTTCCGGCGACCACCGCGCACTGGAAACCGCTGAGCATCCGCCGCACTCCTGGCGGGGCGCCGATCGCGCTGAGGGTGGTCAGATCGGCCTCGGCGTCGGCCTTGGCGAGACCTGTGGTGATGGCGGCCGCGCCCAGAGTCACCACGCCCGCGAAGAGGGCGAGGGTCAGCATGGTGGTGTCGGAGTCATTTCCCGACGGCCTGTCGTACGAGAGATAGGCTCCGTTGCCCGCCTGCGATATCCCGTCGTTGAAGTGCTGTTCCTCGGCGTCGGTCGGCGCATGCCTCACCGAGTAGACCGTGGCGACCGGGCCGGTGTGCAGACCCAGCCGGTCCGCGGTGGACTGCGGCATGATCATGCGGATGCCGGGAGTCGCCGCGAAACGGTCGGCGGCTCTGTAGACCGCGAGCCGGGTGACGGTCTCCGCCGGCTCGCCCGGGTGCAGCTTCCGGTTCTTCCTGTCCTGTTCGACGTACCGCTGCACGGCCTTGACGGTGACCCTGCCGTCCGGGTCGGCGTATGCGTTGTTGAGCAGTACCGGAGTGCCGGCGGCCAGTGCCTTCGCCGCGGCCGGGTCCTTGAGGCCGACGTAGGTGCGCAGCAGTGCGGCATCTCCGATGACGATGTTGTCCGCGTTGCCGAAGCTGCTCATGGTTCCGGCGGTGTCCTTGCACCGCGGGGAGTTCATCAGCTTCTTGTGCTCGTCGGCGGAGATTCTGGCCGCGAGTTCCTTGCCGCCCTTGGCCTGCAGCGGGCAGATGTTGGCTTTGGGCTTGGACATGGTGAGGGTGCCGCAGTCATCGGGGCCCGCGTCGGGGAACCGGTCGCAGTCGCTGCCCGCCCACACCCGGCTGATGCCGGCGTGCGAGCCGCTGGTCGACAGGTCGTGTTCGGCGATGCCACCCGCTGCCGCCAGGGCCTTCGCCGGGTTGGCATGTTCGTCGTAGGTGTCGGCGACAAGCGCGACGACGCCCGACGGCATCGACCGTTCGTTGTTGTACCGCTGCTCCGCGTCGGAGCTCGCCGTGTAGGTCGCGATGGCCACCGTGCCGGCGACCGCCGCCATCACCGCGGCGACCGCGGGCGCGGTGCGGCCCCGGTTGCGGGCCGCGTCACGCAGGGCGAGGCGCGGCGAAAGGGGGAAGAAGCGGCCCAGCCGCCCGAGGAAGCCGACGATCACCGGGATGCAGAGCAGAACACCGAGTTCGGCGATGACCGAGCCGGCGACGACCCCCGTGGTGTGGCCGGTCAGACCGCCCATGAGGGCGAGCGCGACGCCCAGCACCAGGGCGATCACGCCGAGGACCGGCATGACGCGCGAGGACCGTCGCACCCCGCGCCGCCCGGTGAGGGATTCCAGCACCGACTGCCTGGCCGCCACGACGGCGGGTGCGAATGCTGCGAGCAGGCCGGTGACCAGGCCGATCAGGGCGATGCCGAGCAGTTCCAGCGGGTGCAGGGCGAGGGAGCCGAAGCGGTGACCGGCCCAGCCCTCGATCAGCGGGCGCAGCGCCGCGGTGAGACCGAGGCCGGCGACCGTCCCGATCACGGCGCCCGCGCCACCCAGCACCACACCGCCCGCGAGAACCACTGCGCGGACGTGGCTGCGGTCCCCGCCGCAGGTGCCGAGCAGCCCGAGCTGGCGGCGTGAGCGGCGCGCGCCGACCGCGAAGGCCGGACCTGCGAGCAGCACGATCTCCAGCATCGCCATCACGACGACGGTGGCGAGCGCAGCGGTGACCTCCAGGGAGGCGTGGGACGAGCCGCTGCTGGTCTCCGCGGCCATCGGGACCTCGGAACGTGGCGGCGGGTCCAGGACGACCTGGCGGGATTCCACCACGACGCCCTTCTTGTTGGCTTCGAGAACGTTCTTCCAGCTCACGCCCGGTGCGCCGGCGGCCTTGACGAGCCAGTCGGCGCTTTGCGGCCGCGGTGGGATCATCCTGCTGTCCGCAGCGGCGGCCCGCTTCCACGGCGCGATCAGGGCACCCGGGTTGACGTACAGGTGGAAGCCCTTCAGATCGGACGGGCGCTCGACGGCGCCGGTGATCGTGAAGGTCTTGCCGAAGCCGCGGACCGTGGTGTGCGAACCGACGTGAAGCCCGGTGGAGTCCAGGAAGGCCTGATTGACGATCATGTCGCTGTCGGTCTTCGGGTAGCTGCCACGCACCAGGTCGGCCATGCCGCGCACCATCGGGTCGGCGGTGTTCAGCTCGGTGACCTCGACCGTCTTGACGCCGTATGCGGTCGTCACGGTGGACATCACGTCCTGCCGGGTGATGCCGTGCGCGCCCGGGGGCAGCGCGGCCGCCACATTCACTGCGGTGGGGTGCCGGCTGCCGGTGGAGCCGTCGCCGACCGGGCCGTACGAATCGCCTTCCGGCATCTGTTCGATGGGGCCGCCGCCCATGTCGGGATCGCGGAAGAGTGCGTCGGCCGCGCCCATCTCGGAAGTCAGCTTCTCGCCCTGCGTCGGGGCCGCGCTGTGATAGGTGATGTCCGCGGCGGTGACGCCGAGGACCGGCAGGGCGATCATCGCGACGACCAGGGCGCTGCGGCCCTTGGCGCGAAGGGCGTCCCTGCGGGCTATGCGGATGGCTGCGCGCCAGCCGGTCATGACGCTCACTTGGCACCCTCGGCGGATGAGGCCAGCAGGGACTCGGGCGCGGTGGTCAGGGTCTGGTCGACCACCGAGCCGTCCCGGAGGAAGACCACCCGGTCCGCCCAGGCGGCGTAGCGGGGTTCATGGGTGACCATGACGCCGGCCGCGCCCGCGTCGCAACGGGTGCGCAGCAGGGCGAGGACGGCCTCACCGGTCTCGGAGTCCAGTGCGCCGGTCGGCTCGTCGGCCAGGACGAGACGGCGGTCGCCCACGAGGGCGCGGGCGATGGCCACACGTTGCTGCTGGCCGCCGGACATCTCGTCCGGGAAGCGGTCCGCCACGTCGGTGAGTTGCATCTCGGCGAGGGCTTCCCTCGCTTCCCGGCGGGCCTTGCGGACGGATATGCCGTCGAGTTCGCGGGGCAGCGCGATGTTCTCCGCCGCGGTGAGGGCCGGGATCAGGTTGTAGTCCTGGAAGACATAGCCGACGCTCCGGCGGCGCAGGGCGGAGAGTGCCTTGCGGGTGAGGGTGCCGATGTCCTGGCCCTCGATGATCACCTGGCCGGACGAGGCGGTGTCCAGGCCGCCGGCCAGGGTGAGCAGGGTGGATTTCCCGGAGCCCGACGGGCCCATCACGGCGACCAGTTCGCCCGGGCGCACGGCGAGGTCGACTCCGCGCAGGGCGTGCACTTCGGCGATACCCGAGCCGTGGGTGCGGGTGAGGTTGCGGAGTTCCAGAACGGGTTGTGCTGGGTGGGGTGTTGCGGTGGGTGTGGTCATGTGGGGTCCCCCTGGTTGCGGATGTCGGGAAGGTCAGTGGCGGAGCTTGGGACGGGACGACCGGGCCGGGGCCGGCGCGGGCTCCGTGAGGGCCGCTTCCGCCAGGCGGACCAGACGGGACTCGCAGTGGTCCAGCCAGCGGGCCTCCGCTTCGGCCTGGAAGATCAGCTGTTCCAGGACCAGCAGCCAGGCCACCTCGTCGCGGTTGGCGGGAGCGGCCGTCAAGGCCTGCGCCTTGAGGCGCGTGTAGTCCTGCATCGCCTTCACCGTGTGATGGCGCTGCGCCTGAATCACCGCCCGGATGTCGACGCCCGGGGCGCCGACCGCCATCGCGAGCTTGATGGCCAGTTCGTCCCGGGCCGGGCTGGTGCGGTCGACCGGCGCCCCGTACCAGTTCCTGAGCTCGCCGCGCCCTTCGTCGGTGATGACGTACAGCGCGTGGCCCGCATCGTCCTCGCCGTCCTGGACGACCATGCCGTCGCGCTCCAGCCGGCTGAGCGTCGTATAGACCTGGCCGACGTTGAGCGGCCAGGTGGCGCCGGTGCGCGATTCGAATTCGGTGCGGAGCTGAGAGCCGTAGCGCGGGCCCTGCTCAAGGAGGGCCAGAAGCCCGTGACGGATCGACATACTCAGTATGTATACCGAGTATGCTCTCAGGTGCAAGTCACGGTGAGCGCCGCAGTCTCAGGGCCAGGAACCCCAGACCCGCTCCGACCAGGGTGAGTCCGAACCCGAGCGCCCCGACCCGCACCGGAAGCGGATCGGACTGCGGGAGGGCCTGCGTTCCCGGCTTGCGTCCGGCTGCCTCGGTGCCCGTCGTGCGCACCGGACTCGCCGCGGGCTGCGGGGTCCAGGTCCGCACGAGCGCGGGCGCCGGAGGCTGCTGCTCGGCCGGCGGTGCGGCCGGTTCCGACGCGGGGGGTGAGTGCTTCCGGCCGGTGGCTGTGCTGCTGGCGGTCGGGGCTGGGCTCCCGGCGTGCGACGCGGAGGGTGCGGGTTTCACGGTCCGGCCCGGCCTGACCCGCCCCTGGCCCGCTACGCCGCCGGCCAGCGAGGTGCTCGGCACAGGGCTGGGGATCGCGCCGGGGCCGTGGCCGTGGCCGTGATGGTGGCCGTGGCGGCCCGGGGCGTCCGGCGCTGTGCCGTCGTGGCCGGCGATGTCCGCTGTGATGTCGCCGGGTTCCGGGGCCGGGTCGGTGGCTGCCGGATCCGCCTGCTCCGTCGGGCCGCCCTGATGCGCTTGGCCCCCCTGGTCCAATGGATCGCCCTGGTCCGTCGGGTCCGACTGGTCCCCGGTTCCGCTGGTGCTGGAGGCCGCGCTCGAAGGCTGCGCGCTGGCGGCCAGTGGTGGCGGTGTATCGGTGTTGACCACCGCTGCCGGGGACATCAGCACCGCAAGCACCACCAGCTCGATCACGGAGTGCCCCTCTCTTCCCGGGATCCCGGAAGAAGCGGAAGTGACAACAGACCAAGCGTCACATTCCCAGGCATATCCGGCATCTCAGGCATGGCAAAAAGCCCGGCGAGCGGTGTGAACCGCCTGCCGGACCCCGGGCGCCGACTGCTGTTACGGGGCGTCCCCCGTCGAGACCCCCAGGGTGATGGTGAGGTTCTTGGGGTCGACGTTCGTGCCCTTCAAGGGGTACTGATCGAGGACGATGTCCTGACCCCACTGGCCGCTTGGCTCCTCGCGAATGGTGACGTGCCAATTCGCTGCCCTGGCGCAGGCCTTCGCCGACAGGATGTCCTTGATGACGAAGTCGGGCACCTGGATCTTGTCCGGATCGGTCGTTCCGGGCTGGGCGCCCGAGCATTCCGTCGTTTCCATCGTCCGGTTCCGCTCGGGCCCCTTGTGGCCCGGCTTCGCCGACGAGCTGGACGTGCCGCCCGTGGTCCCGCCGGCCTCGTCGTCGCCCTTGCCGCCCATCTGCAGGGCCGCGATCACACCGCCGACCGCCAGCAGTGCCACCACGATCGCGCCCACGATCACGGGGGTGTTCCGCTCGCCACCGCCGGATCCGCCCTGCGCGGGCGTCGGGGACTGCGGGACGGTGTACGGCGGCGGTGTGTGCACGCCGTACTGCTGCTGCGCCGCATACGGCTGCGGGGTGGGCGCGGGTGTCTGGTAGCCGCCCTGCTGCGGGTAACCGTACGAAGGCGCGGGGGCAGGTGCCGGCGCGCCGTAGGGGCCCGGCTGGTACGGCGTCTGGACCTGGCCGCTCTGCGGCAGCGAGGAGTCCACCGGCGGGAAGACCGCGGAACCGACGCCCGAGCCGCTGCTCGCCGGCGCGCCCCCGACGACCATCGGGGCGGCGCCGGTCTGTCCCGACGACATCACCCGCAGGCACTCGTCGCGCATCGCGTCCGCGGTCGGGAACCGCTCGTTCGGGTTCTTCTTCAGGGCGCGGGCGACCAGCGCGTCGACCGCCGGGGGGATCGAGCGGTTGATCGAGGAAGGAGCGACCGGCTCCTCCTGCACATGCGCGTAGGCGATCGCGAGGGGTGAGTCCGCGTCGAACGGCAGCCGCCCGGTGAGCAGCTGGAAGAGCATGATGCCGACCGAATACAGGTCCGACCGCGCGTCCACCCCGCGGCCCAGTGCCTGTTCGGGGGAGAGGTACTGCGGCGTGCCGACCACCATGCCGGTCTGTGTCATCGAGGTGACGCCGGACTGCATGGCGCGGGCGATGCCGAAGTCCATGACCTTGACGACGTTGCGCTTGGTCATCATGACGTTGCCGGGCTTGATGTCCCGGTGGACCAGGCCCATTTCGTGGCTGGCCTCCAGCGCGGCCAGTACGTCGGCGGTGATCTTCAGCGCCTTGTCGGCCGGCATCGCGCCGTACTGCGTGATGTCCGACTGCAGTACGGATCCGAGGGGTTGCCCCTCCACGTACTCCATGACGATGTACGGCATGAGGGCTTCGCCGAGGGTGTCCTCGCCGGTGTCGAACACCGAGACGATGTTGGTGTGCGAGAGCTTGGCGACGGCCTGCGCCTCGCGCCGGAAGCGTTCGCGGAAGGACTGCTCGCGGCCCAGCTCCGTATGGAGGGTCTTGATGGCGACCTGGCGGTCGAGAGCCGAGTCGTATGCCAGGTACACGGACGCCATACCGCCCTCACCGAGCAGGTCACGGAGCTGGTAGCGCCCCCCGGCGACCGAATCTCCCGCGTACCGGCCCTGCGCGCCGTCCTGGCTCATGAGTCTGGCTCCCCCTCGGCACCCGGAAACGATGCGCGATGTTGCGTGTTGCGTGATCAATTGTGATCAGCTGTGCGATCACACGGGCTGATCGCACGTAATGATCTGACGTACGAGGAAAGTCTGCCCGAGGGCACTGTTACGTCAAGCCGGGTGCCCGTTCCGTGACCGTACGCGCATCAAGCGTCTCGCAAGCGTTACAGGAAGCGCATGGAATTTGCATGGGCGGCTCGGTTGCGGGTTGGATAGCCGGTCATTGCCGGACCGGGCCTGCACACAGAGCCTGTAGCGTGACGTCGCGATGTACCGCGGCATGACAGTGCTGTGACGGCAGAGCACCGACTGGCGCTGTACCAAAAGGATCACCGCGCACCATCCGCGTACCACCGCTGATGCGGACCGACACGACGGCGAGGACAGATGGCACCCGATTCCGAGGCAGGCGGAGGCGTGTCGGACGTGCCGGAGTCGTGGGGCGTCGGCGGCCTGGTCGGTGACGGCCGCTACCGGCTGACGCACCGTCTCGGCCGTGGCGGCATGGCTGAGGTGTTCGCGGCGGAGGACGTACGGCTCGGCCGGACCGTCGCCGTCAAACTGCTCCGCTCAGACCTGGCGGAAGACCCGGTCTCCAAGGCCCGCTTCACCCGCGAGGCACAGTCGGTCGCCGGCCTCAACCACCATGCGGTGGTCGCGGTGTACGACTCGGGCGAGGACTACTGGGGCGGCAACACCGTCCCCTACATCGTGATGGAGCTGGTCGAGGGCCGCACCATCCGCGATCTGCTGATCAACGCGGAGGCACCGCCGCCCGAGCAGGCGCTGATCATCGTCTCCGGGGTGCTCGAGGCACTCGCCTACTCCCACCAGCACGGCATCGTCCACCGGGACATCAAGCCCGCCAACGTGATCATCACGGACGCCGGCGCGGTCAAGGTGATGGACTTCGGCATCGCGCGTGCTCTGCACGGCGCGGCATCCACGATGACCCAGACCGGGATGGTCATGGGGACCCCTCAGTACCTCTCCCCGGAGCAGGCCCTCGGCAAGGCCGTCGACCACCGCTCCGACCTGTACGCCACGGGCTGTCTCCTCTACGAACTGCTGGCGCTGCGGCCCCCCTTCACGGGTGAGACCCCGCTCTCGGTGGTCTACCAGCATGTCCAGGACATGCCCCTCCCGCCGTCCCAGGCGGCGTCGTCGGTGCCGCCCGAGCTCGACGGTCTGGTGATGCGTTCCCTCGCCAAGGACCCGGACGACCGGTTCCAGAGTGCGGAGGAGATGCGGGCGCTGGTCGCCTACTCGCTCCAGATGCTCCAGCAGCAGGGCGGCCACACGGGAACCTGGAACACCGGTCCTGTGGCGATGAACGAGGGCGGCGCCACCGCGGCCACCGCAGCGACCGCGGCGTACCCGAGCCACGGCGGCGGCGACACGTCGCAGGGCCCGATCCTGCCCCCGATGAACCCGGACGACGGTGGGTACCGGGGCGGCGGGGAGCACCGCGGCGGACGCGGCTGGATGTGGGTGGTCGCCGCGCTCGCGGTGGTCGCCATCGCGGCCGGCATCGTGTTCGCGCTGGACGGTTTCGGCGGCAGGAGCGGCGGCGGTACACCCGCCACCAAGTCGCCGGCGCCCAGCCATTCGGCCCCCGACAAACAGACCGACGCCCCTTCGGACGAGGCCACCGACGACACCACCCAGCCCGGCACCTCCACCGGCGGCGAGCAGAGCGACACGCCCTCCTCCAGCCCGTCGGACTCCCCCAGCGAGTCGAAGTCCTCGCCTCCGCCGTCCAAGCCGTCCAGCAGCGGTACGACGACCGACGGCGGCACTCAGAACGGCGGCACCGCCGCGGGCAGCGACGACGGTGGTACGGCGGCGGGCACGGATGACGGCGGCACCGCGGCGGGCACGGATGACGGTGGTACGGCGGCGGGCACGGATGACGGTGGTACGGCGGCGGGCACGGATGACGGCGGCACCGCGGCGGGCACCGACGCGGGCAGCACGGCGGGCACCGACACCGGCGGCAAGACCGCCGGGGGAGTGACCGGCGACTGACCGCCGCCCACCCGGGGGAGAGACCGGACTCTCCCCCACCCGTCACCCCGCGAACGCCTCGCACACCGCGTCGTAGTGGCGCGTCCACCACACCACGAGGGCCGATGCCGCGGGGAACAGCGCGTCGGCCCTGCGGTCGCCCAGCTGGTAGCGCCAGCGCAGCACCCAGAAGTCGTTGAGCCGCTCCCACCACACCCGGTGCACCGCTGCGGCGAGTTCGGCGGAGCCCGCCGCTGCCGCCCGCCGGTAGGCACGCGCGTAGGCACGCACCTTCACCAGTTCCAGTTCCCCGGTGGGCTGGACGAAGAAGATGACCGCGGCCCTGACGGCCTCCTCGGCCCGTGGTTTCACGCCGAGCCGGTCCCAGTCGATGATCGCCGCGGGCTCCGCTCCGCGGTAGAGCAGATTCAGCGGATGGAAGTCCCCGTGCACCCACCCCCCTGTCGCGCCCGGCGGTGGGCGCCGGTGAGCGTGCCGCTCGAGCAGCCGGCGGCGCTCCCGCAGCCGGTGCTCGGCCAGCTCGTCGAAGGCGTCCCTCGGCCGTTCTCCGGCCGCCAGGCAACCGAGCAGTTCCTCGATGACGGCGAAGGTGTCCGCCGGATCGGCGCTCCGGTACGGGGGCGGCGCGGCCGCTGCCTCCATCACCCTCTCCAGGCCGGTGTGCACCAGGCCGAGCAACGCTCCGAGCCGCCGGGAGCCGGCGGTGCTGAGCTGGGCTCCGTCGCGGTGCTTTCCGTCGATCCAGGGGTGAAGGGCGTAGCACCGGCCACCGATCACCGTGACGGTGGCGCCGTCCGTACCCGCCAGCGGCGGGGCGACGGGCACCCCGAGTGCCTCCAGGCGGCGGGTCGCGCGGTGCTGGCGGCTGATCGCCGCAGGATCACCGTCGAGATGGTGCTTGAGGAAGAAGTCCCCGTGCGTGGTGGCGAGCCGGTAGCCGCGGTTCAGCAGCCCCTGGGCGACCGGTTCGCAGGACAGTACGGTGCCCTCGGAACCGTAGCGGTGCAGCAGATCCGCCACAGGTGGGGTTGCATATGAGCGCGGCACCCGCCAGATGTTAGATCACTGGGCGGCGTCCGCCGTCTGCGGTGCCGTGTACTCCATCCGGTCCACCGTGCTGAACCGCGGCCTGATGCGCAGATAGACCGGCTCGTACGGTTCGCCGTTCATCTCGGCCGGGGCGCCGGTGAAGTGCCGGAGCTCGTCGGGTGTCGGGGTGATGGCCTCGGCGGTGCCGGTGAACTGCACGGACCAGACGTCGGTCTCTCCCGAGCACATGTTGTCGGCAGCGTAGGCGACCACGCTGCCTTTGCAGGCCTCGTGATGTCCGCGGCCCACATGCATCCGCAGAATGACGGAGCCCTCCGAGACGATGTGCCGGGCGATGGCCAGGAAGGGCAGTGCGCCCAAGCTGGTCGCAACTCTGCCGTACGGCACAAGGCCGAGCAGTTCGATGGCACGCAGTTCCTCGGTGGGCATGGGTTCCACTCTCCGCCACCCGGCAGGACGCGGAGAAGGGCCGGCTGTCCCTTGATTGAGGACGTAGGTCCCGAATAAGGCATTCAGGACTACGGAGAGTCAGTGCCGCTCGGAGTCAGCGCCGCTCGGCCTGGAGCCGCGCAACGTACGCGGCGGCCTGGGAGCGCCGTTCCATGCCGAGCTTGGAGAGCAGGCTGGAGACGTAGTTCTTGATCGTCTTCTCGGCGAGGTGCAGCCGTTCGCCGATGATCCGGTTGGTCAGCCCCTCGCCGATCAGGTCCAGGATTCTGCGCTCCTGGTCGGTGAGGGCAGCCAGCCGGTCGTCGCCCTTCTCCTTTCCGCCGTCGCGCAGCCGTTCCAGGACACGCGCGGTGGCCGCCGGGTCGAGCAGCGATTTTCCGGCCGCCACGTCCCGTACCGCCGAGAGCAGTTCATCGCCGCGGATCGCCTTCAGCACATAGCCCGACGCCCCCGCCATGATCGCGTCGAAGAGTGCCTCGTCGTCGGAGTAGGACGTGAGCATCAGGCATCTGATGCGCTCGTCCGCCGAGCGGATCTCCCGGCAGACCTCCACCCCGCTGCCGTCCGGAAGCCTGACGTCGAGGACCGCGACGTCCGGTCGGGTGGCCGGGATTCGCGCCAGGGCGTCCGCCGCGGTACCGGCCTCACCGACGATTTCGATGTCCTCCTCGAGCGACAGAAGCTCATGAACACCCCGACGTACCACTTCATGGTCGTCGAGGAGAAATACACTGATTTTTGCGGATCCGGACACGGAATCAGTCTCACATACCAGCTCTTCCCGTGCCCGGGGTGGCCGGTATAACGTGCCCCTGTTCCGGCGGCCTGCAAGGCTGTGACCAGTGATTGTTCGCCCATTCTTCGATTTACTTGGAAATCCAAGCAAAATCGCAGGTCAAATGGGGTTTCGCAGTTCTGCGACGCACTGGGTAACGTGCCTTTGACAGGGTGCTCGCCGGGGCACCTGTCACGCCTGTTCCCGGCCACATCGCACCCACCCCGTGCGGGGGTACGGATTTCAGGCGAGCCGCACTGGCCTTACCGGCAACCCCGGGGGCCGGACCGACGGAGGAGCACGCACGTGACCGTGGAGAGCAGTGCCGCGCGCAAGCCGCGACGCAGCAGCAAGCGAGCCGGCGCCGCAAGGACGCCTGAGCGCTCCGAGCCTCAGCTCGTACAGCTGCTGACGCCCGATGGCGAGCGCATCGAGCACCCCGACTATCAGGTGGATCTCACCCCCGAAGAGCTGCGTGGTCTGTACCGGGACATGGTCCTGACGCGTCGCTTCGACGCCGAGGCCACCGCCCTGCAGCGCCAGGGCGAACTCGGGCTGTGGGCTTCGCTGCTCGGTCAGGAGGCCGCTCAGATCGGCTCCGGCCGGGCGCTGAGGGACGACGACTACGTCTTCCCGACCTACCGTGAACACGGTGTCGCCTGGTGCCGGGGGGTCGATCCCACCAATCTGCTGGGCATGTTCCGCGGCGTGAACCACGGTGGCTGGGACCCCAGCACCAACAATTTCCATCTGTACACGATCGTGATCGGCTCGCAGACGCTGCACGCGACCGGCTATGCGATGGGCGTCGCCAAGGACGGCGCGGACTCCGCCGTTGTCGCCTACTTCGGTGACGGTGCGTCCAGCCAGGGCGATGTGGCGGAGGCGTTCACCTTCTCCGCGGTCTACAACGCCCCGGTGGTGTTCTTCTGCCAGAACAACCAGTGGGCGATCTCCGAGCCGACCGAGAAGCAGATGCGGGTGCCGCTCTACCAGCGCGCGCAGGGCTTCGGATTCCCCGGCGTCCGGGTCGACGGCAACGACGTACTCGCCTGCCTGGCCGTCACCCGGTCGGCGCTCGAGCGGGCCCGCAGGGGTGAGGGGCCCACGCTCGTCGAGGCGTACACGTATCGGATGGGTGCCCACACCACGTCCGACGACCCGACGAAGTACCGCACGGACGACGAGCGCCAGGCCTGGGAGGCCAAGGACCCGATCCAGCGGCTCAGGACGTATCTGGAGAAGGAGAAGATCGCCGACGAGGCGTTCTTCACCGGGCTCGAGGGTGAGAGCGAGACCCTCGGCAAGCGGGTGCGTGAGGCCGTACGGGCCATGCCGGACCCGGACTCGATGGCCATGTTCGAGAACACCCACGCCGACGGCCATGCCCTGGTCGACGAGGAGCGCGCGCAGTTCGCCGCCTACCAGGCGTCCTTCGCAGAGGAGGACAACTGATCATGGCTGCTACCAGCATGAGCATCGCCAAGGCGCTCAACGAGTCGCTGCGCAAGGCGCTCGACACCGACCCCAAGGTCCTGATCATGGGCGAGGACGTCGGCAAGCTCGGCGGCGTCTTCCGCATCACGGACGGTCTGCACAAGGACTTCGGCGAGGGACGTGTCATCGACACCCCGCTCGCCGAGTCCGGCATCGTCGGCACAGCCATCGGTCTGGCCCTGCGCGGTTACCGGCCGGTCGTCGAGATCCAGTTCGACGGCTTCGTCTTCCCCGCCTACGACCAGATCGTCACCCAGCTCGCGAAGATGCACGCCCGCGCGCTCGGCAAGATCAAGCTTCCGGTCGTCGTGCGCATTCCGTACGGCGGCGGCATCGGCGCGGTCGAGCACCACAGCGAGTCCCCCGAGGCCCTTTTCGCGCATGTCGCGGGACTGAAGGTGGTCTCGCCCTCCAACGCGTCGGACGCGTACTGGATGATGCAGCAGGCCATCCAGAGCGACGACCCGATCATCTTCTTCGAGCCGAAGCGGCGTTACTGGGACAAGGGTGAGGTCGACGTCGACGCGATCCCGCACCCGCTGCACAAGGCCAGGATCGCCCGTGCGGGGTCGGATCTGACGCTTGCCGCGTACGGTCCGATGGTGAAGGTCTGCCTGGAGGCGGCGGCCGCGGCGGCCGAGGAGGGCAAGTCCGTCGAGGTCGTCGATCTGCGCTCGATGTCGCCGATCGACTTCGACACCGTGCAGACCTCGGTCGAGAAGACCGGACGGCTGGTCGTGGTGCACGAGGCCCCGGTGTTCCTCGGCACGGGCTCGGAGATCGCCGCCCGGATCACCGAGCGGAGCTTCTACCGCCTGGAAGCACCGGTACTGAGGGTCGGCGGGTTCCACGCGCCGTACCCGCCGGCCCGCCTGGAGGACGAGTACCTGCCGGGCCTTGACCGGGTGCTCGACGCCGTCGACCGCTCGCTTGCGTACTGAGGAGCGCCGTGACCATGACTGATACAGCCACCCGCTTCCGAGAGTTCAAGATGCCCGACGTGGGCGAGGGACTCACCGAGGCGGAGATCCTCAAGTGGTACGTCGCCCCCGGCGACACCGTGACCGACGGCCAGGTGGTGTGCGAGGTCGAGACGGCCAAGGCCGCCGTCGAGCTGCCCATCCCGTTCGACGGGGTGGTGCACGAGCTGCGCTTCCCCGAAGGCACCACGGTCGATGTCGGCCAGGTGATCATCGCGGTTGACGTGGCACCGGGGTCCGGGCCCGCCGAGGCCGTGGCGGAGCCCGCGCCCGCCGTTCCGCAGCAGGCCGAGCAGGAGGCCCGCCCGGCTGCCCGCCAGCCGGTGCTCGTGGGATACGGGGTTGCCGAGTCCTCGACCAAGCGCCGCCCCCGCAAGAGCGCGCCCGCCGAACCGCCGGCCGCCCCCGAGGCGCCCCGTGCCGTGCCGCCGGCCGAAGCGCCCCGGGAGCAGCTGAACGGGCACACCACGGCGCGTCCGCTCGCCAAGCCCCCGGTCCGCAAGCTCGCCAAGGACCTGGGGATCGATCTGGCGACGGTCACGCCGTCAGGCCCGGACGGGATCATCACCCGCGAGGACGTGCACGCGGCGTCGGCACCCGACGCGCCGGAGCCAGTGCCGGCCCCGGAACCGGCCGCCGCGGTCACCGAGGTCACCGCGGTCAGCGGCGATGCCAGGGAGACCCGTATCCCGGTCAAGGGCGTACGGAAGGCCACCGCCCAGGCGATGGTCGGCAGCGCCTTCACGGCGCCGCATGTCACCGAGTTCGTCACGCTCGACGTCACCCGCACCATGAAGCTGGTCGCCGAGCTCAAGGAGTCCCCGGAGAAGTACGGCCTTGTCGGGGTGCGGGTGAACCCGCTGCTGCTGATCGCCAAGGCGCTGCTTGTCGCGATCAAGCGCAACCCGCAGGTCAACGCGGCCTGGGACGAGGCGAACCAGGAGATCGTGCAGAAGCACTACGTCAACCTGGGCATCGCCGCGGCCACCCCGCGCGGGCTGCTCGTCCCGAACATCAAGGACGCGCACACGATGGCGCTGCCCGAGCTGGGCGGGGCACTGGGCGAACTGGTCACCACGGCCCGGGAGGGCAAGACCTCACCCGCGGCGATGCAGGGCGGCACGGTGACCATCACCAATGTCGGCGTCTTCGGCGTCGACACCGGGACGCCGATCCTCAACCCGGGTGAGTCCGCGATCCTGGCGGTCGGTGCGATCAAGCTCCAGCCGTGGGTCCACAAGGGCAAGGTCAAGCCCCGTCAGGTGACCACGCTCGCGCTGTCCTTCGACCACCGGCTGGTCGACGGCGAGCTGGGTTCCAAGGTGCTCGCGGACGTCGCGGCGATCCTGGAGCAGCCGAAGCGCCTGATCACCTGGGCGTAGCCGGGCGCAGTGGCCTGCAGCCCAACGGCCCCCGGACGCGGTGTGCGTCCGGGGGCCGCGCCATGTCCGTACCCCCGCGGCAGCGAAAAGGCTCGGCGAAAACTCGGCGAAGGGCTCAGTGGGTGGGCGGCCGGTGTTCCAGCGTGGCGACGCTGGAGTAGATGCAGGTGCCGTTCTGCAGTGCAGAGATGAGCACGCGCATGCGTCCGGCCGAGTCGCTGGGGAGCGGGTCGGCGTGGATCCAGCAGGGGGCGTCGAATTCGGCATAGCGGGAGAAGACGGCATCCATGGCCATGACGATCACCGGCCGGGGATGGGCGAGCGCGTGCGCAGCCTGGCGTGTCGCCTCCAGCAGCAGCATCCCCGGGACGTGGTCGAGGGGATGGTCGAACAGGACCGGGTGGGCGAGGTCGACCCTCAACTGCATGCGGTTGGGGCTGTCCGTGGGGGAGAGGACGACATCCTCGAACCGCTCGCGGCCCACTTCGTGCGGGTTCATCGGCGAAGCCAGCGGGATCGCCCGCGCGGCGGCCACGGACACATCCGCGTACTGCCTGCGCAGCCGCTGGTAGACCGCCGGGGGCTGGTTGACGAAACTGGTCCGGGCGGTTCCCAGCCGGATGCCCTGTCGCATGAGATCCACTTGCATGTTCATCGAGGCCAGCCGGCTGCCGCGGCGAACCACATCGGCGCAGGAGACGCGCATCCCCACCGGGGCCGGGTCCTTGGTCGCGATCATGGCTGCGGGGTTGATGGTGTAGCGGAAGTGGGTCCATGCCTGGCGGTGCCCCATGGGCACGTCGAAGGCGGTGTGGCACAGCAACGGAACGGTCTGGCGGACCGATTCGGCCACGAGGAGCGGATCGTGCAGGCCGTGGGAGGGGCTGTAGAAGCTGTGCTGGTGCGGCCAGCGGGCGCCCACGCTGTAGACGTCACTGCCGTTCGGACGCCAGGCGGTGAGGAGGACTTCGGATCCCACTACCTTGTGTACGTACTCGCGCGGAACCTTGGTGGAGGTGCCGCGCGACGGTATCTGGGCAGGGCTGGGCGCTGTGATGGACATGAAAGTTCCCCCTGGAACATCTGTTGAGATGCAGCGGTAAAGGCTGCACCGGTAAACATAAAGAGTGTTCTTTTTTTAGGGTCAACGAGAAGCAAAGGCCGTGTCATGCCTTGACCATGGGTCGAGTGGGAGTGGAGAGCGGCGCCGATCCCCCGGCAAGCGGACTCGCGCATACCTCTTGTGCGGTAAGTCTTCGGTGGACCGGTGAGGCGTTGGCGCCGTTCGGTGCCGGCCGACCACTGGACCTTGGTGGAGGGTGTGGCGGTTCCGGGCCCGTCCAGATAACATAGAGATCGTTCTATTTTTTAGGAGAAGGTGCGATGGCAAAGCCGAAGCAGGAGCGAGCCGTCCAGACCCGCGAGGTGATCCTGCACGCGGCGGCGGAGGTCTTCGACGAGTACGGCTTCTCCGGCGCGAGCATCACGAAGATCCTCAAGCGGGCCGGAGCGACCGCCGGGGCCATGTACTTCCACTTCGAGTCCAAGGAGGGCCTGGCCCGGGCGGTGATGAACGCCCAGCCGGAGACCATCGTTCCCTGGCTGGACTCGACCGGCCTGCAACGGCTGGTGGACATCACGCTGACCTGGGCCCACCAGCTCCAGGTCGACCCGATGCTGCGGGCGGGTGTGCGACTCACCGGTGAACAGGGGACGTTCGGCAGTCAGGACGCCACCCCTTACAAGGCGTGGGTCGAGATCATGAAGGAATGCCTGCAGACCGCCGACGAGAAGGGCGAACTACTGCCGGGGGTGGAGCCCCAGGCGGTCGCCGGTTTCGTCGTGGATGCCTGCACCGGCATGCAGATGGTCGCCGAGGCGGTGAGCGGCCGCCGCGACCTTTCGGAGCGTGCCGTGCGCATGTGGCGGCTGCTGCTGCCGGGAATCGCCGTACCGTCCGTCGTAGCCCACACCGCCCTCGATCCGCAACGGGTGAAGGTGACCGTCGCGGACAGGGGCACGGTCACGGACACCGACGCCTCAGGCGCCGCACCCTCCTGAGCCCGGCATGCGGCGCCGGAACCGGGCGCGCGCCCCCGACCAGTCCGCCACCTCAACTGCCGGGACCCAAGGACCAGTTGAGGCGGCTGCGGGCCGCCGCCTGTACCGTGACCGCCGAAACGACAGCGCACCGGAACCGGTGGGCCAGAACCGTATGACGACATGACACTTCACGGGGGCAACACCATGGAGCTCGATCACCTCAGACTCGCCGCGGTCAACATCGACGGCGTCATGCTCAACGACACTTTCAGCCCGGTCATCCACCACTTCATCACCAGCCGGGGCGGCACGTACACGGCCGAGAGCGAGCGAGGCATCTTCTCGCAGCCGCAGCGCATCGCCTTCCAGCGCCTTGCCGCCGCCGTCGGCTCCCGAGCCACTGTCGCGGAGATGCGCGAGGCGTACTTCCAGGAGCGCGCGGAGTACCTGGAGACCCACCCCGTCGCTCTCACCGACGGAGCGGTCGAGCTGCTCCAGCGTCTGCGTGCGCTTGGCCTGCGGACCGTCTGCTACGGGGGTCTGGAGAAGGCCCACTTCGACAGCTTCCTGGGCGAGCACGCGGCGTTGTTCGACGGCCCCGGCTACGTCTGCACCAACGACTTCCGTCCGGGCATCCACGAGATCACCACCGAGGTCTTCGGTCTGCGGTACGACCAGGCCCTGTTCATCGACGATGTGGCGCGGGTGGCCGAGACCGCCAGGACGCTCGGCGTGCCCTTCATCGGCCACCCCAGCTCGTTCCAGCACAGCTTCCAGGAGCAGCTGATGCGGGAGGCAGGAACCCGCCACCTGGTGCGTTCGTTGCCGGCCATCGACGACGAGCTGCTGCGTGCGATCGATGCGGAGGCCGCAACCGGCGCCGTGTGGAGTGACCCGGCCGCTGTGTGACGGCCCTGCCCCGATCGGCTGTGCGGCTGTCCGCCGCACAGCGGTGGCGGCGAACCCTCTGACAACGCGGCCTGCTGCGCCCTTCGCGCGGTGGGGAACCGCATTCCTTACGACGTCATGCCCGCGGGCAGGGACGTACGGCTGAAATGAGATGGGCAATGAGCAGCGAGCAGGGCATGTTGGCCGGCAAGGTCGCGATGATCACGGGTGCTTCCAGCGGGATCGGCGCAGCCGCGGCCCGGCTGTTCGCACAGGAGGGGGCAGCCGTGGTGCTGATGGCGCGGCGGGAGGACCGGATCCGGGCACTCGTCGAGGAGATACGCGCCGACGGCGGCCGGGCGATGGCCGTAGCGGGAGACGTGGCACTGTCGGACGACGTCGAGCGTGTCGTCGAAGCCGGCGTCGATACCTTCGGCCATCTGGACGCTGCGTTCAACAACGCGGGCTGGGCCTCGTCCGGGACCGCACTGCACGAGATCAGTGACGAGGTCTTCGACCGCACGATGGATACCAACGTGAGGGGCGTGTGGAACTGCCTCCGCCACCAGGTCCCCGTGATGCTGAAGTCCGGCCGGGGTGGATCGGTCGTGAACACCTCCAGTGTCGCCGGGCTGCAGGCCACCGGTGCCTCGGCCGCCTATGTGGCCGCCAAGCATGCGGTGATCGGTCTGACGAAGGCGGCCGCTGCGGACTACGGCCTGCGGGGCATCCGCGCCAACGCCCTCGTCGTGGGGAGCACCCTCACCGAGATGATGCAGACCATCCTGGAGGAGACACCGGCGCTGGAGGAGAGTTTCGTCGCCCGCTCCGTCCAGAAGCGGATGGCCGCTCCACTGGAAGTGGCGCAGGCCGCGGCGTGGTTGTGCAGCGACCGCTCCTCCTATGTCACCGGAACGTCGATGGCGGTGGACGGCGGCGTGACCGGCGCCTGACGCATCCCGCATCCCGCATCCCGGTCCGGGACATCCGGTCCGGTCACCGCACGCGGACTCAGGCGGACCGCGTGCCGGCCATGGCCTCCGTGATGCGCTGCTCCTCGTGGGCGAGCCGGCTGTAGGCGCAGGCGGCGGAGACCAGCGTCATGTGATGGTGCCAGCCCGGAAACGAACGGCCCTCGAAGTTGAGCAGGCCGATGTCCCGCAGGCTTCGCAGGGTCTCGTCGGCGAGGGCGGGCAGTGCGGTGAGACCGAGCAGTTCGTCGGGGCGGCGGCGCAGCGCGTTGCTGATCCACAGCCGTGCGGGGCGTCCCGCTTCCGTCGCCCCGGTGAACAGGCGCAGGGCGGGCCGGGCCGACCTGCCGCTCGGGGAAGGACCCGCGAGCCGGACCAGCCCTGAGCGCATGTCGACCAGGCGCGGGAGAGCCCCGGATGCGTTCACGGTGGTGTGCACAGCGAGACTCCGGTCGAGGCCGCGGAAGTGCCGGGCGCTCACCGCGAGTGGCTCCGTGCGGTGTTGACGGCCGTCCTGGGCGCAGGGCAGCAGGGGAAGCGAGTCGGGCACCTCGAAGACGAACTCCTGCTGCCGCCTGCCCAGCTCATGGATGAGCGTGGAGAGTTGCGGGTAGTCGCGCGCGTCCGCCACGAGAGGCGGAACCGCGCTGGAGGTGCGTGCGGCCAGGGCGTCGGCCATCTCAAGGATGTGGGACCCCAGCGGGCGGTGGCCGACGGAGTCGGGAATGCGGGCGCGCCGGCGCAGGTGGAGGTCGCCGGACCACTGCTCGGGCAGGTGCAGACGCCAGTCGACGGGGACGGCCGACCGTTCGGTGGCGAGGAAGAGCCCCACTCCTGCCTGGCAGTTGACGGTGCGTCCGCTCTCCGGGAGGAAGCGGCGGTGTACGCCCACGGAGTGCTGCCCCCGCTTGGGCTGTACCGACAGGCCCACCGTCCAGGCCTTCACCTTTGCCCGCTGCTCGGTCCAGCGGGCCAGCTCGGCCAGGACCGGGTCCCACTCCCAGGGGCTGGCGTTGATGAACTGCTGGAGTGACTGGGCGGCGGATTCTGGCAGGGCGAGGCGGCGTACCGATTTCCTGCCCGGTGCGCTGAGCAGGCCCTGCAGATAGGTGAGCGCCCACCGGCGCTGGTCGGCCCGCGGCAGGTGCCTGAAGAGGTCATCGGCGAACGAGGAGATCTGTTCGGGGCTCCGAGATGCCTGAAGTGTTCCGTGTGCGGACATGGTGGTTCCCTCCTGGGCTCGCCCCCGGTGGCGCACTCACCCTTGAATAATACAGAACGATCGCTTTATTTATATCCCCCGTGGCTCCGACTGCAGACTTCAGGCCATCAGGGGTGGAGTCGGTGCATCTTCGGCAAGTCGGCGTTGTGGCGCGTCCGGTCACCGGTTCACGCTTGCGGTCTCACTGACCGGGCCGGTCGGAGGGTCGACCGGGCTGCGTGGCTGACTGCGCCGACCCGACGCCGCGCTGCCGCCAGGGCGGTTGCTGTCACCCTCCGGCCGCCGGCGCTTATTCCGAGGAGGGCAACGGTGAAACAGGAGAGAGCGGCACGTACGCGCAGAGTGCTCGTCCGGGCCGCTGCTGAAGAACTCGACCGCAACGGCTACGAGGGAACCTCGCTCGTTCGGATCTGCAGGACCGCCGAGGTGTCCATGGGGGCTCTGACCTTCCACTTCTCCACCAAGAGCCAGGTGGCCGACGAGGTGCAGGCGCAGGGGCGCGCCGCCACCTGTGGGCTGGTCGCCCAGGTGGTCGCGGCCCAGGGCCCGGCGCTGCGCTCGGTGATGGAACTGACGGTCGGGCTTGCCGGGTTGCTGGACCGGGACGTCACGGTGCGCTCGGCCGCGAGGCTCTCGCGGGAGCGTCCCGGAGAGGCTGCCGACTGGGGTTCGGCCTGGCTGCCCGTGGTGCGGGAACTGCTGGAGCGGGCCGGCAGGGACGGAGAGCTTCAACCGGCCACACGGCCCCGCACCCTGGAGGCTCTCGTCGCCTATCTGATGGCAGGCGCTGAGGCGCACATTCGCGCCTGCGCCGACGGAACGGAGTCCGCGCTTCCCGACGCGGGAGCCCAGCTGGAGCAGATCTGGCAGCTGTTCCAGCAGGGCGCCGTGCCTGCCCGCTGAGCTTCCCGTTGGATCGCCGAGGTGACGGGTAGCCCCCCGGGCACTTCGCAACAGGCTCTCTCTGCCCTAGAAAACAAAGCGAACATTCTGTATTGTCTTCCGCAGGCGCAGGACCCGTAGCACTTCAGCCTGGTGCTGCACCCTGCACGCCGGAGACCGTCAGAGCTCCAGGGGGGGGACCTATGCACTATCCGGCCGCGGCGCAGTTTCTGCGCACCGCGATTCCCGACGTCATCCGCTCGTACCAGGCCGCGCTGCGCGCAGTCCACAGTCCGCTGGCCATGCGCAAGGAGGCGTGGCCGACGTGCCGCGACCAGGCGCGGGCGATCGTGGAGGACTGCATCACGGCGCTGGCGGGAGAGCAGCCGTCGGATCCGGTGGAAGCCCGGAGGTGCTCGCGTCTCGTGGGTGCCGACCACGCTCTGCAGGGAATCGCGGTGGCGGAGTCGGTCCGCGCGGTGGAAATCCTGTGGAACGCGATGCAGCCCATCCTCCGTACCGCGGTGCAGTACGAGGCGTCGGCCCGGCGGACCTCCGCGCTGCTGGAGATCAGCACCGTCTTCCGCTCCAGTACCGGAAACCGTCTCTACGCCGGGGTCCGCGGCTACGCCGACGCGGTCAACCGGGCCTCCCGCATGCCCATGAGCAACAAGGCCGGTGGGAGTGCGGCGCCTGTTCGGACGGCGGTCAGTACGGACTTGTCCGGGCGGGAGCGTGAGGTTCTCGAAAGAGTCGCAAGGGCGCTGACCAACGGTCAGATAGCCCGCGAACTCGGGATCGAGACGGCAACCGTGAAGCGCCACCTGAACAACATCTACGGGAAGTTGCAGGCGGGCTCCCGCATCGACGCCGTCAACAAGGCGTTCGGGCGGGTCTGAACCGGGTTGATCCGGACAGGGGCGGCCGCCACCGCGTGGCGGGAGGCGAACGGCCGGCCTCGGCCGATCTCCTGCGAGGTCGGCTCCAGAAGCTCAATGACCTTGTCTCAAAACTTAGTTGGGGGTGTGCCATGGCGGACGTAGTGGTGGTGGGCGGCGGCCCGGTCGGACTGTTGCTGGCGTGTGAGCTGCGACTGGCCGGGGCGGACGCGCTGGTGCTGGACAAGATGACCGAGCGGGCGCCGTACTCGAAGGCGCTCGGCATGCACGCGCGGACCCTGGAGGTGCTGGACCAGCGCGGGATCGCCGACCGGTTCCTGGCCGGCCGCAAGCGGGCACCCACCACGCACTTCGCCGGGCTGCGGCCCCTGGAACTGGCCGCGTTCGACACCCGCCACCCGTACATGGTGCTCATTCCGCAGGCGGAATCCGAGCGGTTGCTCAGCGAGCGTGCCGTCGAGCTGGGGGTGGAGATCCGGTACGGCACCGAGGTCACCGGCCTCGCGCAGGACGCCGACGGGGTGGATGTCGAGGTGTCGGGCGGCCCGCCGCTGCGGGCGAAGTACGTGGTGGGCTGCGACGGAAGCCGGAGTACGGTGCGCCGGCTGCTCGGCGTGGACTTCCCCGGCACACCGGCCACGCTCACCGCGATGATCGCCGACGTGACGCTGGCCGACCCGCCGTCCCGGCCGCAGCTGCTGGGCAGGTACCCCGGCGGGCAGGCCGGCGTGCTCGAGTTCGAGCCGGGTCTGTACCGGGCGATGACCATCGAGTTCGACAAGGTGCTCGACCGGGACGTGCCGGTGACCTTCGACGAGTTCACGACCACCTTCCGGCGGATCGCCGGAAACGACCACGGCATGGTCGAGTCGGGCCGGGTCTCCCGGTTCGGCGACGCCGCCCGGCAGGCGGCGCGCTACCGGGTGGGCCGGGCGTTCCTGGCCGGCGACGCCGCGCACATCCACAACCCGTCCGGTGGGCAGGGGCTGAACCTCGGCATGCAGGACGCGGTCAACCTCGGCTGGAAACTGGCCGCGGCGGTGCGTGGGCAAGGGTCGGCCGAGTTGCTGGACAGCTACCACGCCGAGCGTCATCCGGTCGGCAAGCGCGTGCTGGACAACACGCATGCGCAGGTCGCCCTGAGCCGCCCCGGCCATGCGGTGGACGCCCTGCGCGAGCTGGTCGCCGAGCTGATCCCCGACGCCACGGTGAATCGCTACCTCACCGGCATGGTCAGCTCGCTGGACGTCCGCTACCCCATCGCCGGCGCGCACCCGCTGACCGGAGCGCGCGTGCCGGACGTGGACATCAAGACGTCCGACGGTGATCTGACGCTGTATCAACTAATGCACTCCGCACGGGGCTTGCTGATCGATCTGTCCGATGACACCGCGCTGCGCGGCGTCGCGGAGGGCTGGGCCGACAGGGTTGACATCGTGTCGGCGCACCCATCGGACCAGCGCCTGGACGGGGTGGACGCGGTGCTCGTACGCCCCGACGGTCATGTGGCCTGGGCGTCCCCTACCGATGTGGACCTGCCCGGCGCGCTGACCGCTTGGTTCGGCCCGGCGCGCTGACTGCCTCCGCCCGACACCCGTACCGACCATCACCACAGGAGCACCCATGTCACTCATTCCCGACAGCCATATCGACCTGCTGGACCGCCCCCTGTTCGGGCACCTGGCCACCATCAGGCCCGACGGCACACCGCACGTGAACCCGGTCTGGTACGAGTGGGACGGCGAGCTGCTGTGGTTCACCACCTCCACCGACCGGTTCAAGTACCGCAACGTGACCAAGAACCCGCAGGTCTCCGTGTCCGTCAACGACCCGGACCAGCCCTACAGGTACCTCGAAGTGCGCGGTGTCGTGGACCGGGTGGAGTCCGACCCCTCGGCGGCCGGCTTCTTCCGGCTCGCCGACCGTTACGGGCTGCACCTGGACGCCCCCGTGGACGAGGAGGACCCCAGCCGCGTCATGTTCGGCGTCAAGCCGCACCACACGACCTACCAGTGACCCGCCCCGTACCACCGGACGATGCCGGAAACTGCGGTTCGCCCGGTAATCGAGGTGCGCAAAACCGCGCCGCAGCCGGATAGCGCATGGATTTACCGAGTAAGCAGTGCAATCCACTGAACGCAGAAAACAGTCGCTGCATCCTAGGGTGCAGTTCCGGCCCATGAGACCGAAAACCTGCTGGGAACGCCATAACCTTCAGGTGTGGTCGAGAGATTGGCTGAGTTCATCGGCCCGAGTCGCAGTGCAGCGACCTCTCTCCAGCCATCTCTGCTTGATCGGTAGTGGCCCCGCAGTCGGAACACTCAAGACGCACGCATTCCCGGCGGTATCGCAGTATCACCGGTCGCGGGATTCCCTGGATTGCGGCAAGGCCTGAAATTCGCCCGGATTCACTGGTCTCCAGGGCACACAGCGGAAGGAAAAAATCAGTATGGAGCTCAGGACGGATCGTCTGTCGGGTCTGGGGGACTACTTCGGCCGTTTGACGGACGAAGGAAGGATCCCCGGATGGTCCTGCATGGTTTCCCAGTACGGAGAGACCACGTACGAGTCCGCAGGCGGCATGGCGAACATCGCCGCAGGTATCCCGATGCAGGCGGACAGCATCTTCCGCACGTGGTCGCTGAGCAAGCCGATGACGTCGGTCGCCTTCATGACCCTCGTCGAGAAGGGCCTGGTCGGGCTGAACGACCCGGTGGCGGACTATCTGCCCGCCTTCGAGAACCTCCGCGTCTACCGTGCCGGCCTGCCCGCGGCCCCCATCACCGAGGGGCTCGTGGAGCCCATGCGGATCTGGCACCTGCTGACCCACACCTCGGGCCTCGGCTACGGCGCGCACCAGTCGCACGCGGTGGACACGCTCTATGTGAACGAGGGTTACACCGTGGAGGCGCCTCCCGGCGCCGACCTCGCCGAAGCCGTCGAGAAGTGGGCGTCCTTCCCGCTGCGCTTCCAGCCGGGCACCGCCTGGAACTACGGCGTGAGCACCGATGTACTCGGCCGGGTCATCGAGGTGATCTCCGGCAAGCGCCTCGATGTCTACATGAAGGAGTCGCTGTTCGAGCCGCTGGGCCTGCACGACACCGACTTCCGGGTGGACGCCAGTAAGAAGGACCGTTACGCGGAGATCTACAGCCCGACCGCCGACGGCATCGAGCACAACGCGCCGGCGAGCGTCTACAACACCGACGATCCGGTCTTCATGTCCGGCGGCGGCGGTATCTACACCACCGTCGCGGACTACATGGAGTTCCTCGGCATGCTGGCGAACAACGGCAGGATCCGGGGCACGTCCGACTACGTCCTGTCGCCCCTGACCGTCGAGTCGGTCCGCAGCAACCACCTGCCGGGGAACGTCCCGCTCGGCGCCGGTTTCGGCACCTGGCCCGTTCCCGCCGTCAACGAGCTGATGCCGGCCGCCGGCTTCGGGCTGGGCTTCATGACCGTGGTGTCGCCGCAGGAGAGCCACATGCTGACCCGCGAGGGCGAGTACTTCTGGCTCTCGATGAGCAGTTCCAACTTCTTCGTCGACCCCGCGTCGGGCGTTGCCGCGCTCATTTCTCCGCAGCTCTACCCGTCGCGCACCCTTCCGATCACGAACCGCCTTCGGCAATTCGTGTACCAGGCCTATTGCTGAGCGCGGAACAGCCGCGCTGAGACGAGGTTGATCGATGAGTATCCACTCCCCTGTGACGCTCGAAGCCCTGGAGATCCCGAGACAGGATCCCGGACGTGCCGAGCGCCATGAAGGCCCGTCATCCGTCGCAGTCTCACTCAGGTGGGGTGACGTCGATTCGTACGGGCACGTCAACAACTGCGAAATCGTGCGGATCATCGAGGAGGCCCGCATGAGATGGCTGATGCCGAGTGGCGCATTCGACGGGGAAACGGCAGTGGTCGCGTCCCACGAGATCGGTTACCTGAGACCTCTTCAGTACTCGCTCGAACCGGTTGATGTCGAGGTGTGGACGTCGAATGTCAGGCGTTCCAGCTTCGAGTTCAACTTCCGAGTTCTCGACAGCGAGAAGAAGGTGAGCGTCAAAGCGGTGAGCAGGATGGTGATGTTCGACCTGGAGAAGCAGGAGTGCTACGCCATCGGCCCCTCGCTGCGAAAGCACCTCGGCGATGCCTCCAGGGAACGCCTCTAGCCCCGCCCTTCGGTGACCCGCCCGCGCCATTCGGTTCGCGAATTCCGGCTCCATCCGACGAGAAAAAAGATTGAGGAATAGTCCATGGCGACTGTGGACGTAAAGTCTCCACCGCGCGAAATCCAATCCACGATGGGCCCGCTCGGGCTGGCCACGGTGCTGATCGCGGCCGCACTGACCATGATTGACGCGTCCATCGTCAATGTGGCGCTGCCGTCGATCCAGAAGACCCTCCACACCGGTACCTCGGTGTCGCAGTTCATTGTCAGCGGCTACGTCATCGCGTATGCGATCTTCCTGGTCCTGGGCGGCAAGCTCGGCGACCGTTACGGCCGTCGGCGCATGCTGCAGATCGGCATCGTGTCCTTCACCATCGCTTCCCTGGCCTGCGGGCTGGCTCCCAGCATCGGATTCCTCATCGGAGCCCGTGTGGTGCAGGGCGTGGCGGCGGCGATCCTGCTACCGCAGGGACTCTCCACCATCCAGACATCGCTGGCCGAAGGCGCCAAGACCCGCGCCGTCGGACTGTACGGAGCCATCGGCGGGCTCTCGGCCGCGGCCGGTCAGCTGATCGGTGGCGTACTCGTCTGGGCGGACATCGCCGGACTCGACTGGCGGCCGATCTTCCTGGTCAACGTCCCGCTCGGGATTCTGGCCATGATCGGGACGCAGGCGCAGGTACCCAACACCAAGGCTGCCGGCGGCCAGACGATGGACATCGTCGGCACCGTGCTGCTGGGCGGCGGCATCCTTTCGCTGCTGATCCCGCTCAGCCTCGGGCGGCGGGAGGGCTGGCCACTGTGGTGCTGGGCGCTGATCCTGCTCTCCGTCGTCGCCGGTGTGGTGCTGTGGCGCTACGAGCGCGGGATGGAGGGGCGCGGACGCACCCCGCTGATTCCGCCCTCGCTGGTCCGTATCCGTCCGGTCAACCGCGGTCTGCTGATTCTCGGCAGCGGATTCCTGGTCTTCAGTGGATTCTCCTTCGCCGCCCCGCTGGCGCTGCAGAACGGCAACGGCATGAGCGCGGTGGAATCGGGCCTCTCCATGGCACCGCTGGCGGTGGGAGCGTTCCTGGGCTCGATGCGGGCGCCGAAGCTGATGGGCCGGATCGGAGTGCGGACCGTGCAGGTCGGCACAGGTGTCCAGATGGTCGGACTGATCCTGCTGATCGCAGGCGTCAGGCTGTGGTGGCCGGACGTGCGGTTCTACGAGCTGATCGTGCCGATGTTCCTGATCGGCGCCGGAAACGGCCTCTTCATTCCCCCGGTCTTCCGCGCGATTCTCTCCTCGCTCCCCCCGGACCAGGCCGGAGCGGGCAGCGGGATTCTGTCCACCACGCAGCAGACCGCGATCGCCGCAGGCACCGCGGTGCTGGGGGCGGTATTCATCTCCGTCAGCGCCGGCAGCGGCATGAATCTGGGATTCGTGATCGTCACCGCTGTCTATCTGGTGGTGGGCGCACTGATCTGCCTCCTCGGCGGTGCGGCCCTGAGCCAGAAGACCAGCGACTGAACTCATCCACGCACGGCCATCGCAAGCCCGTCCTCCGTATCCCGGAAAGCAGGGAAGGCAGACATGTTCATAGGAGATCTGTTCCTCAACGGCAATGCAGTGTCCTACCCGGCCCGGCGGGTTCCGGTGGACGAGGCTCTGTCGGAAGGGCTCATCAGCGACTACGACGAGACCCTCGGGAACCCGAGCGTGCCGGTCTTCGAAGAGGAGGCTCCGGCCGCGTTCATGGCCGTCGACGCACTGCGTTCGGCACTGAAGTCCGGCGGCACCGACCCCGCCGACATCGGCTTCCTCGTGCACTGCGGCTGGTGGCACCAGGGCTTCGACATCTGGAGCGCGGCACATTACGTGGCGCACCAGAACGACGCGCTGAGTGCCGTCCCGATGAATCTGTCCCAGGGCTGCAACGCGCCCATGGCGGCACTTGAGCTCATCACCAGGTCGATGCGTGCCGACGCGTCGATCAAGGTGTCCGCGGTCACGACGGCCGACGCGATGCGGCTTCCGCAGGTGGACCGCTGGAATCTGAACTACGGCTGCGTGCACGGCGATGCCGGAACCGCCCTGCTCGTCTCCCGTGAGCCGGCCGAGCGGAATTCCTTCCGCATCCTGTCGATCGCCAGTAAGGCCGCCCCGGAGCTCGAAGAGATGAACAGGGCCGGGTTCGAACCGACTCCCGGCCCCGCTCTGCGAGAAGGCGGCACAGTAGATCTCAAGGCGGCCAAGAAGGCGTATCTCACGGAATACGGCATGGGCGGATTCATCGAGAGGTCCAGCGCGTCGCTGATCGGATGCGTCACCCAGGCCCTCGAAGAAGCCGGCCTCGACGGCAGTGAGGACCGCATCCGCGCCGTATCGGTACCACGGTTGAGCGGCAAGATCTTCGAAACCGTGTACCGCGCGCAACTGTCCCCCTTCTTCGGCAACGGAAAGCTGAAGTGGTGGGGAGACCGGACGGCCCATCTCGGCGTCGCCGATGTGGGCGCGAACATCGAGGACATGTACCACGACCCGGCGCTGGAACCCGGCGACATCTGCATCGTCGTGAATGCCGGTGGTGGCTATACGTGGTCGTGCCTCGTACTGGAGTCGGTGTCCTGAAAAACGGTCACCTCTCCGAAACGGCTCCACTCCTTTTCTCACCGATCTCGCCAATTCACTTTACGAAACGGGTAGAAACATGCTGACCGAAATCTCCGACACGGTCGTCCGCGACACCACACTCGACATCATCGTCGACGAGCTCGAACTCGACATCGAGCCGGCCGAGGTCGACGTGCACGCCGACCTGATCGACATCTACGGTGCCGACTCCCTCGGGCTGATCCAGGTGCTGGCGCGGGTGAACAAGGAAATCTCGATCCGAGTGCCCCGCGAGCTGGCCGTCGACCTGCGCACCGTCGACCTGCTGGTGCAGCAGATCATCCGCATACGTGACGCCAAGGGCGGCGACCAGTGACGCCCGCCCGCCGGGTCGTCGTGACCGGCCTAGGAAGCGTGAGCAGTATCGGGACCGGAGTCGACGACTTCATCTCGGGCATCAAGGCCGGCAAGAGCGGCATATCGGAGATCCAGTCCTTCGACAGCGGGGACTTTCCCGCCCATCTGGCGGGCGAGGTACAGGACTTCGACCCCGCGTCGATCGTTCGCGTCATCGACGTCGACGACTGGGGGCGCACGGCCCACTTCGCAGCGGCCGCGGCCCGCCTGGCGGTGCAGGACGCCGGAATCGAGTTCGACGACGACACCCGTGCGACGACGGGTGCGATCATCGGTACCACCAACGGCGAGGCCCCCTCGGTCGACACGCTGACGCACCAATGGCTCGACGGCGGTCCCCGTACGATCTCGGCCGACCTGGTCCGCAAGGTCCCTGCAGGCAACATCGCCGCGGCCGTGTCGGTGGAACTGGGCCTGCACGGGGAGACGGTGGTCATCCCGACCGCCTGCTCCGCCGCCAACTACGCCATCGGCAGCGCCGCCGACAAGATCATCGCCGGTGAGTCCGACGTGATGGTGGCGGGCGGCGCCGACAGCGTCAACCGTTTCACCCACGCGGGGTTCCTCAGCCTCGGCGCGGTGGCCGACGACGTTGCCCGGCCGTTCGACCGGGACCGCAGCGGCATCGTCACCGCCGAAGGCGGCGCGGTACTGGTCCTGGAAGAGCTCGAACACGCCCAGCGGCGCGGCGCGCACATCTACGCGGAGCTGCTCGGCTACGGGCTCAGCTGCGATGCCCACCACATCGTGCACCCGGACGCGGAGAGCATCGCCGCGTGCATCCGCAAGGCCCACGCGAACAGTGGCATCGACGCCGCTGACGTGGACTATGTCTGCGCCCACGGCACGGGCACCCCGACCAACGACATCACGGAAGTCACCGCCACCCGGCTGGTGTTCGGCGACGCACACCCGCCGATGAGCTCCATCAAGTCGATGCTCGGGCACACGATGGGCGCGGCCAGCGGGTTCGGCGCGATCGCCTGCTGCAAGGCGATCGAGGAGTCCTTCCTGCCGCCGACCATCAACTTGCGCACCGTCGACCCGGCATTCGGCGACGACATCGACTTCGTCGGCTCGGGCACACCGGCCACCGAGATCCGCGTCGCCCAGAACCACGGCTTCGCGTTCGGCGGCAACAACGCCATCACCATTTTCGGAGCGTATTTCGACCGCGAGCCGGTCGGCGCAGGGGGGAACCGACCGTGACCTCGACCCAGCAACTGCAGATCTCTGATGTGTCGGTGCTGTCCGCGGCCGGCATCGGCCTGGACGCCCTGCGCGCCCGGCTGCTCGACCCCGGCATCGGCACCGGGGCGGGCATTGAACCACCCGCCGCCGACGCCGAGTACTACGAGGGTCTCCCCGGCCGGGTGGCCGGCGTGCCCGACTTCAAGATCACCGACTTCGTTCCCAGGAAGGGTACGAAGAACCTCGACAGGACCACCGCACTCGGGCTGGCGGCCAGCACGCTGCTCAAGCGCGACCTGAGCGAGCGGGCTGCCATCACCGACGCGTCCTGGGAGTCGACCGGGATCGCGATGGGGACCGTCGTCGGCAGCCTCCGCAGCAGCGTGGACCTGGACATCGACATCATCCGGGGCAGGGGGATCGACCTGGTCAACCCGGCGGCCTTCCCCAACACCACGATGAACTGCTGCGCCAGCCAGATCGCGATCTGGCACCAGTTCCGCGGGCCGAACTCCACCCTGGCCAACGGCAGCGTCAGCGCACTGTCCGCGCTGCGCTACGCCGCACGGCTCATCCGCTGCGGTCACGCGCAGCGGATGCTCGTCGGCGGCGTCGAGGAACTGTCGCCCCACACAGCGTGGGGGACCCGGCTGAAGAAGGACGTGGACGAGTCCGTCGTCATCGGCGAGGGCGCGGCCATGGTCGCACTGGAGCCCTCGGGACCGGACGCACCGCAGGCGCTGGCCACCGTGACGGCCTGCGAGGTGATGTTCGCGCCGGACCGCACCCAGGCCGGGTACACCGCCGCGCTGCGCCGCGCGGTCACCCGAGCGCAGGAGGCCGGTGCGGCCGCGGGAGTCGACGTACGGCTGGTCCTGCCCGGTGCCGTCGGAACGGTGCAGGAGCAGAGCGAAGCGGCAGCCCTGGAGCAGATCGACGGCGAACGCGTGGACGTGCGCACGGCGGTCGGCGAGTGCGGCGGCGCCCTGGGCGCCATGCAGATCGCCGCCGCGGTGGCGCTGGGGCGGCCCGGCACCGGAGTACTGATCACCGGCATCGACGACTCGGGAGCCGTGGCCGCGGCACTCCTCACCATCGGGGGGCACGCATGACCACGGCCGTGACCATGACGAACACACGGGTACGGCGGGACCTGGTCCACCGCGCCAACGAGGCGGAGATCCTCGTGTCGCCGCCCTGGCGCGCGGCAGAGGGCGAGTACGGCAGTACGACCGTCACCACCGGCATCAGCCCGTACTACCTCGACCACGTCGGGACACGGCGGCTGGACGTACTGCTGCTCATCGAAGCCGGCCGGCAGGCCGCGCTGAGCGCGGCGCACGAGTTCGAGGGCCTCTCGAGCGACATCGCGTTCTTCTTCAACTCGATCGATGTGGCGATCACCGATCCGGCGGCCCTGGCGAGCGGCGAAGGCGAGTTGACGATCGAGACGGCCTTCGACGAGCTCAGGCTCCGCAGGGACGGCACACCGAAGCAGGTCAGGTACACCCAGCGCGGCACGGACACCTCGGGCCGGATGGTGCTGCGTACGTCGATGGCGGTGCAGGGCGTACCCAAGGGCAGCTACGAGGAGCTGCGGGCCTACCAGCGCGAGGGCTCGACCGCGCCGACGACCGCGGGACTGCGCTCCGGACTGCGCTCCGGGCCCGCCCGGCGGGCGGACCTGATCCCGGCGGGGGACGTGGCCAGAACCCAGGCCACCAACGTGGTGCTCGCCGACCTGCGGACGGAGGCGAGTGGCGTCACCGCGGCGCTGGCCCCCGACTTCGCGAATCCGGGCCTCTTCGACCACGACTACGACCACTACCCGGCGATGGTGCTCATCGAGGCCGGCCGGCAGCTGGCGCTGGCCAGTGCACAGCGGGTCACGGATCAGGTGGTGACAGGGGTGCGAGCGACCTTCGGCCACTTCGCCGAACTCGACCGGGAGACCAGGATCGTGGCGCGCCACGGCGAGCGGTGGACCGACATGGAATGCGTGCAGGACGGTGTCGCCGTGACCCGGATGTCCTTCCAGCTCGCGCCGGCCGGCCCGCACGGCGGGGACGCACCATGAGGCACGCGATCTGGACCGACTTCCGAGGTGTGCTGACCCCGCCGCTGCGGGAGGGGCTGCGTGCCTACTGCGAGGGCAAGGAGTTCACACCCGGGCAGCTCGGACAGTGTCTGCGCGCGATCGCCGACCGGTACGGCTGCCCCGACGGCATGGCCGTCCTGGATTCCGGGGTGCTCGACGAGCGGCAGTGGGCGGCGGAGATCGAGCAGGAGCTGTCTGCCCGGTTCGGGGTCGATGCCGACCTGTCCCGGCTCGGCTCCGAGTGGTGGGGCGATCGCAGGATCGACGCCGAGTGGCTCGCGGCCCTGCAGAGCTGGCGGGAGGAGGGCGCCTTCGTGGGGCTGATCTCCAACCTCCCCGCGGACTGGAAGGACCACTTCGCGTCCTTCTCGTCCTGGGCGGAGATGTTCGACGAGGTCCTGCTCTCCTGCGACCTCGGCACCCGCAAACCCGACGTCGAGATGTTCCGCCTGGCCGAGTCACGCTCCGGCCTGCCCCCTGAGTCCAACGTCCTCGTCGACGACCTGGACGACAACATCGCCGGCGCACGGCGCGCCGGCTGGTTCGCAGTGGTCGGCGGGGGCGATTCCACGCGCGCCGCAATCCAGCAGATCGATTCGATCGTGCGCGCAGGCGCACCACACCAAGGAGAAGAGCGATGACAGGTCGATCGGTGTTCGTCACCGGAGCCAGCCGGGGTATCGGCGCGGCGATCGCAAGCGAGTTGACCAACCGGGGCTATCGCGTGGTGGGCACCGCCCGCACCACGAAGCCGGACGTCGATGGAGTCTCCTTCGTCCAGTGCGACGTCCGCGACCCGGAGTCGGTGAGCACGGCCGTCGACCAGGCGCGGGACATCGTCGGCGAGATCGACATCGTCGTCAACTGCGCCGGAATCATGAATGACGGGCCACTGCTCACGCAGACCCACAACGGCATCCAGGACGTGCTCGACACCAACCTCAGCGGCTCCATCAACGTGGTCCGCGAGACCGTGTCGGACATGATGGCGAACAAGTGGGGACGCCTGGTGTTCGTCTCCTCGATCGTGGCCCTCTGGGGTTCGCCCGGCCAGGTCAACTACGCGGCCTCCAAGAGCGGTCTGATCGGAGTGGCCCGCTCGCTGTCGTGGGAGCTCGGGCGCGCCGGCATCACCTCCAATGTGGTGCTGCCCGGCCTCATCGAGACAGACATGATCGCCGACCTCTCCAAGCGCAGGCGCGACGAGATCCTCACCCAGACCGCGCTGCGCCGCACCGGCCGGCCGGAGGAAGTGGCCGCACTGGTCGCCTTCCTGGTCTCCGACGAGGCCGGATTCATCACGGGTTCGTCGATTCCCATCGGTGGCGGCGTCGGCATGGGCGTGTGAGCCATGGCTCACACGCACTATCGAGACGCCGCGCCTCACCGAGATCCCGCGCCTCACCGAGAGGCTGATGCCGCTGAGGCGCCGGACTCTTCGACGGGCAGGGCGGCGGTCACCCTTCGCGACCGCGCCCGCCGGCTGCCCCTGGTGGCCGTGGACAGCGTGGAATCCGTCGACGGGGGCTTCATCGGCCGCAAGAAGGTCGTCACCGACGACCCCTATCTGGCCGGGCACTTCCCCTCCCTGACGGTGTACCCCGGGGTGTTCCTGATCGAGAGTCTGCAGCAGATGCTCGAACTGCACACCGACGGAGCCCTCGGCGGCATCGAACTGGTGGAGATCAGCTCGGTCCGGTTCAGCCGGCCCGCGCTCGCCGACGACGAGCTGCTCTTCGAGACGGCGGTCAGCGGCGACCGCACCCGCCTTCTCACCAAGACGACCTGCAGCATCGGCGGGCAGCGCTGCGCCCGCATCACCGCGACGTGGAGGTGCCGGCCATGACCACGACGTCCTATGCCGACCCTCGTGACCTGTTGCCCTACGGCTACCCCGCGCTGCAGGTCGACAGGATCATCCGGCACACCCCGGGCACGCTGGAGGCGGTGAAGGCCGTGAGCAATCACGAGCTGGACAGCCACCTGGGGGACTCCCGGCCGGGCCGGCTGCCCGCCACGCTCATGCTGGAGTCCTTTCTGCAGGCGTGCGGACTGCTCATCGTGCACGAGTCCGCGGGCGACGATCAACAGTTGCTGATCTTCGGATCGGCGCGCGGGGTACGGGTGAGGGGCGCCGTGTCCGCCGGCGAACTGCTGTTGCACTCGGTCGAGTTGGTCGACAGGGACGACGAGACTGCCACGTTCACCGGCGTGGCGCGGGCCGGGGACGGCCGTGTCGTCCTGGAAGTCGAACGCGCCATCACGCTGCTGCGCCCCGCCGGCTCGCTCACCGGCCACCAGGGCTGAACGTCCAGGCCCGCATGCCGAGGCCGCATGTCCGAGGCCGCATGTCCGAGGCCGCATGTCCAAGAAGGAGGAACAGCTCGTGTACCACTATGTCGTGACCGCCCCGGGGCAGGGAGTCCAGCGGCCCGGGATGCTCGATCCATGGCTGGAAGGCGTCCCCGGCGCACCGGAACTGGTGGCCGACTGGTCGCAGGCTGCCGGCTTCGACCTGGTCGAAGCCGGCCGTGACCAGGCACTGCTGGCGGACACCGCCTTCGCGCAGCCGCTGATCGTCGCCGTGTCCGTACTCGCCCACCGCCTGCTGCGCAGCAGGCTCCCGCTGGCCGCAGGCGACCTGCTGTTCGCCGGGCACTCGGTCGGGGAGCTGGCCGCCGCGGCCGGCGCCGGCTACCTCAGCCCGCAAGCGGCGGTCAGCCTCGCCCGGGTGCGGGGGTCGGCGATGTCCGCGGCGTGCGCGGTGGCGGACACCGGCATGGCGGCGGTGATGCCGACCAGGCGCGACGGTGCGTCCGACGAGGACATCACAGCGGGGATCACCGCAGCCGGGTTGACCGTGGCCAACCGGAATGGAAGCCACCAGTTCGTCGCGGCGGGTCCTGCGGAGCGCATCGAGGCCCTCGCCGCCACGCCACCGCCCGGAACGCGGGTCGCCCCGTTGTCCGTCGCGGGTGCCTTCCACACCGAGGCCATGGCGCCGGCGGTGGAAGCGTTCGCCCACGCCGCCGGGCAGGCCCCCATCGAGGAGCCGAGGTCCGCGATGGTGGGCAACGAGGAAGGCGCGCTCGTGGGCGGCCCGGCCGACCTGCGGCGCCGGCTGATCACTCAGATCACCTCGCCGGTCCGGTGGGACCAGTGCGTGGAGACCACCGCCCGCCTGGCCCCGGGCGCCCTGCACATCGAGCTGGCACCGGCGGGGCCGCTCACCCGGCTGCTGCAGCGTGCCCAGCCGGATGCCCGCGCCGTCGCGATCAGCACCCCGCAGGACATCGACCGCGTCATCGCCGCGGTGGAGTCCGCCCGCGAGCCCGCACCGAAGAGCCGGCCCGCACCGAAGAGTCAGCCGGCGGTCGTCCGATGACGGCGGCCGCCCCCGCGAGCCCCGGCCGGTCACAGCCGTCCGGGAGCGCGGCACCCACGCCCAACACGATCCGGGGAGGACTGGATGCGTAACAGTGTCGAGGAACTGGCGGTCCTCAAACGCGAGATCGCCGAAGGGCCGGACGCGGCCGCCACCCAGCGGCAGCGCGACCGGGGCAAGCTGACCGTGCGCGAGCGCATCGACCAGCTGCTCGACCCGGGCACGTTCCAGGAGATCGAGCCGCTGCGCCGGCACCGTGCGCAGGGCTTCGGCCTCGAGGCGAAGAAGCCGTACACCGACGGTGTCGTCACGGGCTGGGGAACGGTCGAGGGCCGCACCGTCTTCGTCTACGCGCACGACTTCCGGATCTTCGGCGGCGCCCTGGGCGAGGCGCACGCCGCGAAGATCCACAAGATCATGGACATGGCCATCGCGGCCGGCGCCCCGCTGGTCTCGCTGAACGACGGCGCGGGCGCCCGGATCCAGGAGGGTGTCACCGCCCTCGCCGGGTACGGCGGCATCTTCACCCGGAACACCAAGGCCTCCGGCGTCATCCCGCAGATCTCGGTCATGCTCGGCCCCTGCGCAGGCGGCGCCGCGTACTCTCCCGCCCTCACCGACTTCGTCTTCATGGTCCGCGAGACGTCCCAGATGTTCATCACGGGACCGGACGTGGTGCGTGCGGTGACCGGAGAGGAGATCAGCCAGAACGGCCTGGGCGGAGCCGACGTCCACGCCGAGGTCTCCGGGGTCTCCCACTTCTCCTTCGAGGACGAGCAGACCTGCCTGGAGGAAGTCCGCTACCTGCTCTCCCTCCTCCCGCAGAACAACCGCGAGACGCCCCCGGCCGAGGCGACCGACGACCCGGCCGACCGGCGCTGCGAGGAACTCCTCGATCTCGTCCCCGCCGACGGCAACCGCCCTTACGACATGCGCGCGGTGATCAAGTCGCTCGTCGACGACGGCGAGTTCCTGGAGGTCCACGAGCGCTGGGCCACCAATGTCATCGTCGCCCTGGCCCGTATGGGCGGCCAAGTCGTGGGCATCGTCGCCAACCAGCCGCAGTCCCTCGCCGGGGTCCTGGACATCGCGGCCTCCGAGAAGGCCGCCCGCTTCGTCCAGATGTGCGACGCCTTCAACATCCCGCTGGTGACCCTGCTCGACGTCCCCGGCTTCCTGCCCGGCGTCGACCAGGAGCACGGCGGCATCATCCGGCACGGCGCCAAGTTGCTGTACGCGTACTGCAACGCCACCGTCCCCCGCATCCAGCTGATCCTGCGGAAGGCCTACGGCGGCGCGTACATCGTCATGGACTCCCGCTCCGTGGGCGCCGACCTGTCGTATGCCTGGCCCACGAACGAGATCGCGGTGATGGGCGCCGAGGGCGCGGCCAACGTCATCTTCCGTCGCCAGATCGCCGCGTCCGACGATCCCGATGCCATGCGGGCACGGATGGTCAAGGAGTACAAGGCCGAACTGATGCACCCCTACTACGCGGCCGAACGCGGTCTGATCGACGACGTCATCGACCCCGCAGCGACCCGCCAGGTGCTTATCCGCTCCCTGGACATGCTGCGCACCAAGCACGCCGATCTGCCGGAGCGCAAGCACGGCAACCCGCCCCAGTGAACCCGCCCGAGCAGAAGGAGCCGACCCCGTGACCACCGTCATCGACCCTGCCGCCGCGTCCCCGCTGATCCGCATCGAACGAGGCGGCGGCCTCCCCGACGACGAACTCGCCGCGCTGACCCTGGTGCTGCTCACCCGGGCCGGCGCCCAGGAATCCGGCGTCGTCGATGGCCGGCCTCCCGGCCGGGACATCACCCGGTGGGACCGCCCCGATCGCCACGCCCGCTACCGCGTTGCCGGCAGCTGGCGCAGGACCCCGCAGACAAGAGGCTGACCGTAAGGGAGAGGGACATGTACGGAAAGCACGGCTCCGAACCGATACCGAAGGGGGTGCAGGCGCCCCCGGACAGGCCCTGGCCGCCGCGCGCGCTGCTGGCGGGAGAGGAGGAGGGGAGCGATGAGCCGCATATTCACCGAGGCATCGACTGATCCCGCATCGACTGTTCCCGCATCGACTGATCCCGCGGCGGCTGCCGGGATGCTGAAACGACTGCTCGGCCACGCGCTGCCGGGCGGTGTGGAGGCGGCGGCGTGGTGGTTGACGCTGGCCGCCGAGGCGCCGGTACCGGACGTCGTGTGCGCCGGCCGCACCGCTGACACGGCGGTCGGCGCCGTCACCGCTGTCAGCCCTGCCGGGGGATGACAGCGGTGAGCATCATCCAGCAGGAGACCGGCCGGGGTCCCGAGCTCAGGAACCGGGGGCTGATGGCGTCCCTGCTTCCCCCGCAGGTGGTGGTCAGGGAGTCGTTCGGCCGGTGGGAGGGGGACTGGCGCAGTGCCTTGTTTCCGGCGGAGGTCCAGATCATGGAGACAGCCGGGGACAAACGCCGGCGGGAGTTCGCAGGCGTACGGGTGTGTGCCAGAAGCGCCCTGCTGTCCCTGGACATGCCCCCCGTGCCGCTGCTGCCGGGCCCGCGAGGAGAACCGGGGTGGCCGGCTGGGATCGTCGGGGCGATGACGCACTGCACGGACTACCGGGCGGCGGCCGTCGCCCGGCGTGCGGAGGGTGTCGCCTCGGTGGGCATCGACGCCGAGCCCTGTGCGCAGCTGCCGGAAGTGGCCATGGCGATGGTGGCAACCGCCCGCGAGGCCGACCATCTGGAGACTCTCGCCTGCCGGTGGCCGCAGGTGCCCTGGGGGCGCCTGCTGTTCTCCGCGAAGGAGTCGGTCTTCAAGGCGTGGTATCCGCTGGCCCGCTGCCCGCTGGACTTCCTGGAGACCGAGGTGGAGCTGTGGATGGACAGCGGCGTCCATGCCGGCACCTTCACGGCCGCCGTGCTGCGGCCGGGGCCGTTCGCGACGGTGACCGGACGGTGGCGCATCACCCGGGAAGTCATCCTGACCGCGACCACGGTGGGAGCGGTCCCGGCCACCGGCGTACGCACCGGACACACCGCATCCGGACCCACCAGCACACCCGCCCCCACCCCAACTACGCTGCTGAGCAGCCCTGTTATGAAAGGTTGAGCGATGCGTCTTGCCGATGGTCCCCACGTGGAGTGTGAGATCGAGATCGCCGTGGCGCCGGAGCGCGTGTGGGACCTGGTCTCGGACATCGCCACCTCCGCCCGGCACAGCCCTGAACTGCAGGAAGTGGAGTGGCTCGACGGAGCCGACGGCCCGGTTGTCGGCGCGTGCTTCGCGGGCCGCAACCGCAACGGCGGGCTGGGAGAGTGGCGCACCGTCAGCCGGATCGCGCAGCTCGAGGAGCATCGCACCTTCCAGTGGGAGGTCGTCCACTACAACGACCGTCGCCACGGCGCCCCGCTGGCCGTATGGACGTACTCACTGCAGCCGCTCCCGGACGGAACCGGCACCCGCCTGCAGCACGGCATGCGACTCGGCACCTCCCAGGGGCCGCTGCAGGAGTTCATCGCGCAGCACCCCGACAGAGAGGAACAGATCGTCGACGGCCGCCTCGCACTGCTGCGTACCGGCATCGAGACGACGCTGGCCGGCGTCAAGGCGGACGCGGAGGCATAGAGCCTGCTGAAAAAGGTTCCGGTACGCGGTGTGTGTCCGGGGGCCGCGCTCTGTCCGTACGGCTGCGGATGCCACGTCGGGTCCGGCCCGGCGCCTGCCCACGGTCAGGATCTGTGCGTTCCAACGGTCCCGCCGTCCAGTGGCTGGAGCGGATCACCATGGGACGCAGTACTCCAGCATCCCTTTGCGGAGCCGGCTCTCGGCCTGCTCCCGGGCCCTGGCGTGGTTTCTCCACTCGCGTCCCGCCATGCGGACGCCTCTCCCGACGCATCCCTGTTGTATCTATGCTGTGTGCATGCCCGTCGCCCCAGTGAAACAGCCCCCCGCGGCCGAACGTGTCTACGCACACGTCAAGCAGGCCGTGCTCGAACGGCACTACGAGGGCGGCACGCTCCTCACCGAGGGCGAGCTCGCCGACGCCGTGGGCGTCTCGCGCACCCCGGTGCGGGAGGCGCTGCTCAAGCTGGAGGTCGAGGGGCTCATCAAGCTGTATCCGAAGAAGGGCGCCCTGGTCCTCGCCGTCTCCGCGCAGGAGATCCACGACGTGGTCGAGACCAGGCTGCTCGTCGAGGAGTTCGCCGCCCGCAAGGCCGTCCCCGCGAGCCCCCAGCTCATCGGACGTCTCGGCGAGCTGCTCGCCCGGCAGCAGGTGCAGGTGGAGTCCGGTGATCTCGCGGGGGCCGCTGTGACCGACCGCTGCTTCCACGCCGAGATCGTCCGCAACGCCGGGAACGACATCCTCTCCCGCCTCTACGACCAGTTGCGCGACCGCCAGCTGCGGATGGGCGTTGCCGTGCTGCAGGCCCACCCCGACCGCACCGCCACGACCCTCGCCGAGCACCGCGAGATCCTTGACGCGCTGCGGGACGGGAATCCGGAAGCCGCCGTCACCGTCGTCCGCCGGCATGTCTCCCGGGTGCGGAACCTGGCCCGCGGAGAGGTCCGATGAGCGCGGTCCTGCCCGGTGATCCGCCCGGCGGCCGGCGGGCCGTCACGGTGTGGGGGATCGGTGTCGCCGTCTACTTCGTGGCGATCGTCTTCCGCACCAGCCTGGGGGTGGCGGGCCTGGACGCCGTCGACCGCTTCCATGTCAACGCGTCGGCACTGTCCACCTTCTCGATACTCCAGCTGCTGGTCTACGCCGGGATGCAGATACCCGTCGGACTGCTCGTCGACCGCCTCGGCACCAAGAGGGTGCTGACCATCGGCGTGGTGCTGTTCACCGCCGGACAGCTCGGCTTCGCCCTGTCCCCGACGTACGGCACGGCACTCGCGTCGCGTGCCCTGCTCGGCTGCGGGGACGCCATGACCTTCATCAGTGTGCTGCGTCTCGGCACCCGCTGGTTCCCGGTGCGGCGCGGACCGATGATCGCCCAGCTTGCCGGACTGGTCGGAATGGCGGGCAACCTGGTCTCCACCGTGGTCATCTCCCGCACACTGCACGGCCTCGGCTGGACCACCACCTTCGCCGGCAGCTCGCTGGCCGGCGTCCTGGTCCTGGTGGTGATGCTGCTCTTCCTGAAGGACCACCCGGAGGGCCACGAGCCGCCGCCGGCCCGGCACGCCGGCGCCGCCTACGTGCGCCGGCAGATCGCCGCGTCCTGGCGCGAGCCCGGCACCCGGCTCGGGATGTGGGTGCACTTCACCACGCAGTTCCCCGCGATGTTCTTCCTGCTGCTGTGGGGGATGCCGTTCCTGGTCGAGGCCGAGGGTCTCAGCCGCGCGACGGCGGGCGAACTGCTCACCCTGATCGTGGTTTCCAACATGGTGGTCGGCCTGGTGTACGGGCAGATCATCGCAAGGCACCAGGGGGCCAGGGCGCCCATCGCGCTCTCCACGGTGGGGGCCACCGCCCTGCTCTGGGCCTGCACCATCGGCTGCCCGGGCCACGCCCCGATGTGGCTGCTGCTGACCCTGTGCGCCGTGCTCGGAGCCTGCGGTCCCGCCTCGATGATCGGGTTCGACTTCGCCCGCCCCGCCAACCCGCCGGAGCGGCAGGGCACCGCATCCGGCATCGTCAACATGGGCGGCTTCACCGCCTCTATGACGACGCTGCTGGCGGTCGGCATCCTGCTGGACGCCACCGGCGACAACTACCGCATCGCCTTCTCGTCCGTCTTCGTGCTGCAGGCGCTGGGCGTCGCCCAGATCCTCCGGCTGCGCCGCCGCACCGCACGCCGGGAGTCGGAGCGGCTGGTGACCAGCCGGGTGGAGGCGGTGCACGTCCCCGCCTGACGGCGAACGGAGCCTGCCGAGTCGCCGCGGGCGAACCTACGGGGTCACGGCGAACGACCGGAGGATCGCAGCGGCCAGCTCCTGGTCGCCGTCGGACTTGATCTGGTCCGCCACCGAGGCGAGCCTGACCCGGCCGCAGGCCAGCCGGAAGTACGTCTCCCAGTCCATCGTGATCGTCACCGCGGGCCCCAGCGACGGCGCGCCGTCGACCGTGCCGTGTCCGTCCGCGTCCACCCGGACCGTCCGCATGAACTCGACAGCCCCGGTGACGTCGACGACCACCGCCGAACTGGCCGGAGCGCCCGCGTCCTTGGCGACCACCTTCGGCAGACCGTGCAGCAGGATGTCGCGTGCCACGTGGGCACCCGGCGAATCCAGGTTGCCCGGCTTGCCGAGTGTGGTGCGCAGATCCTGCTCGTGCACCCATACGTCGAAGGCCCGCATCCGGAGCGCCAGTTCCAGGGTCTGCTCGGCGCCGAGCGGCGCGCGCACCATGGTCTCGGGGTCACGCGTCTCGTTGCGCAGCTGCCGTGAGCGCCGGATGATCGTGTACTCCAGGTCCGCGGTCATCTCCGGCGCGGTGTGGTGGCGCCGTACGTCGACCTGCATCTCCATGTACCGCTGGTACTCGGTCTTCACATGGAAGAGGTCCCGTGGCAGCGTGTGGATGGGCCTGGGGTCGCCCAGCTGCTCGCTCTCCATGCCGATGATGTGAGAAATGATGTCGCGCACCGACCAGTTGGGGCAGGGGGTCGCACGGTTCCATTCGCCCTCGACGAGCGGCTTCACCAACTCGGATATGGCTTCTACGGAGTGGGTCCAGGCGTCGGCATAGGTCTGAAGGCTTGGATGGACAGTCACGGGACCCCTCGGAGCGGTTTTCTGCGGTACGCGGACTAGTGTCTGAGGCGCTGCCGGGGGTCTGGGGGAGTCCCCCGGAAAGGCACAGTACGCTGCCCGGTGGCACCTCGGCAGTGCTTTCGTGTGACGATCGTAGGCCCGCGTTGACGGCTCGAATGCCAGGACGGTGGTAGTGTGCGCGCCTCTCTCATCCAGATCGCCGTAAACCCGTCGGAAACGCCTGATTCGCGCAGGTTGCGGGTCGCCGCGATGGTGCGGGAACAGGCCGGCGCGGACCTGGTCGTGCTCCCCGAACTGTGGCCGGTCGGCGCGTTCGCGTACGAGTCCTTCGCGGACGAGGCGGAGCCGCTGGAGGGGCCGACGTACCGGGCGATGTCCGAAGCGGCGCGCGACGCGGGGGTATGGCTGCACGCCGGCTCGATCGTGGAAAGGGCCGCGCCGGGCGGCGGTTCCGCCCCGGACGGGACCCCGCTCTACAACACGTCACTTGTCTTCTCCCCCGACGGCGGAGCCGCTGCCGTCTACCGCAAGATCCACCGCTTCGGCTTCGACAAGGGCGAGGCGGTGCTGATGGCCGCGGGGGACGAGCTGGTGACGGTCGGCCTGCCGGATACCACGCTCGGCCTCGCGACCTGTTACGACCTGCGCTTCCCCGAACTCTTCCGGGCACTGACCGACGCGGGCGCCCAGGTCCTGGTCGTCCCGGCGGGCTGGCCGGAACGCCGTCGCTCGCACTGGACGCTGCTCGCGCAGGCCCGTGCGGTGGAGAACCAGGCCTATGTCCTGGCCTGCGGGTCCGCCGGTGCGCAAGCCGGTGTCCAGCAGGCCGGGCACAGCATCGTGGTCGACCCCTGGGGCGAGGTGCTGGCCGAAGCGGGTCCCGACGAGGAGGTCCTGACGGTGGATCTGGATCCGTCCCTGGTGGCCAGGACGCGCGACCAGTTCCCCGCGCTCAAGGACCGCCGTCTCGGCCTGGCCCCGCCCCGGAGCTGACGTCTGCCCTCCGTGCCGGGCTCCCTGACGGCTCTGCCGCTGCCTGACGGTGAACGGGTTTCCGCGGTGCGCCCCGCCCTTCCCCGGACGGGCTCTTCCGCAGACGCCCGCAGGCCGCGGTGACGGCGCTGCGGGGCCGGGAAGGCGGCTGGGGGCCGGCTCAGGCCGCCGCGCCCGTGCTACTCGTCGTGCTCGCCCTCTTTGTCCTTCTCGAGCATATGGATCACGGACACCGCGACCGCGATGAGCAGAGCCGGATCCGAGTCGTCCCGCACCACGTTCACCGCATACGCGTCGCGCACGCTGAACCACTTCTTCGAGATGTCGGCCAGCAGCTCGTTCTCGTACTCGATCGCGAACTCGCGGTCCAGGATGTTCCCGCTGACGTCCAGCTCGGTGCCGTCGGCCATCTTCACCCGGTAGTGATGGTGCAGCAGCGTGAGCCGCTTCTTCCTGATGGTCGCCAGCGGGTCCCCGTCACGCTCCAGGGTCATCGTGTCCCGGACGGAGATCAGCTTTTCCTTGATCGTGATCAGCACCCGGCCCCGGAGATCCTTGAGCTCCATGGTGTCGCGGATCCGGAGGACCTTGCCGTCGACGAGATACGCCTTGTCGCCGTTCTCGTCCTCGATCCAGTAGTCGTCGCCGATGTCGAAGATGCGGTCGCGCACGAGGAATTTCATGGGGGTGACGTTACCGCCGGGCGCTGTGCCCCAGCAGGCTCCGGCGTCCCGCCCCGGGGCGCCCCGGGCGGCTCACCCTGAGCGGTGCCCGTGCCGCAGGTCACAGCGGCCGGGGGTGGCATCCTTGAGGGATGAACGCCGAGACCCCCGTCCCCCGCCGTGCCCGTGTCCGTGCTCCCGAGCTGACCGGCAGTGGAGGCTGGCTGAACACCGGAGGCAAGGAGCTGACCCTCGCCGACCTGCGAGGTAAGTGCGTTGTTGTCGATTTCTGGACCTTCTGCTGCATCAACTGCCTGCACGTGCTCGACGAGCTGCGCGAGCTGGAGCAGAAGCACAGCGACACCGTCGTGATCATCGGCGTGCACTCCCCCAAGTTCGTGCACGAGGCCGAGCACGAGGCCGTCGTCGACGCCGTCGAGCGGTACCGGGTGCACCACCCCGTGCTCGACGATCCGGACCTGTCCACCTGGAAGCAGTACGCGGTCCGGGCCTGGCCCACACTCGTCGTGATCGATCCCGAGGGCTACGTGGTCGCGCAGCACGCCGGTGAGGGGCACGCGCACGCCATCGAGAAGCTGGTCGGAGAGCTGGAGACCGAGCACGCGGCCAAGGGCACGCTGCGGCGCGGCGACGCACCGTATGTCGCGCCCGAGCCGGTGGCCACCGATCTGCGGTTTCCCGGCAAGGTGATCACGCTGGCCGGCGGAAACCTGCTCGTCTCGGACACCACACGGCATCAGCTGGTCGAGCTGGCGCCGGACGGCGAGACCGTCGTGCGCCGGATCGGTGGGGAGGGCGTGTTCAGCGAGCCACAGGGGATGGCGCTGCTACCGGACGGGAAGGTCGCGGTCGCCGACACGGTGCATCACGCCATCCGGACGTACGACCCGCTCAGCGGTGAGATCGCGCTCGTCGCGGGGACCGGCACACAGTGGTGGCAGGGCTCCCCGACCAGCGGGCCCGCCCTCGAGGTCGATCTGTCGTCACCGTGGGACCTGGCGTGGTTCGCGGGCCGGCTGTGGATCGCCATGGCAGGTGTCCACCAGCTGTGGACGTACGACCCGGAGACCGGCACCGTCGAGGTCGCCGCAGGGACCACCAACGAGGGCCTGGTGGACGGGCCCGCCGCGGAGGCCTGGTTCGCCCAGCCGTCAGGGCTCTCGGCCGCCGGGGACCGGCTGTGGATCGCCGACTCGGAGACGTCCGCGCTGCGCTGGATCGATCCGCAGGCTGCCGTGCACACCGCGGTCGGCACCGGGCTCTTCGACTTCGGCCACCGCGACGGCGACGCGGGACAGGCGCTTTTCCAGCACCCGTTGGGAGTCACCGCGCTGCCCGACGGTTCGGTCGCGGTGGCCGACACCTACAACCACGCGCTGCGCCGCTACGACCCGGCCACCGGTGAAGTGACCACCCTGGCGACGGACTTGCGTGAGCCGAGCGATGCGGTGCTGGTCGGGGAGGACATCGTGGTCGTGGAGTCGGCGCGGCACCGGCTGACCCGCCTGCGGCTGCCCGACGAGGCCGTGCGGGTGGAGAGCGTGGCGCACCGCACGCAGCGGGCCGCCACCGACGTCGCCCCGGGGAAGCTGCGGATCGATGTGGTCTTCCAGGCGCCGGCAGGCCAGAAGCTGGACACCCGGTACGGGCCTTCCACCCGGCTGCTGGTCTCCTCGACCCCGCCCGAGCTGCTGCTGGGCGGGGACGGAGCCGGTACGGATCTCTTCCGGGAGGTGGACATCGACCCGGCGGTCACCGAGGGAGTGCTCCATGTGTCGGCGATGGCCGCGTCGTGCGACGACGACCCGGCCAATGAGTACCCCGCCTGCCATGTGCACCAGCAGGACTGGGGCGTCCCGGTCCGGGTGACCGCGGACGGGGCGGCCCGGCTGCCGCTGGTGCTCGCCGGGATGGACGGCTGACCGTCCCGCGCACGGGGGCGCAGGGAGCGGCCGGCCGAGCAGGTCGGTCGCGCTCGGGCGTGAACGGCCGGCCGTGAGGCTCCTGCCGTGGATGCTCCGTGCGGTCCCCCTTGGTTTCGAGGCCCTTTCACGAGCACCGCGGTCCCGGCCTCCGAGCGGGGCCGGACGGCGTTCACCGTGCTCGGGTCAGCCCAGGTGGTGGTCGTCCTCGACGACGGTGGTGGATGTCGGCATGGTCGGCCGACGACGGCGCAGCACGCTCGTGTAGACGGCGATGCCGATGATGCCGACCAGCATCATGATCACGCCGACCAGGTCGAGGTTGACGCTGTCCATGTGCCAGTCGGTTGCGAAGGTGAGGATGGCCCCCACCACGAGAAGGATGATGCAGCCGCCAAGGCCCATCAGTAATCGCCTCCGGCGTTGATTCGGGTGTTCCGGTCCGTAGAGGCGCGTACCCCGGCCCGGAACAGCCAATCAGGAGGCTGGAGTTCAGCCTTCCAGAAAGGCGGTCAGGGCGTTGGCCAGGAGATAGGGGTCGTCGGCGCCGCAGAGCTCGCGTGCGCTGTGCATCGAGAGGATCGCCACGCCGATGTCCACGGTCCGGATTCCGTGCCGGGCGGCGGTGATCGGGCCGATGGTGGTGCCGCAGGGCATGGCGTTGTTGGAGACGAAGTTCTGCATGGGGACGCCGGCCTTCTCGCAGGCGGCGGCGAAGACGGCACGGCCGCTGCCGTCGGTGGCGTACCGCATGTTGACGTTGACCTTCAGGATGGGTCCGCCGTTGGCGCGGGGGTGGTGGGTCGGATCGTGGCGCTCGCTGTAGTTGGGGTGCACGGCGTGCCCGGTGTCGGACGAGAGACAGATCGTGCCGGCGAAGGCTCTGGCCTTGTCCTCGTAGGTGCCGCCGCGGGCGAAGACCGAGCGTTCCAGCACCGTGCCGAGCAGCGGCCCGTCGGCTCCGGTGTCGGACTGGGAGCCGTTCTCCTCGTGGTCGAAAGCGGCCATCACCGGGATGTACGGGAGGTCGTCCCCCGAGCCGGTGACCGCGGCGAGCGCGGCGGCCGCGGCGTGCACCGAGAGCAGGTTGTCCATCCGGGGACCCGCGAGGAGTTCCTGGTCGCGGCCCAGATAGGAGGGCGCCTCGATGGCATGGACCATCAGGTCCCAGCCCGTCACGTCGTCGGCACCGACACCGGCTTCCCCGGCGGTGAAGCGGATCAGGTCGCCCTCCTGGACATCGCCCAGACCCCAGATCGGCTGCATGTGGCGCTGCTTGTCGAGCTTGAGCCCGTCGGTGTGCACGGAGCGGTCGAGGTGGATGGCCAACTGCGGGACCCGCAGCAGCGCCCGGTCGACATTGACCAGCCGGTGGCTGCCGTCCCGCAGGGTGAGCCGTCCGGCGAGGCCGAGGTCGCGGTCCAGCCAGGTGTTGAGCAGTGTCCCGCCGTAGACCTCGACGGCCACCTGGCGCCAGCCGTCGCGGCCGGTGTCCGGCAGCGGCTTCACCCGGAGGTTGGGCGAGTCGGTGTGCGCGCCGACGATACGGAACGGGGTGTGCGGCTGCGCATCCTCAGGTACGTACCAGGCGATGATCGCGCCTCCGCGCAGCACGTACTTCCCGCCCGTGGAGGAGTCCCAGGCGTCGGTCTCCGCGACCTGCCTGAAGCCTGCCTTCTCCAGGCGCTCGGCGGCGTTCGCCACGGCGTGGTACGGCGAGGGGCTGGCCGCGAGGAAGGTCATCAGGTCGTCGGTGTGGCCGCGGTCGAAGCGGGCGGATGAGCTCATGGCTGCCACCCTAACGACCGCAGTGGCGGCCCCGCCCTCCGGAATGGGGGGCGCCCCGCGGGGTGGCGGGAACGCTGCGGTGGAGGACCCCCGCGGGCTGCTTCGCCGCTCCGGCCGGGCCGGTGCGCGAGAGCCCGGAGCAGCCGGTATTCCTGCGGGATGTCAGTGCCGGGTGCGACGATCCGTGCATGGTCGATCACGCATCCGGTACGAGGGAGCCCGTGCTGCTCGGGGAGATCGTCGGGCAGGTGCTCGAAGCGGCGACATCCCGGCGCGCACAGTGCACTTCGCGGCCTGAGCAGGATGCGCCGCGGGGGGCCGCACGGTGCCGTGACTGCGGCGCGCAAGCGCTGTGGTGCCGGACGGAACGCGGCCGGTGGATGCTGATGGAGCCGGGGGAGCTCAGGACCGGGGCCGTCCCGCCGGGCAGCCGCTACCGCGTCGCAGGGGACGGCACCGCGGTCGGTCTGCGCTCGGCCGTGCCCGACGGCACCTGCCGGATCAGTCACTTCGACGTCTGCGGGGCGAAACCGGCCCCCGTCGGTTCACCGGCGCTGACCCGTGTGTGGCGCCGCAACCATGAGCCGCTCCACTGACCGGCCGTGCGGATGTCCGGCCGGTGCGCGCCGTGTCACGGACAGCACAACGGCGGCGCGGCCCCGAAGAGTTGGGGCCGCGCCGCCGTGATGAACAGGCCGGCCGAGCGGAGTTGGCCGGAACGGGTCGGCTAGAACGCCGCCTCGTCCAGCTCCATCAGCGAGTTGTCGACCGTCTCGGCCAGCGCACGCTGGACGCTCACGTCCGGCAGGATGTTCGCGGCGAAGAACTTCGCGGCCGCGATCTTGCCCTGGTAGAAGGACTTGTCCTTCGCGGAGGCGTTCGGCAGCTTCTCGGCGGCCACCGCTGCGCTCTTGAGCAGCAGGTAGGACACCACGACATCGCCGGAGGACAGCAGCAGGCGGGTGGTGTTGAGACCCACCTTGTAGATGTTCTTGACGTCCTCGCCGGTCGCGGTGAGGTCGGTGATCATCGTGCCGACGATCGCCTCGAGGTCCACAGCGGCCTTGGCCAGCTGCTCACGGGCCGCGTCCAGCTCCTCGCCGCCCGGGTCGGACGCGAGGAACTTCTTGATCTCCTCGGAGAGGGTGTTCAGCGCCGCGCCCTGGTCGCGGACGATCTTCCGGAAGAAGAAGTCCTGGCCCTGGATCGCGGTGGTGCCCTCGTAGAGGGTGTCGATCTTGGCGTCCCGGATGTACTGCTCGACCGGGTACTCCTGGAGGTAGCCGGAGCCGCCGAAGGTCTGCAGCGACTGGGCGAGCTGCTCGTAGGACCGCTCCGAGCCGTAGCCCTTCACGATCGGCAGCAGCAGGTCGTTGAGGCCGTGCAGCGCCTTGGCGTCCTCGCCCGCCGCTTCCTTCTCCTGAATGGCGTCCTGGACGGAGGCGGTGTAGAGCACCAGGGTGCGCATGCCCTCCGCGTACGCCTTCTGGGTCATCAGCGAGCGGCGCACATCGGGGTGGTGCGTGATGGTGACCTTCGGCGCGGACTTGTCCATGAACTGCGCGAGGTCGGGGCCCTGGACGCGCTCCTTGGCGTACTCCAGCGCGTTCAGGTAACCGGTCGAGAGGGCGGCGATGGCCTTGGTGCCGACCATCATCCGGGCGAACTCGATGATGCGGAACATCTGGCGGATGCCCTCGTGCTTGTCACCGATCAGCCAGCCCTTGGCGGGGTGCTGGTCGCCGAAGGTCATCTCGCAGGTGTTGGAGGCCTTCAGGCCCATCTTGTGCTCGACGTTCGTGGCGTACACGCCGTTGCGGTCGCCCAGCTCGCCGGTGGTCCAGTCGAACTCGAACTTCGGGACCATGAAGAGCGACAGGCCCTTGGTGCCGGGGCCGGCTCCCTCGGGGCGCGCCAGGACGTAGTGAATGATGTTCTCGGACATGTCGTGCTCGCCCGAGGTGATGAAGCGCTTCACGCCCTCGATGTGCCAGGAGCCGTCGTCCTGCTGTACGGCCCTGGTCCGGCCTGCGCCCACGTCCGAGCCGGCGTCCGGCTCGGTGAGGACCATCGTCGAACCCCACTGCTTCTCGACCGCTATCTCCGCGATCTTCTTCTGCTCCTCGGTGCCCTCCTCGAAGAGGATCCCGGCGAAGGCCGGGCCGGAGGAGTACATCCAGACGGCGGGGTTGGCGCCGAGCAGCAGCTCCGCGTACGCCCAGATCAGGGAGCGCGGCGAGGTGGTGCCGCCGATCTCCTCGGGCAGGCCGAGGCGCCAGTACTCGGAGTCCATGAAGGCCTGGTAGGACTTCTTGAAGGTGTCCGGCACGGGTGCGGTGTTGGTCTCCGGGTCGAAGACCGGCGGGTTGCGGTCGGCGTCGGCATAGGACTCCGCCAGTTCGTTCTCCGCGAGGCGGGCGACCTCGTCGAGGATGCTCTTCGCGGTCTCGACGTCCATCTCGGCGAACGGCCCTGTGCCGTACAGCTTGTCGCGGCCGAGGACCTCGAAGAGGTTGAACTCGATGTCGCGGAGATTCGACTTGTAGTGCCCCATGGCGACGGCCCTCTCGTAACGCGTACCTGTAACGAATACCAGCAAGTAGCTACGATGATGCTACCCGTCAGTAATAAGATGCAAGCCCTATGGGGCAAGTGTGACGAGACCGGCGCTGCGGCACTGCCCTTTTACTCAGTACCCTTGCGCGCATGTACGGCTACGACCAGAACCAGGGCGCCCAGCAGCAGTACGCCGCCCCGCAGTCCGGCTACGGCGGTCAGCCGCTGTACCCGGAGCCGTCGCCGCCCTCGCTCGCCGACGGCGTGCGGGCCTTCACCACCGGGTCGATGGCCGCCGAGGACTTCCAGCAGGTCTTCGCCACGTCGAAGGTCTACTGCCCCCGCGGCGACAACCCCGGGTTCCTGGCGCTGCACAACACCCAGCAGCCCGTCATCCCGATGTTCACCTCGCTGAAGGAACTGCGTAAGTACGCGGGCAAGGAGTCCAAGTACTTTGTGATCACCGGGGCCGAGGTGATCGATCTGCTGCCCACCGGGTACGGCTTCGTCCTCGACATGGAGGGCGAGCACCGGATGGTCTTCGACGCGAAGGCCGTGGAGCAGATGGTCGACTTCGCCATGCGCCGTATGTACGGATGAGAGCCGCCCCTCTTGTGGGCGGCTGACCAGGCCGTTCTCCCTGAGCTCCACCCCGCGGGAATCAGTACGGCTTGCTAGATGTTCACCATTCAACTACTTTATGGACGAGCATCCCTGCTAGGAGGGCCGCCATGCCTGCCGTGACCGTCGAGAATCCGCTGACCCTGAAGCGCGTCGCCGCGCCCGAGGGTGCTGTACCGCGCCCGGTGCTGGCGGTGTCCACCGCGCCCGGGGGCTTCGAGGGCGAGGGCTTCCCGGTGCGCCGTGCCTTCGCCGGCATCAACTACCAGTACCTCGACCCGTTCATCATGATGGATCAGATGGGCGAGGTGGACTACCAGCCCGGGGAGCCGAAAGGGACACCCTGGCATCCGCACCGGGGCTTCGAGACCGTCACGTACATCATCGACGGCATCTTCGACCACCAGGACTCCAACGGCGGTGGGGGCACCATCACCAACGGCGACACCCAGTGGATGACGGCCGGTTCCGGCCTGCTCCACATCGAGGCGCCGCCGGAGTCGCTGGTCATGAGCGGCGGGCTCTTCCACGGCCTCCAGCTGTGGGTGAACCTCCCGGCGAAGGACAAGATGATGCCTCCGCGCTACCAGGACATCCGTGGTGGCCAGGTCCAGCTGCTCACCTCCCCCGACGGTGGCGCACTGCTGCGGGTCATCGCCGGTGAGCTGGACGGCCACGAGGGCCCCGGCGTCACCCACACCCCGATCACGATGGTGCACGCGACGGTGCGGCCGGGGGCCGAGGTCACCCTGCCCTGGCGTGAGGACTTCAACGGTCTGGCGTATGTGCTCGCGGGCCGCGGTACGGTCGGCGCCGACCGCCGCCCGGTCCACCTCGGCCAGACCGCCGTCTTCGGCACCGGCTCCTCGCTGACCGTCCGTGCGGACGAGAACCAGGACTCGCACACGCCGGACCTGGAGGTCGTGCTGCTGGGCGGCCGGCCCATCCGGGAGCCGATGGCGCACTACGGACCGTTCGTGATGAACAGTGAGGCGGAGCTCAAGCAGGCGTTCGACGACTTCCAGCGGGGACGGCTGGGCACGGTCCCGGCGGTCCACGGGATGTAGCGTCCGGGGCCGGTCGTCGTGGCCGGTGCGGGTGGGATTCCCCCGGGTTTCCCCGCCCGCACCGGCTGACGCTACGTCACCCGCCCGGCCCCGATGAGCGCGCTGCGCTCCTGGCCGCGTGGTCCGCTGGGGACGTGCAGCCGGACAAGCCCCTCCTCCCCGAGCCGGTCAGACGGCTGGCCGCCTGGTGCGTGGTGGTCCTGCTCGTCACGGGGGTGGCCTCCATCGCGGTCTGGCTGTGCGTGACGTTCAAGTCCGCCGTCACACCGGTGCTGCTGGCCCTGCTGGGGACCGCGCTGCTGGGGCCGGTGCACCGCCGGCTGGTGCGGATGAGGCTGAACCCGTCGCTCGCGGCGGGTCTCACCTGCGCCCTGATGGTCGCGGTGGTCGGCGGCGCCGGATACATCGTGGTCACCGCGCTGCTCGACACCGGTGACGAGATCGTCGCCTCGCTCAAGGAAGCGGGACAGTGGGTCGCCGACCATTTCGGAGTGGCCACCGGAGACGGCATCACCAATATCGCCGGCAACGCCAAGAACCTGCTCGGAAAGTTCGGGGCCAGCGCGGCGGGTGGTGTGCTCGCCGGACTGAGCGTGATCGGGACGCTCATCGCGACCGGTGTACTGGCGCTGCTGCTGACGTTCTTCTTCCTCCGCGACGCGGAGCGGGCGCGGGGTATCGCGTACGCCATCGCCCCGCGAGCCGCGGTACCCGCCGTCGAGGCGATGGCCGGACGCGCCTTCGAGGCGGTCGAGGGCTTTATGCGCGGCACCACCGTCATCGCTCTCATCGACGCCCTGTGCATCACCGTCGGCCTGCTGATCCTGCGGGTGCCGGGAGCCCTGGGGCTGGGCGCGCTGGTGTTCGTCGGGGCCTACATTCCCTATCTCGGGGCGTTCATCTCGGGGGCTGTGGCCGTGCTGGTCGCGCTCGCCGACCGGGGCTTCGTCATCGCGCTCTGGGCGCTGGGCATCGTGCTGGCCGTCCAGGTGCTGGAGGGGCACGTGCTCCAGCCGGTGATCCAGAGCCGTACGGTCCAGATGCATCCGGCGATGGTGATGATCTCGCTGACCGCGGGTGCCGGTATCGCGGGGCTGCTGGGGATGCTGCTCGCCGTACCGGTGGCCGCGGCCGCGTTCGGGGTGATCGGCGAACTGCGCAAACGCTACGGGACGGACACCCCGGAGGGCCCTGGCGCGCCGACCGGGGCCACGCCCGCCCCCGATTCGTAGAGCTCGAACCAGATCGCCTTTCCCGCGCCCCGCGGATCCACCCCCCAGCGATCCGCGAGCAGTTCCGTCAGCATCAGTCCGCGCCCCGATGACGCCATCTCACCCGGCCGCCGCTTGTGCGGGAGTTCGTCGCTGGAATCAGCCACCTCCCCCCGCAGCCGGCGGCCACCGGGCTCACCGGTGACCTCCGCTGTCAGCATCGCGTCGCCGTCCGTATGGACCAGGACGTTGGTCATCATCTCGGAGACCATCAGCACCGCGGAGTCGACCTGTTCGGGGTCGGTCCAGTCGTGCAGCAGTTCCCTCAGCTGACGCCGCGACGCCGAGATCCGCTCCGGCTGGGACTGAGCCACGGTCAGGGTGATGCGCCGCGGCACGCCCCTGCGCACCGGCTCGCCCGCGCGGTGCATGAGCAGCACCGCGATGTCGTCCTCGCGGCGGTCGGAGAGCGGCCCGGTGTGCCGGCGCCCGGGCGGCGCGTGGACGGCCTGCACCAGTGCGTCGGCGAGTGTCTCCAGACTGTCGTCGGCGTGCTGTTCCAAGGTCGTCCGGATCCGTGACCAGCCTGTTTCGAGGTCGTGGCCACCGGTCTCGATCAGCCCGTCGGTGCAGATCAGCAGGGTCTCGCCGGGCTGCAGCACCAGCCGGTTCGTCGGGTAGTCGCTGTCCGGCTCGACGCCGAGAGGCAGCCCGCCGTCCACGGCCCTCACCAGGACCGTGCGGTCGACCGTTCTGATGGCCGGGTCGGGATGACCGGCCCGGGCGATGTCGAGGGTGCCGGTCGCCGGGTCGACCTCGGCATAGAGGCAGGTGGCGAAGCGGAGCCCGGCATCGTCGCCCTCCTCGTCATGGGTGTCCGTGATGCCGTAGAGGAAGCGCGAGGCGCGGGAGAGCACCGCGTCCGGCGGATGTCCCTCCGAGGCATAGGCGCGCAGCGCGATCCGCAGCTGGCCCATCAGCCCCGCGGCCCGTACGTCGTGGCCCTGCACATCACCGATGACCAGGGCGACCCGGCCGGTGCCGCCGGGCAGCGGGATCATGTCGTACCAGTCGCCGCCGACCTGCAGTCCGCCGCCGGTGGGTACGTACCGTGCGGCGACCTTCATCCCCGGGATGCCGGGACCCAGGGCCGGCATCATCGAACGCTGCAGCCCCAGCGACAGCTCGCGTTCGTTGTCGGCGGCCCCGGCGCGGGCGAGGGCCTGCGCCAGCATCCTGGCGACCGTCGTCAGCACCGAGCGCTCCTCCGGCGAGAAGCGCACCGGATAGGCGAAGGCGGCCATCCAGGCACCGATCGTCACACCCGCGTCGACGAGCGGTACGAAGGCCCAGGACTGCCGGTTGAAGAGTTTCACCTCCGGCCGGACAGCGGGGTAGCGCGACCGGTAGGAGCCGGGGGTCGGCAGATAGACGGCCCGGCCGGTCCTGGCCACCTCCGCTGCCGGATAGTCCGCGGCCGTACTCATCGGGAAGTCTCCCAGCGGCCCGTCCATACCGGGCGTCTGACCGCGGTGCCCGATCAGTGTCAGCCAGTCGCCCGTGATGCCGAACACCGCGAGGCCGTCCGGTTCGAACCCCGGCATGGAAAGCGAGGCGGCGACCCGCAGCACCTCCTCGGTGGATGCGGCCTCGGCCAGCGCGCGCCCCGCGTCCAGCAGGAACGCTTCCCGGGATCGGCGCCAGTCGCCGGTGACCGGGGTGGTGGCCGCGGCCCCCGGCGGGGGTTCCGCGACCTCCTGCAGGGTGCCGATCAGCACGTAGTCGTCCCCGTTGGCGGTGGGCTTGGAACGGCTGCGTACGGTGCGCAGCACCTGGCCCGTCCCGTCCACGATGCGCAGTCTGGCCTCGGCCAGGGTGCCCTCGGAGACCGCCAGGGTCACGATCCCGTTGACCTCGTTCCAGTCGGAGGGGTGAAACCGGGAGCGCGCGGCGGCCTCCGTGAGGGTGACGGCCTCGGGCGGCAGCCCCAGGAGCCGGGCAGCCTCGGCGTCGACGCTGGCCATCCCGGTCGCGGTGTCCCAGCGCCACAGTCCCGTGGCGAGGGCTGCCAGCACGTCCTCGGTGCGCATTGACCCACTTTAGGAAGGTTGGGCGGGCAACCGCCACCGAGGGGCCAGGTGCCCGGCGGTACCCTGGTTCCCGCTACACCCTTTCCCGCCTGTCTCGCGAAGAACTGGATGAATGATGCATCGGTACAGGTCCCACACGTGCGGTGAGCTCCGCGCCTCCGACGTCGGCTCCGACGTGCGGCTGAGCGGCTGGCTGCACAATCGCCGAGACCTGGGCGGCATTCTCTTCATCGATCTTCGTGACCACTACGGCATCACGCAGCTCGTGGCCCGCCCCGGCACCCCGGCGAACGAAGAGCTCTCCAAGGTCACCAAGGAGACCGTCGTCCGGATCGACGGCCAGGTCTCGGCACGCGGTGCCGAGAACGTCAACGCCGAGCTGCCGACCGGTGAGGTCGAGATCGAGGTCTCGGCGGTCGAGGTGCTGGGCGCCGCCGCCCCGCTCCCCTTCACCATCAACGCCGAGGACGGCGTCAACGAGGAGCGGCGCCTGGAGTACCGCTTCCTCGACCTGCGCCGTGAGCGGATGCACCGCAACATCATGCTGCGCACCGCGGTCATCTCCGCGATGCGGCACAAGATGACCGAGCTGGGCTTCAACGAGATGGCGACGCCGATCCTCACCGCGACCTCCCCCGAGGGCGCCCGTGACTTCGTGGTCCCCTCCCGTCTGCACCCCGGCAAGTTCTACGCTCTGCCGCAGGCCCCGCAGCAGTTCAAGCAGCTGCTGATGATCTCCGGGTTCGACCGCTATTTCCAGATCGCGCCCTGCTTCCGCGACGAGGACGCCCGGGCGGACCGTTCGCCGGGCGAGTTCTACCAGCTCGACGTCGAGATGAGCTTCGTCGAGCAGGAGGACGTCTTCCGGCCGATCGAGAAGCTGATGACCGAGCTCTTCGAGCAGTTCGGCAACGGCCGTCACGTCACATCGCCGTTCCCGCGCATCCCGTTCCGCGAGTCGATGCTGAAGTACGGCAACGACAAGCCCGATCTGCGCGCCAAACTGGAACTCGCCGATGTCTCGGACGTCTTCGCGGACTCCGGCTTCAAGGCCTTCGCCGGCAAGCACGTCCGTGCCCTGCCGGTCCCGGACACCGCGGGCCAGTCCCGTAAGTTCTTCGACGGCCTCGGCGCCTACGCCGTCGAGCAGGGCGCCAAGGGCCTGGCCTGGGTGCGGGTCGGTGACGACGGCGCGCTCGCGGGCCCGATCGCGAAGTTCCTCACCGACGCGGACATCGCCGCGCTCACCGAGCGCCTCGAACTCAAGCCCGGCCACGCGGTCTTCTTCGGCGCGGGTGAGTACGACGAGGTCTCCCGGATCATGTCCGCGGTGCGCGTCGAGGCGGCCAGGCGGGCCGGCCACTTCGAGGAGGGCGTCTTCCGGTTCTGCTGGATCGTCGACTTCCCGATGTACGAGAAGGACGAGGAGACCGGGAGGATCGACTTCTCGCACAACCCCTTCTCGATGCCCCAGGGCGGCCTGCGGGACCTGGAGGACAAGGACCCGCTGGACATCCTGGCCTTCCAGTACGACATCGTCTGCAACGGCATCGAGCTGTCGTCGGGAGCCATCCGCAACCACGAGCCCGAGCTGATGCTCAAGGCCTTCGAGATCGCCGGCTACGACCGCGAGACCGTCGAGCACGAGTTCGCCGGAATGCTGCGCGCCTTCCGCCTCGGCGCTCCGCCGCACGGTGGCATCGCCCCTGGTGTCGACCGCATCGTGATGCTGCTCGCCGACGAGCCGAACATCCGCGAGACCATCGCGTTCCCGCTCAACGGCAACGCCCAGGACCTGATGATGGGCGCGCCCACGGTGCTGGACGAGACCCGGCTGCGCGAGCTCAACATCCAGCTGCGCAAGCCGGTCGAGAAGTAAGCGGCAGGCACAGCCCGCAGCGACCACGACGGGGCCCGGAGCACCGGGCCCCGTCCGCGTTGTCCGGCCGCCCGCGTACGGGGTACGCGGCAACCTGTGAGCCGCTTCGCTCCTCTTTCGTGTCGCGGGCAGGCAGATCGGCTGCCCGGCGCGTTGGACAGGCGTGGACGACCGGACAGGACGGCGGGGATGAACATGCACGAGGGCGGCGGCGGTGGCGTAACCGCGCCAGGTGCCGGGGACCGCGCACACCTGCTGGTGACGCGGGCGCAGGCACGGCGCCGTACCGCACACGGACTGCCGGCTCCCCTCACATGACCGACGACGTCCGGCAGATCCGTACCAGGGGCCGTTTCCCCGCCGCCCACGACGCGACGCGGTCACCTGACGTTACGAGTAGTGACGTACCGGTGACCCCAGGTGACGTGAAGTGACTCGAAGTACAAGGAAAGGCCCGTACATGTCTCTGTCTCCGGCGGTAGCCCACCGCAGACGTCCGCTCGCGGCTGCCGCGCTGTTGTCCGCAGGGCTGCTGGTGACCGGGTGTGCGGATACGTCCGCGCCTGCGCCCGCCCCGGCGGCGGGCGCGGCCCGCGACGGCGGCAGCCACGCCGGAAAGTCCGCCCCGCAGCCGTTCGCGGCCCGGGCGGAGCGGGCGGTGCCCGACGGGATTCCCGGGCTGGGGCCCAGGACCCGGAAGCTGATTCCGGAGAGTGCACGGCAGGCCGTCGTCGTCACGGGTGAGGGGCATGACGCCAACCGGGCCGGCGTCGTCCTCTACACCCGCGGTGCCGAGGCGGGCTGGCAGCCCGCCGGTGCCTCCTGGCCCGCGCACAACGCCCTGCACGGCTGGAGCGACAACCATCAGGTGGGCGACCTCCGCTCGCCGGAGGGCGTCTTCGGCCTGACCGACGCCGGCGGCCGCAAGGCGGACCCCGGCACCCGGCTTCCTTACGACAGGGGTTCTGCCTTCGTGGCACCGGGCACCGGCTTCGACGGCGAGCCGCTGGCCGGCGCTTTCGACTATGTGGTGGCGATCAACTACAACCGCAGGCCCGGCACCAGCCCGCTCGACTGGACCCGGCCCCTGGGGGCGGGCCGGGGCGGCGGCGTCTGGTTCCACGTCGACCACGGCGGCCCGACACACGGCTGCGTCTCGCTGCCGGAACAGCGGATGAAGGAGCTGCTGCGCTGGCTGGACCCGGCGAAGAATCCGGTGGTGGTCATGGGGGACCCGTCCTGGCTCGGCCGGTGAATCCGGAAGGGTGACACGTGGTTGATCTGACGGGCGGCTGACCGGACAGGCGGCTGATCTCACTGGTGGTTACCCGACAGGCGGTTGTCCGGACAGGCAGCTGGGCGGAAAGACAGCTGATGTCACAGGTGCTTATCCGACGATGGCCACGTGTACAGCCTGGTGATCCCATGGGTGGTTACCCGACTGGTGGTTTGATCTCACCGGTGGTTACCGGACTGGCGGTTGATCTCACCGGCGGTTACCCGACGGGCGGTTGATCTCACAGATGGTTACCCAATAGCGGGTTGACCGGACAGATGGTTACCCGACAGGCCGCTGACCCGAAAGTCTCATGGTCGGACGGAGAGAGCCCGGGGCCGATCGGCCCCGGGCTCCGTCCGTGCGGACGAGACCTAAGCGGTCTTCTCCTCCAGCCGCGGGAAGAGCACCGCGCCCTTCGTCACCGTCGCACCGGCCGGGAGCTGCCCCCAGCGGCCGGCTTCCTGGACGCGCTGCGCACCGAGCGCGCCGAGGCCCGCTTCGGCGCCCAGGGACTCCCACAGGCTCTGCGAGGTCACCGGCATCACGGCGTTCAGCAGCACCGCGACACCGCGCAGCGACTCGGCGGCCGTGTAGAGGATCGTCGCGAGACGGGCCCTGCCTTCGGGCGACTCGTCCTTGGCGACCTTCCACGGCTCCTGCTCCGTGATGTAGCCGTTGACCTGCTTCACGAAGTCGAAGATCGCCAGGATGCCGGCCTGGAAGTCCAGCTCCTCGCCGATCAGCCGGTCGGCCTCGGTGACCGCGGTGGCGAGACCGACCCGGACCGCCTGCTCGGCGGCGCCGGAGGCCTCGGCCGATGGCAGCGTGCCGCCGTAGTACTTGCCCACCATGGCCGCCACCCGGGAGGCGAGGTTGCCGTAGTCGTTGGCGAGCTCGGAGGTGTAGCGGGCGGAGAAGTCCTCCCAGGAGAACGAGCCGTCACTGCCGAAGGCGATCGCCCGCAGGAAGTACCAGCGGTAGGCGTCGACGCCGAAGTGCGAGGTCAGATCCTGCGGCTTGATGCCGGTCAGGTTCGACTTGGACATCTTCTCGCCGCCGACCATCAGCCAGCCGTTGGTCGCGACCCGACCCGGCACCGGCAGCCCCTGCGCCATCAGCATGGCCGGCCAGATGACCGCGTGGAAGCGGAGGATGTCCTTGCCGATCAGATGCACGTCGGCGGGGAAGGTCTGCTCGAACTTCTCCGGGTTCTCGTTGTAGCCGACGGCCGTGGCGTAGTTGAGGAGCGCATCCACCCAGACGTAGATGACGTGCTTCTCGTCCCACGGGACCGGGACGCCCCAGTCGAAGGTCGAGCGCGAGATGGACAGGTCCTGCAGACCCTGCCTGACGAAGTTCACGACCTCGTTGCGGGCCGACTCGGGCGAGATGAAGCCGGGGTTGGCCTCGTAGAACTCGAGCAGCTTCGGGCCGTACTCGCTGAGCTTGAAGAAGTAGTTCTCCTCCTTGAGGAGCTCCACCGGCCGCTTGTGGATCGGGCACAGCTTGGTGCCTTCGGCGTCCTCGATGAGGTCACCGGGGAGTTTGTACTCCTCACAGGCGACGCAGTACGGGCCCTCGTATCCGCCCTTGTAGATCTCGTCCTTGTCGTACAGGTCCTGCACGAACTCCTGCACACGGTCCGTGTGCCGCTTCTCCGTGGTCCGGATGAAGTCGTCGTTCGCGATGTCGAGGTGCTCCCAGAGGGGCTTCCAGGACTCCTCGACGAGCTTGTCGCACCACTCCTGCGGTGTGACGTTGTTCGCCTCGGCCGTGCGCATGATCTTCTGACCGTGCTCGTCCGTGCCGGTGAGGTACCACACCTTCTCGCCGCGCTGACGGTGCCAGCGCGAGAGCACGTCCCCTGCAACGGTCGTGTAGGCGTGGCCCAGGTGAGGAGCGTCGTTGACGTAGTAAATGGGGGTCGAGACGTAGTACGCCTTCGTCCCCTGCTTCTCGGATCCAGTGGCCGCCATGGTCGAAATCCTAACGGCCCGCGGAAGATCCCTTCACATCGGCGAACCCCGGAGCCCCCGTCCCGCGGGACGGGGGCTCCGGGGTTCGCCGGGCGTACAGCGGGCTCGGCTCAGCCCTTACGGGCGGCCAGCCAGCCCGGGAAGGCGGCGAGCAGCTGCTCGTACACCTCGGAGTCGGCGAGCTCGCGGGGTGCGGGTCCCGCGTGGAAGAAGGCGGCGTGCGGGACGTCCAGCTTCCGCAGGAAGTCGAACGCCTTGGAGTCGTGCTCCCCGAAGGCGACGAACTGCCAGAAGAGCGGCTTGTCCGCGACGTCGGTGATCGCCTGCTTGGCGGCCAGTTTGGCATCGGGGGCGCCGTCCGTCTGGAAGATCACCAGCGCGGGGGCGGCCGGGTCGGCCGACTTCGCGTGCAGCGCCACGACCTCCTCGACGGCCCGGTGGTAACTGGTGCGGCCCAGCCGCCCCATACCGGCGTGCAGTTCGTCGACCCGTCCCTCGTACGTGTCGAGGTTCAGCTCGCCGGTGCCGTCGATGTCGGTCGAGAAGAAGACGACCCGGACGACCGCCTGCTCGTCGAGATGCGCGGCCAGGGCGAGGGTCTGCTCGCCGAGGGCCTGCGCGCTGCCGTCCTTGTAGTAGGGCCGCATGGAGCCCGACCGGTCGAGCACCAGATAGACCGAAGCGCGCGCTGCGCCGAGCCCGGCCTTCGCCAGCTCGGCGCCGGCGGCCTGGTGCGGGGCGACCAGCTGCGGGGCGCGTGCCTTGAGGTCCGCGGGGGCGGCGGCGGGCGCATCCTTGCCGGCCGGCCCGGCATCGGCCGCGACGGCTCCGGCCTTCGTCCCGGCAGGCTCGGCCTCGGTCTTCGCCTTCGCCTCGGTCTTCGGCTTGGCCTTGGCCTTCGCGGCGGTGGCCTTCGTGGCACTGGTCTTCGGCTTGGCGGTGGCGGCCTTGCGCTTGGCGGCCGGCTTGGCCTCGGCGGCCGGTTCGGCCGCGGGCTTCGTCTCCGCCGCGGGCTTCGTTACGGCAGCGGCCGGTTCCACCTCGTCGACAGGGGCGGGCTTGGCCTCGGTGGCCGGCTTCGCGGCTTCGGCCTCCACCGTCCCGTCCTTGCCCGGCTTCGCCTCGGCGGCTGCCGGCTCGGGTGCCACAGCCTTGTCGGCGGGGGCCTCGACCGCTGCGGCGACGGGCTCCGGTTCGGCGGGAACCGCTTCCGCCTCGGAGACCGCCGCATCCGTGGCCGCGGGGGCCGCCTCCTGTTCCGTCTCCGGGGCGACGGACTCCTCCGGAGTCCTGGCCGCCTCCTTCTCGGCGCCGGCGGCCTTCCCAACGCCCTTCTCCGGTACGGCGACCGCGTTGCGGGATGCCGCCGAAGCCTGCGCCGGAACCGTCGGCTCGGCCGGTCCCCGCTTGGGGGTGGGGTTGTCGAAAGCGGCGGCCACCAGGTCCGATGCCACCCCGGTGCCGGACTTGCCGGACTTCTTGGCGGACGCCTTCTTGTCGGCCTGGGCCGGCACGGATGCCGTTCCCGCCGATGCTGATCCCGACGACGACGACGCCGATCCGGACGACGACGCCGGCGCGGACTCCGCCGGCTTCTCGGACGGCGACGTGCGCTCGCCCTGAGCCGGCACGGACGGGGTCGCCGACGGCTCCGCGTACTCCGCGCGGTCGCGTCCAAACACCTTGCGCAGCAAGCTCCGAATGCCCATGGGCGAGACCTTTCGCATGAGTCGAGTGCGAGATATGTCCGCGCCGACGGGAGTTGATCCCTGGCCAGGGCGGACACGTAAGGTTAGCGACCGCGCTGGGCGATCTTTGGGAGGGTCGTCACGACGCCGGTTCAGCTGCCAGATCCAGTCGGGCGTGACTCGCCTCGGCGAACATCACCGAGAGCCGCGCGCCGTCCGGATCACCGGGTGTGAACAGCCCCGCCGCCGTCGCCCGCACGACCAGCAGTTCGTGCGCGTCCACGGTATCCGAGACCCCGCGCCCCTCGATCGTGTCCCACCACGCGTCCAGATTCCGCCCGAACCAGTCGGGCAGCCCGCACGGCCCGGACACCGCGTCCCAGAAGTCATCGAGCGTGACCAGTGGCAACGTACGCAAGTCCACGACAAGTTCGGAGCTCATGGCTGCGGATGGTACGCGGTGCCTGCGTGACAGCCGTGACGCCGGGACAGCCGTTGCGGGGGAAAACCCCACCCCAAGTGTCCGGGCGGTCCCATGGGCGGACGGGCTCACCCTCCGTAGCGTCGGAGACATGTGGACTCTGGCTCTGCGCACCCTGCGCTTCCGCAAGGGCGGCTTCGTCGCCACCTTCGTCGCGCTCTTCTTCGGCACGGCGATCGTGCTGGCCTGCGGCGGGATGCTGGAGACCGGTATCCGCAACAACGTCCCGCCCGAACGGCTGGCGGGCGCCACGGCCGTGGTCATGGGCGATCGCGGCTACGAACTGCACCCCGGGGACCCGGAGGACAGCGAGAAGGCGGTCTCGGCCGAACAGGTCCCGCTGAACGGCGCGCTGGCCGCGAGGCTGCGCGGGACGCCCGGGGTGACCAGGGTCGTCGAGGACGTCACCGTCCCATCGACGTTGCTGGTGGGCGGTGGGATCCGGGCCGGCGGCCACACCTGGACCTCCGCCTCACTCGGCCCCGGAACCCTGCGCAGTGGCCGGCCGCCGGCCGGTCCTGGCCAGGTGGTGCTGGATGCCGGCACAGCCGGAGCAGCGGACGCCGGTGTGGGGGACACCGTCCGGATCGCCGCACACGGCGGCACCGCGCCGTACCGGATCAGCGGCATCACCGAGCCGGGGGGCCGCGCCGAGCTGTTCTTCAGTGACCGCGAAGCGGTGCGGCTCGCCGGCGGCCCGCGGAAACTCGCTGCCCTCGCGGTGATCGCCGAACCCGGCACCGACCTGAGGCCCGCCGTCGCCGGGGCCGGGGCCCGGATTCTCACCGGCGACGACCGCGGCTTCGCCGAGCACCCGGAAGTGCTGGCGGGCAAGAGCGATCTGATCTCGCTGTCCGCGGTCTTCGGCGGGATGGCCGTGCTGGTCGCGCTGTTCGTCACCGCGTCCACCATGGCGCTCTCCGCCTCCCAGCGGCAGCGTGAGACGGCCCTGCTGCGCGCCGTCGGAGCGACGCCCCGCCAGCTGCGCCGGATGCTGGTGGCGGAGACCCTGATGATCGCCGTCCCGGCCGCGCTGCTCGCCTGGATCCCGGGGCGGCTGCTCGGCCGTGAGCTCTTCGGCAGGCTGGCATCAGCGGGGATCACGTCGGACGCCGTTGAGTTCACCCAGGGATGGATCCCGATGGCCGCGGCGGGCGGGGCCGTGCTGATCACGGCGGTCGGCGGGGGGCTGGTCGCCGGCCGTCGCGCGGTGCGGAGCCGGCCCACCGAGGCGCTGGCCGAAGCGGCGGTCCAGCAGCGCTGGTTCAGCTGGATCCGGCTGGTCTTCGCGGTCCTCTTCCTGTCCGGCACGGCCGCGCTCTCGATCGTCACCTGGACGGTCATGGACGGCCCGGCCGCGGCCAGTACGGCCGGACCGACCGTGCTCTGCGCCGCAATCGGACTGGCACTGATCGCACCCGGCCTCACCAAGGTGTGTGCCGTCGTGCTCGACCGGCCGGTCCGGCTGCTCACCGGGGCGGGCGGCTATCTGGCGATGCTCAACTCCCGTGCGCGCACGGTCGCGATGGCGGCAGCGGTCACACCGATCCTGCTGGCCAGCGGGGTCGCCACCGGCAATCTCTACCTCCAGACCACCCAGTCCGATGTCAACAACAGGGCGTTCACCGAGAACCTGCACGCGGACGCGGTGCTGGCCTCGGTGTCAGGCACCGTCGCGCCGTCCACCGCGGAGCGGGCGGCGAAGCTTCCCGGGGTGGCGGCGGCCAGTGCGTACGTCACCAGTACCGGTTTCATCGAGAAGCCCGCAGGGGGCGGAGCCGAGACGGGGGACGACGGGCTGCCCCTCCAGGGGGTCGGACCGGACGCCGCCGCACTGACCGGCGTGGACACATCGGGCCTGCGGGGCAAGGCCGTGGTGCTCCCGCGCGGGGCCGGCCACCGTACGGGGGAGACCATCACCCTGAGGCTGGGCGACAACAGTGCGGTGCGGCTCCGGGTGGTGGGGACGTATGCGGGCGGAGCGGCACTCCTGCCGGTGGGGCTGCTCGCCCCCCATACGACCGGCGGCCTGCCCACCGAGGTACTGGTGAAGGCCGGGCCCGGCGGGGATGTCAGGACCGCGCTGCGCGGACTGGCCGGCCCGGCGGACGGGCTGCGGGTGGAGGGACGTGCCGAACTCGTCGCGGACCACGTCGAGGACACGGCGACCCAGGCGTGGATCAACTACCTGATGGTCTCCATGATCGTCGCGTACACGGCCATCGCCGTGGTGAACAGCCTGGTGATGGCGGCGCGTGCACGGCGCAGGGAGTTCGGCCTGCAGCGGCTCACGGGCGCCACCACGGGCCAGATCCTGCGCATGGTCACGATCGAGTCCCTGCTGGTGGCGGTGATCGGCCTGCTCCTCGGCACCGTGGCAGCGGCCACGACCCTGGTGCCCTTCGCCCATGTGGCAACGGGTTCGGTGCTGCCGTCAGGGCCGCTCTCGATCTACGGGGCGGTGGCCGGCGGGGCGGTGGTCCTGGCCCTGGGATCGAGTCTGGTGCCGGCCTGGGCGGCGCTGCGGGTGCGGCCCGCGGTGGCGGTGGGCGCGGCGCCGTAAACGGGCGCGCCCGCGGTCACTTCCCCAGCTCCTCGTATGCGCCCGCCAGTTCCTCGTACGCCACATCCAGATCCGGCTCGCATACGCCGGCCCGCCCGGCCAGGAACAGGCGGACTCCTATCGGGTCCCCCGCCAGCGGTCTTATCACCGTGTCGGGGCGGGGCCGGCTGGTCGGCTGGCAGACCGTGACGACCTCGCCGGACGCGACCAGGGAGAAGGCGGTGAGGTAGTCGCCGTGCAGCACCCTCGGGTTGAGCCCGGCGGCCTGCAGCATGCGGCGCATACCGTCCCATTCGCCGTCCACCGTGGGGTCGACCATCCACTGGTCGTCGGCGAGATCGGCGAGCTTCACCACCGGGTTGGCGGCCGCCGGATGGTCGGCGGCGAGCGTCACCGACTGCGCTTCGCGCTCGACGAGGACGCGTACCGCGAGACCTTCGGGTACCCGAAGCGGGCACCCGTCGACCTCATGGACGAAGGCGACGTCCAGTTGCCCCGAAGCCACCAGACGCAGCAGCGCGTTGGCGGAGACGTCCATATGGAGCGAGGTCTCGGTGCCGGGCAGCCGGGACCGCAGCCTGCGCAGCCAGCCGGGCAGCGCGCGGCTGGCCGTGGAGCCGATACGCAGCCGTGGCCCGGCGGCGCGGGCGGCAGCGGCCTTGGCGTCGGTCACCAGTTCCCGCATCTCGGTGATCAGCGGCCGTGCCCGGCTGAGTACGGTCCGTCCGAGCGGGGTGGGGCGGCAGCCGGTGCGCTCCCGGATGAACAGCTGCCCGCCGAGGGAGTTCTCGATCCGGCGGAGCTGGGTGGTGAGCGAGGGCTGGCTCATGCCCAGCTCACGGGCCGCCCGGTGCAGGCTGCCGCTGTCGGCGATGGCGCACAGAGCGCGGAGGTGCCTCACCTCGAGGTCCATGTACCAGAGAGTAAGGCGGTCCCGCCAGCCGCACCAGACCATCAAAACACCACTGATAGCCCGAAGTTATCGCCAATTGCCATCATCCCCCGGGGCCCTCCGCACAGCACACTCTGCGGTACCACCCGTTCACCCCCACACCGGACGAGTAGGAGCCCCCCACATGAAGCACCGTAATACAGCTGTATCCGCGGTACTGGGCCTCGGCATCGCCGCGGCACTCGGCACCGCGGGCCCCGTGCAGGCCGTCACCCCCACGGCGCCTCACGCCCAGCAGTCCGTCTCGCACTATGCCGGCTCGAAGCAGGAGTCGGACAACAAGGCCTTCTTCGACGCCGTCCTGAAGTCGGTGGCGAAGAAGCGGGCTGCGCACCCCGATGCGGCATCCGTGACCGTCGTCTACGACGCCTCAGCCGCGCCGAGTTACCAGAGCCAGATAGCGGCCAGCGCGCAGATATGGAACGCGGCCGAATCCAACGTCACCCTCCAGGAGGGCTCAGGCGCCGACTTCACCTACCGCGAGGGCGACGATCCGCAGGGATCGTACGCATCGACCGACGGCCACGGCAGAGGCTATGTGTTCCTCGACCACGCGCAGACCCAGGAGTACGACTCGATCCGGGTCACCGCGCACGAGACGGGGCATGTTCTCGGCCTTCCGGACACCTACGACGGGCCGTGCAGCGAGCTGATGTCCGGTGGCGGACCCGGCCCGTCCTGCACCAACCGGCAGCCGGACGCGCAGGAGCGCGCCCAGGTCGACGCCCTGTGGGCGAACGGCCTCGCCAAGGCCCTGGCCAAGGTGAACAAGAGCTCCTGACGCCGGGTCCGCTCGGCGAGAGGGTCCACTGACGCCTCCTTCCCCGGCGTCACGCCCCACCCCCCACCCCCCGCACCCGGCGTCACTGACCACGCCGGGTGCGGGTGACCTGCTCCGGGTTCACGGATGCGGCGAAGTGATTCCCCGCGCCGCGACGACCTCCTGGCGCAGCGGGGCGAGTACGCCGCTCTCGTCGCCCGCGAGCACCGTCCGCACCTCCACCAGCGTGGCGCTGGAGCGCAGCCCCTGCGCCAGCTCCGTCAACTGCTGTGACACATCGAGGACTTCCTCCCTCGCCGGCGGTGGCGCCCCGTGATTGACGCGGACCCGCGCCGCCGTGGTGGCGTCGACGATCCGCTCGATCGCGACCACCACGGGCCACCAGGCGGCGGCCCGTCTGCCGGTCGGCGGCGGTTCGGTCAGGGCCCGCTGGAATTCCGACCGCATGGTGGACAGATCCCGGTAGAGCCGGCGCCGCAGTCTGATCCGGTCGGCCTGGTCGCCGCCGGTACCGTCGCCTCCGAAGGCGCACTCCAGGTAGCGCACGGTGTCCTCCACGGCGTCCGCGAGACCGTCGCCGATCCGGGTGTGCCAGCTCTCCGGCCAGAGCAGGTAGCCGACCACCAGCGCGATGCCGCAGCCGATGAGGCTGTCGACCAGCCGCGGCATGATCAGCTGGAAGCCCAGATGGTTCAGCTGGTCGGAGATCAGCAGGATCACCGGGGTGATGGCCGCGGTCTGGAAGGCGTACCCCTTGGCGGAGAAGGCCGGGACGAGCGCCCCGAGCACCACTATCACCGGCACGTCCCACCAGCCGCGCGGCACCATCCCCAGGGCCAGGGCCGCGGTGAGCACCCCGCCGGCCGTGCCGAGGGCGCGCAGCACCGCTCGGGAGAAGACCGAACCGAAGTCCGGCTTCATCACGAAGGTGACGGTGAGCGCCACCCAGTACGAGCGCTCCACCTCGATCACCGAGACCAGCGTCTGGGCGAGGCCGATGCACAGGGCGAGCCGCAGTCCGTAGCGCCAGGCGGTGGCGGTGAGCGCGACGCTGCGGGCGGCCCGGCGGGTCCGTACCCCCAGGGCCGCCGGGCGGCCGAGCCGGTCGTCGGCGATGTGCCGGTCGGGTTCGGGGTGCGCGACGACGGCCGCCGCATACCGCAGTGCGGCGTTCATGGCGCGGTCGGCGGGTCCGTACGGCTCCGGGAGCACGAGATCGGGGGCGGCCCCCGGGCGGCCCGCCGCGATCACATCCGCCATGTCCCTTACGGCGGCGGCGATTTCCGGACGGCGGGAGGCCCGGCCGTGCAGATGGGTGGCCGCGGCCGCCTCCACCAGCGGGATCACCGCGTTGAGCTGGGCGAGCAGCCGGACCAGCGGGGTGCTCCGGCCGTGATCGCGAGCCCGCTGGGCGAGGATCAGATCGTAGGCGGTGTTCAGCGACTCGGTGACGCCCTGGCGTCTGCCGTCGTATGTGGAGGTGCCTGCGGCCGCCAGCAGTTCGGCCACCGCGCGATAGCTCGTGGCGACCGCGCTCCGCTCGGGGGCGCCGGCCCGCAGCGGCCAGCCCAGCAGGGCGAGCACCAGGACCAGGAGCCCCCCTACCGAGAGCAGCAACGGGGCCTTCCACCAGGGGCCCGGCAGCGGAAGACCCGCACCGACCACCGATTCCAGGAGCAGCAGCAGCCCCGAGACGGAGGCCACGGCGCCGATGGTGGAGATCATCCCGGAGACCAGCGCGACCAGGGTCAGCGCCCCGACCGCGAACCAGCCCTCGCCGTAGACCAGTGTGCCGAGCATGATGCCGATCGCGCCGAAGCACTGAGGTACGGCGATGTTGAGGATCCGCAGCCGGTAGGCGTCGGCGGTGTCACTGATGACCCCGGTCAGGGCGCCCATCGACACGAGCGCCCCGTACGCCGGCCGGCCGGTGGCGAGTCCGGCCGCGATCGGAGCGGCCATCGCGACACCCGCGCGGACCACGGCGGCCCAGGGGACCGGCGCAGCCTGCGGCCGCAGCCCCCTGATCAGCCACTCCGGAGGTGACAGCCGTGGCTGCTGCCGTTTCGGGCCGGTCTCAGCCATACCGGCGGTGATCCATGTCAGTCATGGACCATAAATTACGTGCCTGCGTGCATCCCGAGTCGCACCACGAGTCCCCGGTGGTCGGAACCGCGCAGCGGGAAGAAGCGGGCCGAGGCCACCGTGAAGCCGCCGGAGACCAGCACGTGGTCGATCTGGGGGCCGGCCGGCCAGGCTCCGGCCGGCCAGGATGGGGTGCGGTAGTGCCCCGCGAGGCGGGCGCTGTCGTGCAGATGGCCGTCCTCGAGGATGCGGCGGAACGCGGCGTGGTCCTGGGAGGCGTTGAAGTCCCCGGCCAGAATGGTCGGGGCGCGGCCGGCGGCGGCGAAGGACCGCACCCGCCCGAGTTCGCGCTTCCAGAGCCCCACCTGACGGGGCAGCGGAGGCATCGGATGCGCCAGCTGCACGCGGACCGGCACTCCGTGGATCCGTGCGGTGGCGCCGGGCATCGCCATGGTGCCCGCCACGGCGGGCGCGGACCTCAGCGGGAACACGCTGAGGATCGCTGATCCCTTCGAGCCGGCCTTCCTGACGACAACGCGGTACGGGTACACGCTCCGCGGCAGCCCGGTCCTGAGCGCGTCGGCGCAGACGAAGGAGCACTCCTCGACATACACCAGGTCGGGTTTCTCCCGCCGGACCGCGGCGAACAGACCCGGGGTCGCCCTTCCGAACTGCAGATTGGCGGTCATCACCTTCACCGTCGCGATGACCGGCCCATCGCCGCCGCCCGGGCCAGGTCCGTAGGGCCGCAGCCACCAGCCCAGCGCGCCGAGCAGCAGAAGCGCCCAGACCAGACCGGTCCGCCAGCGGGCGAGCCCGGCCAGCAGCAGCGCGACGCCGGCCGGGACGAGCAGCCACGGCAGGAAGGCGAGCACCTGGGGCACGGGGGTGACAGCGTCGACCCCGGCCGCCCGGCAGCCGACGACGCCGCTGGTGGCGAGAAGCACGAGGGCCGCGAGCCAGGCCCCGGACTGCCGCAGCCGCGAACGCCGGCCGGGCCGTCCGGCGCGGTCCGCCGGGCTGTCCACGGTGTTCAGGGGGCAGCCTCCGACGGTCGCACCGGGGCGGGACGTGGCGCCCGGACTCTCCATCGAGGACGCCCTCACGGGCCCGCGGGTTGCGGCCTGCGCACCGTCCTGATTCAGAGTGCCGGGTTCGCGGTGTGGTGCCGGTCCGTTGCCAGCGCCCAGATCACGAAGAGGCCGATCGCGATCGAGACCACGCCCCAGATCGGCTGGTACGGCAGGAACATGAATTGCAGCAGCACGCTCAGCGACGCCAGCACGATGCCGGTGATCCGGGCCCACACGGCGCCGGAGAGGATGCCGTAGCCGGTGACGGCGATGAGGATGCCGAGGGCCAGGTGGATCCAGCCCCAGGTGGTGAGGGAGAAGGCGTAGGTGTAGTCGCCGATCCGGGTGTAGACGTCGTCCCTGGCGATGGCGACGATCCCCTGGAGGATGCCCATCACGCCCTCGACCACCAGCAGCACGCCGGCGAACACGGTGCCGCCCGAGGCCCAGCCCGAGGTGTTCCCGGCGCCGGGGCCTGTGGCATGGGGCTGCTGCGCTGTGTGATGGCTCATGGCGGGCCTTCTTCCGTGGTGGGTTGCGCTCCTTGCAGCATGAGTCCGAAACGGGCGGACATGAGCGAGTTATTGGGCCGTTCGAGTTGCTTCCGGGCTTCCGCGGGTGTGCGCTGGTGGAAGGGGCGAGCGGAAGGAGCTCTCTGCGATGGCCACACATGCGGCAGTCCCGGCACCCAGGCGTCAGCACCTCTCGACGGCGGCCTGGGCGCTGCCCGTCGGTCTCGGCGTCGCCTACGGCTTCTATGCCGCCTACATCCAGAGCTCGGGCCACGGTCTCTCCACCGCGCAGCTCGTGGTCAGCCTGGTCTCGGGCATCGCCCTGGCCGCGCTGGCCTTCGGGCTCGGCCGGATCCAGCACCGCATGTCGCGTGAGCTGCGCTCGGCCGCCTACGGCGTGCTGTTCGGCGGAGCGATGGGCTTTCTGTACTCGATGACCGGGGAGAGCGTCCTGCTGTCCTCGTTCATCGGCGCCGGGCTGGGTGCCGGCATGCTGATCACTGTCTTCTACCTCCTCTACACGCACGAGGCGTGACCGGGCGGCGACCGAGGACCGGGACGGTAGGTGTTGACCTTCTCCCCGGGGGAAGCCCCAGCATCGGTGGGGCCGGGCCGACCGCCCGGTGGAGGAGGGGAAACCATGGCTCTGCTGACCATCGGCGCGTTCGCCCGGCTCTCGCGGCTCTCCGCGAAGGCACTGCGGCGTTACGACGATCTCGGTCTGCTGCCCCCGGCGCGGGTCGACCCGCTGAACGGCTACCGCTACTACGACGAGGCGCAGCTCGGACGCGCCCGGCTGGTTGCCTGGCTGCGGCGTATCGGGATGCCGCCGTCCGGCATCCGCGAGGTGTGCGAGTCACCGGTGCCCGCTGACCGTGTGCGGGCGTACTGGGCACGCGTGGAGGCCGAGACATCGGCCAGGCGAGATCTGGCGGCCTTCCTCATCGACCAGTTGTCCCGGAAGGACGCCATGACACACCACACTGACAACGGCTCCGCGCTGCCCGCAGGCCGGACCCTCAAGATCCGCTACGCCGCGCTGTCCGACGCCGGGCTGGTCCGCGCGGCCAATCAGGACGCCGCACACGCGGGCGCCAGGCTGCTGGCCGTCGCCGATGGCTACGGCGACGCCGGCGCCGCGGCCAGCAGCGCGGCCATCGACGCCCTCAGGGTGCTGGAAGCGGACGGGGCCAGGGTCATCAGGGCCGGCGATCTGCTGAACGCCCTGGGCGACGCGGCCGACCGGGTGCACCGGGCCGCCGGCGGGGGCGAGTCCGGCGGGGACGGCCCTGACCAGGAGTCCGGTACGACACTCACCGCGATGCTCTGGACCGGTTCGCAGCTGGCACTCGTGCACATCGGCGACAGCCGGGCGTATCTGCTGCGCGGAGGTGAGCTCTTCCGCATCACCCACGACCACACGATGGTCCGGTCGATGGTGGACGAGGGGAGGCTGAGCGAGGCGGAGGCGGCCAGCCATCCGCAGCGTGCGCTGCTGCTCAGGGCACTGGGGAGGGGCGAGCCGGACATCGGGCTCCGGGAGGCGCGGTCCGGCGACCGGTATCTGCTCTGTTCGGACGGGCTGTCATCGGTGGTGCCCGACGACGAGCTGCGGCGGACCCTGCTGGCGACGGCGGCCGATCCCGAAGGCGCCGTACGGGAGCTGCTGGCCCTCGTCCAGGCCGCCGGGGCACCGGACAACGTGGCCTGTGCGGTGGGGGACGTGGTCGAGAGCCGCGGGCCGGCCGGCTGATGGCGCAGCCCGCCCTCGTGGAGCCTCATCCCGCCGCCGTTCCGTCCGGGCGATCACGTGCCGGGGCAGCTCCGGTCCGAGGGTCCGCGCCGTCGTCCGCGAGCAGTTCGATCACCGCCATGACGGCCGGCGCGCACAGCGCGATGCCCACCACCACCGCTGCGGTGGGCCGGTCCCACACCAGATAGACGGCGAGCGCGCAGGCCACCACCGCCCAGTTCAGGGCGGTCCTGGCCCGGCTGAACCAGCGCCCCACCGGTCCGGTGCGCATGCCTGCCGCGTTGCGTACGGCGCCGATACCGCCCGTCCACATGGCCCTGGCCCGGACCGGCCACCGGCCGGGGCCGCTCAGCCAGGCGCTGAGCGCCACCACGGCCCCGAGCGCGACCACCATCCGGACCGTCGTGCGCAGGAAGCCGACCAGGGCGTCGAAGACCGCGACGGCGGCCGGCTGCGGGACGATCTCCGGCAGCCGGTCGAGATAGAGACTCCGGAAGACCGCGATTCCGGCACCGAGCAGTAGCGCACCGGCAGCGACGGCCAGTGCCGCGGTGATCAGGGCGCGCCGTCTGCGGACGGCGATGAGCACCCCGGACACGGCGAGCAGCACCGTCACCACCGGCAGCCAGACCCCGGCGAGTCCCAGCAGCCGGAAGGCCGTCCTGGCCCGGCCGACGGCATCGGACTCCAGAACGGTGAACCGGGTGTGCACCTCCGGGATCCTCGACGCGATGGACAGACCGGTGTCGTCGAGCCGTTCCTTGGCGGACTTCACGACGGGCGCCAGATCGACGGTGACCTTGTTGCCCTTTCCACTGGTCAGGGCGTGTACCACCGAGGCGTGCGCGGTCCGGTTGAGCTGGATCCAGACAGTGCTGAAGGCCGGGCTCGAGACCAGGCTTCCCACCGCGCGCTGTACGAGGTTCCTGAGCCCCGAGTTGATCGGACCGTTCAGCGGGCCGAGGGCCTCGCGCAGGCCCGCCCTGTCGTCGGGCGCCACCGATTCGACCAGCGCGTCCACGCTGACGTACCGCATCACCGCATCGGTGACCCGGTCGGTGACGGCGTGCTGGACGGCCGGGTCGGAGGCCAGCGGCGCCACCGCGTCGACATAGCGGCCGGTGTCGCCGATCTCGTCGTGCGCCCAGACGGCGACGGCCGCGACGGGGGTGAGAAGCGCGGCGATGACGATCAGCAGGGCGGCGAAGAACGAGCGCACCCGGTGGCGCGGGGCCGGCCTTCCCTCCAGTGCGGCAACCCTGGCGCGCAGCCCGTCGATCTCCTCCTGTGCCTCGTCGCTCACCACTCCAGGGGAAGTCACCGGAGGGAGGCCCGCACCCCGGACGGCGCCATTCGGCCAATTCCGGCGTCGCCCGCCGGGCTCTGCGGCCCGCCCTGTCACCACGGAACGTCCGCGGTGAGGCTGGATCTTGCAGTTTCCGTTTCCTTGGTCGCGAACCGCTGAGACGATGTACCGGAACGGGGAGGAACCCATGACTGAGGTCTTCATGCGCCGCCTGACCAGATGGCAGGCCGAACAGCAGCGGGAGGCCATCGCGGACACCTATGTCGAGGCGTACCGGGGGCCCCGCGGGGAGGAGTTCCATGACCGGCAGCACTTCCTGGAGCGCTTCGCCGAGGACATGCAGCGGCCCGGCTTCGACATGATGGTGGCCGACGGTGCTTCGCTGGCAGGGTGTGCCTACGGCTACGAACTGGGGCGCGAAGGCGGACTCTGGCGGGGATTTCGCGGCGGACTCCCGGAGGACGTCGAGGAGTTGACGGCGGCCGGGCATGTCTTCGTGCTGGCCGAGCTGATGGTGATGCCGGAGTACCGCCGCCGCCGGATCGCCACCGGGCTCGTCGACCAGTTGCTGATCCGCTCACGGGCCAGGCTGGCCGCCACTCTGGTGGCGCCGGCGAACGCGACGGCCGGAAGTGTGCTGCGGGACTGGGGCTGGGCGCGTTTCGGTGAGGTGCAGCAGGAGCCGCACGGTCCGCTGTTCGACGCCTGGAGCCGCGGCATCCAGCACGCGGGAAGCGCGGGGTAGCGGCCGGGGCCTGTCACGGCGTCACAGCCAGCCGTTGCGGCGGAATCCCCGGTACAGCAGCAGACACGCCGTCGCGATCACCAGGACGGTCAGTTCATAGCCGTACTGCCAGTGCGTCTCCGGCATGTGGTCGAAGTTCATGCCGTAGACCCCGCACACCATGGTCGGTACGGCGACGATCGACGCCCACGCGGTGATCCTGCGCATGTCCTCGTTCTGCGCGACGGTCACCTGTGCCAGATGTGCCTGGAGTATGGAGTCGAGCAGCGCGTCGTACGAGGCGATCTGCTCGGTCACCCTGGCGAGCCGGCCCGCCACATCCCGGAAGTACGCCTGGATGGTGTGGTCGGCCCGCGAAACCGGGCGGGAGGTCAGTTTCTCCAGTGGACGGGCCAGCGGGGCCACGGCCCGCTTGAATTCCAGCAGCTCACGCTTGAGCTGGTAGATCCGGCCGGCGTCGCCGCTGCCCGCCTGCGGGGAGAAGACCGCCGTCTCCACGTCGTCGATGTCCTCCTGCACGGCGTCCGCGACCGCGGAGTACTCCTCGACCACGTGGTCGGCTATCGCGTGCAGCACTGCCGCCGGGCCCTTGGCCAGCTGCTCCGGTGCGGCCTCCAGATCCTCGCGCAGCGGGCCGAGCGAGCCGTACCTGCCGCGCCGGACCGTGAGGACGAATTCGGGTCCGGTGAAGACGAGCAGCTCACCGGTGTCGACCACCTCGCTGGTGGTGGTGAGCGCCTCGTGCTCGACGTAGCCGACGGTCTTGAACACGGCGAAGAGCGTGTCGTCATAGGTGTCGATCTTGGGCCGTGGGTGCGGACGCAGCGCGTCCTCCACGGAGAGCGGGTGCAGCCCGAACAGCGTGCCCAGTTCGTGGAGCTCCGCCGGGTCCGGATCGTGCAGCCCGATCCAGACGAAGCCCGTGCCCGCAGCGCGGACTCTTTTCAGCGCGTCGGCGGCCGGGCAGTCGCCGGGCTGGCGTATGCCGTCCTGGTAGACCACACAGTTGACCACCGCGCTGCCGAGCGGTGAGCGGACGGGGTGACTGAGATCGACCGGGCGGCGGTAGGTCCGCCGTACGGCTCGGCGGATGGTGTGCAGCATCGGCATGGCGGGGCGCTCCTCCTTCGGCGGGCCGCTGGTCAGTGTGCCATCGCACGGGTGCGGGCCGGCGGGGGAGTGCCTGCGGCACCGAGGCGGGCGGGCCTGCGGCATGCGGCGGCCCGGGTGTGCCGGGCGCCGGCGATGCCACGTGGCCCGGTGACGTACCGCAGCTCGTTGACGTCCGCCTACAGGCCGGCCGCCGCTGCGGCGTCCCGGAACACCTCTTCGAGCATGGGGAGGGTGAGCCGTCCGGTGTTCACATTGCGCTGGCTGGGATGGAAGCAGCCGAAGAGCCGCAGCTCCGCGAGATCTCCGCCGCCGGCCAGCACCACCTGGGCGCCATGGCCGAACTTCGGCCGGGGGCGGGGAACCTCCCAGCCGGCGTCGCGCAGCACCGGAAGCAGCGCCTGCCAGCCGAAGGCGCCCAGCACGACCACCGCACGCAACCGGGGACCGAGCAGGGCCAGCTCCGCCGCGAGCCAGGGCCGGCAGGTGTCGCGTTCCCCAGGGGTCGGTTTGTTCTGCGGCGGGGCGCAGCGCACCGGAGCCGCCATCCGTACGCCCCGCAGGGTGAGCCCGTCGTCCGCGCCGGTGGCCGTCGGCTGGGAGGCGAGGCCGACCGCGTGCAGCCCCCTGACCAGGAAGTCGCCCGAGGGGTCGCCGGTGAACATCCGGCCGGTCCTGTTGCCGCCGTGCGCGGCGGGCGCGATTCCCACGACGGCCAGCGCCGCGTCCGCGGGACCGAATCCGGGGACCGGCCGCCCCCAGTAGTCCCAGTCCCGGAAGGCGGCCCGCTTCTCCGCCGCCACCTGCTCCCGCCAGTTCACCAGGCGGGGGCACGCGCGGCACCGGATCACCTCGGCGTCCAGGGCTTCGAGGCCGGCGCAGCGGGGTGCGCGGTGCGCGGGGAACAGCGGGTCGTCGGGGGACGGTGGTGGATCCGTCGCGGCAGAGGTGGCCATGTCTGCACGCTAAGGGCTGCCCCGTCACCCGTCGTGGATCAGCGCGCGGCGCCGGGGCTGCGTCGCATGGCGCAGAACCGGCCAGATGCGCTCAGCGCCGTCGTCGGATGCCTCGGCACTCTGGGCGCGGACACCACCGGACCCGAGGAGTCGGGGCCATCCTCCTGGCTCAGCGCAGTCTCGGTGGCGCAGCGGCCCCGGGCGGACGCGGCTGACACCCGGGGCGGGACCCGCCCCCGCGCATCCGGCCGGGGCGGGACCCGCCGAGCGGCGCGTCAGCCGAGCGGCTTGTCCAGGACGGCCTTGCGGTGGCTGAACGTCTCCAGCGAATAGCGGCCGTGATAGCGGCCCATGCCGCTCTCGCCGACTCCGCCGAACGGCAGGTCGGACACGGTGAGATGGGCCACCGGCAGACCGAAGCCCAGGCCGCCCGACGACGTCTCCGACGAGAGCCGGTCACGGGTGGTCCCGGACTCGGTGAACGCGTACAGCGCCAGCGGCTTGTCCCGGTCGTTGATGAACGCGATGGCTGCGTCGAGGTTCTCGATCTCGACGATCGGCAGGATCGGGCCGAAGATCTCCTCACCCATCACCGGCGAATCAGGTGCCACCCCGGCCAGCACGGTCGGAGCGATGTACCGGCCGGCACGGTCGTGCTCGCCGCCGACGACGATCCGGCCCGAGTCGAGCAGCCCGGTCAGACGGTCGAAGTGGCGTTCATTGACGATCCGGCCGTAGTCGGGGGAGGCGGCCGGATCGCTGCCGTACGTCTCGCGTACCGCCTGCGCCAGCGCGGGTTCGAGTTCACGCGCCGTCGCCGGGTCGGTCAGGACGTAGTCCGGGGCGACACAGGTCTGGCCCGCGTTGAGGAACTTGGTGGAGACCAGCCGGGTGGCCACCGCGGCCAGGTCGGTGCCACCCTCGACGTACGCGGGCGACTTGCCGCCCAGTTCCAGGGCCACCGGTGTGAGGTGTTCGGCGGCGGCGCGCATCACGATGCGGCCGACGGTGCCGTTGCCCGTGTAGAAGATGTGGTCGAAGTGCTGCTCGAGCAGCGCGGTGGTCTCCGGTACGGCCCCCTCCACCACAGCCACCGCATCGCGGTCGACGAACCGCGGCAGCAGCTCGGAGATCACCCGTGAGGTGGCCGGAGCCAGCTCACTCGGCTTGGCCACCACACAGTTGCCTGCCGCGAGCGCTCCGGCCACCGGGGCGAGCAGCAGCTGCGCCGGGTAGTTCCACGGCGCGATGACGAGGACGACACCGAGCGGGTCCTGGACCGTCCAGGCCGTCGCCGAGCCCAGATGCCCGGGGACGTCGACGGGCTGCGGGCGCAGCCACTCCGTCAGCCGCTCCAGGGTGTGATCGATCTCGCGCACGGTGAAGTCGATCTCGGTACGGAACGCCTCACGCTCGCTCTTGCCCAGGTCGGCGCGGAGCGCGGCGGCCAGGTCCTGGCCGTGTTCGGTCAGCATGGCGCGCAGCCCCCGCAGCTGCTCGGTGCGCCAGGCCGTGGGCTTGGTGCGCCCGGTACGGAAAGTGGTGCGCAGCCTGCTGACGACTTCGGCCGGGGTTTCGACGATGGACTGCACCAGGACTCCTCGATGGGTGGGGGCGGAACTTCATGAGCCTTATAGATGTATTTACCAACAACAAGGTCCGGTCAGTTCTTCCCGCGCCTGTGCGATGCCCACAGCCCGTCGGCGCCGGGCTTACGGGCGCCGGGCGTTCGCGCCGGGCCTCAGGTGGTGACGCTCAGCACCAGTTTGCCGCGGGTGCGGCCGGCCTCGCCGCGGGTGTGGGCCTGGGCCGCCTGTTCCAGTGCGAAGACCTCTTCGACATCCACCCGCACCTCGCCCGCTTCGATGAGCCGGGCGATACGGGTCAGCGCGTGGCCGTCGGGCTCCACCAGGAAGGCGCTCGCCCGCAGCCCCCGGGAGCCGGCCGCCGTCAGGAGTTCCGGTGAGACACCGGACGGGACAGCCACCAGCAGCCCGCCGGGGCGCAGTACGTTCAGCGAGCGGGTACTGGTGCGGTCCAGGCCGTCGCCCACCAGGTCGACGACCACGTCGATGTCCTTGACCTCGTCCTCGAAGCGGACGGCGGTGTAGTCGATGAGCTCGTCGGCGCCGAGCCCGGTGAGCCAGTCGTGCCGCCCGCCGCTCGCCGTGCCGATGACATGGGCGCCCAGGTGCCTGGCGAACTGGACGGCGAAGTGCCCGACACCGCCGGCGGCCGCGTGGATCAGTACCCGCTGTCCCGGCCGGACCCCGGCGGTGTCCACCAGAACCTGCCAGGCGGTGAGGGCTGCCAGCGGCGCCGCTGCCGCTTCGGCGTGGCCGATGCCCGCGGGCTTGCGGGCGAACTGCCTGGCCGGGGCGGTGACGTACTCGGCGTAGCCGCCCGCCGCCCGGGGGAACCACGGCATTCCGTAGACCTCGTCGCCGGGCTTGAGAGTGGTCACCCCGAAGCCGGTCTCCTCCACCACGCCGGACACGTCCCAGCCCAGGGTGAAGGGCGGCTCGCCCAGTACTCCGGCCATGCCCGAGCCCGCCCGGGTCTTCCAGTCGACCGGATTGACGCCGGCGGCGTGCACCCGCACCAGCACCTCGGTGGGCAGTGGCTCGGGGCGCGGCACCTCCTCCACGCGAAGGACGTCGGAACCGCCGAAACCGTGCTGCACCACCGCGCGCATCGAGGATGCGGACATGAGTCATCTCCCTGGGATCAGATGCTCCGGAAGGCCGCTCCGTGGCCTTCCGCCGAGCTGTGGCGACGGTAGACCCAGGGTGGTGGTTACCATCAAGGGCGATTACTTCCCATCGGGAAGCTTCCAGGTGAGAGGCAATTTCATGACCATTCCATGCGCCACTGGCCAGCATGTCCACCACGATGTCTACGCGGCGCAGTGCCCCTGCCGCGCCATGCTGGACCTGCTGGCGAACAAGTGGTCTGCGCTGGCCATCGGCGCCATGGAGGACGGTCCGCAGCGCTTCGGCGAGCTGCAGCGGGCACTGCAGGGCGTCAGCCCCAAGGTCCTCACCCAGACCCTGCGCAGGCTGGAGGGGGCAGGGCTCGTCGACCGGACGGTCTATCCCGCGGTCCCGCTGCATGTCGAGTACGAGCTCACCGGCCTGGGCCGCGGCGCCGCGGTCCCGCTGAGTCTGCTGCGCGACTGGGTCGAGGAGAACCTCGACGGCACGGTGGCCGCGGACGTCGTCTGACGCTCGCGCTGATCCGTGTGGAGCGCCCTGCTCGTAATGGACTTGACATAGTCGCTGAACGAACGTTAACGAATGCGGCCCATCCCACTTATCCTTGAACATTATGATCAGTCAGGCGGCTGCCGCGGTGCTCAAACAGCTGGTCAACGAGGGCGTATCGCCCTGGTTGTCCGAATGGGCCTGTACGGACAACGATTGGGACGCGGCCCGGTGTCTGGCCGAACGGCAGGGATTCCTGGGGCACTTCGCCCCCGCGGGGGTCCCCCATCCGGCCCTGCGGGCAGCCTGTGACTCCCTCAGCCCGGCGTTCGAGGAGAGTGGCGGACGGCACGGTCAGGTCTCGGCGAGTCTCAGCCCGGCGAGCGCGCACGACGCGTTCGCGTTCGTCGTCGAGGCCGCAGCCCTCCAGCGGGCCGTGCAACGCCCGAACATGCTGGTCCGGATACCCGCGACGCAGGCCGGACTTGCCGCCGTTTCCGCCTGTGTCGCACGGGGCATCGGCGTGGATGCCACCTTGATCTTCTCCGTCGGGCACTACGGCCGGGTGCTGAGCGCCTATATGGACGGCCTGGACCTGGCCCTCGCCAACGGGCTGCCGCTGGAGCGGATCACGCTCCTCGCTTCCTTCCCGATCGGCCTGATCGACGAAGAGGTGAACTCCCGCCTGGAGAGCGTCCCGGCCGACGTGGCGGACCAGCTCCGCGACACCGCGGGCGTGGCCGTCGCCCAGCTGATCTACCGTGCACGCGAGGAGCGCCTCAACAGCACCTGGTGGCGGGTGTTGCGCAGCGCGGGTGCCGCCGCGCCCCGGCTGGCCTGGATCGGCGCCGGACCCGGACACGTCGGCGCCCTCGTGGGTTCGAACTCGGTGCTCTCGCTGGCCGTCGACATCCTGGAGAACGTCGTGACGGACAACGTGTTGCACGGTGACACCCTGCTGAACGCCCATGCGCAGGGCCGGAGCACGCTGGAACTGCTCGGGAGCCATGGCATCGACATGGACGTAGTGGCCGAAGCGCTGGGGAAGCGGACCTGCCCCGTGGAGCAGCCGCTCTGACAACGGCAGTTGTGCGGGCCTGTGGCCGTACGGTGATCCGGGCCGGCCGGCGCCCGGACGCGCCGGTTCGGGCGTACGGCACCTCGGGTCTCCGGACCGGCACCGCCGTTCCGGAGACCCGCCGTGCTTCACACCGCGGTCGTCGCCTCTTCCCGGCCGGGGAAACGCCCCCCGGCCAGTGCCAGCAACGGCGCCGACTTGACCGCTGTCTCCTCGAACTCCGCGGCGGGTTCGGACAGGGCGGTGATCGCGCCCCCCACCCCGTAGCGCAGCCGGTCCGGGGTGATCACCGCGGTGCGGATCACCATGCTGAGGTCGGCCGCGCCGGACAGTGAGAGATAGCCGATGCCTCCCGAGTAGACGCCCCGCGGGCCCGCTTCGAGGCGGTCGATGATCTGCATGGTGCGGATCTTGGGAGCGCCGGTCATCGAGCCACCGGGAAACGACGAGCGGATGCAGTCGACGGCGCTGCGGCCGGACCGCAGCTTCGCCCTGACCACACTGACGAGCTGATGGACCGTGGCGTAACTCTCGACGATGAAGAGCGGGTCGGCGACGACACTGCCCGTCTCGGCGCAGCGCCCGAGATCGTTGCGGACCACGTCGACGATCATGAGGTTCTCGGCGTGGTCCTTCTCGTCCGAGAGAAGGTCCGCCACCAGGGCGGCGTCCTGCTGCGGGGTGTCCCCCCTCGGCCGGGTCCCCTTGATCGGCTTGGATTCGGCCTCACCGTCGGCCGAAATCCGGACAAAGCGCTCGGGAGAGGTGCTGAGAACCGAGAGGCTGCCGAACTGGAGCAGCGCGGCGAACGGAGCCGGACTGGTGCGCCGCAGCAGCCGGTAGCCCTCCCACGGATCGATACGGGCGTTCACCTCGGCCATGTTGGTGAGGCAGACCTCGTAGGTCTCGCCGGCCGCGATCTCGTCCTGGCAGGTGGCGATCAGCTTCAGATAGTCATCACGTTCATGGCGCAGCCGGATGCCGGCGACGGGGGCGACCCGGTCGGCGGGCGGCTCGCAGCTCACGCCGGCGAGTGCCGCCAGCCGCCCGGCGGCGGCGGTGAGCCATTCGCGGGCCTCGCGCTCCGTCCCGCGCCCGGCGCCCGGCTCCGCGAGTGCGAGCAGGTAGCTGGTACCCGTCGCATGGTCGAGGACCAGGGCGCGGTCGGCGAACACCATGGTGGCGTCCGGATCCTCCGACCGGTGACGCAGGTCCCCACCGCACTCGGCCTTCAGCTCGTATCCGAGATAGCCCACCCAGCCGAGTGTGAAGCCGAAGGGCAGCTCGGGGATCTCGGTGCGGGTCCCGCGCAGGTCACGGTCGAGCCAGTCCAGGAACTCCCCGGCGACGACCTGAGTCGAGTCGTGCGACTCCACGGTCACCGTGCTGCTCCAGACGTCGGCCTTGACCACCCGGGCGAGCGGGCCCGACGCGGCACCCATCATCGAGAATCTGCCCGGGCCGTCGTCGGGGCGGCTGCTGTCGAGCCAGAAGGCATGCTCGCTTCCGCGGAAGAGCCGGTCGTACGCCACCTCCTCGTCCCACCGGGTGGGGAGCCGCTCGACCAGGACGCGCAGATCGCGTACGGGTTCCGGTGCTGCCGGCACCGGAACCGGTGGCTCGAGCGGCCGGGCGGTGCGGGCAGGGCGGTGCTCGCGAGTCAGCTCGGCGAAGTTGGCGAGCAGCTCCCGGCCGTACTGGGTGCAGATCGACTCGGGGTGGAACTGGACGCCCCACATGGGGCGTTCCCGGTGCCGGAGCCCCATCAGGATGCCATCGGGTGTCCAGGCGGTGGGTTCCAGCTCCGCCGGTAGCCCGGTCACCGCGAGGGAGTGGTAGCGCACCACCTCGAGCGGGGAGGGCAATCCGGCGAAGAGTCCCTCGCCTCCGTGCAGTAGCGGGGAGATGCGCCCGTGCCTGGGCTCAGGGGCACGCGAGACCGTGCCGCCGTGCTGCAGCCCGATGCCCTGGTGTCCCAGGCAGATGCCGAGCAGCGGAAGTTCGGTCCGCTCGATGATCTCGCGGCAGATCCCGAAGTCCTCGGCCCGGCCAGGAGTTCCGGGCCCCGGGGAGATGACCACGTTGTCGAAATCCTGCAGCCGGACGGCCGGCCAGTGCGGGTCGTCATGCGTGATGACCACGGGCTCCTGGCGGTTCACCTGGGCGAGCAGGTGAAACAGGTTGGACGTGAACGAATCATAGTTGTCGACGAGCAGTGTGCGCACGGTTCACTCCGCCCCGACGGCGGCGGGCGTTATCTCGAGCAGGAGGTGCTCGACCACGTCGTCGCCGTATTCGCCCTCATGAACCTCCATGCTCCGTATGGTGCGCAGTTCCCGGCCGTACTCCTCGGCGATCCGGTGCAGTTCGGGCAGGTCACCCCGGCTGCTGAAGTGCAGAAGTGCCGATCCGCCCTCCGCCACACGGCGGGGCGCCTCGGCGATATAGGCACGGTGCGCCCGGTAGCCGATGTCCACGTAGGCGGCCTCGTGGAGTGTCTTGTACTCGTAACCCTCGGGCCCACGCACGTAGTTGGAGCTCCAGAAGACGGTGTCGAAGCGTTCGCCCGCGTCGATGCCGGAGAACATGTCGCCGTGCACGGTCCGCACCCGTCCACGCATCCCGTGCCGGCCGGCGTTCACCGCCGCGTTCTCCACCGCCCACGGGTTGATGTCCGACGCGACCACCCGCTCGCAGCCCGACAGCGCGGCCATCACCGCGATGACCCCGGCGCCGCACCCGATTTCCAGGAATGAGTCCCTCCGGTAACGCCCTTGTTTCTCGCCGAGGTCCAGGAATTCGAGGGCGACGTTGGTCGACGGTGAGTACACCGGCGCGAACACCTCTGCCAGCAGGTCCCACTCGCGTCCACATGCCGAGAAGACTCGCGGACGGTCTGCCCGTGTCATCGAAAGGATGCTTCGTTGCAGCGAGCGTTCATAGCTTTGGACCTGCGACATCTTGTAGCCCCCTGGTGTGTGACGCGGTCACCATCGGTGAACCGGCAAACACACCATTGCTTGCGCGACCGCAGCAAGGAAGGTTGCCAGGCAACAACTTGAGCAGCACCTACGGTGCTCCGATCACAGGGCACCGGGCTTGACCAGCGCTTTCCGCCTCGGGGTCCTGTTGACTGGTTATCACGGGCGGCCTAACGTCCCTCAGGGCAGGATGGTGGGGGCCGGACTGATCACGTTTCGTTCAAGGGGAGACGAGCAACATGCCGTTGGGGGACTCCGCATCGGGGGACGAGCAATTCCACTTTCTCGAACTGCTGGCGAGAGAGGCTTCCCTGGATGAATTCGAAGACTGTGTTCACCGGGCGCGCCGGTCCGGAGCCTCTCAGGAGGAATTGGAACGACTGAACAGGGCCAAAGAGCTTGCCATTAAGGTCCATGGACTGTTCGGCCGTCGGAAACAGCGGGAAGCAGGTCTTTCCGCTCTGGTCGACACGGCACGCGAGCTCACGCTGCCCTATGAACTGGATACGCTACTCAAGGTCATCACCCGACGTGCCCGCCGACTGCTCAACCTCGACATGTCCTGGGTGAGCTTCCGCGATCCCGCGGACGGGTCCCTGTATGTGCGGGCCGCCGACGGTCATGCTTCTTCGATCACGGTCGGGCTCCGTATCCCGGAATCCGGCGGTCTCGGCAATGAGGCCACCGACGTTTCCGCACCCCTCTGGTCCCCCGACTATCTCTCCGACAACCGATTTCCGCATGCCGGCCTCACCGACGAGGTCACCAGGGCCGAGGGGCTGCGTGCGGTCATGGTGATTCCCCTGCAGGACGGGAAGACCTCGGTGGGCGTGCTGTACATCTCCGGGCGCAATGTCCGGCATTTCACGCCGGAGGAAGTCACACTGATGACCTCCCTGGGAGACCTGGCCACCATCGCCATCGAGAAGGCGCGGCTGCTCGACCAGGTCAGAGCCGAGGTCTCCGAGCTGGAACTGAGCGCCGCCCGGGCGATGGGTTCCTCGTCCGATGCCGAGCATCTGCGTGACGTCCACACCCGGCTGATCGACCTGGTGCTGGAAGGCAGGGGCCTGCGCGCGCTGGCGGCCACGGCGGCCGAGGAACTCGGCGGTGCGCTGTTGATCAGGGACCCGGTGGAGAAGGAGATCATCTCCGTCGGGCAGATGCCGCCCTGCGATGAGGCGGAACTTCTGACGGCCTCGCTGGATGCTCACGCCCGAGGGGAATCCGTCCGGACATCCGTCGGCGTGTGGGTGCATCCGATCACCGCGGCGAAGGAGATCCTCGGAACCGTTCTGCTGCACACCGGCTCCGCGCCGAGTGAGTACCAGGTAGGTCTGCTGCGGCCGGTGGCGCAGGCGGTCGCAGCACTTCTGGTGATGCAGCGCAGTACGGCCGCGGCCGAGGGGCAGGTGCGGGACGAGCTCTTCAACGATCTGCTCAATGCCACCCGGCCGAACCCGCAGATCGAGGAGCGGGCCCATCGACTCGGGATGGATCTGGACGAGCCGCACGTCATCGTGATCGCCCGCCCCGAGGGCGGTATCCAGGGCAGAGCGGTGGTGTGGGCTTCCTCGTACGCCAACCGGCTCTCCGGTCTGAAGCGGGTGGACAGCGGCTGCATCGTCCTGCTGATTCCCGGCGACGACGCGGATTCGGCTGCGGAGGCCGTCGCCAAGGAACTGACCTCGGTGCTCGGCCAGCCGGTCACCGCGGGCGCCGCCGGGCCTGCCTCGTCCCTCGCGTCCGTACTGCTCACCTATCAGGAGGCCGAGCGCTGCCTGGACGCGCTGACCGTGCTCGGCGGCACCGGCACATCGGCTTCGCCCCAAAGACTCGGGTTTCTCGGCCTGCTGCTCTCGGACAACCGTGATGTCGCGGGCTTCGTACGGTCCACCATCGGGCCCGTGCTGGACTACGACACCCAGCAGAGCACCGATCTGCTCCGTACCCTGCAGGCCTATTTCGCCGCGGGCAACAGCCCGACCAGGGCAGCCGAGGAGCTGCACGTGCACCCGAACACCGTGTCGCGGCGACTGGAACGCATCACCGAACTGCTCGGTTCCCAATGGCAGGAACCGGCGCGGGCGCTGGAGATCCAGCTTTCGCTGCGCCTTCAGCTCGCCCGGCACACTCTGGGCCTCCAGCGGAACGCGGGGCGTAAGAGGGCGCGGAACTAGGCGTGTTCCAGAAGTCCCGGATCAGAGGCACTCCGAGGCCGGCGGGCAGCTCCTCGCCGGCCCTGGCCAGGGGCTTCCTTCCCGTCGGGCTCGGCCCGATCCAGGTCCCCACGGCTCAGCCCGGGGCTCCGGCGCTGTAGGACACGCTCCCGGGTGGCGTCACCGGCGCACCCCCGCAACCGGTCGCAGCACCGGGCGGGTCGGGGGTCCAGGGGCTGCTGAGCGCCCCGCCCATCGGGTCTACGTGGTGGCGGGCCCACCTTGTCCTGCCGAAAAGCGCAGGCCGAAGGGTGCAAGCCACCCATGCATGGTGGCCGGACCACCATGTGCCCGCCGAACGATGGGCTTGCGTCACCTCCTCGTGTGGCATGTGCACGGGTCACTGTTGTTCTGTCTCAGGCAGAGGACGCGGAGGGGACATGAGTGGCGTCGCGCAACAGTGGAGTGACGTGCTCGGCGAGATTCGCACCCCCCAGAGATGAGTGCGCCGATCCACTGGCGCTCTTTCCGCCAGCGGAATCGACTCGAAGGGGGGCGTGATGGGCGTACGCCGAAAAGAGACGGTCGGCATCCTTCTCGCGGGAGGCCGGGGGGAGCGTGCCAAACCGATCACGTTGAAATCAGCGGACTACATCCGCAGTAAGGCACTCATTCCCTTTGTGGGGCGACGCCTGGTCGAATGGGTTGTCGACGCCTGCAGGGAACAGGGCATCCGCCGGTTCTATGTGGTCGCCCAGGGGCTCGAGAACCGTAACCAGATCAAGCTGTTGCTCGGGCACGGTGAACGCTACGGCGTGGAAATCAGGTATTCGCGCTCTCGCTTCGACCGTTACAACGTCGGCTCGGCCGGTGCCACGCTGCACAACATGGAGCAGTGGGACCTGAAGGGCCGGGCTCTGGTGCTCCCGGTCGACTCACTCTTCGACTTCGACCTCCGGGAGATGGAGCGCACCCACGCGGAGCGGGACGCCCTGGTGACGGTGGCCGGAGTTGCCAGGACGCCTGAGGCGATCGCCGCCAAGTACGGCGTCATGCAGACCGATTCGCGCGGCATGGTCAAGGGATTCGTGGAGAAGCCGGGCCTGTCCCGTATCCGCGAGCTGTTCCCCCGGTCGGCGGCCGATCCGAGGGCCACTCTGCCCACGAACGCCGGGATGTACCTCGTGGACTGCGATCAGTTGCGGCTCCTCGCCCGGGACCCCGCGCTGTTCAGACAGTCCCATCAGCAACTCGACTGGGGCGGCGATCTGCTGCCCTGGCTGGTGCGCAGGGGCCTACCGGTGGCCGGCCATACGATCGGCCGCCTCGGAGATCTCGGAAGTGTGCCGGACTATCTGGACACCCTGCAGCAGGTGCTGGACGGCAGCTATGAGCAGATGAACCGGCTGATGGATGCCCCCGACGAAGCGCCGCATCGCCGGTGGATCCATGAGAGCAGTCTGCGGACCAAGGACGACGTCGCGGGAACCACCCTCGCCCAGAAGATCGAGGACGGCTCCGTGGTGATCGGGCCCGGGGTCCGGATAGGCCGCGAGGTGGAGATCGGACCCGGTGTGCGTCTGGAGCACACGGACATCGGTGACGGCGCCGATGTCCGTGAGTGCGCCACGCTGACCAGGGTGGCCTGTGGGGAATCCGCGGTCATCGGGCCTTTCGCGGACATCTCTGATTCCTATATAGGGCCCATGGCGGAGATCGCATCGGACAGATACCGGCCGTTGCGCCTCGATGAATTCTCGGCCATAGGAGACGGGGCGGCGCTGTGGCCCGGTTCCCGTTTCTCCGGGGTGACCGTTTATCCGAAGCTGCGGTTACCGCAGCTCACCGGGATCCCTTCCGAGACCGAACTCAGAAGTGCTGACGACATTCTGCGATGGGTGTGATGGTGAGCATGCCGAAGAATCCAATACGCGGACCGGTCGCGGTCATCGGTGGTGCGGGCCGCGTCGGTGGTCTGGTCACCCAGCGGCTGGTGGAAGAGGGCATCGGGGTCAGAGTGGTGAGCCGGGACCCGGGCCGCACCCCGCACGCGCATCTTCCCGGGGTCGAGGTGCACAGCGCCGATGTCCGTTACACGGCCACCCTTCCCGGCGCGCTGAGAGGCTGCGGTGGTGTCATCTACGCGGTGGAGCCGGGCACCGCGGACTCCGGTCCCGACTGCCCGGAAACGACGATGTACGACGGAGTGCGCAATGTTCTCACCGCAGCCATGGGACGCGGCGAACGCCCGCACTTCGTACTGATCAGCCAGATCTTCGTGACACGGCGCGAGCATCCGATGAACGCTTACGGAAGGCTGCTGGACTGGCGTTTCCGGGGCGAGGAAGCGGTACGCGACTCACGGCTGCCCTACACCGTCGTACGGCCCAGCTGGCTCACCGATGACGGTGTGACAGGTGATCACGTCCGGCTCGAGCAGGACGACCGCGGCGATGGATGGGTGTCCAGGGCGACGGTCGCCGAGGCATGCGTCCAGGCACTGCGCAGCCCGGGAGCGGTCAACAGGACGTTCGAGCTCTACAACGAACCGGGCACAGCGCCCGCCGACTGGCCCAGGCTCTTCCACCGGCTCATACCCGACCGGGTGCTCGAGCAGCCCCGGGTCTAGGCCGTGTCCGAGAAGTAGCGGCGTCGCCCACGGGGCAACCGGGACTTCTCACACACGGCCCGGTCCGGGAGCGCCGGGCCGGAGGACCGGGACCGCGCGTCCCTCCTCCTTTCCGAGACTCCCGCCGGTTCACCATCCCCCGTTGTCCGGCGGGACACCGGGACCGGGGCCGGCACCGAGAGCGGTACTGCCGCAGATCTCGGTCCGCCCCGGTGCTCGGGTCGTTCGACATGCGCCGAATCGGTTGACGGCTGCCCGCTCGCGGTCGGAAGAAAACAGTTCAGAATTCCAGGGAGAGGCTGGGTAATGGCCGTCGTACGCGATCAGGATCGGCCTGATGGAATGCCGACCGAGTTCGTCACCGAATTCATCGCAGATGCGCTTGCTTCTGTTCCGCGAAGCGATCAGCGCCGGTGGGGCGACTTGTATGTGAAAGGTCTGCTCTCAGCGGCCGGCCGGAAGACCATGCGGGCTCTCGCCCAGCAGGTCGGAGGCGGCAACGAGCAGAATCTGCATCAGTTCATCAGCAAGTCACCCTGGAACGCGGTGCCGGTAAGGCAGCAGCTGGCGAGAAGCTTCCAGCAACGGGCCGAGCCGCGCGCCTGGGTGGTTCATCCGCTGGTCATCACCAAGGTGGGAAGGCACTCCGTCGGGGTGGGCCGCCAGTTCGTGCCTCAGCTCGGCAGGGTGGTCAACTGCCAGCAGGGTATGGGTGTCTGGCTGGCGTCGGATCAACTCAGCTGCCCGGTGGACTGGCAGCTGTCCCTCCCGGAGCGCTGGACGGACGAGCCCGACGTACGCAGAAGGGCCGCGATCCCGGAGCATGTCGGACCCTGCGCCCCTGAGCAGTGCGCGCTGGCTGCTGTCACCAGGATGGCGTCCGGGTGGGGCCTGCGGCAGAAGCCGGTGGTGATGGATCTGCGGGCGACCGACCCCCGTCGGATCTGTGCCGAGCTGATCGAGCGCCGCATCCCCTTCGTGGTCAGAATCAGCTCATCGGCTTCGTTCGAGATCGTGGATCCGAGTCCGCTGTGGCGGCTCCGGGAGGTCGGATCGGACCGTTCCGAACCGCGGAGCGTCCTGGTGTCAGCGCTGCGCCGGCATGTACTGCCGGTCGAGTGGTTCGATCACTCGACGGGGACGATGCGGGCCACCGCGGTCGGCTCGACCCGGGTCCGGCTGCAAGGACAGAGCCGGCCGGCATACCGCCAGTCACTCGTGCTGCTGGGCTCGGGGACGGACCCGGGCGACCCTCAGCAGGGCGAACTCTGGCTCTCCAACCTTCCTCAGGCACAGGCCGGAACCCTCTACAGGACCGCCATGCTGAGCCGTCGCGTCGAGCGGGACCAGAACGAGGTGAGCGACCGGCTGGGCCTCCGGGACTTCGAGGGACGCTCATTCCGGGGCTGGCACCACCACATGACCCTCGTCTCACTGGCGCACGCCATCACCGCGCTCCGCACGGATCCGCACCCGGTCGTGCCGCCCGTCCCGCATTCGCTGTCCGTCACCGGCTCGCGATCCCTGGAGGCTCCGGCAGCATGATGACGTCATCGGACACCACTGCCGCGACAGCGGCCGCAGGCCCCGTCCTGACCGATCGGATCGCCGGAGATCTGCGCAGGCTGCTCCCCGGGTGGCTGGGCGGGCAGCGATGGTTTGCCGGGAAGGGCCACGGCGCCCCCGAGCTGGACCTCGGCCCGGTCACCGTGCTGTCGCCGGGCGACCCGGCGCTGCTGCAGACCGTGGTCCGCACAGGCGACGGCGAGAGGTACCACCTGCTGCTCGGCATGCGGGAGTTGATGCCGGCCGGTCTCGAAGCCGCCGTGCTGGGGCGTGGCGGTGACGGCGGCGCGGGCACACCGATCTACTACGAGGCCACCCAGGACGCCGAGCTGATGGCCCGGCTTCTCGACCGCTTCGCCGCCGGGCACACCGGCGGACCGGTGGAGTTCCACCGGACACGCGGGGCGGACATCCCCCGGGGGATGTCCGCGAAACCGAGTACGGCCGAACAGAGCAACACATCCGTCATGTTCGCCGACCGGATGATGCTCAAGATCGTGCGCCGCCCGGTCGTCGGCACCCACCCCGAACTCGAACTGCTCACCGTCCTGGGACAGGCCCCCGCCGTGCCGGGAGCGGCTCCACTCGCCTGGATGGAGACCGCACCGGACGTCAGGGACGGGCCGATGACGCTCGCCATACTGCAGGAGTTCGTCCCGTCCCGCGGGGACGGCTGGGCCCTCGCGGTCGAAGAGGCCACCGATTGCCTCACGGGGGACTGCGAGACGGTCACCCCGCTGGGCGGCTTCACCGCGGAGGCACACCGGCTGGGGCGCGCCACCGCCGAGGTTCATCTGGCACTGGCGGACCGGCTGCCGACCCGGTCGCTCACCGCCGCCGAGGCCGACGCGCTGGTCGGTTCGGTGACGGCCCGGCTGGAAGCGGCACTGGACGAGGTGCCCGCTCTGCAGCCTTACGCCGGTCAACTGCGCGCCCTGCACCGGGACCTCGGCGAGTCGGTCGGGCGCGGCAATCCGCTGCTCACCCAGCGGATACACGGTGATCTCCACCTCGGTCAGGCCCTGCGCGCCGAGAGCGGCTGGGTCCTCATCGACTTCGAGGGTGAGCCAGGGAAGCCGCCCGAGGTCCGCCGCGGTCTGCAGCCCGCGCTGCGCGACGTGGCCGCGATGCTGCGCTCCTTCGACTACGCGGCCCATCACGCCCTGGCCGAGGTGCTCGGAACGCCGCCCACCGGTCAATTGCCGGGAACCCCGCGGGAAGGCGGACTGCAGCGCAGAGCCTCGGCCTGGGCCGTGCACAACCGGCGGGCCTTCAGCGCCGGATATGCGGCCGCCGGCGGCCTCGACCCGAGGAACCGCCCCCTGCTGCTCCGCGCCTTCGAGGCCGACAAGGCCGTCTACGAGGCGGTCTACGAGGCCCGCAACCGTCCCGAGTGGCTGCCCATACCCATGGCCGCGGTGCGCCGACTCGCCCGGAGCAGACGGCCCGTGCTCTGAGCCGACGGCGCCCCACCGGCCCGCCCGGCAACGGTCGCGGCCGGCCGAAGCCACTTCCCCGAACAGCCGCTCAGCAGAGGACCCCAATGTCTTCCATCAGCTACCTTTCCAAGGCCCGCAGGGAAACGGCCACGCCGGACCCGAACGGGCTGTCCACCTACTGCCGGGGCCTGTTCTCCGTGCTCCCGCGTTCGGACCAGCGCCGCTGGGGCGAGGTATATCTGCGCGGTCTGCTGGACGCCCCCGGCCGCAAGACCCCCACCTGCATTTCGGAGCATGTGCTCGGCAGGCCCGCGGTGCAGCAGCTTCAGCAGTTCATCGGGCAGAGCCCGTGGGAGTGCGGACCTGTGCGCCGCTATGTCGCGGGCCGTTTCAGCGAGCTGCGGATGCCGGAGGCCTGGAGCGTCGACGAGGCTGTCATCGCGAAGAACGGCGATCGCTCGGTGGGTGTCGCCCGGCAGTTCGCGCCGAGCCGGCAGCGGACGGTCAACTGCCAGGTCGCGGTGGCGGTCTCACTCGTCGGGGGCGGTGTGAGCCTGCCGGTGAGCTGGCGGCTGATGCTTCCTCAGCGCTGGGACAGCGACGAGCGGCTGCGCAGGCAGGCGCACGTCCCCGAGCAGGAGCGCTCCCGGCCACGCTGGCAGTACGTGCTGGAAGCGCTGGACGAGATGCTGGATGAGTGGGAGCTCGATCCCGCTCCGGTCCTCGCGGACTGGCGGCACGACACCGATCCCGAACCGCTGCTGCTGGGACTCGAGGCCCGCGGGCTCGGCTACCTGATCGATGTGTCGGACCGGCTCGGTGTCACCCTGCCCGGCCGCCGGCACGGAACGCTGGGTGAACTGGCCCGGTACGCGGCACGGGGAGGCGAGCGCACACCGCTGGCCTGGCAGGACGCCGCCACGGGCCGGATGCGGCGTTCGCAGTTCCTCACCGTGCCCGTGCACCTTGGCGCAGGCCCGGGCTCTCCCGGCCCGTCCGCGGAGCGCTTCCGGTCCCAGCAGCGGCATCTCGTCGTGGACTGGCCTTTCGGCAGGCCGGCACCACGCTCGTACCACCTGACGAATCTGTCGCCGCGCAGGCTCGGAGAGACCGCTTCGCTCATCCGGCTGCGCGGGCTCTCCCGCGACAGCCTCGGCGGAATGCAGGAGTTGTACGGCCTCGGCGACTTCGAAGGACGGTCGTTCCGGGGCTGGCACCACCACGCCACGCTCGTGACGGCGGCGTTCGGATTCCGCACCCTGCGGGCCCTGCGCACGCTGCCCGCAGACATCGAGGACGTGGAGGAGGCAATGGACGTGATGTACGGCGGGGCGTAGGGCCGGCGGCAGTTGCCGTAGTCCCGTGGCGGACTTCCGGCAGTGTGCCTCCCCCTCCGGGGTGCACTGCGCGGTGGCGCCCGCAACTGGCTTCATCGAACAAGGCAAGCGCTGATCCATCGAGGCAGAGCAGGAGAGAATCATGGCTGGTGACCGACCCCTGGGTGAGAAGGAACTCGCCGACTTCGTACAGGAATGGTTCGACCGGATGAGCCGGCATGATCCGGTCGGGGAGATGCTGCCGTTCGTAGCTGATTCCGATCTGGAAATGGCTTTCCCCGAACGCACTCTGCGCAGCCATGACGACTTCCGCGACTGGTACGCCGTGGTCGGTGAGGCGTTCGCGGACCAGACCCATGTCGTCGAGAAGGCCGTGGGCCGTGCCGAGGGAGACGGCGTGGCGGTGGACGTCACGGTGGTGTGGACGGCCAAGAGCGTGGCGGACGGCACGGTGTCGTCCTTCCGCGTCCAGCAGAAGTGGCGGCTCGCGTACCCGTCGGACACCGGACGGCCCGTGATCGTCAGCTATCTGGTCGGCGACCTCACCCCCATCGTGTGATGGCGGCCGACCGATCAGTCGACTACGTCGTCGTCGGGGCGGGCTCGGCCGGCAGCGCGGTGGCGGCGCGGCTCAGCGAGGACGGCGAGCGGAGCGTACTGCTGCTGGAGGCCGGAGGCTGGGATGAGCGCCCGGAGATCCATCGCACCGACTCCGGTGCGGTCCTCGCCCTTCTGACGTCGTCATGGAGCCCCCTGATCGACTGGGGGTACGCCACCGAGCCCGAGAGCGGCCTCGGCGGACGCAGCGTGCCCATCGCCCGCGGAAAGGTCGCCGGCGGTTGCAGCTCGGTCAACGCGCTGATGTGGGTCCGCGGCAGCCGGCACGACTACGACGGCTGGCGGGACCGCGGGAACCCCGGATGGGGATACGACGACGTACTGCCGTATTTCCGCCGGAGCGAGGACTACCAGGGCGCCGGCAGCGGCGGACTGCGTGGCAAAGCGGGCCCGGTGTCCGTCAGGGACCATGATTCCCCCACCCCGCTGGCGGAGGCGTTCGTCGCCGCGACGCGTGAACTCGGCTACGGGGCTGACGACGCCGCGGCCGACGGGACGGACTACAACGGAGCGAGTCAGAGCGGGTACGGATTCCTCTACCAGACCACCCGCACGGCCGACGGCGAGCGCTGCAGCACCGCCACCGGCTACCTCCACCCCGCCCGTGGACGCGGCAACCTCACTGTCGAGGTGGGCGCGCAGGCCACCCGCATCCTGCTGGAGGGCAAGCGCGCCGCAGGGGTCGAATTCGTGGTCGACGGCCGGCTGCAGCGGGTTCGTGCCCGGGGCGAGGTCATCGTGTGCGCGGGCGCCTTCGAGACGCCCAAGCTGCTCATGCTCTCGGGTATCGGGCCCGCCGCGCAGCTGCGTGCGCACGGGATCGGCTGTGTGCAGGACCTGCCCGGCGTGGGCGAGAACCTCCAGGACCATCTCTTCGCTCCGGTGAGCTACCAGTCCCGTCAGGAGTTGCCCGCGGAGGCGCTGCTGTCCGAGGCGGGTCTGTTCACCCACACAGGCGACGCTGATCCCGCGGGTGCGCCGGACCTCCAATTCACCTTCGGCCCCATCACGTTCCTCTCCCCCGACGCGACCGATGAGGAGCGCCGCGGACCCGGCTTCACCTTCGCGCCGATCGCCCTTCTGCCGGGCAGCCGCGGCCAGGTCAGGCTGCGCGACGCCGACCCCGCGTCGACCGCGGTCGTACGCGCCGACTACCTCGCCGACCCGGCGGACATGAACGTGCTGGTCGAGGGGGTCGAGCTGGCCAGGGAGCTCGCCCGCACCCGGGCGCTGGCCCCCTTCCGCGGCGCCGAACTCGGCCTCGGGGACGGCGTCACCAGCAGGGAGGCCCTGCGCGCCTATGTCGCGGCCCGCGCCACGACGCTCTGGCATCCGGTCGGCACCTGCCGGATGGGCCAGGACCCGGACGCGGTCACCGACCACGAGCTGCGGGTGCACGGCATCGAAGGCCTGCGCGTCGCCGACGCCTCGGTGATGCCGGACATCGTTGCCGGTAACACCAACGCACCCAGCGTCATGATCGGCGAAAAGGCCGCCGATCTCATCAGCCATTCCTGATCACCCGCACCACCACCTGCACGTTCCCGTCACGCATCTGAGGAGGGGCATCATGCCCGCATCTGCCGTCCAGCCAGGAGTCGAGCTCTACAAGCGTTTCCTCACGGCGTTCAACGACGCCGACTACGAGACCGTCTCCGCGGTCATCGGCCAGGACTTCCAGGACCACCACCCCGGTTTCGAGATAGAGGGGCTGGAGGCCTACCTGGACGCCCTGCGTGGCGCCCACAAGTCCCTGGAGGTCCACGCGGAACTGGACGAGGCCCTCGTCTCGGGCGACAAGGTCATCACCCGGGTCACCCTCACCGGAACCCACCAGGGACCGGCTCTCGACCTGCCCGCCACCGGTCGCGAGGTGCGCTGGAGCACCACCGAGATCTGGCGGGTCGAGGACGGCGAGCTGGTCGAGCGCTGGGCACAGGACGACCTCCTGGGCCTGCGGGCGCAGCTCTCGTCCGACGCCGAGAACGTCGCTGTCGTGCAGCGGGTCAGTGACGCGGTGAACGAGCGGCGCTACGACGATCTGGACGAGCTCTTCGGCCCCACCTTCCGCGACAACAACCCCGCCTGGAGCGTGGAGAGTCTCACCGAGCTCAAGGAGATCATCCGGGCCGCGCACGAGGGTCTCGACTTCACCGTCCACCTGGACGCGCTGTACGCGGCTGCTCCGGACCGGGTGATCATGCACATCACCTTCCGCGGCCGGCACATCGCACCGTTCTTCGGCCAGGAGCCCACGGGCAAGGAGGTGCAGTGGACCAGCCTCGAGGTCTACCGCCTGGAGAACGCCAAGGTCGTGGAGCGCTGGGTGCAGGCCGACACCACCGGCCTGATGCGCCAGCTCGACGTCCCGCTGCCCTGACCCGCCCCCACCGATACCCGTACAAGGAGTGCCCATGGACACCAAGGACCTCGTGCACCGCTACTACGAACTGGCCAACGCCGGTTACTGGGACGACTGGTGCGATCTCTTCGCCGCCGATCAGGTCATGGATGAGCAGCTCGCCGGCCATGTGGAGGGGCGGGAGACGCTGCGCGCGATGATGAAGGGCTTCCCCGAGATGTACGTCTCCTTCGCGAACCGGCCGCAGCACTTCGTCATCGACGGTGAGCAGGCCGCTGTGATCTCGCACATCTCCGGTCGCACCAAGGGCGGGGACAGCATCGAGGCGCAGGTGTGCAACTACTTCAGGGTCACCGACGGGAAGATCGTCTACTTCGCGAACTTCCACGACAGTGTGCCCTTCGCCCCTGTGACCGGAGGCTGAGACCATGACGGAGACGACAGCCGGGACCCGAGCGCCCGTGCGCTGGGCGCATGTCGGCCTCAACTGCCGCGACCAGAAGGAGACCGAGGACTTCTACACCAGATGGTTCGGCTTCGAGCGGGCCCGTGTGGTGGAGGCCGAGGGCGACCGGGTGATATTCCTGCGCAGCGGGGACGCCTATCTGGAACTCTTCGCCACTGAGGCGGACGCGCTCGTCCCGCCGGAAAAGGACGGCCCGCCCAACCCGGGCACCGCGCGGCACCTGGCCTTCCAGGTCGACGACGTGGACGTCTTCCTCGGGCGCGCCGAAGGTCAGCTGCCCGTGACTCTGGGACCGCTTTCCTTCGACGAGTTCATCCCGGGCTGGCGGACCGTCTGGGTGTCCGATCCGGACGGTGTCGTGATCGAGGTCAGCCAGGGTTACACCGATCAGAGTCCCCAGGAACTCGGGCAGTACAGCTAGCAGCCACCGCGCTCCGACCCCCAGGCCGCCGGTCCCCGCTCGCGGGCCCGGCGTTCTGCGTTGCGGCGCCACCTCAGGAGGAACCCGCATGACACCGATCACTGAGCAGAACGTCCTCATCACCGGCGCGACCGACGGGCTCGGACGCGCCCTGGCGCATGAACTCGCCGCACAGGGCGCTACGTTGATTCTTCATGGCCGCAGTGCCGCGAAGGGCGAGGAGCTCATCGAGGAGCTGCGATCGGCCACCGGCAACGACCGGCTCAGCTACGAACTCGCCGACTTCTCCTCGCTCGAGGAGATCCGGGGACTCGCCGACCGGATCGTCGCGACCTACCCGCGGCTGGACGTGCTGGTCAACAACGCGGGGCTGGGTGTCGAGCTGGAGCGCCAGGTGAGCAAGGACGGTCATGAACTCACCTTCCAGGTCGACTACCTGGCGCCGTACATCCTCAGCTGCCGGCTCGCCGGTCTGCTGGCCGAGTCCGCTCCGGCCCGCATCGTCAACGTCACATCGGCGGGCCAGGCTCCGCTGGACTTCGACGATGTGATGCTCGAACGCGACTGGGACGGAGGCCAGGCGTACTGCCAGGCCAAGCTCGCCGAGATCATGCTGACGATCGACCTCGCCGAACAACTGGAGGGCACCGGGGTCACGGTGAACGCCCTGCATCCCTCGTCGTACATGCCGACCAAGATCGTGGTGCACCTGTTCTCCCCTCAGAGCACGGTGGCCGAGGGGGTCGAGCACACCCTTCGCCTGGTCACCGGCACGGAGCTGAGCGACGTCACCGGCGCGTACTTCAACCGTTCGACGCGGGCCAGGGCCCATGCCCAGGCGTACGACCCGGCCGCCAGGGCGCGGCTGCGGGAGATCAGTGAAGATCTGACCGGTGTCGTCTTCTCCGGCTGAGCGGACAGCCGTCGAGGCCGGCGCGGACGAGGCGGCGGGGGCCAGGGACAATGAAAGAGCCCGGCGGGCCTCCTGGTTCGAGCTGTTCTGCGACCTGGTGTTCGTCGCCGCCGTCCAGCAGGTCACCCACCGGCTGGAGGCGGTGCCCGACGCCGGCTCGGTACTGGGGGTGGTCGCGCTGTTCATCCCGGTGTGGTGGACCTGGGTGCTGTACACGGACCGGGCGAACCGGCTGGACCGGGACGACGCGCTCAACCGGCTGCTGACGATCGCCGGTATGGCGGGTGTCTGCGGTATGGCGGTGTTCGTCGGGCAGGTCGGGCACGGGACGGCGGGGGACGCCGGATTCGTGCTGTCCTATCTGGCCGCCCGCTGGATGGTCACGGTGCTGCACGGATGGGCGGGGCGCGGTGACGCCCGGTTCAGGGCTCTGGCCCGGTCCTTCGCGGCGGGTGCGACGGTGTCGTCGCTGCTTTGGCTGGGCGGCCTGCTGGTACGGGAGGGGCCGGAGCGGTGGGCGCTGTGGGCCGCGGGGATGGCGGTGGAGCTGGCGCTTCCGTTCCTGGTGGGCAGGACGACCGAAGCGCTGTCGAGTGACGCCGATCATCTGGCCGAGCGCTTCGGACTGTTCACCATCATCGTGCTGGGTGAGGCCGTCATGGGGTTCGTCGGCGGGCTGACCCACACACGGACCGAACCGACGGGAACCCTCGCGGGGCTGCTGGCCTTCGCGCTGTGCGCGTGCCTGTGGTGGGCCTACTTCAGCGTCAGCAGCAGCAGCCCGGGCAGCCATGCGCGGCTGGCGTCACATCCCTGGCTGAGGCACGCGTTCGTGTACGGGCATCTGCCGATGCAGGGCGGCCTCGCCGTGGTCGGGGGAACTCTCGGAGCAGTGGTCTCGGAACACGTGGCGCATCTGTCGCTGTCGGCAGCCGCATGTCTGGCGGGCGGCATCGCGGTGTTCCATGCGGTGGGCGCCCTGGTGCGGGCGGCGTTCACCGGGCTGAGCGAGGCGGTCGTACTCATCCGTCTGACGCTCACCGCGGCGGTGCTCGCGGTGATCCCCTTCGCGCCGGGTCTGCCCGTGACGGTGGTGCTCGCGGTGCTGGTCGTGATCCTCGCGATCGCGGTGCTCGCGGAGCAGCCCGGCCACCGGCGACGGATGGCGACACTCGAGGGCGGCGACTGAGCGCCACGGGGATCACGGCTGTCCGGAACGGCGAACCGGCGGACCGCGCCGGGCGGGGGATGGCCCGGCGGGCATCCCCCGCCCGGCGCCCGGACCCGCCTGAGCGGGCCGGATCCGCCCGTACTCGCGGAGGTCCGGGTACCGACCTGACGCAGTGTCCCGCCCGCGCCCTTCCCACCCTCCGGCACGGTGTGCCACTGCCTACATTCCGATGGCGTGCCGATCCCCGGCATTCTTCGAGAGGAGTGGACTGATGACGAACCAGCCCGCCCGGGCCGTCGGTGACGGTCAGTTGTTCATCGACGGGAAGTTCGGCCCGTCCGATTCCGGCAAGACCGTCGAAGACATAAACCCGGCGACCGAGCTCCCCATCTGCCAGGTGGCCTGGGGCGGGGAGAGCGACCTCGACCGCGCGGTGCAGTCGGCCAGGCGGGCGTTCGACGTCGGGCCCTGGCCGACGATGCCCGGCAAGGAGCGTGCCGGGGTGCTGTACCGGATCGCCGACGGCATCGAGGCCGCGGCCGAGGACCTGGCACTGCGCGAGACGCTGGATGTCGGCAAGCCGATCACCTTCACCCGCGGGTTCGACGTGCGCGCCGCAGCCGAGATCTTCCGGTACTACGCGGGCATGGTCGAGCAGCTGGAGGGGGCGGCGCGGCCGGCCGGAGCGCGCTCACTGCAGTACACCCGGCGTGAGCCCCTCGGCGTGGTCGGCGCCATCACGCCCTTCAACTTCCCGCTCAACCTGGCGGTCAACAAGATCGCTCCGGCGCTCGCGGCCGGCAACACCGTCGTCCACAAGCCGGCCGAGCAGACTCCGCTGACCGCGCTGAAGCTGGCCGAGATCATGGCCGAGGCGGGTCTGCCCGAAGGCGTGCACAACGTGGTCACCGGCGACGGCGCCACCGTCGGTGCCGCGTTCTCCGTGCACCCGGGGATCGACAAGATCTCCTTCACCGGCTCGACGGCGACCGGCAAGCGCCTGATCGCGGCCGCGGCCGGAACACTGAAGCGGGTCACCGTCGAACTGGGCGGCAAGGGCGCCAACCTCATATTCGACGACGCGGACCTCGAAGCCGCCGTGCAGTCGGCCTTCCAGGCCGCCTTCTTCAACACCGGTCAGTTCTGCATGAGCGGCTCCCGGCTTCTCGTGCACCGCTCCGTGCACGACGAGGTGGTGGACCGGCTGGCGGCGGTGGCCGAGTCGGTCCCGATCGGTGACCCGCTGGACGAGGCCACGGTGCTGGGCCCGTTGGCCCACCGGGCCCAGCTGGACAAGGTGATCGAGTACGTCGGTATCGGTCTGGCGGAGGGTGCGGAACTGCGCTCCGGCGGATCCACCGGTCACGAGGGCCCCGGCTTCTACCACCAGCCCACCATCTTCACCGGTGTGACACCGGAGATGCGCGTCGCCCAGGAGGAGATCTTCGGTCCGATCCTGACGGTGCTGCCCTTCGACACCGACGAGGAGGCGGTCGAGATCGCCAACGGAACCCCGTACGGCCTGGCCTCGGGCCTGCACACGCAGAACATCCGCCGCGCTCACAACGTGGCCGCTCAACTGCAGTCGGGAATCGTGTGGGTCAACACCTGGGCGCAGTTCGAGAACAGCACCTCCTTCGGTGGTTACAAGTCCTCCGGGTACGGGCGTGAGCTGGGGCCCGAGGGCATCGAGGAGTACCTGCAGTACAAGACGGTCTACATCAACGTCGATTGAGAACACCATGCCGAATCAGACTCGTCCCAACGCTCTGTCCGCCGGACTCGTACTCGGGTCCTTCCTCGCCCCCAGCGCCCTCGGAATGTCCGCGACCCCCATCGCTCTGCCCGCACTCGGGCAGAGCCTCTCGGTGGCCTCGGGTGCCACCGCATGGGTGCTGGCCGCCTACACCCTGACCCTGTCCGTCTCCTCCGCACTCGCCGGCCGCCTCGCGGACATCCGCGGACTGCGGGTACCGATCATCGGAGGCATGATCCTGCTGATCGCCGGCACCGTAATGGTGGCAGCTGTGCCGTGGTACCCGGCGGTCATTGCCGGCCGGCTGCTGCAGGGCTGCGGCGCGGGTGTCGCGGCCGTGCTGTCCTTCGGCGTCGCCAACCGCCTCTTCCCGGATGCCCAGGACCGCGGACGCGCGGTGGGCACGATGGGCGCCCTGGTGGGCATTGTCTCCGGTGGCGGTGCGCTGCTCGGCGGTGCGCTGACCGACCTGGTGGGCTGGCAGGCGGCGCTCGCGCTGCCCGGTCTGTCCGCGGTGGCCGCCGTCTGGGTGCTGCGGATGGCACCCGCCCAAGAGCCGCGCGAAGAGCGGCTGGACGCCCGCGGCGCGGTGCTCTGCCTGGCACTCGCCGGGGCTCTCGCTCTGCTGCTCCAGGCGCCGTCGACCCATGTGGGCTGGGCCGTCGTGGTCGCGCTCGGCGCCGTGGTCCTCATCCTGGCCGCTGCCGCGGTCCGGCACGTCCGTCGGGTGCCCGAAGGCTTCGTGCCCCGGCTCGTGGTGGGCAACGCCCGCTTCGTACTCGCCGCCGCGGCGGGGTTCACGCTCTTCGCGGGATACCTCATCATCCAGTTCGCGGCTCCTCGGCTCATCCTGGCCGATCACGATCTGAGCGTGACCCAGATCGGACTCATCCTGCTGCCGACCGGGCTGTGCAGTGCTGTTCTCTCGCGCATGGCGGGTGGTCTTGCCCACCGGGTGGGGGCACTGCGGCTGGTGGCGGCCCTGGCGGTGCTGAGTGCGGCGGGCCTGCTGCTGGCAGCGCTCGCAGGGCGGTCGCCCGTCGTGCTCGTGGTGGCTGTCGCAGCCTGCGTATCGGGCTTCAGCGCGGGCCAGGTGGCGTTGATGGCGTCGGTTCCCCATCTGGTCGGCAGCTCGATGCATGGTGTGGCGGTCGGTGTGTTCCAGCTCGTCTTCATCACCGGCGGATCGCTCGGCTCGGCGGCGGTCGGTGGTATGGCCGGCGCGATGAGCCTTTCCACGGCGGTCGCGCTGCTCGCGGTCGTACCGGTGCTCGGCGCGGTTGCGGCGGTGGTCGCACTGCGGCTGTTGCGGCAGCAGCAGGAGTCGCCGGCGGGTAGTACGGGCGCGAAGGCATCGATTCCGGCCGTGTAAGCGGTAGATGGACACGGAAAGACGTGGGGCGAACGGTTTCCGTTCGCCCCGCTTTCCGTTGTGCAGCCACTCGCCGCGGAAATGCCGCGACACAGGAAGCCCTTATGTCAGGAAGTCGGGGAGGAGTTCATTGTCCGCGCTGATTACTGCTGCTGATAATGAACGGGTTCGACGGGATCGCAGCGTACGAATCGCGGGCGTCCCTGACCGCATACTGAAGGAGCAGGCATGGCCAGAAGGAATGCCAAGAAGATCCTCGTGATCCTGTCGGAATACGGCTACTGGGGCGAAGAGCTGATCGGCCCCCTGCATCATTTCGACCAGCGCGGTTACGACGTGGAATTTGCCACTCCGAATGGAAAGCAGCCGCACGCGCTGCCGCCCTCCATGGACCCCGGCTACGTGGACCCCCCGCTGGGCCGCTCCGTGACCTCCGATGCGGTGGCGAAGCTGACCCGGGAGACCGAGGAGTCGGACCGACTCGCCGACCCGATCGACATCTCCCGCTGGCTCCCGGAGCGCCCGTACACCGCGGACGACAACTACCTGCGCAAGCTCGAGGCGTACCACCACGCCGTCGATGTGGTGGCCCAGGAGCTCGATGAGTACGACGCGCTGCTGATCGTCGGCGGCAGCGGCCCGGTGGTGGACATCGCGAACAACGAGCGGGTGCACCAGATCATTCTGGCCTTCGTACGGGCCGACAAGCCGGTCGCCGCCGAATGCTACGGAGTGGCGCCGCTGGCTTTCGCCCGCGAATGGGAGGACCGCAGATCGATCATCTGGGGAAAGCACGTCACCGGTCATTGCAAGGAGTACGACTACAAGGACGGAACCGGGTTCCTGGGTACCGATTTCGTGATCGGCCCCCCGCCGTATCCGCTCGAGTACATCCTGCGTGACGCCACCGGCCCTGACGGCCGCTACCACGGCAACTTCGGCAAGGAAACCTCGGTGATCGTGGACTACCCGTTCATCACCGGACGTTCCACTCCGGATTCCTACCTCACCGGGGAAAAGGTGGTCGAGGTCCTTGAGGAGGGCCTTCGCCGCTTCGGCTGGTAGGCCGCAGCAGTCTCCGTAAGAGGGTCCAAAGGATCGAGAGAAGGAAGACATGGCCAGGCAGGGCAATGCGGCGATAATCGAGCAGTTTCTCGCTGACGGAATTCCCTATATGTTCGGTAATCCGGGGACGGTCGAGCAGGGGTTCCTGGATGCGCTGGAGGACTATGACGATCTTCAGTACATCCTGACTCTTCAGGAGACAGTCGCCGCAGGCATCGCGGACGGTTACGCCCGTGCCACCGGCCGTCCGGCTCTTCTGCAGCTGCACAGCGGGGTCGGCCTCGGCAACGCCATCGGCATGCTCTACCAGGCCAAGCGCGGTCACTCGCCGCTCGTGGTGATCGCCGGCGAGTCCGGTGTGAAGTACGAGGCGATGGACGCCCAGATGGCCGCCGATCTGGTCGCCATGGCCGAGCCGGTGACCAAGTACGCGACCCGGGTCACCGATCCGAACTCGGTGCTGAGGGTGCTTCGCCGGGCCATGAAGATGGCGATGACGCCGCCTTGTGGCCCGGTCTTCGTCTCCCTTCCCCTCGATGTGCTCGACGCGCCGAACGACGAGCCCGTCATCCCGAGCACCTTTCTGCGTACCCGGACCGCGCCGGTCCGCCCGCTCGTGCATCAGGCGGCCGAGCTGCTGGCCGGCGCGGAGAGGCCGATCGTCCTGGTGGGTGACGGCGTCTCGGCGTCGGGAGCGCAGGACGAACTCGTGCGGGTCGCCGAGCAACTCGGCGCGGATATCTGGGGAGCCGACTTCTCCGAGGTCAACCTGGATGCCACCCATCCGCTCTACCGGGGGCAGCTCGGGCATATGTTCGGCGAGGTCAGTGCGGCGGCCGTGAAGGACGCGGACGCCGTCCTGATCGTCGGCACCTATGTGTTCCCCGAGGTGTTCCCCGTACTGTCCGATCCGTTCAAGGACGGCGCCAGGATCGTCCACATCGACCTGGACGGCTACGAGATCGCCAAGAACCATCCGGTGACCCTCGGCCTGGTGGCCGATCCCAAGGCGACCCTCGAGGTGCTCGCCGACGAGCTCGACGGGCGGCTGTCCGAAGAGGACCGGGTGAACGCCTTCGAGCGACTGGTCGCCCGGCGCGGGGAGCAGCCGGGACAGCCCGCCGACGACGGCTCGCTGCTCGGGCACTTCCTGCGCGAACTTGCCGCCCACGTGCCGGACGACGTGATGGTCTTCGACGAGGCACTGACATCGGCGGGACCGCTCAACGCCCACCTGCCCGGCCGGCTGCCGGGGCACTGGTTCTCCACCCGCGGCGGATCGCTCGGCGTCGGTATTCCCGGCGCCATCGGCATCAAGCTCGCCCACCCGGACAAGACGGTGATCGGCTTCACCGGCGACGGCGGCTCGATGTACACCTTCCAGGCGCTCTACACCGCGGTGCGGCACAACATCGGCGCCAAGTTCGTCATCTGCAACAACCGCAGCTACAAGCTGCTCGACCTCAACATCGAGCAGTACTGGCGGGAGCGTGGCGTCCCCGAGCACGCGCACCCCTCACCGTTCGACCTGTCCGATCCGGACCTCGGCTTCTCCGACATCGCCCGTGGATTCGGCGTCGACGCGCTGCGTGTCGACGAGCCCGGTCAGGTGGCGGAGGCGGTCAAGCGGATGCTCGCCGACGACAAGCCGTTCCTCATCGACCTGCGGATCACCGAAGGAGGGGACCGTGGCTGACGTACCCGCACGGGACGGAGTGCTCACCGGGAAGAAGATCGCGATCTTCGCGGAGAGCGACTTCTACGAGCCGGAGATCGCCTACTACCAGCGCCGGTTCGCCGAGGAGGGAGCGCGTGTCGACTTCATCACCCGCCTCTGGGGGAACCGGTCGATCACCTTCAGCGGCCATGAGTACCGGGCACCCCTCACCGTGAACCGCAGTCTCGAGGACGTGAACGACCGCCGGCTGCGTGAGTACAGCGCGCTGCTGGTCCCCTCCGGGATGGTCGCCGACCGGCTGCGCTACACCGAGGACATCGAGCAGCTGGCACCCGCCACCGACCTGCTGCGCAGAGCCTTCGCCCGATCGGGTGTGGTCAAGGGGATCATCTGCCACGGGATGTGGCTCGCCTCCTCGATCCCGTACGTCGTCCAGGGACGCAAGGTCGTCTGCCACAACAACCTGATCGGCGACGTGCGCAACATGGGCGCCAGCTACGTCGACCAGGACGTCGTCGTCGACGGTGACCTGGTCACCGCCAGGACGGGCGACCACTGCCATCTGTTCGCCAGGACCATCATCGACGAGCTCGTGCTCCGAGGGGCGTGACAAGCATGTCCGACACTCTGAACTTCACGTTCTCCGACACCATTGCGGGCCATGTCACCGGCTTCGACCGCGCCGCCCGCGTCTTCTCCGTGGTCACTGCCGACGGCCGCGACTTCGACATCGCTCTGGACGGCGGCGCCGTCGCGGAGCTGCTGCACAACCTGGGCGAGCCGTACCAGGACGCGTCGGGCCATGTGGACGAGCTGCTCGAGGAGGGCACTTTCGTCCTGGCCTACGGCATCTTCTATCCGCACGCCGGAGGCACCCGCTTCGAGGCCAAGCGGCTGATCTTCGTGGGCCGGCGGGTCGACGACTACCGGTTCGAAGAGGCGGGCTGGTGGGTCAAGCAGATCGAGGAGATCGCCGCCTTCTACCGCAAGGCCCAGTTCGGCGACGGGCCGATCGACTTCGCCGGTTACCGGACGAACATCAGGCTGGGCGGCGAGAAGACCTCGAGCCATGTGCAGGAGACCGACACCATCTCGCGACTTGTCTACGGCATGGCTTCGGCGTTCCTGCTGACCGGTGATGACGAGTATCTGGAGATCGCCGAGCGGGGTACGGAGTACCTGCGTGAGCACATGCGGTTCGTCGACACCGACGAGAACGTCGTGTACTGGTATCACGGCCTCAGCATCGACGGTGACACCGAGAAGAAGCTCTTCACGTCGGAGTTCGACGACGACTACGACGCGCTGCCGGCCTACGAGCAGATCTACGCGCTCGCCGGTCCGGTCCAGACCTACCGGATCACCGGTGACCCGCGGATCAGGAGTGACGCCGACGCCACCATCCGGCTCTTCGACCGCTTCTACCTCGACCCCGAGGACGGCGGGTACTTCTCGCACATCGACCCCATCCTGCTCAGCCCGGACCATGACTCCCTCGGCCCCAACCGGTCGCGCAAGAACTGGAACTCGGTCGGTGACCACGCCCCCGCATACCTGATCAACCTGTACCTGGCGACCGGCGAGAAGAAGTACGCCGACATGCTGGAGTACACCTTCGACACCATCGTCGACCACTTCCCCGACACCAAGACCAGCCCCTTCGTGCAGGAACGTTTCCACAAGGACTGGTCCCACGACGCCGAACACGGCTGGCAGCAGAATCGCGCGGTGATCGGCCACAACCTGAAGATCGCCTGGAATCTGATGCGGATGCACTCGCTGCGTCCCAAGGACGGCTATCTGCAGACCGCGGCCTCCATCGGCGAGACCATGCCCGAGGTCGGCGGAGACCGTCAGCGAGCCGGCTGGTACGACGTGGTCGAGCGGCTGAAGGTGGACGGCGAGGAGAGGTTCCGCTTCGCCTGGCACGACCGCAAGGCCTGGTGGCAGCAGGAGCAGGCGATCCTTGCCTATCTGATCCTGCACGGCACCACCGGGCGCGAGGAGTTCCGCTCCGAGGCCCGCGACGCCCAGTCCTTCTACAACGCCTTCTTCCTCGACCACGACGAGGGAGCCGTCTACTTCAACACCCTGGCGAGCGGGCTGCCGTACCTGCTGGGTGTGGAGCGGCTCAAGGGCAGCCACTCGATGAGCATGTACCACTCGGCCGAGCTCTGCTATCTGGCGGCGGTCTACAACAACCTGCTGATCAACGGCAAGCCGATGGACTTCTACTTCAAGCCGGATCCGGCGATCGTCGACGACCGCATCCTGCGGGTTGCTCCCGACCTGCTGCCGCCCGGATCGGTGCGCATCGAGGCCGTGGAGATCGAGGGCGAACCGCACCTCGACTTCGACGCCGATTCCCTCACCGTACGGCTCCCTGAGACCTCGGGCCGCGTGAAGGTCAAGGTCCGCATCGCCCCCAACAGCAGGACGGAGATAACAGAATGACTGTCAAGGTCAACCCGCGCTCCGAGGGTGACGTCACGGTGATCGTCCTCGACGGAGAGATCAACAGCACCACTTCCGGCGGTCTGCAGGCCCAACTGCTGCCGTTCATACAGCAGGGCGCAGAGGTACTGATCGACCTCACCGGGGTTTCCTACGTGTCCAGCGCCGGACTGCGCACGCTGCTGATACTGCACCGTCGCGCCCAGCAGCTCGACGCGACGATCATCCTGGTCGGTCTGTCGGACGAGGTCAGATTCGTCATGAGCGCCACCGGCTTTCTGGACTTCTTCCGGATCGGTGACGACGTGGACTCCGAACTCGAACGCGCCGGCCGATGAGTGCCGGGGGCGCCCAGGAGGCCCTGGAGGTGAGGGAGAGGGTCGACGCGTACCCCACGCACCGGATCGGTGCCTACCCGGTGCGGGCGGGCCGGCCGTTCCCGTACGGGGCCGTGCCGGTACCCGGCGGAGTCAACTTCTCCGTCTACTCCGACCGCGCCACTTCGATGAGCCTGGTGCTCTTCGACCGCGGCGCCGAGGAGCCGGCCGCGGAGCTGGAGTTCCCCGCCGAGTTCCGGATCGGCAGCGTGTACGCGATGACGGTCTTCGGGCTCGACCTGGAGAACCTGGAGTACGGCTTCCGGGCCGGCGGCCCCTTCGACCCCGCGTCAGGGGACCGCTTCGATGACAGCAAGGTGCTGAGCGACCCCTACGCACGGTTGATCTCCGGCCGGGACGTCTGGGGTGCGGAGCCGGACTGGGACAACATCTACCCCTACCGCGCGCAGGCGGTGAACGACGACTTCGACTGGGGCGACGACACTCCTCTGCGTACCGCGACAGAAGACCTCGTCATCTACGAGACCCATGTGCGTGGCTTCACCCGCCACCCCTCGTCCGGCGTGCAGGCGCCCGGCACGTACGCAGGACTGCGGGAGAAGATCCCGTACCTCAAGGAGCTGGGGATCAACTGCGTCGAGCTGCTTCCGGTCTTCGAGTTCGACGAACTGGACAATCCGCGGAGCGACCCGGTCACCGGTGAGAGGCTGCACAACTACTGGGGCTACAACACCGTTTCCTTCTTCGCGCCCAAGGCCGGCTACGCCGCCACCGGACGGTTCGGAATGCAGGCGGACGAATTCAAGTCCCTGGTCAGGGAACTGCACAGGGCGGGCATCGAGGTCATACTCGATGTGGTCTTCAACCACACCGCGGAAGGCAACGAGCAGGGACCGACGATCTCGTTCCGCGGGCTCGACAACGCGACGTACTACATGCTCACGCCGCAGGGCGAGTACTACAACTTCAGCGGCACCGGGAACACGGTCAACTGCAACCATCCAGTGGTCCGCGACTTCGTGCTCGGCTGTCTGCGCTATTGGGTCGCCGAATATCATATCGACGGATTCCGCTTCGATCTGGCTGCCATCCTGGACCGCGCCCCGGACGGCACGCCCCTGCCCAACCCGCCGCTGCTCGAGCAGCTCGCCCACGACCCGATCCTGCGCCACACCAAGCTGATCGCCGAGGCCTGGGACGCGGCCGGCCTCTACCAGGTGGGGCACTTCCCCAACTACGGCCGCTGGTCGGAGTGGAACGGCAAATTCCGTGATTCCGTACGGAAGTTCGTCAAGGGCGAGCCCGGACTCGTCGGTGAACTGGCCACCCGGATGGCCGGCTCACCCGACCTCTACCAGGGGCGGACGACGTCGGCGTCGGTCAACTTCGTCACCGCACACGACGGCTTCACCCTGAACGACCTGGTCTCGTACAACGACAAGCACAACGAGGCCAACGGCGAGGGCAACAACGACGGAGGGAACGACAACCACAGCTGGAACTGCGGTGAGGAGGGCCCCAGCGCCTCTCCGCACGTCAGGGATCTCAGACAGCGCCAGATGAAGAACCTGCTGGCCATCCTGCTGATAAGCCAGGGCGTGCCGATGATCCTCGCCGGCGACGAGGTCGGCCGCACCCAGCTCGGCAACAACAACACCTACTGCCAGGACAACGAGTTCTCCTGGTTCGACTGGGGACTCGTAGAGGCGAACGCGGAGCTGCTGGAGTTCACCCGTGGTCTGATCGCCTTCCGGCACGCCCATCCCGTACTGCGCGGAACCGAGCACCCCAGCGGGACGGACTCGGCCGGCAGCGGGTTCCCCGATGTCAGCTGGCACGGAGTGGAGGCCTGGCGCCCCGACTGGGCAGATCACGGCCGGGTGCTCGCGATGATGCGCTGCGGATGGCACGCCAAGGGCGGGGCGGTCCGTGACGACTCCATCTACGTCGCGGTCAACGCCCACTGGGAAGCGCACGACCTGGAGCTCCCCCGGCTGTCCGACGGCGAGGTCTGGCACCTGTTCGCCGACACCGGCGCTCCGACGCCGCACGGCATGCACACCGTCGGCGGCGAGCCGGCGCTGGAACACCCCGGCCGCTACCACCTGGGACCGCATTCCGTGGTGGTCCTGGTCGGCCGCTCCACCCGCCCGTCGGAGCGCTGAACAGACCGACGCCGAACGGACCGAGGCGCTGAGCGCGCCGGAGCGCCGAGCCAACCCACGTACGAGCAGAAGGAGAGTCCATCGTGTCTTTCGATGTCAGGTTGAGGGTCAACGACCGCGTCGCCACCATCGAGCTCAAGGGTGAACTGGACGCCTCCACCGCGGCGCTGTTCCACCAGACCGTCGACAAGGCCTCCAAGGCCGGGTCGATCGAGCTCGTGATCAAGGCCGAAGAGCTGACCTATATGGCCAGTGCCGGTCTGCGCTCCCTGGTCTTCGCCCGCCAGAAGATGGGTGACGAGGTGCGCATCGCCATCGTCGGTGCTTCGGAGCCGGTCGCCCGCACCATCAGGATGGCCGGGTTCGACCACAGCATCGATCTGATCGACGCCTGAGGAGGTGATGAGAGATGGCATTCGACTTCGGTGCCGTATCCGCCGCGTCGGCTTCCCCCGCGGCACGCCGTGAACGGCCCTCACGCTGTGTCCGTCTTGTCCCCGATCCCCCGCCCGACACGCTGCGCATCCCCGCCACGATCGAGTCCCTCGACGAGGTGGCCGCGTTCGTTCTCGAGCTGGGGGCCGAGGCCGGCCTTCCCGAAACCGCTCTGTACCGGCTCAGGCTGGCCGCGGACGAGCTGGCGACCAACATCGTCATGCACGGGTACCAGGACAGGACCGGGGAGATCTCGGTAGCGGGAGGCATAGAGGAAGACAGGGTGTGGGTGCGCTTCGAGGATGACGCCGAGGCGTTCGACCCCCGTCAGGGGATGCGGCCGCCGGCGCTCGATGTGCCGCTCGAGGAGCGGGAGATCGGCGGGCTCGGGGTCTATCTCGCCTTCACGGCAGTCGACTCCTTCGACTACGAACTGGTGTCCGGCCGGAACGTCAGCACGCTGGTGATGAACCTGCCGGCGACGGGATAGATGAGGGTGACATGGTGCGCAACGTGCTCGTTCTGGATGAACACCGCAATGCACCCCTCGAACTGCTGAGGGCCCTGGAGAGCCTGGGAGCCGAAGTCCGGATCAACACCCCTGGCGATGTGCTGGCGACACCGCGCGGAGAACTTCCCGGGACCGACGTCCTCCTGACGTACGCCGGGCTCTCCCCGCACACGGTCAAGTCGGTGGCACGCAGGCTGAACGACGAGGGCAGATGGCCGACCGTGGTGGCGTACGCCGAGTACGACCTGCATCTGCTCGGCAACCACATACACGCCGGTTCGGACTACCTTGTGCCGCCCTTCTACCCCGACCTGGTGCGTGCCCGTCTGCGGGACTGCCATGAGCACGCGGCGTTCAGCCGGACCATGGAGGACGTGGCGGCGCACGCCGAGCTGATCAGTTACGAGCGAGAGCTGGAGATAGGGCGGGAGATCCAGATGGGTTTCCTGCCGGACTCGCTGCCCAGTCCCGACGACTGGGAGATCAACGTCCGATTCCGTCCGGCCAGGGACGTCGCCGGAGACTTCTACGATGTGTTCGAGCTGGTCAACCGGCGCAGGATCGCCCTCGTCGTGGCCGATGTCTGTGACAAGGGAGTGGGCGCTGCCCTCTTCATGGCCCTGATCCGCAGCCTGTTGCGGCACACGGCCGAGCAGAGCGGACTGCAGAGCCTGATCGCCGCCGACCTGCTGGCGGACGAGCTGACGGTCCGGGAGGAACAGAGCAGGGCGATCCCGGTGGTGGGGGCGACCCCGCTGCTGAACGCGGTGGTGGGCACCAACAACTACCTGACGAGGAACCACATCAGGCAGGGCTATTTCGCCACCATGTTCTTCGCCGTGCTGGACCCGGCGACCGGCAACCTCGTCTACATCAACGGTGGTCACAATCCGCCGGTGGTGGTGAGCGCGGACGGCGGTGAGCCGGTACTGCTCGAGCCCACCGGGCCCGCGGTCGGGGTCATTCCCGATGTCACCTTCTCGCTCGGCTATGCGCAGATCAGCCCCGGGGACACCCTCTTCATCTACACGGACGGGGTGACCGAGGCACGCTCGGTGTCGGGAGAGTTCCTCGGCGACGAGCAGATGATCAAACACCTGACCAACGGGCCCATCCGCGGCGGGGAACTGCTCGATCACATGGACGGCGCTCTCAGCGAGTTCGTCGGTCCGGCCGAGCAGTCCGACGACATCACCATGATGGCCGTCCACTGGCTGGCTCCGGATTCCGGCCGCACCGGCTGACGACCTGTTCTGCTGTCCGCCGGCGGCCCCCCTACCGAATCACCGGGTGGAAACATGTCCCAGATCATCACCCTGCACTCCTACCGAGGAGGTACGGGGAAGTCGAGTACCGCCGCCAACATCGCGCTGCTGCTGGCATCGGCCGGCCGCAGGGTCGCGCTGGTGGACACGGACATCCAGACGCCGGCACTGGACGTGATGTTCGCCGACACGATGCCTGCCGCGCACCGCTCGTTGACCGACTACCTGATCGGTCGGTGCGAGATCGAGGACGCGGCCTACCCTGCCGATGCCAAAGCCGGGCACGAGGGGTTCTTCCTGGTCCCGGCCAGGAGCCGGGCCGCCGGTATCAACGAAATCATGGGGCGCGGTTACGACGTCGGTCTGCTGCGGGAGGGCTTCGACCGGCTGATCGACTCGCTCGCGCTGGATGTGCTGCTGCTGGACACCCATGCCGGGTTCAACAACGAGACCGTGACCGCGATGGCCAGCTCGGACGCCCTGCTCGTGGTGACGCGGGCGGACCGCCTGGACCTGGCCGGCGCCCGGGAGAGCATGGCGCTGGCCAACCGGCTCGGCTGCGGTCGGCTGAGTGTGGCCGTGAACATGGTGCCGGACGGCATGGTGCACGAGCGTCTGCGTGACAACGTCGAGTCGGTCTACGGCACCCGGCTCACCGCGATCCTGCCCTACGCCTCCGAGCTGGCCTCCCTCGCGGGGGAGCGCCACTTCAGCACGGCCTACCCACAGCATCCGCTGGTGGCGGGGTATCGCCGGATCATCTCGGACGTGAGCAACGGGACCTCGGGATACCGGCATTGACGTCCGGCCGTTTCCATCTCAGCCCCTCTTCCGATGTTCCTTCCCGCGACCGCACCCCGGTGCCAGGAGGCAAGAACATGCAAGGCAACCCCACCACCAGGCGGTTCGCCCCGACCACCGGACGTATACCGATCGAGGATGTACGCCCGCGGGTGGACGGCGGCCGGCGCCCTGCCCGAGCAGTACCGGGTGAGGTCTTCGAGGTGTCGGCGACGGTCTTCAGGGAGGGGCACGACGCGGTCGCCGCGAACGTGGTGCTGACCGACCCGGACGGCGTGCCGGGCGGATGGCACCCGATGCGGCTCGTCGCCCCCGGTACGGACCGCTACGCGGCGCGGGTGTCAGCCGGCCGGGAGGGGGAGTGGACGTTCCGGGTCGAGGCATGGGCCGACCCGGTGGCGACCTGGCGGCACGCCGCCGAGATCAAGATCCCCGCCCGGGCCGATGTGGAGCTGGTCCTCACCGAGGGCGCGGCCCTGCTCGAACGGGCCCTGGCCTCCTTCACCGGCGACGCCGACGACCCGGCGGCCAGAGCGGCCCTGACCGCCGCCCGCGACCGGTTGCTGGACGGGACACGGGGTCCCGACGAGCGGCTCGCCGAGGCCGTCGCCCCCGCGGTGACCGCGCTGCTCGCCCGCCGGCCGCTGCGTGAACTGGTGACGTCTTCCGCCCAGCTGCCGCTGAGAGTGGACCGTGAGCGTGCCCTCTACGGCGCCTGGTACGAGTTCTTCCCACGCTCCGAGGGGGCGGTCCCGGCGACGGTGGACGCCGAGGGTGTGGTGGAGCCGCCGCACTCCGGCACGCTGCGCACAGCGGCCGAACGGCTGGACGCGGTCGCCGACATGGGATTCGACGTGATCTACCTTCCCCCGGTGCACCCGATCGGTACGACCCACCGCAAGGGCGCCAACAACGCCCTGACGGCGGGGCCGCACGACCCCGGTTCCCCCTGGGCGATCGGCTCGGCCGACGGTGGTCACGACGCGATCCATCCCGACCTGGGCACCCTCGATGACTTCGACCATTTCGTGGGCCGGGCCACCGGCCTCGGGATGGAGGTCGCTCTCGACTTCGCGCTGCAGTGCTCCCCCGACCACCCGTGGGTCACGGAGCACCCGGAGTGGTTCAGGCACCGCATCGACGGCTCGATCGCCTACGCGGAGAATCCTCCCAAGAAATACCAGGACATCCTCCCGATCGACTTCGACACCGATCCGGACGGGCTGCACAGGGAGTGCCTGCGGGTCCTGCGGCACTGGATGGCGCACGGCGTCCGGATCTTCCGCGTCGACAACCCGCACACCAAGCCGGTGCCGTTCTGGGAGATGCTGATCGAGGAGATCCACGAAACCGACCCGGATGTGCTGTTCCTCGCCGAGGCCTTCACCCGCCCGGCCATGATGCACTCCCTCGCGAAGATCGGCTTCCACCAGTCGTACACCTACTTCACCTGGCGCAACTCCAAGGACGAGGTGGAGTCCTATCTCTCCGAACTGGCCGGACTCGACGGCGAGGAGAGCGCCGCCTGTCTGCGCCCCAACCTCTTCGTGAACACCCCGGACATCCTCAACGCCTATCTGCAGTACGGCGGCAGGCCCGCGTTCGGTATCCGCGCCGTGCTGGCGGCGACGGCGTCCCCCGCCTGGGGTGTCTACGCCGGCTTCGAGCTGTGCGAGAACGTGGCCGCGGGCCCGGCGAGCGAGGAGTACCTGGACTCGGAGAAGTACCAGCTGCGGCCCAGGGACTGGAAGGCCGAGGAGACGGCAGGCCGGTCGCTCGCCCCGCTGCTGCGCACCCTCAACGAGGTGCGCCGGGACCACCCGGCCCTGCACCAGCTTCGCAATCTCCGCTTCCACCGCACGGACAACGACGCGGTCGTCTGTTTCTCGAAACGGCACGACGACGACTGGGTGCTCGTGGTGCTCAGCCTCGACCCGCACAGCGTGCGGGAGGCGACCGTCTCCCTCGACCTCACCGCGCTCGGCCTGGACAGGACCGATTCCCTCGACGCCCACGACGTGCTCTCCGGCGCGACCTACCAGTGGGGGCGGGAGAACTACGTGCGTCTCGATCCGCAGTGTCAGGTGGCCCACGTCATCACGAACAGGAAGCCGTAGCCATGACCATGGCACCGCACTCCCACCGCCCCGGGCCGATGCCGGCGAGCCTGCCCCCCACGGACCTGAAGCGCCTCACCACCGGTGAGGTCAGCGATCCGCATGCGCTGCTCGGCCCCCACCCGGGCCAGGACAGCGTGCTGGTACGTGTACTGCGGCCACTGGCCGACGCCGTACGGATCACCACCGCGTCCGGTGACGTGCTGACGGAGCTGACGCACGAGAGCGATGGCATCTTCACCGGGCTGCTGCCGGGCACGGATGTGCCCGACTACCGGGTGGCCGCCCGGTACGGGGACACCGTCCACACTTACGACGATCCGTACCGCTTCCTGCCGGCGCTGGGCGAACTCGATCTGCATCTGCTGGTCGAGGGGCGTCACGAGCAGCTCTGGAAGGTGCTCGGCGCCAACGTCCGCGAGCTGGACGCCGGCTGGGGGCCGGTGCGGGGCACCGCGTTCGCGGTGTGGGCACCGAACGCCCGCGCGGTGCGGCTGGTGGGGAGCTTCAATCACTGGGACGGCGCCGCCCACCCGATGCGCTCGCTCGGCGGCAGCGGCGTCTGGGAGCTCTTCGTCCCCGGCATCGCCGACGGTGCTCACTACAAGTACGAGATCCTCACCCGGGACGGCCGCTGGATCCAGAAGGCGGACCCGGTGGCCGCCTCGGCCGAGGCGGCGCCCGGCACCGCCTCGCGCGTCTTCAGCTCGGCGTACACCTGGGGCGACGGCGACTGGATGGCCGGACGGGGACGGCGCCCCGTCGAGGAGCAGCCGATGAGCATCTACGAGATGCACATCGGGTCGTGGCGTCCCGGTCTCGGTTACCGCGAGCTCGCTGATGAACTACCCGGATATCTGCGGGCGCTCGGCTTCACCCATGTGCAGTTCCTGCCGATCGCCGAGCACCCGTTCGGCGGATCCTGGGGGTACCAGGTCTCCTCCTACTACGCCCCGATGGCGAAGCTCGGCAGCCCCGACGACTTCCGCTTCCTGGTCGACGCCCTGCACCGGGCGGGCATCGGCGTCATCGTCGACTGGGTACCCGCCCACTTCCCGCGCGACGACTGGGCACTCGCCGGATTCGACGGCTCCGCGCTGTACGAGCATCCCGACCCCCGCCGCGGCGAGCACCCCGACTGGGGGACGCTGGTCTTCGACTTCGGCCGCAACGAGGTACGCAACTTCCTGGTGGCCAACGCCGTCTACTGGTGCGAGGAGTTCCATGTCGACGGGCTCCGGGTCGACGCCGTTGCCTCCATGCTCTACCTCGACTACTCGCGCAACGAGGGCGAGTGGCTGCCCAACGAGTACGGCGGCCGGGAGAACCTCGAAGCGGTGGAACTGCTCCAGGAGATGAACGCCACCGTCTACCGGCGCTGTCCCGGCGTGATGACGATAGCCGAGGAGTCCACCGCCTGGGACGGGGTCACCCGGCGTACCGACCACGGCGGTCTGGGCTTCGGACTGAAGTGGAATCTGGGCTGGATGCACGACTCCCTGTCGTACATGGCGCAGGACCCGGTCCACCGCCGCCATCACCACCACTCCATGACCTTCCCCATGGTCTACGCCTACGCCGAGAGCTATCTGCTGCCGATCAGCCACGACGAGGTGGTGCACGGAAAGGGTTCGCTGCTCACCAAGATGCCCGGCGACCGGTGGCAGCAGTTCGCCAACCTGCGTGCCTATCTCGCCTTCATGTGGGCCTTCCCCGGTAAACAACTGGTCTTCATGGGCCAGGAGTTCGCCCAGGACACCGAGTGGTCGCACGACGCGGGTCCCGACTGGTCGATGCTGCGGCACGCCTCGCACTCCGCGGTGCGCGACCTCGTCAGGGACCTGAACCTGCACTATCTCGAGATCCCCGCCCTGTGGGCCCGGGACACCAACCCCGACGGCTTCCGGTGGATCGACGCCGACGCGGCAGACGACAACGTGTACTCCTTCGTCCGGTACGACGCGGCGGGCGCCCCGCTGGTCTGCGTCTTCAACTTCCAGCCCACCCCGCGGCACGACTTCCGGGTCGGGCTGCCCGCCGCAGGCGACTGGACCGAGGTGCTCAACACCGACGCCGCGGCGTACGGCGGCAGCGGCACGGTCAATCCGTCGCGGATCCAGGCCCAGCCGGTGTCCTGGCAGGGGTTCGAGTCCAGTGCGGCCCTCGTGCTGCCGCCGCTCGGTGCCGTCTGGCTCCGACCGCAATGACGTCCATGCGTAAGGGAGACGAACGTGACCGCTCCACGGATGAGGACCACCCCGCTGCCCGGCATCGGGGTGCAGTACGAGATCACGACCCGGCGGCACGACACCCTGTCGGTCATCGCGCACCGTGACGGCACCCGCACCTTCAACGTGCACCACGACGACGACCCCGACTCGTGCGGGCTCTCCATGAGGCTGACGGCGGCCGAAGCCATGTCGCTGACCGATGCGCTGCTGCCGGACCACAACAACCCGAATCTGCTGCACACCAGCGACTACGGGCTGATCGCCGAGCGGGTCTCGGTGACCGGTGGTTCGTACTGGAACGGCCGGGTGCTCGGCGACACCAGGATGCGGACCGCCACCGGTGCCTCCATCGTGGCGGTGATGCGCCGGGCCCATGCGATCCCCTCGCCGGGCCCGGATTTCCGGCTGCGTGGCGGTGACGCGGTCATCGTCGTGGGCACGCGTGAGGGCGTCGACGCGGCCCACGGCATCCTCGAGCGGAAGTGATCCGGTGGACTCCGCAGTCTTTCTGATCGAGTTCGGCGCCGTCGTGCTGGCCCTGGGACTGCTCGGCAGGGTCGCCGTACGGATGAGGTTCTCGGCCATCCCGCTCTATCTGCTGGCCGGACTCCTCTTCGGACACGGCGGGATCGTGCCGCTGGCCGGCAGCGAGGACTTCATCGAGGTCGGCGCCGAGATTGGTGTCGTGCTGCTGTTGCTGATGCTCGGCCTGGAGTACACCGCAGGGGACCTGGTCGGCCATCTCAAGACGCACGCCCCGGCAGGCGGCGTCGACTTCGTGCTCAACGCACTTCCCGGCGCCGCCGCTGCCCTGCTGCTGGGCTGGGGCCCGGTGGCCGCGGTGGTACTCGCCGGGGTCACCTGGGTGTCCTCGTCGGGCGTGATCGCCAAGGTGCTGGGTGACCTGGGACGTCTGGGCAATCGGGAGACCCCCGCGATCCTCAGCGTGCTGGTGCTCGAGGACCTCGCGATGGCGCTGTACCTGCCCATTCTCACGGCGCTGCTCGCGGGCACCGGCTGGGCGGTCGGCGGGCTCACCCTGGCGATCGCGCTGACCGCGGTGGGCACCGTCCTGCTCATCGCGGTCCGGTACGGCCGGGTGATCTCCAGGTTCATCTCCAGCGACGATCCGGAGAAGCTGCTGCTCGTGGTGCTCGGGCTCACCCTGCTGGTGGCGGGCTTCGCGCAGAAGGTGCAGGTCTCCGCGGCGGTGGGCGCGTTCCTTGTGGGCATCGCCCTCTCGGGGGAGGTCGCGGAGCACACCCATCATCTGCTCATGCCGCTGCGGGACCTGTTCGCCGCGGTGTTCTTCGTCTTCTTCGGACTGAACACGGACCCGGAGACGATCCCGCCGGTTCTGCTGCCGGCGCTGGCGCTCGCCGTACTCACCGCGATGACGAAGATCGCCACGGGCTACTGGGCGGCGCGGCGGACCGGCATCGGTACCCGTGGGCGGTGGCGGGCCGGCGGCGCGCTGGTGGCCAGGGGTGAGTTCTCCATCGTGATCGCCGGGCTGGCGACCGCGTCGGGGATCGAACCGGCGCTCGGACCGCTGGCGACCGCGTACGTGCTGCTTCTCGTGGTGCTCGGTCCGGTCACGGCCCGCTTCACCGAACCCGTGGCGCAGCGGGTCATCGAGTGGCGGAAGCAGCGGGCGGCGGAGCCGGTCGTCATCGACGAACTGCTGGCGCACGAGGCGGTGCAGGCGGCACAGGACTGACGGCGTCCGCACCGGGGGGGAGGGGCCCACGACAGGGTGTCGTGGGCCCCTCCCCCCCGGTGCCCGTCCCCGTCCGCGGCGCCGCGGACGGAGCGCTCCGGGTACAGCCGGGCCGGGACCCGCCAGCTGCCCCAGCCACTGGAACGTGTGGGACATGAAGCCGCTCGGGCGGGCGGGCCGGCGGCCGGCGGTGCGTGCCGGGCTCACCAGTCGATCCTTCGCCGGTTGCGGAAGAAGCCGCCGGTCGGTCCCGAGTCGGGGAGCGTGGCGAGCCAGGTGACCGTGTCGGCGCCCTTCTGGACGCTGGTCGGCGCCCCGGCTCCGCCCATGTCGGTCCGCACCCAGCCGGGGCAGACCGCGTTGACCTTCACCGATGGGGAAGCGGCCGACGAGACGACCAGGGTGAGGGCGTTGAGCGCCGCCTTGGTGATGCCGTACGCCGCGGGTGACGGGATGTTGTCCGTGAGGGCGCCGAGCCCCGACGACAGATTCACCACCCGTCCGTAGCCGCGGCGGCCCATCGCAGGCACGAAGGCCTGGCAGGTCCGGAAGGCACCCATCAGATTGATGTCGATCGCGTGGCTCATGGTGTCCTCGTCGAGCGAGAAGAACGCGTCGGTCGGGTACACGCCCGCGTTGTTGACGAGTACGTCGATGTCGACACCGGCGTCGGCCAGCCGGCCGGCGCAGTCCTGGACGCTCTTGGAGCTTGTGATGTCCAGTTCCTCGAAGCGGATCCGGCTTCCCGAGCCCCGGAGTTTCTGTGCCGCTGCCCGGCCGCGCGCCGGATCGCGCGCGGCGAGCACGACGTCGAGTCCGGCTCCGGCCAGCTGACGGCAGGTCTCGAGGCCGATGCCCCTGTTCCCGCCGGTGACGAGTGCGGTGAAGGTCTGCTGCTGGCTCATGGAAACCGTCCTGTATCGGGGGCCGACCCGGGCGGGTCAGACCTTGTAACGCTTCTTGTCGTCATCGGCGAAGCCGAGATATTCGCGCAGCGGCCAGACCGTCTCGGAGTCCGGGTGTTCGCGAATGTCTCCTTCGGCAGCTGTGACGGGCCGGTGTTCAACGGCAGGTGTGCTCCGTACGCCTGGTCCATCGGTGCTCGATGAGCAGGGCGCCGATGATCAGCAGGCCGAGGACCGCCACTTCGCCGACGGCGGCCGCACAGTGGCCGACCGGAATGGCGGCGGTGGCCATGACGGCGGCCACGAGATGAAATCGCCGGGGACCAATCCTGAGAATTCCGTGGAACCACGCGAGGCCCGCGAGATAGAACGTCACACCCCCGGCGAGGGCCAGTGACGGCGCCGTGGCGAGCTCGTCGTAGGGGTGCGCGATCGTCTTCTTGATGGCCGCCGCGATCAGGATCAGCCCGAACAGCATGGGGACATGGGCGTAGAAGAAGGCGGCCAGCGCCATCCGGGAGCGGCGGACCGCGTCCTGGCGCTCCAATGCCCGCTCGGCTCGCCTGGCCTTCTCCGATTCGTCGAAGTACGCCCACCACAGACAGGCGGGGATAACGAAGATCAGGATGGCGGTGATCACCACGGAGAAGCCCGCCTGACCACCCTCGGTTCCGACGCCGAGCGCGAGGAAGGATTCCCCCAGCGCGATGATCATGAGGAGCCCGTGCCGCTCCACGAAGTGTCCCGGTTTCAGCTCGAAGCCGGAGAAGCCGGTGATGAAAGGCGCGATCACCTCCAGCAGCAGCGCCGCCGACCAGCACACATACGTCATCGGCGCATCGAGGGAGCCGGCCTGGATGATCAGCAGCGCCCCCAGCGTGTGGAACGGCGCGATGTGCATCATGTTCCGGGCCGCGCTGGGGCCGCTGAAGGCGAACAGGGCGGCGTGCACCGTGACGATCATCAGATACCCGATGCCGAACGCGACCCCGTCCCCGCTGAACGCGTGCGGCGTGGCGAGTCCGACGATCAGGAAGGACGCCATGCCGAGCAGCAGCAGCAGACGGTGGCGCTTCTTGTGCGGCGGGAGATGGTTGGTCAGCCAGGCGTATCCGCCGTACATCCACCACAGCATCCAGAAGATGAGCAGGACCTGCAGCAGTCCTCGGAGGGTCATGTCGTGACTGAGCACCTGGGCGAGCTGGGTGAAGTTGAAGACGAACGCGAGGTCGAAGAACAACTCAAGTGTGGTGACTCGCGTTTCACTCCGGCTCTGCGACGAGGATTCATCCGTGCGCATGATGGGCGGAGCCTGTGACATCACTTTTTCCGAACTCTCGAGGCGTCGTGCGGTGGCATTCGGGGACAACCGCGCGAAGGAAATGGCAAGGGTGACCGAGCACCGGACTCAATACCGCGTCGGCGAAGTTACCGCCCCGGGCGTACCCCGGGTCAAAGAGCCGGGCACGACTTCGTGATGTCGGGCCACCGGCCGGAAACCATGGGACAGCAGGGTGCCCCGGTCCGCTGGTGCACGACGCACAGATTCACCCTGAATCGATAGCGTGCAGAGGTGAATGCGCGCAGCGCGCAGCCAGTCAGCGTTCGGGGGCGTGTTTCCGCGGGAGGACGAGAGCGCCCCGGCAAGGCCGAGTCAGCTTCGGAAGCTCCTAGACCTCAGGAAGTGTCCATGAACGCACAGTCAGATCAGGGAAGCCATCCGATACGGGTCCGACTCCTCACGAGGGAGTTTCCGCCCGAGATCTACGGAGGGGCCGGAGTCCATGTCGCGGAACTGTCCAGGGAACTGCGCAAGCTCACCGATCTACGGGTGAACTGCTTCGGCGGACCACGGCAGGACAGCGCGGTGACGGCCCACGCCGAGCCGGACCTCGGCGACGACGCCAATCCCGCGCTGCGCACCCTGGGCGTGAATGTGGAGATGGCCGCCGCCTGCGCCGACGCCGATGTCGTGCACAGCCATACCTGGTACGCCAACGCGGCAGGACGGCTGGCCCAGGTGCTCCACGGCGTTCCCCACATCGTGACCATGCACAGCCTGGAGCCGCTGCGGCCCTGGAAGGCCGAGCAACTGGGCGGTGGCTACGCACTGTCGTCGCTGGTGGAGCGCACCGCCATCGAATCCGCCGATGCCGTGATCGCGGTCTCCCACGCGATGCGTGACGACATCCTGTCCGTCTACCCGCAGGTCGGCCCCGGGCGGGTCCATGTGGTGCACAACGGGATAGACACCGGTGTCCAGCGGCCGGACCACGGAACACAGGCCCTGGAGCGGTACGGAATCGACCCCGGTCGGCCGATCGTGCTCTTCGTCGGCCGGGTGACCCGGCAGAAGGGCCTGAAGCATCTGCTGGAGGCCGCTTTCGCCCTGGCGGACGACGCGCAGCTGGTGCTGTGCTGCGGGCAGCCCGACACCCCGGAGATCGCCGAGGAGACCGCCGGACTGGTCGAGGAGCTGAGCCGGGCACGCAGCGGAGTGGTCCGTATCGACGGCATGCTGGACCAGGTGTCGCTCCGTCAGCTGCTCACCCACGCCGCTGTGTTCGTCTGTCCTTCGCTGTACGAACCGATGGGCATCGTCAATCTGGAGGCGATGGCCTGCGGTACCGCGGTGGTGGCGACCGCGACCGGCGGGATCCCCGAAGTGGTCGCGGACGGCGTCACCGGGTTGCTGGTTCCGATCGAGCAGGAACAGGACGGCAGCGGTACCCCGCTGGACCCCAAGCGTTTTGCGTCCGACCTCGCTGCGGCCGTCAACCGGCTGCTGGCCGATCCGGATCTGGCCCGCACCATGGGCGCCGCGGGCCGGGTCCGCGCCACCGATCGGTTCGGCTGGGAGCAGGCCGCCCGGCGGGTGTTCACGATCTACCAGAACGCCATCCGGTCGCTGCCACAGTGACGCCTGTGATGGAACTCAACGGACAACCCGCCGATCCCGCCGCCCTGCGGGCACTCGCCCTCACCAACTACGGGCACTTCACCACGATGCGGGTCGATGACGGGCGGGTACGCGGTCTTGCCCTCCACCTGGAACGGCTCGACCGCGACTGCCGCGCCGTTTTCGGCACCGTGCTGGACACCACAAGGGTCAGGGAGCTCGTCAGGCGTGCCGTCACCGGCCCCTCCTCCCACGGGTCGGGCACCTTCCTGGTCCGGGTGAGCGTCTTCGACCCGGACCTCGACATCGTCCGCCCGTCCGCACCGGCCACCCCGCACGTCCTCATCACCACCCGCCCGGCGGGCCCGCTTCCACCGGCCCCGCTGCGGGTGAAGTCGGTCCCCCATGTGCGGGACCTGCCGGCTGTGAAGCACTTCGGTCTCTTCGGTGCGCTGCACGCCCGGCGTGCGGCGCAGCTGGACGGCTTCGACGACGCGCTCTTCCACGGCCCGGACGACAGGGTGTCCGAGGGCGGCACCTGGAACGTCGGTTTCGTCGACGGCGACGGCCGGGTCGTCTGGCCGTCCGGCGATGTGCTGCCCGGGGTCACCATGGCCCTCCTCAAGCAGCACCACCCGCACACCACGAGGCCGGTCACCGTCGAGGAGGCCCGCGGAATGCAGGCGGTCTTCGCCACCAGTACCGGGATCGGCGTACGTGCGGTCTCGGCCGTCGACACTCGTGTGCTCTCCACCGGCCACCCGGTGGCGGCCGCACTGCGCAGCACCTATCTGGCCCTGCCGGGCGAAGTGGTGTAGGAGACCCGCCGGCGTCCCGTGTCGTCCGGGTCACCGTCACAGGTGGTTTCGGGGCCGGGCCGCCGTACTGTGTGCAGCCGCCCGTCCGCCGCCGGCTTCGCAGCAGGGCGAAGCCGGCGGCCGGTGCCCGTCAGGCGTCAGGGTTTCCGGCCCCGGGGCGGGTTGCCGGTGCCGGGCGGGAGCCGTCGAGCCCCTGGGCGGGAGTGCCGTCGAGGGCGGAGACCTCGATCAGCAGTGCCTGGGCCGGCTCCAGGGTCGGCATCGGCAGGCCCGCACCGACGAGCACCGCCCCCGGGAGGGTCACCCAGCCGTCGAGTGCCGCGGTGAACCAGGCAGGTCCTGACGTCTGGTGCAGCGCGGGCAGCCCGGCATCCGTACGGATCCGGACCCGGTAGCGGCCCCGCGCGTCGAGGCCGGGCAGCCGTACCCGTCCGGACTGGGCGGCGGTGGATGTCGCAAGCCGCACCCAGCAGTAGAGCGCGGTGCTCGCGTCGCCGGCCACCACCCCGTGCAGCAGGGTCGTTTCGTCGGCGAGATCGGCGCGCACCACCCGCCCGCCGTGCAGCAGCGGACGTACCTCCTTGTACAGCGCGGCCCACCGCCTCAGCCCCGCGAGTTCCTGCGGGGTGCGTGCGGTCAGATCGTCCTCGATGCCCGCGTGCCCGAACAGTGCGGTCGCATACCGGAAGGACTCGTCGGTGACCCGCCCCGACGTGTGGCTGTGCGGTCCGCCCACATGGGTGCCGACGAGTTCGGGCGGCAGCAGTTGCCCGGTCCAGCGCTGGATGGCCTGGCGCTCCAGGGGATCGTTGCAGTCGGACGCCCACACCCGGTCGGTCCGGGCGAGGATGCCGAGGTCGACGCGGGCGCCGCCGCTGGCACAGCTCTCGATCTCCAGGCCCGGGTGGCGGGCCTTCAGTGCGTCGATCAGCCGGTACACCGCGCTGACCTGCGTGTGCACCCCCGGCCGGTCGTGGCCGCCGGCGCCCCTGCTGACCGCCTCGTGCAGTTCCCGGTTGTGGTCCCACTTGAGGTAGTCGACGGAGTACCGGGTGACGATCTCGTCCAGGGATGTCAGCAGGTACGTCCAGGCGTCCTGGTGGGCGAGGTTGACGACGTACTGGTTGCGCCAGCTCGGGCCCAGCCCCGGGGACGGTGCGAGCAGCCATTCGGGGTGTTCCCTGGCCAGCCGCGAGTCCGGATTGGCCATCTCCGGCTCCACCCACAGACCGAACTGCATCCCGTGCCCGTGCACCCGGTCGGCGAGCGGTGTCAGCCCGTCCGGCCACACCTTCGCGTCCACCGTCCAGTCGCCGAGCCCCGCGGTGTCGTCGCGCCGGCCGGTGAACCAGCCGTCGTCCAGGACCAGCCGTTCCACTCCGGTCTCCGCTGCCAGATCGGCGAGCCGCAGCAGCCGCTCGATGCGGTGATCGAAGTACACCGCTTCCCAGGTGTTCAGCGTCAGCGGCCTTGGCGACGCGGGGTGCGACGGGCGCGCCCTGAGCAGGGTGTGGAAGCGGTCGGCCAGTCCGTCGAGACCCGCGTCCGACCACACGAAGTGGCAGACCGGCGACGTGTAGCTGTCGCCGGGTGCGAGCCGTACCTCACCCGGCGCCAGGAGTTCCCCGCCGCCCAGGACCGCCCCGTGCACCCCTGCGCCCTCGGGCAGTTGCTCGGCGAGGTAGCGCTGGTTGCCGCTCCAGGCGACGTGGAAGCCCCACACCTCACCGGTACGGAATCCGAATCCCGGTACGCCCACGGTGAGCAGATACGGCGAGTCGGCCCCCGGCCGGCCGCGGCGTACCTCCCGGACATGGCTGCCGAAGCGCAGTCCGCCGCGTTGTGGAGAGAGCTCCCGGCACCACTTTCCAGTGAAGTCGAGGATCTCGCCCGCCCGGTGCGGCAGCGGAATCAGGGTGGTCACGCCGGCCAGATCATAGGGCGCCGGGTCCTGGCCGGGGCCGGTGTCCGGCCTGCTGATCTCCGTGGAGACACCCAGCACGCCGGAGGGATCGAGCCGGTAGGTGAGCACGACGCCGAGGTCTCCGACATCGTCGGTGAGCCGCAGGACCAGTTCTCCGGGTTCCTGCCGCACCCCGGTCAGCCGGACCCGCGGTGTGGTCGCGGCGCCGTCCCGGTGGCCCTGCTGGGCGGGCGTGCCGGACCAGCCGTCGGCCTCCGTCGGCCAGACGGTGAACTGCCTCGGGATGTCGAGTGCGCTGTTCAGCACTGCGCCGTCGGCCGTCAGGATCAGCGCTTCGGTGTCCTCGTCGGTCAGTTCACCGAGGTCCTCACCCCAGTGCAGAATCCGGGGCAGCGGGCCGGTGAGCTCCACCACGAAGCTCACTCCGGCCGCGCGCAGATGCGCGGTCCGCGCGGTGGTGCGGTTCATGCGGGGTCCCTCCCAGGGTGGTGCCGTTGAACTCGCGATCGTGCCACGGGTGGTGCCGTCCCGGCAGGTGTCGGCGGGGACGGATGCGGCGGGTGGTTGCCGCGGGTGGGTTGCTGCGGCCGGTTGCGGAACCCTCACGTACTGAGCGGCCGGTCCGGGAACCGGCCGGACAGAGCGGCGGTCTTGTCGCGATGGCGTCGTCGCGGCGGCGTAGGGTGCGGGGAACCGGACTCGCGGAACACCGACGACGCACCGGCACCGGTCGTGGACAGGGCAGTGGATGAGCGCACGTTTCGAGGAAATCGACTGGCGGCCGACGCCCTTGGGCGACATCAGTCTGCGCCGTCGCCGGGACCCGGCGACGGGCGACGATGTGTACGAGGTGAAGCTGGGCGACGAGTTCCTCATGTCCAGCCTCTTCACCGCGGGAGAGATCGCCCTCACCGAGCTCGGCCTCGGCGAACTGTCGGGTGACGGACTCGATGTCGCCGTGGGCGGTCTGGGACTCGGCTACACCGCCAAGGCCGCACTGGACGACCCGCGGGTCAACTCCCTGATCGTGGTCGACGCGCTCGGCGAGGTGATCGACTGGCACCGACGCGGGCTCGTGCCCCTGGGCGCCGGGCTCGCGTCGGATCCCCGCTGCCGTCTGGTGCACGGTGACTTCTTCGCGATGACCGCGGACGCCGTCGGTCTGGATCCCGAGGCGCCCGGCCGTCGTTTCGATGCGGTGCTGCTGGACGTCGACCATTCCCCCCGCCATGTGCTGCATCCGAGCCACGCGGCTCTCTACACGGCCGCGGGCCTGCGAGCACTGGCCGAACGCCTCAAGCCGGAAGGGGTGTTCGCGCTGTGGTCCAACGATCCGCCCGACGACGCGTTCAGCGCCGTTCTCGCCGGGGTCTTCTCCGGAGTACGGGCGCAGGTGGTCGACTTCGTCAACCCGCTGCAGGGAGGAACCTCGGCCAACACGGTGTATGTCGTGCGGCGGTGAACCGGCACCGGGTGCCGGGCTCGCACCGGCCCCTCCCGCCCCGCTGTGGAGCGGGAACGGGCGGGGGCCGGCCGGGGAGGCTCGCGTTCACACTCTGCGGTGCAGCAGGAACGCCAGCAGCATCTCGATCTCGTACGCCGCGCGCGGGGCGAGCGGGACACCGCTGAGACAGGCGCGGGCCGCATCGAGATGACGGCCGGCCTCTTCGAGGGTGGCGACGCGTCCGCCGGCCGCCTCGATGAGCGTGGCGGCGCGGCGGACGGCAGTGTCCTCCAGCGGGAACGGGGAATTCAGCAGCTCGGCGAGTTCGCGGGCGGTGGGGCCGTGGCCGGCGAGAGCGGCGATGACCGGATAGGTCTTCTTCTGCTGCCGCAGATCGCTGTGCACGGGTTTGCCGGTCACCGCCGGATCACCCCAGATGCCGAGCAGGTCGTCAACGGCCTGGAAGGCCACCCCGAGGTGGCGCCCGGCCTGCTCCAGAGCGGCCACCGTTCCGGCAGGCGCACCGCCGAGGAGGCCGCCGAGCGCGGCGGCGCAGCCGAGGAGAGTACCGGTCTTGAGCTCCGCCATCGCCCGGTACTCGGCCGGGCGTACCGCGCCGGGCCCCGTCCAGGGCCTGGCCGCGAAGAGCAGGTCCTCCGCCTGGCCGTGCACGAGACCGCTCAGCGTCCCGGAAAGGCACCGCACCGCCGCCGCGGTGTGCGCCCCGGGCGCCTCGGCGATGGTCTGCACCGCCAGCGCGAACAGCGCGTCGCCCGCGAGCACGGCGGGCCCGGTGCCGTAGGCCTTCCAGACCGTCTCCCGCTGCCGCCGGGTCCCGTCGCCGTCCATGATGTCGTCGTGCAGCAGGGAGAAGGTGTGGATCAACTCGACGGCCACCGCCCCGGCGACCGCGCTCTCACCGGGCGCACCGGCGGCCTCCGCACACAGCACGGCAAGTGCCTGGCGTACGCCCTTGCCCTCGGAGGCGCCGGAATCCGGTGTCCCGCCCACACCGCACCAGCCGAGCGAGAACGCCGCCATCTCACCGGTCCATGGGTGGAGCCGGTCGATGGCGGCGGCCAGCGAGGGACGTACCAGTGCGCGGCACCGGGCGAGTACGCCGGGCGCGGTGGCGGCCGCGGCCTGTTCGTGCGCGATGTCCAGGGGCGCGGTGAGCACCGGTGCGGTGATGGGGGAGGTCATCGCGGCGCCCCCGCACCGCAGACGCGGGGTGCCTCCGGCCGTCCTGGTTCCTCGGGCAGGGGGCCCACCCCCAGTTCGGCCGTCGCCTTGTCCACCATGTCCCGGGCATGCCGCAGACCTATCCGGTCCAGGATGTGCCGCAGTTCCGCCAGTTCGGCGCGGGTCTCCGCCGGGTTCCGTCCGAGCCGCGCGAGTGACTTGGCGAGCCCCAGCCGGGACAGCGCGGTTCCCCTCGGCTCGTTCATCTCCCGGAACTCCGCCAGCGCCTGCGCGTAGGTGTCGCGGGCCTGCGGATACGACCCGGCCCGGTAGTACACATTGCCGCGCATCTTGTGGTTGTAGGCGAGGGCGCTCGACAACTTCATCTCGCGGCAGACCGATTCGGCCTCGGAGAGCAGCGCAAGCGCCCGCTCCGCGTCGCCGTCGCGCACGGACACCACATCGGCTATCCCGCGCAGTGCCCAGGCCCGCCCCCGCCAGTCGTCGGCGCTGCCCGCGGTCTCGGCCGCCTCCTCGAACAGCTCGAGCGCCCTGTCGTACGACCCGGTGTTCCGGTGCATCTGCGCTATGCCCTCGAGCGCCCACACCGTGTGCCGTGCCTCGCCGCGCTTGCGCGCCTCGGCGAGCAGCTGCTCGTGCAGTTCGCCAACGGCCTTGTAGTCGCCCTGTATTCGTCCGGTCTCGGCAAGTCCCGCGAGCGAGTATCCGCGTACCACCACGTCGCCACCGCGCTCTCCCCACTCGGCCGCGAGACCGAGCAGCCGGTAGGCCAGTGGCAGTGCGCCCCGCTGCCGGGCGAGGGTGCCGCCGCTCCACAGCGCCCAGGCCATCGCCCCGACGTCCGCCGCCGCCCGCGCCGCGCGGTAGCTGGCCTTCCACGCGGCGTCGGCCTCCGCCACCCGCCCCAGCCGCCGGTACGCCTCCGCGAGAGCGAGGCCGCAGCGCGCCATCTCACCCTGGTCCCCGGCGGCTTCGGACGCCCGGAGCTCCTCGATACCTCTGGCCAGCACATCGGTCAGCGACGAGTTCACCGAAAGCGAGCCGAGGGCGCCCTGGTACTCAGGCGCGAACGCCTTGCCCCGAGCCCCTGTTTCCCGCACCGATTCCTGCTCTACCGCCTGTGTCACCTGTGCCACCTGCCCCACTGTTGCGCCTGTCGTACGGACCGTCTTCGCTCCTGCTGTCCCCGATCAAGACGGTATGAGGACGGAGGGGTTCCACGAATCCGCCTCCGTGCTCGTCATGGGTCATACCTGGGTGCCACGGGGGAGGCCCGGGATAGTCAGTGGGATGTACGGCCCGGTAGCCCTTGTGCCGGAGCGGCGGTGCTGTGCGGGAGGCGACAGGGACACGGTGCGGGTGCTTCTCAGTCCCGTCGTTTCCCGGTCGGGTGCCGGACGCGCTCGAATCGTTCGCCGCGAACGCTGCCGCCAGCTGCTGGGCAGGCGGTCAGCGTGAACCGCGCCGGACCTCTCATCCATGGAAGCCGGCGGAGTCGATTCCTGAAGGCGGCCATGCGACCCGACGTTGATGCCTCTAGGAGGTGGCGGTCGGCGGATGGCCGGCGTGGGGTGGCCGGCGGCCGAACGCGGCCGGGAGGCTGAGCACCATGGTGAGTCCGCCGCCTGGGGTGTCCTCGGCGTCGAGAGTGCCACCGATCGCCTCGGCGAAGCCCGCGCCACCGCCAGGCCCAGACCCACCCCCGCCCCGCGCGGCGTGTCCCCGTACCGCTGGAACGGCTCGAAAATACGGTCCTTGGCCTCGTCGGGCACCCCCGGGCCGCGGTCGACCACCCGGACCTCCACGCGGTCGGCGATGGCGCTGGCGGCCACCAGGACCGCCTCGCCGGGCGGACTGTACTTGAACGCGTTCTCGACCCGGTTGGCCACGGACCGCTCCAGCAGCCCGGGGTCGACGGCGACCATCGGCAGGGTCTCCGGGATGTCCAGCTCCACTCGCGTGAGCCCCAGGACGAGGCGCGGACAAGCTGAGGGTCGACCTCCACCACCAGTAACCGGGGTCATCGGTGCGCGCCTCCCCTCATGCCGTGGAGGCCCGGTCCTGTGGAACCGGTACAGCGACAGCGGGAGTTGACGAAACCGGGTGTCGCTCCGGCCGCCAACTCCCGCGTGGTGCACGTAAGACCATCAGCTGTCCGCCACGAGTTCCCTGAGCGCGATGTTGAGTTCGAGGACGTTCACGCGGGGCTCGCCGATGAAGCCGATGGTGCGGCCGTCGCTGTGCTCGTCGACGAGCTTCTGCACCTGGGCGGCGGGCAGGCCGTTCTTCTCCGCGACGCGGTGCACCTGGATGCCGGCGTACTCCGGGGAGATGTCCGGGTCCAGGCCGGAGCCCGAGGAGGTGACCGCGTCGGCGGGCACGTCCTGGACGGTGTAACCGTTCACCGAGTTGTCCTTGACGACCGCGGCCTTGGCGGCGACCACCCAGGCACAGAGGGTGTCTTCCCCGGCGTGCTTCGGGCAGCGGCCGTTCACCGCGCCGTTGTCGCCCGAGCGGTTCGTGGCGCCGGACAGGATCAGCTTGTACTGGGTGTTGACACTGTTGGTGCCGAGGCCGTTGGACGGGCGTGGCTGGAACCACTTGAGGTCGGGCTCCGGCGTCTCCTGGCCCTTCTTCAGCGGCAGGTTGTAGGACTGACCGATCAGCGAGGACCCGACGACCTTGCCGTTGGACTTGATCTCCGAACCGTTCGCCTTGTCGTGGAACAGCCCCTGGGCGACACCGGTGACGGCGAGCGGGTAGAGGATGCCCGTCACCACGGTGAGCAGGAGGAGGGCGCGCAGGCCCGCCCACAGCAACCGGGCGGTGTTCGTAACCGAGTTGTTCATAGCCGATCAGCCAATTCCGGGGATGAGGGAGATGATCAGGTCGATGATCTTGATGCCGATGAACGGGGCGACGAGCCCGCCCAGGCCGTAGATCCCCAGGTTGCGGCGGAGCAACTTGTCCGCGCTCACCGGCCGGTACCGCACACCCCGCAGGGCGAGCGGAACCAGCGCGATGATGATCAGCGCATTGAAGATGACCGCGGACAGGATCGCGGAGTCCGGCGAGGACAGATGCATGATGTTCAGCCTGTCCAGGCCCGGGTAGACCGCCGCGAACAGCGCCGGGATGATCGCGAAGTACTTCGCGACGTCGTTGGCGATCGAGAAGGTCGTCAACGCGCCCCGGGTGATCAGCAGCTGCTTGCCGATCTCCACGATCTCGATGAGCTTCGTCGGGTTCGAGTCGAGGTCGACCATGTTGCCGGCCTCCTTGGCGGCCGACGTACCCGTGTTCATCGCGACACCCACATCGGCCTGTGCGAGCGCGGGGGCGTCGTTCGTGCCGTCGCCCGTCATCGCGACGAGCTTGCCGCCCGCCTGCTCACGCCTGATGAGCGCCATCTTGTCCTCGGGAGTCGCCTCCGCGAGGAAGTCGTCGACGCCGGCCTCATCCGCGATCGCCCTTGCCGTCAGCGGGTTGTCACCCGTGATCATGACAGTCTTGATGCCCATGCGGCGCAGCTCGTCGAAGCGTTCGCGCATGCCCTCCTTGACGACGTCCTTGAGGTGGATGACGCCCAGGACGCGGGTGCTCTCCGCGTCTTCGACGGCCACGAGGAGCGGCGTGCCGCCCGCCTCGGAGATCCGGTCGGCAAGTGTCCCGGCATCCTCGGACACCTCGCCGCCCTGTTCCTGGACCCAGGCGATGACCGAACCGGCCGCGCCCTTGCGGACCTTTCGTCCGTCGACGTCCACACCCGACATGCGGGTCTGGGCGGTGAAGGCGATCCACTCGGCGCCCTTCAGCTCACCCTGACGCCGCTCGCGCAGCCCGTACTTCTCCTTCGCCAGTACGACGATGGAGCGGCCCTCGGGCGTCTCGTCGGCCAGCGAAGAGAGCTGGGCGGCGTCGGCGACCTCGGCCTCGGTGGTGCCGGTCACCGGTACGAACTCGGAGGCCTGGCGGTTTCCGAGCGTGATGGTGCCGGTCTTGTCGAGCAGCAGCGTCGACACATCGCCGGCTGCCTCAACTGCCCTGCCGGACATGGCCAGGACGTTGCGCTGGACGAGGCGGTCCATGCCCGCGATACCGATCGCGGAGAGCAGCGCACCGATCGTCGTCGGAATCAGGCAGACGAGCAGCGCGATCAGCACGACCATCGTCAGATGCGTACCCGCGTAGTCCGCGAACGGCGGAAGCGTCGCCACCGCGAGCAGGAAGACGATCGTCAGCGAGGCCAGCAGGATGTTCAGCGCGATCTCGTTGGGCGTCTTCTGCCGGGCCGCGCCTTCGACCAGCGCGATCATGCGGTCGATGAAGGTCTCGCCCGGCTTCGTCGTGATCTTGATGACGATGCGGTCGGAAAGGACCTTGGTACCGCCGGTTACCGCAGACCGGTCGCCGCCGGACTCGCGGATGACCGGGGCCGACTCACCCGTGATGGCCGACTCGTCGACCGAGGCCACACCCTCGACGACGTCACCGTCGCCGGGGATGATGTCGCCCGCCTCGCAGACGACCAGGTCGCCCACGCGCAGCTCGGTGCCGGGCACCTGCTCCTCGCGGCCATCCACCAGACGCCGGGCCACCGTGTCGGTCTTGGCCTTGCGGAGCGTGTCCGCCTGCGCCTTGCCGCGGCCCTCGGCCACCGCCTCCGCCAGGTTGGCGAAGATCACGGTCAGCCACAGCCAGGCGCTGATCGCCCAGCCGAACCAGTCGCCGGGGTCCTTGAAGGAGAAGATCGTCGTCAGGACCGAGCCGACGAGGACCACGAACATCACGGGGGACTTGACCATCACCCGCGGGTCGAGCTTGCGGAAGGCGTCCGGCAGCGACCTGAGCAGCTGCCTGGGGTCGAAAAGACCCGCCCCGACGCGTCCTTCGCCGGGCTTGTGACTGGTCGGAACATCGCTGTGCGGCGCCGACGTCGGAGTGGCTGTGGACATTGAGTCCTCTTGGTTCCCTGTACGAGTGGTCATGACGCCAGCCCCTCGGCCAGCGGCCCCAGCGCAAGGGCCGGGAAGTAGGTCAGGCCGGTGATGATCAGGATCGCGCCCACCAGCAGGCCGGTGAACAGCGGCTTATCGGTTCGCAGCGTCCCCGCGGTCTCCGGGACCGGCTTCTGCTCGGCGAGCGACCCGGCCAGCGCCAGCACGAACACCATCGGCAGGAAGCGGCCGAGCAGCATCGCGATACCGATGGTGCTGTTGAACCACTGCGTGTCCGCGTTCAGACCGGCGAAGGCCGAGCCGTTGTTGTTGGCGCCCGAGGTGTACGCGTAGAGGATCTCGGAGAAGCCGTGCGACCCGCTGTTGGTCATCGAGTTGCCCGGAGTGGGCAGAGCCATCGCCGCGGCGGTGAAGACGAGCACCAGCGCCGGGGTGATGAGGATGTAGCAGGCCGCGAACTTGATCTGGCGGGTGCCGATCTTTTTGCCCAGGTATTCGGGTGTACGGCCGACCATCAGACCGGCGATGAACACCGCGATGATCGCCATGATCAGGATGCCGTAGAGGCCGGACCCAGTACCACCCGGCGCGATCTCGCCGAGCTGCATGCTCAGCATGGTGATGCCGCCGCCGAAACCGGTGAACGAGGAGTGGAAGGAGTCCACAGCACCCGTCGAGGTCAACGTCGTGGACACCGCGAAGATCGACGAGGCGCCGACACCGAAGCGGGTCTCCTTGCCCTCCATCGCACCACCGGCAATGTCGAACGCCGGGCCGTGGTGGGCGAACTCGGTCCACCACATCAGAGCGATGAAGCCGACCCAGATCGTGGCCACGGTCGCCAGGATCGCGTAGCCCTGCTTCAGGCTTCCGACCATGCGGCCGAAGGTGCGGGTGAGCGAGAACGGGATGACCAGCAGCAGGAAGATCTCGAAGAGGTTCGACAACGGCGTGGGGTTCTCGAAGGGGTGGGCGGAGTTGGCGTTGAAGTAGCCACCGCCGTTCGTACCCACCTCCTTGATGGCCTCTTGCGAGGCGACCGCGCCGCCGTTCCATTGCTGCGAGCCGCCCATGAACTGGCCCACCTCGTGGATGCCGGCGAAGTTCTGGATGGCGCCACAGGCAACCAGGACGATCGCGGCGACGACGGAGAGCGGCAGCAGGATGCGGATGGTGCCGCGCACCAGGTCCGCCCAGAAGTTGCCCAGCTCCCCGGTGCGCGAGCGTGCGAAGCCCCGTACCAGCGCCACCGCGACCGCGATTCCTACCGCCGCAGAGACGAAGTTCTGCACCGCCAGCCCGCCGGTCTGTACGACGTGGCCCATGGCCTGCTCGCCGTAGTAGGACTGCCAGTTGGTGTTCGTCACGAAGGAAGCGGCGGTGTTGAACGCCTGGTCCGGGTCGATCGAGGAGAATCCGAGCGAGCCGGGCAGGTGGCCCTGGACGCGCTGCAGGACGTATAGGAAGAGCACGCTGACCGCGGAGAAGGCGAGGACGCCGCGCAGGTAAGCGGGCCAGCGCATCTCCGTGTTCGGGTTGGCGCCGATGCCCCTGTAGATCCACTTCTCGACGCGCAGATGCTTGTCGGAGGAATAGACCCGGGCCATGTAGTCGCCGAGGGGACGGTAGGCGAGTGCCAGTGCCGCTATGAGCGCGAGCAACTGGAGCACGCCGGCGAGGACGGGGCTCATATCAGTGCTCAGAACCTCTCCGGGAAGACCAGGGCGACTACGAGATAGCCCAGCAGGGCGACGGCCACGATCAGGCCGACAATGTTGTCGGCGTTCACAGCTTCGTCACCCCCTTGGCGACGAGGGCCACCAGCGCGAACACCGCGATCGTGGTGACGACGAAGGCCAGGTCGGCCATCGTGAGCTCCTATATGAGGTTCGGATTGAACGGATGATTAGAGGAAAGCGCCTTTCTGGCCGGATTCGACCACTGTTGATGGCTCCCTTACGGCAATCCGTCCGTCTTTGATGGAACCCTTACGGCCCACTCATCCATGTGCGCGAGCCGATCCCCCACCCGCCCGAACCCGTCCGCCGCCGCATCGGCGCGTGCGGGCCGTCGGGGCGAATGAAGGGCTGGGGCCCGGCGTGGGTATTCCGCCGAGAGCGCTGCTCACCGGCTCACCGCGCTCCAGGGTGTTGACGAGTCCCGCGGCAGCATGCCCAGCCGGACCTGTTCACGCGCCCCGGCCGTGTACGTGCCTGGGCTGCCGGCTCCCGACGCAACGCGAGACGTTCACTACGCCAACGGGCTGCGCAGCGTTAAGAAGCCATCAGAATTCTCACGAACGCGGGCATAGGTGATCAGGATGCGTACGCTGGCTCGGCTGTCGTATCGATGGCCTGATCCATGCCATACGACGGGAGCACCACGATGGCCACCCCCGCCCGCACCCATCGCCTGCGCGCATGGCTGCTGGAAGGTTTGACCGACCGGCCGGTCAAACAAACCGGCTCCCAGGCTCCGGCTTCTCCCGAGGGGCAGCGTTGGTGGCGGGTGATGTGCCTGACCGGTCTGGACTACTTCTCCACCCTGGGCTATCAGCCAGGGATTGCCGCCCTCGCTGCGGGGCTGTTGTCTCCCCTCGCGACCATCGTGCTGGTGGTGCTGACCTTGTTCGGGGCGCTGCCCTGGTGGCGTCCTATCTGGCACTGAACGTCGTCGTTGTCGCGACGGGGCTGTGGCAGGTGATTACCCACCCGCACGTCGTCACACAGTGGTCCACCGCGCTGACCACCGAACACGGAAATCCACTGATGAGCGTCTTCCTCATCACCAGTAGCTTCATCACCACGCTGCTGATCCCGGAGAAGGCGTTCAAGCCGGGCGGCGAGGCCAACGGACGCGCGCTGGCCTATCTCGCGCACGAGTACCTCGGCTCGTCCTTCGGCACGGTCTATGACACCTCGACGATCCTCATCCTGTGGTTCGCGGGCGCATCGGCCATGGCCGGCCTGCTCAACCTGATGCCGCGATATCTCCCCCGCTACGGCATGGCCCCGCACTGGGCGCGCGGGGTGCGCCCCATGGTCATCGTCTTCACCCTGGTCGCCTTCCTGGTGACGTGGATCTTCAACGCGAGCGTCGACGCTCAGGGTGGTGCGTACGCAACCGGCGTGCTCGTCCTGATCACTTCCGCCGCCGTTGCCGTCACCATCGCCGCCCGCCGGGCCGGCCAGCGCGGCTGGACCATCGCTTTCGGCGTGATCGCCGCTGTGTTCGTCTACACGAGTGCTGTGAACGTCGTCGAGCGCCCCGACGGTGTGAAGATCGGCGCCTGCTTCATTGCGGGGATCATGGGGCTCTCGCTGCTCTCTCGTCTGGCCCGCGTCTTCGAGTTGCGCGTCACCGACGTAGAGCTCGACGACACGGCCCAGCGGTTCATCCGCGACACCGCCAATCGCACGATCCGGTTCATCGCCAACGAGCCGGACAGCCGCGATGCCACCGAGTACTGCGAGAAGATCGAACAGATCCGGGACGACAACGACATCCCGCCCGGTGACGACCTCCTCTTCGTCGAGGTCACCGTCCTCGACCCGTCGGAATTCGAATCCGGACTGCGCGTGCGGGGCGAAGTGCTGCACGGCCGCTACCGCATCCTCACGCTCGAGAGTTCGACCGTGGCCAACGCACTGGCCGCGCTGCTGCTCCATGTGCGCGACATGACCGGCCGGCAGCCGCACATCTACTTCGAATGGACCGAAGGCAACCCGATGGCCAATTTCCTGCGATTCTTCCTCTTCGGCCAGGGTGAGGTCGCCCCCGTCACCCGCGAGGTACTGCGCGAGGCCGAACCCGACCGCTCGCGTCGCCCGCACGTACATGCCGCCTGACCAGTGGAGCTCGTGGCGTCAGAACTGCTCACAGACCGACATCGCGGGCGCGGTAATCGTCCAGCGTTTCCCGGCGTATGAGCAACCTGGCCCGGCCGTCGTGCACGGCCACCAGCGGTGGACGCCCCACGAGGTTGTAGCCGGAGGCCATCGACAGCTGGTAAGCCCCGGCGACCGGTACGGCGAGCAGGTCACCGGGCCGGATGTCGCCCGGCAGGTCGACGTCGGCCGCGAGGATATCGCCTGCCTCGCAGTGCCGGCCGACGACCGTGGCCGTGCAGGTCTCGGCGGTGGAGTGGCGCCCGATCAGCCGGGGCGCGTAGCGGACGCCGTACAGTGCGGGTCTGGGATTGTCGCTCATGCCACCGTCCACCGCGATGAACGTCCGCTCACCGGTGCGTTTCACTGAGAGCACACGGTAGAGCGCAACCCCCGCGGGCCCGGCCACGGCGCGGCCGGGCTCGATGATGAGACGTGGAACGGGCAGTCGTGCGGCCGCGCAGCCCTCGCTCAACTCGGCGCGCATCCTGCGGGCGAGTGCGGTGATGTCCAACGCGGCCTCTCCGGGCCGGTAGGCGATGCCGTGACCGCCACCCATATCCAGCTCGGACAGGACGACACCGTGTGTGTCCCGCACCCGGGCCATCAGCCCCACCATGCGTCGCACGGCCACGATGTACGGCTTGGCGTTGGTGACCTGCGACCCGATGTGGCAGTGCAGGCCGGTGAGTTCGAGCTGCGGCTGCCCGAGAACGCCGGCGATCGCGTGGTGGGCCTGTCCGTCGGTGAGGGAGAGGCCGAACTTCTGGTCCTCCGTTCCGGTGCGGATCTTCGAATGCCCGCCTGCGGAAACTGCTGGCACCACACGGATCATGACCTTCTGGCTGCCCTCCTGCCCCACGGCGGCGGCCAGCCGGGCGATCTCGGGCGGATTGTCGATGACGATCCGCCCTACTCCCAGCCGCAGTGCGGCCTCGAGGTCGTGAGGTGACTTGGCGTTGCCGTGCAGCACCATCCGATCGGCCGGAAACCCGGCCGTCACGGCGAGTTCGAGCTCTCCGGCCGAGCAGACGTCCAGCCCGAGCCCTTCCGCCGCTATCCAGCGCACCATCGCGCGAGAGAGGAAGGCCTTCGCCGCGTAGAGGATGTCGGCGTCAGGAAAGGCGGCCCGGTACGTCCGGCAGCGCTCGCGCACCTCGCCCTCGTCCAGGACGTATGCCGGTGTGCCGAAGCTCTCGGCGATATCGGTCAGGTCGACCCCGCCGACGGCGAGAGCACCGTGTGGGAGCCGCGTCGTTGAGCCGGGCCATATCGACAGATCGTCGCCGGCCGCAGGCACGGGGGAGAGAGCGAGGGTGGTTGTCACCATGTCAACTTCCCCTCACGCGGCGTGGGCCGGGATGTCGGCCGTCGGAGCTTCGCGACGGCGCTGTCGGGGGTGGCGGCCCGGACTGCCGGAGCGGTGAGCATCGGATCGAGCGTCATCCGTGTCACGCCGAGCGCTGCGGCCATCGCACGCAGTGCGGGCTCGGAGAGCACGATCCATGCCTGGCCCTTGCCCAACGTCGTGGTGAGCAGCGCCGGCCTGGTGAAGGCAACGGTGGTGCGAACGCCCAGCGGGGTGCGGAAGAGACGGATCGCGACGCGTGCGGGTCCCGGCCTGACCGGGACGTACAACGGCCCGGCCGGGACCTGTTCTTCGGGCTCAGGGTCGTCGTCGTAATGGTGCAGACACATGGGAACCTCCCGAAGGAACCACGAGGAGCGAGTGACGTCCCGGGTGCGGCGAGGCAGACCGGGCTATGACACCGAAGCTATGCCCGGTCAGTGCACCCGCCGACGTCTCATGATGTCCCCCTGACGCCGGCCGGCCGAGTCATGACGGTTCACTGACGGCCGGTCCGTCGCGGCATCAGGAACACGTCATGGTTCGCAGCTGCGGTGTCAGAAGGACGTCAGCAGAGTGCGTCATCCGCCGGAACGGCGATTCCATGGGATGGCCACACAGGCCAGCCAGAAAGGGAGCGCCGATGTGCGAGCCAGCGAACGAATCCCCCCGCCGTGTCGTGGTCGGCGTGAACGGCAGCCCGTGCAGTCTCGCGGCACTGCACCGGGCAGCCGAAGAAGCCCGGATGCGGGAGGCCGAGCTCTGGGCCGTGCTCGCGTGGAAGCCCGCCAACAGCCGCCTCACCGGCCGTACTTCCCCGTTGCCGTCTCCGTACACGGACTGCAGTTCCGCGGCCGTGGAACTGCTGCGTGACACCCTCGGCAAGGCATTCGGCGCCGTGCAACCTGGTGTCACCTTGGCCGGCCTGGCCGTCTGCGCTACAGCGGGCGCCGCACTCGTGGACGTCGCCTGTCACCCGCACGACCTTCTCGTGGTGGGCACCGGGAAGGGCGGCCCGGTGCGGCGCGCGCTCAGACCCTCAGTCGCCCGCTACTGCCTGTCGCACGCGCACTGCCCTGTGCTGACTGTGCCCCCTTCACCGCTCGAAGCCGAGCTCACCGCTGCACACCGCCGCAATGTCTGGCGGATCCGGCTGGATACACGAGAACTGGCGGAGTGATGGCGCGGTACGCAGCAGACGCACGAAGGGCGACTGACGCCCGTTCGGCAATCGTCATCTCCGCTCTCTTCCCTCTGTTGCTGTTCGCCGTCGACGCGGTGGCCGGCACCGCGGCGGGCTACCGAACACTGTTGTGGGCCGCTCTCGGCGTCATTCTGTTCGCCGTCCTGTGGCCCACTCACGTCACCGCCACACCAGGATTCCTCGTCTCCCGTGGACTCGTCCACCGACACCACGTCCACACGGACCAGCTCATCTCGGTCTCCTGGCTCAACGGGGTCGCGCAGCGCCTGATCCTTCGGGACACCCACGGCAACCGCCTCGAACTCGACCCTCGCGTCCTCGTCGCCAACCCACCCCTGTGGCAAATCCTGGACACGGGTGCCCGCACGAGCATCGCCCGCGGCACCCTGACCACTGGCCGGCTGCCGCTGCAGCAACTGTCGCTCCGCATCGATCGGGAACTGGCCCGAGGAGTCTTCACTGTGTCTGGCCTGCGCTGAGGTCACGCGGTGGGTTTGGCTTGACCGCCACCCCGGTCACTTGCGCTGGCTCCACGGGTGAAGGGGTGAACGGGTGAAGGGCCGCTGTTGGCCTGGACAAGAGAGTCCAGGCGGAGCGGGCAAAGCTGGTCGGCAAGCCGGCGATCAGGCATCGGGCACGGAACGGGCACGGGGCGCTTGAACTGGTCCAGACAACAAAGAAGCCCCCGGCCACTGGCCTGGGGCTTTCTCATGGAGCGAGTGACGGGAATCGAACCCGCGCTCTGAGCTTGGGAAGCTCATGTTCTACCATTAAACTACACTCGCGCAGCGGTCTTCGAAAAGGAACCGCATCAGCGCTCACTCTACCTCATGCCAGGCCCCCGGCGTCTTCGCCGCGGGGCCTTCGTGCTGTCCAGGGGGTGGGGGCCGGGGTGAGGATCGGGGTGCCGGGTGCGGAAGTTGGGGCGTAGCGTGGAGGGCCGGAGTGCCGGTTGCGACCATGTCCTGTACATCCCCTAATGTGGTGCTTTCTCTCGTCCACGCTTGATGGGGAAGGGACTTGATGGACCCGATGGAACGCACCGTTGTCCGCTGTGCCGAAGGGCATGTGTTCAGTACCGCTTCGTTCCCGATGCAGCAGCTCGGGAGCGACCGGATCGGCCCCGGCAGGCTCCTCCGGTGTCCGCGATGTGCCCGGTTGCGGCAAGCCGTCCCGGTGGGGATGGAGCGGGGTTAGGCCGTGTGTGAGGAGTCCCGGCTGCCCCGCGTGCGCCCGGCCCCCACGCTCGCTGCGTTGTCGGAGTCGCCCGAGTACGTTCCGTGCGCGGGCGACCCTCCGCCGTGCGATGGCACGCACCGGACGCCGCGGGGCCTGGCTCGGGCGGACGCCGCCACTTCGCACACACGGCCCAGTGGCGTGGCGGCGGGAGCTGTCGCTGTCGTGGGATGCGGCCACCGGTTGGGGTGGGCCCGCGCGCTCCCCGTATCCTCGGGGCGTGCTTCTCTCAGACAAGGACATCCGGGCCGAGATTGACGCCGGACGCGTGCGTATCGATCCGTACGACGAATACATGGTGCAGCCATCCAGTATCGATGTGCGGCTCGACCGCTACTTCCGGGTGTTCGAGAACCACCGGTATCCGCACATCGACCCCGCAGTCGAGCAGGCGGACCTGACCCGCAAGGTCGAGCCGGCCGGTGACGAGGCGTTCATCCTGCACCCCGGGGAGTTCGTTCTCGCCTCGACGTACGAGGTCATCTCGCTTCCGGATGATCTGGCGTCGCGGCTGGAGGGCAAGTCCAGTCTCGGGCGGCTCGGTCTGGTGACGCACTCGACCGCCGGCTTCATCGACCCCGGGTTCTCGGGGCACGTCACGCTCGAACTGTCGAATGTCGCCACCCTGCCGATAAAGCTCTGGCCGGGGATGAAGATCGGGCAGCTGTGCATGTTCCGGCTCTCCTCGCCGGCCGAGCACCCCTACGGCAGTGAACGGTACGGCTCCCGCTATCAGGGGCAGCGGGGGCCCACGGCTTCCCGGTCCTTCCTCAATTTCCACCGGACCCAGGTGTGATGCGGGCATGAGCGACGAGCGCGAGAACCTGACGTACGAGGTGTTCGGGACCGCGGTCCGCGAACTGGCGCAGACCATCGCCGACGACGGGTACGAGCCGGACATCGTGCTCAGCATCGCGCGCGGCGGGGTGTTTGTGGCCGGTGGGCTCGCCTACGCCCTGGACTGCAAGAACATCCACCTGGTGAACGTCGAGTTCTATACCGGGGTCGGGACCACCCTGGAGATGCCGGTCATGCTGGCCCCGGTGCCCAACGCCATCGATTTCTCGGACAAGAAGGTGCTCATCACCGATGATGTCGCCGACACCGGGAAGACCCTGAAGCTGGTTCACGACTTCTGCGTCGGAGCGGTCGCCGAGGTGCGCAGCGCGGTGATCTACGAGAAGCCGCAGTCGCTGGTGAAGTGTGAGTACGTGTGGAAGCGCACCGATGAGTGGATCAACTTCCCGTGGAGTGTTGAACCACCGGTGGTCCGTCATGAGGGACAGGTGCTCGACGCCTGACGGCTGCGGGTTTGCGGGCGCCTGAGTCCCCGGGGCCAGGACACCGATGTCCGCGGACCCCGGGACGGCCCCCGGTCCGCAGCTCCCATGGGAGGTCCCAGGCCGCCCCGGTCCGCAGCTCCCATGGCGGGTCCCAGGCCGCCCCCGGTCCGTAGATCCCATGGCCCCGATGCCTGCCGGCCGGGCTGCTGGTCCTACTCTCCCTCGCCGTGGCGTCCGCTGTCCGCGCCCAGTGCGGCGGGCAGGTCGGTGCGGCGCTGGATGTTGAGTTTGCGGTAGGCGCTGGTGAGATGGGTCTCGACGGTGCGCCGGGCCAGGTGGAGCAGTTCGGCGATCTGGGCGTTGGTGCTGCCCGCGGCGGCCAGGGCGGCGATCCGGGCCTCGCTCCCGGTCAGCGCCGAGGCGCCGGTGTGGCCGGTCTCGCGGGGGCGGGCGCCGCTGTCGCGCAGCGCCCGGTCGGCTTCGGAGCGAAGGCGCACGGCTCCCAGGTGCTCCGCCGTCGCTGCGGCCTCCCGGAGTGTCGCGCGGGCGCTGCGTCCGGCGGCGGTCAGCTGGCGCCCGTGGGCCAGCAGGGCGGGTATGAGTTCGGTCTCCAGTGCCGCGTCGCGCAGTATCTGGACGGCCTGCGCTGTGAGGTCGATGCCGTGCCGCCCCCCGGTGGCCTCGCCGAGGGTCCGCAGTGCGCGGCCGAGCACCCGGGGGGTGTTCCATACGGTGGCGAGCCGGTACTCCTCCTGGGCGAGGGCCAGTGCGGCGTGCGGCCGGCCGAGGGCCAGCTGGCAGTCAGCGGCCGCGGACCGCCAGGGTGTGACGACGGGGCTCAGGACCTCGCGGGCTGTCTGGCGGCGGCCGCATTCCTGGAAGTCGTCGAGCGCGGCGGCCGGATCTCCCGATGCGGCGCGCAGGATGCCCCGGGCGTAGAGGAATCGATTTGCCTCCCAGTCGGCGTGGGCGTTCCGCAGGGAGACCTTCGCAGCCAGCCGGTGGGCGTCACCTGCGCGGCCCACTTCGACGAGGGAGATCAGGGCATGGGCGTGGAAGTTGCTGGGGCCCGTGTGGTCGGGCTGGTCCGCGGGGAGGCCCTGGGCGTCGAGGCAGGTGAGGACCTGGGCATGGCGGCCGCGGGCGGCGACGGTGTCGGCCCGGGTGTTGACCAGCGCCCGCTGAACCAGGGGGAAATGCGATATCCGCTGCTGGGCCAGGCCCCGCTGGACCAGGCGGTCGGCCTCGTCCAGCTTGTCGGCCCACTGGGCCACGGCGGCGGACGTGAGGAGCAGATAGGGGAGCAGAGCGGGGTCCTCGGGCATCGCGAGCAGGCCCCGGATCCGCCGCATCGCGTGCTCGGCCGACACCCGGCCGGCGGTCGCCTCGTAGCGGATCAGCAGTGATTCCTCGGCGGGGCCGAGAAGTTCGGGGGAGTTCTCGGTGGTGAGCCGCAGCCGGGTGTAGGCGAGGTGTCTGATCTCCCGGTCGTGGTCGGAGAGCAGCAGGGCGGCGGCCCGCACGCTCCGGGTCAGTACGGGATGGTCGGACAGCCCGTCGTCCAGGTCGAGGAGCATGGCGAACGCGGCCCGGGCCTCGCCCCGGTGTGCCAGGGCGGTGCCCAGCATCACCGCGGCCTTCACCTTGTTCCTGGGCAGGTCCTGGAGCCGGAGTGCCTCGGTGAGGCGGGGGATGCCGGCCGCCCGTACGGTACTGAACTCCATGGTGGCGAGCTCGGTGAGCACGGCGGCGCGGTGCTCGCGGGTCAGCGGTTCGTCGAGTGCGCGGCGCAGGAAGTCGGCCGCCTCGGCCGGCCGGTTGTCCAGGGATGCGGTCCTCGCGGCGTCCGCGAGGGCGTCCGCAGCCCACTGCGCTCCGACCGCGGGGGCCCGCAGCAGATGACCGGCCACTGTCTCGACGCGGATTCCGCGGTGGTGGCGCAGTTCGGCGGCGGCGCGGTGCACGGCCTGCCGCTGCGGCAGGGGCCAGCCGTCGAGGACGGCTTCGCGCAGCAGCGGATGGGCGAAGCGGGGTGGCCCCTGACGGCGTTCGCGGCGCAGCAGCCCGAGCCGGACCATGGCGGTGATCCAGCCGGCCGCCCGGGCGGGGTCGGTTCCGGTGACGTCGCCCAGCAGGTCTTCTACGCGGTCGCCCTCGCCTTCGGACAGGCCTTCCAGTTCGGCGAGTGCACGGGCGACACCGGTGGTGCCGGGGCCCGCGCACTCCAGCCACCAGGTGACGGCGCCCACGTAGGCGCCCGGGTACAGCTCCGCGCAGCTGTCCGGCAGGCCGGTGGTTCCGGGGCCTTCCGGGAAGACGGCGCGCAGGTCGTCCAGCAGGGCGCGAAGCAGCAGTGGATTGCCCGCACTTGCCCGTACGCAGTCGTCGACCCATTGCTGCGGGGCGTCGGCGCCCGCGGATTCACGGACCATTTCCGCGGCGCCCTGCCGGCTCAGTGGGGCAAGCGCGTGCACCGTGACGAGGGAGGGCGACAGGGTGTGGGCGAGACCGGGCGAGGGTGTCCGGATGTCGTACTGGCCGCGCTCGGTCGCCACCAGGAGTACCGCTAATCGGTCCACCCGGCGGGCGGCGTAGGTGAGCCATCGCCTGGAGTCACGGTCGGCCAGATGGACGTCGTCCACGGCGATCAGCAGGGGCGAGTCCTCGGCGTAGGAGAGCAGCCGTTCCCACAACTGCGGAGGGTGGTTGCGGTGTGACGGGCTCTGCGGGGTGCTGTCCAGCGGCCCGAAAGCGGACGGGAGGTTCAGCAGTTGAAGTACGGCCGCGAAGGGTGTGCCGGTGTCGTCGGCCGCGCAGCGGGCGCGCAGGACCCGCATGCCCTGCTCGGCGCCGCGCTCGGCTGCCGCATCGAGAAGCGCGGTGCGTCCGGTGCCGGTGGCGCCTCTGAGTATGACCAGACCGCCGGCTCCGGCTCGGGCCCCGGTGATCTCCGTGGACAGCAGGTCCAGCGCTGCCTGGCGCTCGCGGAGAGCTGTCATCGGATCCTCCGGGGTGCATGGTCGGAGCGTGGGGCGGCCGGGTGGCCCGCCCTTCGGGGCTCTCGTGGTGCCCTCGTGGTCATCTCGTGGTGGTCCACGATTGCGGCGGCCATGGCACCCACAGGATTCTGGAGGCACTTGTAGCCGAACGTGTGTTTTACAGAAACGTAGGGAATCGGTTTGCGCACGTCTTTCGAGACGACAGAACCCCGTGTCCGGATCCCGGTTGCCATCCACGCATCGGATCCGCTGTCTCTGGCCGGGGCCACCACGCAGCTCCGCCAGCAGCCGGCGATCGAGCTGGTCGACGAGGCGAACGGCCCGCCCGGCACGGTCGCGGTCCTGCTGGCGGACTCGCTGGACGAGCCCACACTGTCCCGGTTGCGGAGACTTGTGCGGGTCGACGGCACCCGGGCGGTGCTGGTGGCAGGGCTGATCCGCGAGGCCGAACTGCTCCAGGTGATCGAAAGCGGGGTCGGAGCCATCGTCTGGCGGCACGAGGCCACCGGCCACCGGCTTCTGCAAGCGGTCATCGCTGCCTCCCGGGGCGACGGCGACCTGCCGTCGGACCTGCTGGGACGGCTGATATCCCAGGTCGGCACCCTGCAGCGGAACGCGGTCGGGAGCACGCCCGGCGCCCCGGCTTCGGGCCTGTCGCCCCGTGAACTCGATGTGCTGCACCTCGTGGCCGAGGGCATGGACACCGGGGAGATCGCCAGGAAACTGTCCTACTCCGAACGCACCGTGAAGAATGTGATGCACGGTCTGACAACCCGTTTGCAGCTCCGCAACCGGGCTCACGCCGTCGCGTATGCCTTCAGGGAAGGCTACATCTGATCTTCCGGGCCCTTGTGGTGGCCCCTGGGGGCAGCGCTTACTGCCCCTGAACTGCGGGGGAGTTGCCCCTGAGTCGTCCCGCAGTGGCTGCGGGACGAGGTCCCTCGCGAGGCAGGATGGCGGTGCGGAACCGTGACACCGGCGCCCGCCCGTTCACACCGGCAACTGCGAAGGGCACGACAGTGATCCATGAGGTGGACGAGGTCCTCAGGGGGCTGCTGTCCGGAGGGGCCCTGGCGGGGACCGGGGTCGACATCGCCTTCGACGCACCGACCCGTGACTGGGCGGCGCGGCGCAACGCGCCGACGATCGACGCCTACCTGTACGACATCCGGGAGGACGTCAAACGGCGGGAGCGGGGCGCCGTCTCGGTCAAGGACGAGCGGGGCGTGGTACTGAAGAGGCGTCAGCCACCGCGCTGGTTCCGGCTTTCGTACCTCGTCACAGCCTGGACCAAACAGCCGCAGGATGAGCACCGGATGCTCTCCGCCGTGCTGGCCACCCTGCTGCCCCGCGAGGTGCTGCCGCCCGAGGAGCTCACCGGAGCGCTGGCCGAGCTCGGACTCACCGTGCCCATGACGGTGGCGGGTCTGCAGACGGACGCGCGGTCCTTCGCCGAGATCTGGTCCGCGCTGGGCGGTGAACTCAAGCCGTCCCTCGATCTCGTGGTCACCGCGCCGTTTCCGGCGTTTCCCGAGTACGAGGCGGGGCCGCCGGTCACCGAGGGGGCCGGGGTACGGGTGCGCGGCACGGACGGCACGCTCGACGACTCTCCGCAACGGCTGCACCAGGAACGGCATTTCACCGGCGGCGGGAGGCGGCGCACGCCAGGTGCGCGCGCCGGGGTCGCGCCGTCCGCCGCCGGCCGCGGGGACGCAGCCGACGGGCCGCGGAACACGGGAGCGCAGTCCGAATGACCTCAGCAGACCTCAACCCCGCTGATCCGGGAGCCACTCCGGCAGGGGTGCTGCTCGGCAGGCTGGGGCAGCTGCGTGACCGGGTCACAGATCTTGTGGCGCGGCGCAGCGCCACCGACCCGACCGCAGCTGATCCGCTGCGCGGTCTCTATCTGTCCGATGAGGCGGTGCGGCAACTGCTCCGCCCCCATGCGGGCGGTGGCGCAGATGTCCGGCCCGGCGAGGCCGGCGTTCCCGGCATCGTCGCGGATGCGGGTCCCGCCGGGCCACCGGACGGGGACCGGCTGCGCGGGCTGTCCGGCCGCCTGGGCCTCACTCCGCTCGACACCGCGATCCTGCTGCTGGCGCTCGCTCCCGATCTCGACCGTGCCTTCGAGCCGCTGTACGGCTACCTCAACGACGATGTCAGCCGCCGCCGGACGACGATCGGTCTGGCCGTCGAGCTGTGCGGTCTGCCCTCGCACGACCCGTCGGCCCGGGCCCGTTTCCATCCGTCGGCTCCGCTGCTCGCCCTGGGCCTGGTCCGTGTCGAGGAGCCGGAACGCCCCTTCCTCAGCCGTGTGCTGAGCGTCCCCGACCGGGTCGCGGCGTATCTGCTGGGGGACGACACCCCGGACGCCGCTCTCACCGGGCACGCCAGGCTGCTTCCGGCCCGTCCGGTGCCGGCCGACGCCGCACCGCCGGATGCGCTGGTGGGGAGGCTTGCCGCGCTGCTGGCCGACGGCTCGCCGACGGTGTATCTGCGCGCGGACCGGGAGGGGGACGCCCTGGTGTGCGCCACCGCCGCGCTGAGCACGGCGGGTCTGGAGGCGCTGCACTTCACGCCGGGGAACGGGACGCAGGGGGGTGTGGCGGCGGCGGGCCCGGCGCCCGGGGGCGAGGACCGGGGCGGGGACGGCGGCGCGTGGCCGCTGCTGCCCGTACTGCTTCGGGAGGCGCGGCTGCGGGGCTGCGCGATCGTCGTGGCGCCGGTACCCGGGAAACCGGGACCGCTGCTGCGGGCGCTGGCGGGCGGTGACGTGCCGGTGCTGCTGGCGGGGGCACGGCCGTACGATCCGCACTGGTGCGACAGCGACCCGCTGGTCATCGACGCCCCCCGGCAGCGGGCCGGCGATCTCGGTGCCTGGACCGACGCTCTGGGACTGCCGGAGGGAGCCGGCTCCCTCGGCTTCGATCTGGCGCAGGTCGTCGCGCCCTACCGGCTGGACGGTGACCGTATCCGCCGCACCGCACGGGCCGGGCTGCAACTCGCCGCCTTCGACGGCGCCGAGTTGTCCGCCGCGCATCTGCGGCTGGCCGCCAGGCAGCAGTCCGCGTCGGGCCTCGAGCAGCATGCCCGCCGGATCAGGCCCGACGTCGGCTGGGCTGACCTGGTGCTGCCCGAGCGCCCGTTGGCGCAGCTGCACGAGCTTGCGCTGCGGGCCCGGCACCGCGACCGGGTGCTCGGCGACTGGCGGCTGAGCGCGGGCGGCGGGCGGGGGCGGGGCGCACTCGCGCTGTTCGCGGGCGATTCGGGTACCGGCAAGACGCTGTCCGCCGAGGTGGTCGCGGCCGAACTCGGGCTTGATCTGTACGTGGTGCAGCTCTCGTCGGTCGTCGACAAATACGTGGGCGAGACCGAGAAGAACCTGGAACGGATCTTCACCGAGGCCGACCGCACCGACGCGGTGCTGCTCTTCGACGAGGCCGACGCCGTTTTCGGCAAGCGCTCGGAGGTGACCAGTTCCAACGACCGCTACGCCAACCTGGAGAGCGCCTATCTTCTGCAGCGGCTGGAGTCCTTCGACGGCATCGTGCTGCTCACCACCAATCTGCGGGCCAATATCGACGAGGCGTTCACCCGGCGACTGGACCTGATCGTCGACTTTCCCTTTCCCGACGCCGATCAGCGGCTGGCCCTGTGGCAGCACAGCCTGGCCCATGTGCCGTGCGCCGATGACATCGACCCGGGCCGGTGCGCCAAGGAGTTCGAGCTGGCCGGCGGTTCGATCCGAAGCGCCGTGGTCACCGCCGCCTATGCGGCAGCCGGGCGCGGGTCCCCGGTCGCCACGGCGGACCTGCTGAAGGGCGCCCGGCGCGAATACCGCAAGGCCGGGCGCCTGGTGCTGGACGACAGCGGCGGCTGGTGAAGAGTGATGCCACGGTCGCCTTTCCATGACGCCGACGGTGTGGGCGGCGGTGAGCCTGCACGGATCGTTCGCGCGGATGGCGGCGAGCCGGAGCTGCGCGAACTGCACGAAGAGGTTCGGCCCGTCACCCGCCCTGAGCGGCAGCGGTCCATGGGCAGGGGCCTTCTTGCCGGCCGGGCCCGACGACGATCCTCCGCCACTGCCCGCACCGCTGTCCGTCCCGCCACTTCCGGCCGTGGAGGCCGGCTTCGGCGCCGCGGACGGCTCGATGGAGGTCCAGATGCTCACATGCCGACGCTGAGGGCTGTCCGGTAGCCGGCGCACCGGCCCGGGGTCAGCAGGCCGCCGGGCACTCCGGCTGCCCGTGGAGGCGTCCCGAACTGCCCCGGCGGCACAGCGGGGTTACGGAGTGGTCGGCTTGACGATGATCCACTCCTGGTCGTCGGTGTTGCTGCACTCATAGATGGTGAGCGGGGTGGCGTCCTTGCCGTCGCTGTATCCGGAGACATCCAGGCAGAGGTGGTTGCTGGCGTAGTTGCGGATCCAGTAGTGACCGTCCGACTGCTTGTCCAGCCACCAGAGCTGGTTGTCGGCCTGGGTGCCGTCGCAGCCCGACTCCCTGAGATGGGTCGTGGCCGGCTGGCCGCCCCGCTCCGGGAGATCCATGCAGAAGTCGTCCTTGACGTTGCGTATCTGGAAGAGGCTGTTGTCGTTCGGGCCGCCCTTGGCGTAGCGGACCTCGAAGTTCCAGAGCTGGTTGTCGTTTGCCGTGCCGTCGCAGGTCCACTCGGTCACATCGCCGCCCACCGTGCCCTTGTCGAAGCCGGGGAGGTTGGCACATTTGCCGGTGGTGGTGTTCTTGATGAGCACCCTGCTGGCACTGGCCGGATCCGGCTTCTTCCGCGTCTTCGGCTTGCCGCCGCCCGAACCGCCTCCGCTGTCACCGGGCTTGGGCGAGGGGACGGGAAGCGCGGCGGCCGATGAGCTCGGCGACGGCTGGGGCAGCGGCGCGCTCGGTGTCGGGGTGGGGAGCTTCTTGCCGGACTCGGCGAGCTGTTCCGTCGCCAGGCTGTGCACCTGCGGTTTGTAGGCGAACCAGGCGATCACGAACATCACCGTGAGAGCCAGGGCCACGGCGAGGAACGTGGCGAGCCAGCGTGGCAGGAAGCCTTTTTGTACGTAGGTGCCGTCGATGGTGAGGGGTGGGGTGCCGGAGCGCTGGACGGCGAGGCGGTAGGGGCGGTTTTCCTTTCGCCCGAACCAGGTGATGTTGCGGGGGCGCAGGGTGGTGTTGACGAAGGCTGCGCGGCCGGGCTCGATCTGGACGTTGGCGGGGTGGATCTCGTAGGAGAGCTGGTCGCCGTTTTCGCTGCCATTGACGGAGGCGGTGAGCCTGGTGTTGCCGATGTTGTCGATGGCGAGTTTGGGGCGTCCGCGGAAGCGGCCTTTGACGGTGTGGGGGACGAGTTCGGCGCGTACCTCGGTGAACGGCGTGATGGTGAGGTTGCCTTCGGGGACGGTGGTTGCCCCGGGGTGTTCGGTGGGGGTGATCTGGATGCCGTAGGGGTTGGGGCCGGCGGTCGCGTCCGGGGTGCGTGGTGGTGCGAAGGTGAGCTCGACCGTGCCCGTCGTGCCGGGATACAGCCGTATCGTCGCGGGTTCCACGGTGATGTACGGGGCGATGTCACCGACCGGTACGCACCGGTACTCGTCGACGATGTCCCCGGTGTTGCGAAGCCTCAGCCGCACGGTGGTCGTGCTGCCGGGATCCACGGTGGTGGACGCGGGCTCGATGGAGGTCCAGATGCTCACATGCCGACGCTAGACGAGGGGCTGTGGTCCGGTCGCCAGGCTGCGGGGCAGGGCCGTTGCCCGAACAGGCCGAGTCCGACGGGCGGATCCGGCGGATGGCGCGCGGCGAGCGTCGGCCTTCGCCGGTATCCGCCGGTCGTGCGGGCCCGGGTACGGCCGGCCGCCGGGGCGGGAGCCGTGGCGATGCCACGGGCCGGACGGCCGCCGCACAGCCCGCCCGGAGGCCCGGCCCGGCCGGCCGGTAGCGGTGCCCGGTGGTCTGCCCCCGTTGCCCTTTCGCGGCTTCCGCGGAACTGGTTGATTCCAGCGGTTACGGGATCGACCGGTCCAGGGAGAGCGCATGCGAGCACATCGGCCTGAAGACGGAACCGCGCGGGTCGCCCCGGGCGGCCCCGAAGCGAGGAAGGCAGCGGCGTTCCTGCTGGCCGGACACGCCGGGCGGGCGGCTGCCGGGCGCCCGGCAGCCGGGGACGTCGCGGCGCTGCAACGTGCCCTGGGCAACGCCGCTGTCAGCCGGATCCTCGGCGACGAGCGGGTGGACGGCGCTGCCGTCCAGCGTTCCGCCGTTGCCGGTGTCCTCCGGGCCCCCGGCCGGGCCCTGGACGGTGCGGTGAGAGCGGACATGGAGGCGCGGTTCGGCGAGGACTTCTCCGATGTCCGGCTGCACACCGGCACCGAGGCGCGACGCTCCGCCGCCGAGGTGGGAGCGCGTGCCTACACGTCGGGCAACCATGTGGTGGTCGGGGACGGCGGTGCCGACCGGCACACCCTGGCCCATGAGCTGACCCATGTGATCCAGCAGCGCAGGGGGCCGGTCGCCGGCACCGACAACGGTTCGGGTCTGTCGGTGTCGGATCCGTCGGACCGCTTCGAACGCGAGGCCGAGGCGACCGCCCATCAGGTTCTGAGCCACCCGGCCGGGGCAGAGCCGGTGATGGCGGGGCAGCACACGGCGGAGAGCCGGCCGCAGGCGGCGCCGGTCCAGCGTGCCGTCGTGCTGGCGGGCACGGTGTACTCCAACCAGCACGCGGGTGCGCACGAGAAGGACTCCGGGCCGCTGTGGAAGGAGATCGAGACCTTCGTCAGGAACGAGCCCCCGGAGCGCCAGAAGGAATTCCAGGAACACCAGCTGGCGATGAAGCAGCAGCTGGACAAGTGGGTGAACGACGCGGGGGCGGGTGAGAAGGACGCCACGAACAAGCACCACCCCGTGTACGGGCGCAAGGCCCGCAACCACAGCTACCCCGGGGTCGCGCAGCTCTACGCCGGGGTGCTGGGCTGGGTGCGGCAGAAGCCCGGACGCCACCGCGAGAAGGAGCTCGCCGAGCAGGTGAAGGGCAACGACGAGGTCGAGGTCAATCTCGACATCGTGCTGGCCAAGGTGCACACATGGATCACCGGTCTCGGCGGATCGCCCGGCAGCCCGGGCCACCCGGGCCTCAAGCCCGGCATGTACGACCAGATCATCAAGGAACTCGGCACCGGCCTGGTGAACGGCCGGCAGTACGGCACCTACCGCACCCACTTCGACAAGGTCGGTGCCACGAACCCCGCAGCCAGGACGGGGATCGGCTCGGACCTGCTCGCGGTGCTGGCGCACCCTGAGAAGTACGACATCCGCGACAAGATCGTGACCATGCACGATGCGATGGAGTACTTCCTGGCCGCCCGGCACGGCGCGGCCACCGCGGGCAGCGGCCTGCTCCCGCCGCCGCATCCCGACCAGATCACCGGTACGTCGGAGATCGGCTCCGACGGTCACCGTGCGAAGGCGGTGCACAGCAAGGGAATGCACGTCGACCGTGGGGTCGGCTTCATCACCCGCGACGAGGGCGACCCCACCACGACGCTGGCCCGGCAGCACAACGTGCCCGTATGGGTGGGCCAGTCGGAGACCACGGCCCGGATGATGAACCAGGGCGCGTACGCCGGTGCATCGGGCCGTCAGCTGTCCGCCGCCGCCTGGGCGTTGTTCGCCTTCTGGCGCCTCGACTACGACCACACCGTCAAGTGGGGTTACCACACCCTGCATGAGGTGCTCGACATCGCGAGCAACTTCGGCGTCCCGTACAACATGCTGGACCGGGAGGAGGGACTGCGCGGCTTCAGTCCCGGCAGCACGCTCAGCGGTATCGAGGCGTGGGCGGGCCATCTGCGCCAGGAGCACCCCAAGCTGGCGCGCGCGGTGCACGACCACGACAGCCGGTCCGCCGCGCCGGCGCCTCAGCTCAGCGGTGTTCTCGCCGATCTGGGCTCGCGTGTCGCGGGGCTCTCCACGGCGGCGGCCCAGTACCGGAAGGCGGAAACGGCCGGACAACGGCAGGAGCAGCAGGCGGCGTTGCGCCAGTACGCGCTGCTCTGCGACGACGCCATCCGGGTGTACCAGCACATCCACCAGGTGCTGGCGGCGGCGCCGCCGCCCCCGCAGATGGCGGCGGCCCCGGCTGCCGCGGGGGCGCACGGTAACCCCTGAGCCGACCGGGACCTGGTGGGCGCGGGCATGCCCTTCGGGGCAGCCGTCATGCCCCCGGAAAGGTACGGGGGGCCGTTACGCGGACGGGCATGTCGAGGAAGGCTGAGTCAGGTCCTGTCCTGTACCCCGAGGAGAGCTGAGTATGCCGTCTTACCTGTCACCAGGCGTGTACGTGGAGGAGGTGGCCAGCGGCTCGCGTCCGATCGAGGGAGTGGGCACATCGGTGGCCGCCTTCGTCGGTCTCGCGCCCGTCGGCCCGCTCAACGAGCCGACGCTGGTGACCAACTGGACGCAGTACGTGGCTTCGTTCGGGGAGTTCACCGACGGCTACTACCTCGCGCACTCGGTCTACGGCTTCTTCAACAACGGCGGTTCCGCCGCCTACGTGGTGCGCGTCGGCGGGGTGCCCGGTGGGGTTTCGGACGACGCGGGCCAGGGCCCGGCGGCCGTCACCGCGGGTACCGGAGCCCCTGCGGCGCTGCCGCCCGGTGAGCCGAAGCAGCTCGGTACCTTCGAGGTGTCGGCGATCGCGCCCGGCGAGAGCGGCGCGATCAGCGTCGAGGTCGCGGACGCCGAAGGCCCCGCCGACCGCTTCAAGCTGGTCGTCAAGGACGGCGAGAAGGTGGCCGAGGCCTTCGACGTGTCGGCGAAGAAGGGCAGTCGCAACTATGTGGTCACGCAGGTCAAGGAACGCTCGAAGCTGATCGTTCTCCAGGAGGCCGCGGCGGCCGCGCAGCTCGCCAGGCCGGAGAACCAGTCGGTGGCGCTCGCGGCGCCGCCCGCGCAGGCGGCGGCGCCCCTTCCGGTGGAGACGCCGGGCGAGCAGGTGCGGATCGGTGACTACCTGGGCGACTCCGCCGACCGGACCGGCTTCGGCGGTCTCGAAGCGGTGGACGAGATCTCGATGGTCGCGGTCCCCGACCTGATGGCCGCCTACCAGCGCGGTGCCATCGACCTGGAGTCCGTCAAGGCGGTCCAGCTCGGTCTGATCGCGCACTGCGAGCTGATGGGCGACCGGATGGCGGTCATCGACCCGCCGCCCGGCCTCAACGCCCGCCAGATCCGGGTATGGCGACAGGAGACGGCCGGCTACGACTCCAAGTACGCGGCCCTGTACTACCCGTGGATCAAGGTGTTCGACCCGGCGGGCGGCCAGACCAGGCTGGTGCCCCCCAGCGGTCACGTCTCCGGGGTGTGGGCCCGCAACGACTTCGAGCGCGGTGTGCACAAGGCCCCTGCCAACGAGGTCGTGCGCGGCGCGGTGGACCTGGAGATGCAGATCACCCGCGGTGAGCAGGATCTGCTCAACCCGATCGGCATCAACTGCATCCGCTCCTTCCCCGGCCGCGGGATCCGGATCTGGGGTGCGCGCACCCTCTCCTCCGACCCGGCCTGGCGCTACCTCAACGTGCGCCGGTACTTCAACTACCTCGAGGAGTCGATCCTCACCGGTACCCAGTGGGTCGTCTTCGAACCGAACGACCAGGCGCTGTGGGCCCGGATCAGGCGCAACATCTCCGCCTTCATGGTGACCGAGTGGCGCAACGGCGCCCTCTTCGGCAGCACGCCGGAGGACGCCTACTACGTGAAGTGCGACGCCGAGACCAACCCGCCCGAGTCCGTCGACCTCGGCCGTGTCATCTGTGAGATCGGTGTCTCCCCGGTCAAGCCCGCCGAGTTCGTGATCTTCCGGCTGGCCCAGTTCTCCAGCGGCGGCGGCGAGCTGGAGGAGTAGCAGTGCTCCGGTACCGGCCGGTCCGGCCGGTACCGCTCGCGAGTTTGACGGCCAGCCCCAGCAGAAGGAACAGAGCTCATGAGTCTCCAGCCCGGCGATTCCCTCACTTCACATAATTTCGGCCTGCAGATCGACGGCGTCATGGTCGAGTACCTCCAGGAGGTCAACGGCCTGGACATGACGCAGGACGTCATCGAATTCCAGCAGGTCTCCGCCAACGGCCAGCCCGTCACCAAGAAACTGCCCGGCGTGAAGAAGGCCGGCGAGGCCACCGTCGTACGCGGTATGACCCAGTCGACGGCCTTCAACGACTGGATCAACGCCTCGGTGCGCGGAGACATGGGATCGGCCCGCAAGAACGCCAGCATCCTGGTGATGGATTACCAGAACAACCCGGTGAAGCGCTACCACCTGCGCAACGCCTGGTGCAGCAAGGTGTCGGCCAGCACGGTGAAGGCCGGCGAGGCATCCGCGCTGACCGAGAGCGTCACCATCACCTACGAAGAAATGATCATGGAGTAATGCGCAGGGGAACGGCTGTTCAGTCTGCCGGTACGGCCGCCGCCGGACTTCCGGAGGCGTCGGTGCCGGCCGAACCCGCGCCGGTGAGGCAGCAGTTGCGCACCGAGTTCGCCTTCGAGCTGCCGCGCGGATATGTCGACGACTCCGGGACGGTGCACCGCGAAGGCGTGATGCGGCTGGCCACCGCACGCGACGAGCTGATCCCGCTCAGGGACGTACGTGTGCAGGAGAACCCGGCCTATCTGTCGGTGGTGCTGCTGGGCCGGGTCATCACCCGGCTGGGCAGCGTGCCGCACATGCACGACGGGGTGGTGGAGAACATGTTCGCCTCCGACCTCGCCTTTCTGCAGGACTTCTACCGTCAGGTCAACGCCGAGGGCCACACCAGGGCCGGAGTGACCTGTCCGCACTGCGAGCAGCCGTTCGAGGTCGAACTCGGCGGGAGCCGCCTGGGGGAATCGTGACGTACGCGACCGAACGAGTCCACGAGGAGATCGCGTACATCGCCTATCACTTCCACTGGAGCCTGGAGGACATCCTGGACCTCGAACACCGCGACCGGCGCCGGTACGCCGAGCAGATCGCCACGCTCGTGACGCGTGCCTCGGCGGAGCGGTAGGGGGCGGGGCACGGCCATGGGAATCCTCGATCGACTGCGGGGACGTACCGGTCCGGCCGCCGCCGCGCCCGCCGCCGAGCCGGCACCCGTTGCGCCCGGCGCAGCCGGTGCTCCGGACAGCGGCTGGCGCGGCCTGCCGCTGATCCAGCGTGCCGCCGCTGGCGCTTCGGCACATGCCGTTGCGACGGCCGACTTCGGGTCCCGGCTGGCGACCTGGCAGAACCCCTCCTTCGCCGGGTCGCTCTCGCATGCCGTGCTCGACGGAGCTCCGGCCGGTGTGCTCCGGGACGCCCTGACGCCGGCTGTCACTCACCCGTCGGCCGGACTCGGGCTGCCCGGGCTCTCGCTCCCGGTCGCTGTGGCCGATGACGGTACGGGCAGCGCCGGCCAGGAGCCGCCGGCTGCCTTCTCGGTCCAGCGTGTCGTCGAGGCCGCCCGCCCGGCCGGCCCCCGGGTCGCGCCGGTACGCCGCGAGCCGAACCGGCCGGCCGCTCTGACCAGGGCGCCTGCTCCGCCCGCCACGCAGCGACGGGTCCTGCCGGCCGCGGCCCGCCCGGCACCGGCGGGTGAGCCTCCCGCCCGGGAGGCAGAACCGGCCGGTCCTGCGGCCCGATCGTCACATGGCCCCTCCGCCGGTACCGGCGCAGGGGCCGCGGGTGCGACCCGTCCCGTGGCCGAGCAGCCGGCTCCCGAGGGGACGGGCCCCGGCCCGCTCCCGGTGCAGCGCTCATCCACCGCGCCGGGAGCGCCGTCGGACCGCGGTGTCGCACCCGCGGGCCGGACGGTGCCCGCACCGGAGCCTGGCCCCGCGCCACCGCTCTCCGCGAACCGTTCCACGAACCGCGCGGAGCAGCGGAGTTCGGGTGGCGCCGCCTCTGCCGCCGCGAACACGGCGGTCCGTCCTGCGGGCCGGGCCGGCGCATCCCCGGTTCCGCCACGGGCCCGGACAGCGGATCCGGCCGTGCGGGCCGAGCCGGGCGGTTCTGCGGGGCCGGAGCTCCCGATGGCTTCGCCGCGGGCTGCCCTGCCGCCGCGCCAGGCCGGTCCGGTGACCGCAGCACTCCCTGCGGGTCCTGCGGGCCGGGCCGCCGCGGGTGCCCGGAGCAGTGCGGTCCAGCGATCCGCGGCGCCGGAAGCCACGCCGCCAGGCGGTGCGAGCACGGGCGTCCCGGCCCGGCGTGCGCCGGACCGCGGCGGTGCGTCCGGCAGGAACGCGACATCCGACGGCACGGCGCCCGGTCGCGTAGACCGAGGCAGCGATGGACGGACCGCATCCCAGGGCGCGCCCGCGAGCGGCGCTCAGCAGCGGAGTGCGGCCCAGCCGGCCACCGGTGCCGCTCACGTGCAGCGGCTGGCGGCGCCCGGAGGACCCCGCAGGGCAGCCGGACTCGGCGCGCCGGTGCGTGGCGGAGCGGCCGGCCCCGGCCCTCGCACCGGATCCGCCGCCGGATCGGAATCGCGCCCGGCCGCCGGGCCCGCCGTGCCTTCAACCACCCCTGTTTCCCGCCCGGTTGTGGGGGACCCTGGGCCGGCTGCCGCTCCGGCCTCCGGTCCGGGCCCGGAGCGTGCCGTGACGGCCGGGCCCGCGGGAAGCGGCGGTGCGACCCCGCCCCCGGCCGCAGTCCCCGGTGGCACACCCGTGTCCGGACCTGCGGCCGCGCCCGTGCGGAAGGCCGCGCCCGGGCAGGGCGGGGCCGCCCCCACCATGCCCGTACAGACAAGCCGTGCAGCCCCGGCGGCAGCACCCCTGCGGCGGCCCCTTCTGGGAGCCCCGCTGGCTGGGCCGCCGCCGGGTGCGCGACCCCTCGACGGGACACCGGCGGCCGTGCGGCGCGCGGCCGCCGCAGCCGTCCCGGCCCCCGTGAACCCCCGGCCCGCCGCCGCGGGTTCGCCAGGGACGGGCGGGCCCGCCGAAAGCCCGGCCCGACCTGCGGCCGGTGACCTGCGGTCGTCGGCCGACGGCGCGGCGACGCCGTCCCGCACCACCGCGGGTGCGGGTTCGGGCACCGGCGCCGCCCCTGGCCCCGCCGTGCAACGCGCTCCCGCGCCCACCGGGCCGCTTCCGGGAGGACCGGCGGCCGCGTCGTCTCCCGCCCCGCCCGCGAACCGGCCGGGAAGCGCTCGCCCACCGGCCGGCCCCCGCTCCGAACGGGCGCCCTCAGCGAGCCCGTTGTCCTCCGCGCGCGCGGTGACGGCGCCGGCCGCAGCCGTCCCCGTGCAGCGGCGGGAGGTCCCGGACGCCGCGGCGCTTCGCCCGGCCGCATCCGGTGCCCCGGGTGTCCCTGCCGCCTCCCGTGCAACGGCAGCCCACGCAGCACCACCACCCACCGGGCCCGTCCGTCCGGCGACCATCAACACCGCCGTGGACGCCTCAGGTTCGACGGCGGGCGCACCGGTAACCGCACCCGTCACGTCCGGTGTCCCGGTCGTCCAACGGCGCTCGGCACCCGCTACCGGGCGACCGGGGCCGGACTCGGCGCCGGCGTCCGGCCGAGGGAGGCCACCGGCACCCGCACCGGCGCAGTCGTCGGCGCATTCACCTGTGCGACCGGGACCCGCCGGTCCGGTGACGGTGCGTACACCGGTCCCGGGCACCTCCCTCCTCCCTCCTCGCACCCCGGGCGCCATGTCCGCACCCGCGCCCGTGCCGCCGCCGGTTCAGCTGATGTCGGCCCGGGCGCCCGCCGTCCAGAACACCGCATCCGCCACAGCCCCCCGGGGCGGCGCCGACGCTTCCCCGGTCTCTTCGCAGGGCGGCGGCCCGGTCAGACGCGGGGTCGACGACCGGCGGTTCAGCGGTGTCGCCGAAGCCTTCCCCGCGCTGCCCGTGCAGCGGGCCGCAACCCCTCCCGTGCCGGACGGCGCACCGCCCGGCAACGCGGCGCCGGTCAGGCCCCTGAGCGGTACGGCACGGCAGGATGCTCCGGTGGTGACACCTCGCGCCGCCGCGGCTGCGCCGCCAGTGGCGCTGCCGGTGCAGCGGGCGCCGGGCACTCCGTCGTCGCATGCGCCGGCACCGCCCAGGCTGCTGAAGCCGGCCACGCCCGCCGCACCGGTGGTGTCGCCCGTCACCGTCCCGGCAGGCGGCACGGGAAGCGGTGGGAACTCCGGCGCGCCGCCCCCGTACACCGAGCGCGCCGAGAGCCCGCCCCCGTACAGCAGGCGACCGCCACCGCGGAACTCCAACGGCGGTACTCGGCACGTCCGTTCGCAGGACGGCCCGGGCGCCGGTTTCGATGCCAGGAAGCTCTCCGACGGGCAGGTGGACGAACTGACCCATCGGCTGATCGGTCCGCTGACCCGGCTGTTGCGGACGGAACTGCGGATGGACCGCGAACGGATCGGCAGACTGCGCGATCCCCGCCGCTGATCCCCGCCCCGACCGTCCGACGACGACCGACCGGCGCACCACCGAAGCACCACCCGCACAGCACCACAGGAAGGAAAGCCGCACCCGATGCCCCAGGACCTGGATCCCGGCTCCACCATCTTCTTCAACCTGTCCATCGACGGTGAGAGCCTGGGCACGTTCAACGGCTGCGAAGGGCTCTCCTCGCAGGTGGAGATCGAGCAGCACCAGGAGGGCGGCAACAACGGCTTCGTGTGGCAGCTGCCGTCACGGGTCACCTTCTCCAACATCACGCTGACCCGTCCGCTCACACCGGACACCGCGAAGGTCGCCGCCTGGATCTCCTCCATCACCACCGGCGTCACCCGCCCCACCGCGCAGATCGCGGCGCTCCGTGCCGACGGTTCGCTGGTCGCCCGCTGGGGGCTGATCGACGTGCTGCCGGTGAGCTGGCGCGGCCCTTCCCTGGACCCGTCGAGCCCGGCGGTCGCCACCGAGACCCTGGAGATCACCCACCACGGCTTCACGGACGCGGGGGCGGCGTAGATGGCGATCAAGGGTGGCGGCAAGGGCGGCAGGGGCGGCGGCAGGGGCGCGGGCAAGAGCCTGGTGCGTGCCACGCTCGCCATTCACCAGCCGCCGGTGGGATACAGCACCACGCCGGGCGGGCTGATCCGCACGTTCGACTTCGACTTCAATCCCTCCCAGCTGGCGCTGAGCCGCCGCGCGCAGTGGAAGACCACCCCCACGGCCGCGGTGCGCGACGGCGCGGTCCCGGAGTTCATGGGCCCCGAGCCCAGGGAGATGACGGTCGAGATCTTCCTGGACCGTTCCGACGATCCGGACAGCAACGATGTGCGCAAGAACGTCGAGTCGCTCTTCTCCTGCTGCGAGGTGACGGCGGCGAGCATCGCCGCGAAGCAGCCGTCCACACCCTGGGTGGTCTTCCAGTGGGGCGCGTTCTCCACCGCGCGCTTCACCGCCTATGTGAGCTCGGTCGACGCCACCTACAGCCTGTTCGGCACCACCGGGATACCGATCCGCGCCACCTGCCAGGTGCATCTGCACGAGATCCCGAGCAAGACGGCCGGACAGAACCCCACGTCCGGCGCGCTCACCGCCCGCAGGGTGCACCGCGTCGTGGCCGGTGACTCGCTGCAGTTCCTGGCCTGGCGCGAGTACGGGGACGCCACCGTGTGGCGCGCGATCGCCGAGGCCAACAGCATCGACGACCCGGCGCAGCTGAGCCCGGGCACCGAACTCATGCTTCCCGCCGCTGAAGAGGTCGGCCACTGATGACCCAGATCGGCTACTCCAACGTTCTCCATGTCACCATCGCCGGCAAACCGCTGACGCCGACCCTGGCCACCCTGCTGGTCGCGGGATGGGTCGACTTCGGTGCCGGGGTGCCGGGCGCGTTCCAGCTCACCTTCCGCGACCCGAAGAAGAAGGTGCTCGGCGAATCGGGCGCCAAGATCGGCGCGGACGTGGTCCTGGCACCGGTCGCCGACGGCAAGGGCGCCCAGTCCCCGCTGATCACCGGCGAGGTCACCGGTCTGGAGAGCGACTACGACGGCACCGGCACCTACACCGTCGTACGGGGCTACGACCTCGGGCACCGGATGCTGCGGCAGCGCCGGGTCGTCGCGTACACCAACGTCACCGCGGCGGACATCGCGAGGAAGCTGGCGGCCAAGGACAAGGTTCCGGTCGGCACCATCGACCGGACCAGGAACATCTACGACTTCATCTCGCAGGCGAACGTCACCGACTGGGACTTCCTCGGTCGGCTGGCGGACGAGAACGAGATGGTGATGTCCCTGGACTCCAAGGGCCGGTTCCGGTTCGTCAAGGCCGACCCGGCATCCGGCGCGCCCCCGGTGAGCACACCGAGCGAGAAGAGCGCGTTCGTCCTGGAGGCGGGCGTCGACATCCTGCGCTGCCGTGCCGCCGTCACCTCGGCCGACCAGGTGAGCAGGGTCGATGTGCGCGGCTGGGACGTGACGAAGAAGCGCGACCTGAAGGAGGGTTCGCCGGCCGCCGGCAACCCGGGCATCACGATCGGGACCACCCCTGCCACGGCGGTCGGCGCCTTCGGCAGCGCGGTGCTCGTGGAGACCGACATCCCGTACGACACCGCGCCCCAGGCGAAGAAGGCAGCAGCGGCGCTCGCCGACGACGTGACCGCCGCGTTCGCCGAGCTGGAGGTGACCGTACGCGGAAACCCCCAGCTGCGGCCCGGTGTCCCGGTCGCCCTCGCGGACGTGGGTGAGCCCTTCGAGGGCAAGTACACGGTGACGGCGGCCCGCCACACCTTCGGCGACGGCCGGCACTACGAGACGTTCCTCACGGTCAGCGGACGCCAGTGGCGGTCCCTGTACGGCCTGGCATCGGGCGGGTCCGGCACTTCGCCCCGGCTGCCGGGTGTGGCGAACGCACTGGTCACCGACGTCAAGGATCCGAAGCGGCAGGGCCGGGTCAAGCTGCGTTTCCCGTGGCTCGACGACGACTACGTCAGTGACTGGACCCGGACCGTGCAGTACGGCGGCGTGGGCGGTGGCGGGGTGATCGCCCCCGATGTGATGGACGAGGTGCTGGTCGGATTCGACCGGGGCGCCCTGGACCACCCGTTCGTGATCGGGGGCCTCTACAACGGCAAGGACCTGCCGGGCAAGGTCGACGTCCCGCTCTACGACCCCACCAACGGCAGGACCGTACGGCGCACACTCGCCGACCGCAGCGGCGACCGTATCGACCTGCTCGACCAGCGCACCGGCAAGCGGGGTGTGCGGCTCAGCTCGGGCGACAACCGGCTGACCGTCGAACTCGACCGGGCCAGGACGGAGATCACCGTCGACAGCAAGGGCAGCGTCACCATCCACGGCGCGCGGTCGGTGTCCGTGGAGGCGGACCGCGACCTGACCCTCAAGGCCGGCCGGAGGCTGTCCATCAGGAGCGGCGGGATCCTGGACATCCAGGCGAAGTCGATCAACGCCAAGACGCTCGGCGGCCCGTTCAACATCAACGCGGCGGGTCTGCTCGCCATCGAGGCGGAGGGCGCCATGAGCCTCAACGCGATCGGTCTCGCCAGCATTTCCAGCGAGGGCACTCTCCAGCTCAGCGCCATCGCGGAGATGGGCATCAAGGCGGTCAAGGTGGATCTCCTCGGTCTGGTCACCGCCAACGGAATGCCGGTGGTCTGATGGCAGAGCAATTCGTGGGCACCGGCTGGGCGTTCCCGCTGCGCATCGGCCCCACCGGCGGTATCGCCATGGTCAGCGGGGAGCGCGAGATCGAGGAGGCGATCCGGCTCGTCCTGGCCACCGCCCCAGGCGAACGTCCCATGCGGCCCGACTTCGGCTGCGCCATCCACGACATGGTCTTCGCCCCCGTCAACGAGGCGACGGCCGGCCGCATCCAGCACGAGGTGTACGCCAGCCTCGACCGCTGGGAGCCGCGGATCGAGGTGGAGGACGTGGAGGTGACCGCGGGGGACCAGCAGGGCGTGCTCTTCATCGATGTCCGCTACTCGGTCCGGGGCACCAACAACCCGCGCAGCCTGGTCTTCCCGTTCTATGTCATCCCCTCCCACGACGAGCCGTCCTCGGACTCCGGGCCGGCCACCGAAAGCGACCGCTGATGGCTCTGCCCTCCCCCAATCTCGACGACCGCCGTTTTCAGCAGTTCGTCGACGACGCCAAGCGCTACATCCAGCAGCGCGCCCCCGAGTGGACGGACCACAACGTGTCCGACCCCGGGGTCACTCTCGTCGAGACGGTCGCGCACATGGCCGACCAGATCGTGTACCGGCTGAACCGGGTTCCCGAGAAGAACCATCTCGCCTTCCTCGACCTGATCGGCATCACGCTCTTCCCGCCGTCCGCCGCGCGCACCGATGTCACCTTCTGGCTGTCCGCACCGCTGGACGACGCCGTGCAACTGCCCGCGGGCACGGAGGTCTCCACCGTCCGCACCGAGGCGGAGGAAGCGGTGGTCTTCGCCACCGAACGCGATCTCAGCGTGGTGTCCTGCGAGTTGGCGCATCTCGTCGTCCAGCGCAACGGCGAGGCAGCGGTCGACCGGACGTCGGACGTCGGCGAGGGCAAGGATCTGCTCTGCTTCGCCGAGTCGCCGCAGCCCGGTGACTGCATGCTGCTGGGGCTGACCGCGGCGGTCCCGCACTGCGTGGTGGTGCTGACGCTCGACAGCCAGGTCGACGGTGTCGGTGTGGACCCCCGGCAGCCGCCGCTGGTCTGGGAGGCATGGACCGAGGACGGCTGGCGCCCCTGCGAGGTGGAACGGGACGGCACCGGCGGGCTCAACCGGCCGGGCGAGGTCGTGCTGCACGTTCCCGGCGGTCACGCCCGCTCGCGCAACGTACGCCGGGAGGCCGGCTGGCTGCGCTGCCGGGTCACCGGACCGGAGGCCGGTCAGCCCTTCTACACCACATCCCCCACCGTCCGCTCCGCGGAGGCGTTCACCATCGGCGGCACCACCGGCGTCGTCCACGCCGAGACGGTGCGTGACGAGGCACTGGGGGAGTCCACCGGCCTGCCGGGCCAGCGGTTGCGGCTCGCCAACGCCCCGGTGGTGGGCGATCTGCCGCCCCTGCATCTCCAGATCGCCGAGCGCGACGCCTGGACCGACTGGGAGGTCGTCCCGCACTTCGCCGCATCGGGGCCGCTGGACCGCCATCTCACCCTGGACGCGGCCACCGGCGAGATCGCCTTCGGTCCCGCGGTACGCGAACCTGACGGCGCCCTGCGCCAGTACGGCGCTGTCCCGCCCAAGGGAGCCGTCATCCGGGCCCGCAGATACCGCACCGGCGGTGGACGCAGCGGCAATGTCGCCCGGGGCGCCGTGCAGGTGCTGCGCAACTCGGTTCCGTACGTCTCCGAAGTCGTCAACCGGGAGGCCGCCAGGGGTGGTGTGGACGGCGAGAGCGTCGCCGAGGCCAAGGCGCGCGCACCCATCACCCTGCGCGCCCAGGACCGCGCGGTGACCCTGCGCGACTATGAGGAACTGGCCCGCCGCGCTGCCCCGGAGACCGCCCGGATCACCTGCATCGAGGGCGAGGCCGACCAGCACGGCGCCCATGCGGTACGGGTTCTGGTGGTCCCGCAGGCGGTGTCCGACCCCGGGGGATGGCTGCGCTTCGAGCAACTCGTCCCCGGCGACGCGCTGCTGGAGCGGATCACCCGGTACCTCGACGACCGCCGGCTGCTCGGCACCCGGCTGGCCGTGGGCCCGCCCTACTACCAGGGCGTCACGGTCGTGGCGACGCTGCACGCATTCCGGGGCACCGACACCGACACGGTCAGAAGGCAGGCCCACGAGGCTCTGTACCGGCATCTCGACCCGCTGACCGGGGGCGCGCACGGCAAGGGCTGGCCGTTCGGGCGGCCGGTGCAGTCCGGCGAGGTCTTCGCGGTCCTCCAGCGGGTGCCCGGTGTTGAACTGGTCGACGAGGTGCTGCTGCACCCGGCGGACCCACTGACCGGCAAGAGGGGTGATCCCACTGAGCGGATCGACCTCGAACCACCGGCCCTGGTCTTCTCCTTCGACCACCGGGTCCGGGTCATCGGAGACGGCTCATGAGGGGCTCCGTGGACGGCCTCGGCTCCTCGGCCCCGCTGGGCATGATGCTTCCGGCGGTCTTCGCCGACGACGATCTGGCCCAGCGTTTCGTCGCCGGGCTCGACGAGGTCCTCGCGCCGATCCACAACGTGCTGGACTGCCTGGACGCCTACTTCACCCCGTCGCTCGCACCGGTCGACTTCACCCGCTGGCTCGGCGACTGGGTCGGCGCGGAGACCGGTGTCGCGGACCGACCCGGCCGCAAGGACAGTGAGGCCGTACTCCGTACCGCGGTGGCCGCCGCTTCTTATCTGCACCGGATCCGGGGCACCCGGCGCGGTCTCGCGGAGGCGATCCGGCTCGCCTTCGGCGCATGGCCGGAGATCACCGAGAGCGGTGCGGCCGACTGGAACGCGAAGCCGCTCGGCCCGGTCCCGGGTGAGCGCCGTCCGCGTCTGCACGTAGCCCTCGCCCTGCCCGACCCCGGCCCCACCGACCAGCACCGGCTGGAGAGCCTGGTGGCGGCCGCCCGTCCCGCCCACATGCCCTACACGGTCCAGGTGACCGCAGCCGAAAGGACCCCCGGCAGATGACCACCCAGACCCCCGGCGCCGAACCGGGCCGGAAAGCGGCGCAGGCTCCGGCCTGCGCCGAGTGCGGCACACTCGCCACGCCCGGCCACTCCTTCTGCGACGGCTGCGGTGCGGTGCTCCGCTGGAGCCCCGGAAACGCCGAGGTCCGGGCAGCCGGCGCGGGCGCCGCGCCGGCTGCGCCCGCGGAGGCCACCGCACCTGCCGCAGCGGCCGCACCTGCCGCGCCCGCGGAGCCTGCCGAACCCGCCGACCGCGGCGCTCAGCACCACGCATCGCCGCCGGTCGCCGCTTCCCAGGGGCCCGGGGCGCCCGGAGGGCCTGAAGGCTCCGGACCCGGGCCCACGCCTGCCCCCGGCGCGGCGGCCCCGGACGGAGGCGGGGAGGAGGACACCGAACCGCTCGCCGCTCTCACCGACCGGGACCGTGAACAGGACCGGGCCAGGGCACTGCTCGTCCCGGTCGCCGACCCCGAGCAGCGGGTACCGGAGGCGCACTCGGTTGCTCCGGTCCTGCCCGGCCGGCCGGCCGCTGCCCGCCCCCTCGTCTCGGCTCCGGGGCAGGAACCGGATGACGGCGGCGGCGCACTCTGCCCCTGGTGCGGCACAGGCAACCGGCCTGACCGGCACTTCTGCCGCCGTTGCGCCATGACGATGGCGGGCCGCCCGGAGGACCCCGCGCGTCGTCCCTGGTGGCGCCGGCTCGGCTTCGGCAACCGCGAGGTGCCGTGGGCCGGCGACCGCCCCCGGCTGCGGCGCGGTCTGGGCCGCGTCCTGACCTGGGTGGCGGGCGCTGCCGCGCTCACCCTTCTCGTCGTCGCCGCGTTCCAGGTGGGACCGGCCGGTCACGCGGTCCGCGATCACTTCGCGAAGCGCGCTCCCGTGGCCCCCGACTCCGTGCGGGCGTCCGCCTCCTTCTCGGGCCACGGCCCGTCGAAGGCCTTCGACAAGATCAATAACACCTGGTGGGGCCCCGGTGTCTCGCAGAGCGGCGACGGGGAGTGGATCGAGGCGCGTTTCCAGCAGCCCACCCGGCTGCTCGACGTCCTCATCACCCCGGGGATCTCCACCCAGCCCAGCGATCTCTCGAAGGCCGCGCTGCCGCATCGCATCGAAGCCAGGATCACGGCGGCCGACGGGCACACCAGCACCCGGTTCCTCACCCTCGACCAGAGCAGCGGCGCCCAGCGCCGTTCCTTCCGGGTCGGCTCCGTCACAGCGGTGCGTTTCATCCTCCGCTCCGCGTACGGCATTTCGACGAAGAAGCAGGTGTCCATCGCCGAGATCGAGCTCTTCGGCCGTTCCACGTCCGGGAACTCCTGACAGCGGGCCCATCGCACGGCGGAGGGGCCGCGGCCCATGGCATGCGCCATGCGGCTGCGGCCCCTCCGTCAGGTCAGGTGTACGGCGGTCAGGTCAGGTGTACGGCGCCTGTTACAGCGTGCCGAGCTTCAGCAGTGAGAGCAGCGCGATCAGCTGGATCGCCGAAGCCGCGAGCGCCTTCGGCCACGGCAGGTCGTGCGACTTGCTCACCATCGAGGTGAACAGCGCGCCCGCGGCCAGCCAGGTCAGCCAGCCGAGGATCTGGACGAAGCCGTTCTCGCCGCCCAGGAAGAACGCGAACACCAGCCGGGGCACGTCCGTAATGGACATGATCAGCATGGAGAGGCCCACGGTCGGCTGCCAGGCGCCGTCCCCGCCGAGCTGCCGGGCCAGGGTGTGGGTGACCGCACCGAGGATCAGGCCGGCGATGACGAAGGCGACACCGGTCGTCAGGACGTAGGGGATGGCGGTGGCCATCGTCGCGTTGACGGTGTCCTCGCGGGCCTGGTCGAAGCCGAAGAGCGCGAGCATTCCGTAGATCAGCGTGACGATCAGCGCCGGACCCCAGACCGCGTGGTCGCGCATCTGCCAGAAGGTCGGCCCCGGGCGGAGCACGATGCCGCGCAGCAGCTCCTTCCAGTGCAGCCGCGGTCCGGCCGGCGGCGTACCGGTCTGGCCCGCACGGTAGGTGTTGCCCGCGCCGTACGGATCCTCGCCGACGCTGAAGGCCTGGGTGTGCCCCGGATTGTTCGCGGTGCCGGCGTAGGGGTCCGGGCCCGTCTGCCGGCCGTAGGCACCCTGCTGCCCGGGCCGGCCCTGCTGGTACGGGTCGTCGAAATACTCCGGCTCGCCGTAAGGCTGCTGCGCCTGCGGCGGCCACTGGTGCTGCTGCGCACGCCGCTGCTGCCCAGCGCCGCCGCCGTGCTGCGGAGGCGGAGCCTGCCTGCCGTACGGCTGCTGCTGAGGTTGTTGTTGCGACGTGCGGTTTTCCCGGCCGCGTCCGATCCTGAATCCAGCCACGCTTTCGAACGTACCCGGTCCGCGGGGGTGAGGTGCCGGGCCTGCGGCAACAGGCCCGGCTTTGCTGCCGAGCTGTGACATCCCCTAGGGGAACGAGTCCGGTGGTCTCGGGGGGCGTGGGTGATCAAGGATTGTCCGATCTCGGTGCCGGTGGTCCGGTGTGGATCCGGATCGCGCTCGTGAACAGAGATCACGCGGCAGGTGCCCGCTTGCCGTAGCCGTACTGCCGGGGCACTCGCCGGAACATGCCGCCGTCGTCGCACCCCCCGATGGGCTCGCGCAGGGCTCACTCGTGTCCGACGGTCAGCGCCTCAGGGGACTCAAGAGCAGCGGGGCGGTCGGGTTCCGTTCTCCTTCAGGAGTTCGATGGCGAGGCTGTCCGTGGCCTCTGCCCGGCCGGAAAGGCGGTGGACCAGGACCCAGGTGCCGTCCGGCATCGCGCCGGCGAAGACAGAGGCGTCGCGTGTGGCACCGTTGTGCCACAGAAGGGAGCCGGCCCTCTGCCAGGACGGTGCGGGCTCGCCCAGAGTCCGGTCCACGAGCAGTGCGGTCACCAGGCGGGCGGCTTCGCGGGGGGTTGCCCACAGCCCTCCGGCGGGCAGGATGGCGCCGCCCATGGTCCAGGGGCGGCGTGGCAGTCCGAACAGCCCGCGCGCGCTCAGCCGCCTGTCCGGCGGTGGGTCCGCGGTCACGTCGCTGACGTTCAGCGGTGCGAGAACGTATTGCTTCAGCAGCTCCTCGTAAGGTTTTCCGGCCGCGGATGACAGCGCGGCGCCGAGTATGGCGTAGCCGAGGTTGGAGTACTCCTCCGTTCGGCCCGGGGCGCTGCCGGTGAGGGAATCGAGCCGCTGTACGACGGTGTCCAGAGCGTGGGTGCCGAACGATGCGTAGGGGTCGAACCGGCGAAGACGCGGCGGAAGCCGAGGGAGCCCTGAGGTGTGTTCCGCGAGGTGTCGCAGCGTGATGCCGGTCCGGGCCGGAGCACGGAGGAACTGCTCGATGGGGTCATCGAGTTGAAGCACCCCGGCTGAGGCGAGCCGGACCAGCACGGTCCCGGTGAGTGCTTTGGACAGTGAGCCGATCTGGACGAACTGGTCCAGGTCATGGCCGTGTTCGGCCCGGGGGGCGTCGAAGCTGCTGAGGACGCAGGTGGGCACCGGGGGCATTGAGGGCTTTCGGTTGGGGGAACGGGGGTCGCGCAGGCACCGCACCAGGACCCTTGCCGGAGTCCTCACCCGCACCGGCCGGCGGCTCCTCGCACTCGCCGCCCGCATCCGGCACAACGACCGGACCACCGTTACCAGGGTCGCACGATCCCTGATCGCCTGAGACCGGTGAGTACATCGGGCTCATTCATCCAGGGGAACCGGGGGGGGCCGTCCACAGGACGGCCCCCCCGCGCGTCAGCCGGTGAGGCCGGAGCCGAGCATCGGGGTCCCGGCGGCCGAGACCTTGGTGGCGGTGAGGCCGTAGCCCGCGCCGGTGGGCACCAGCTTGGTGCCGTCGGAGTTGAACGTGACGACGTAGCCGTCGCTGCTGTTCTCCCAGGGGGAGCTGACCGTGAGGTCGGCCTTGCCGTCGTTGTTGGTGTCGGAGAGGAAGACGTCGCCGCCGAAGCCGTCGCCCTTCTCGTTGTCCCCGGGGACGCCCGGGGTGTCCTGGGCGAGAGCCTGCGCGCCGGTGGTGGCGAAGCCGTCGGTGGAGCCGTAGAGGACGGTGACCATGCCGGCGCCGTCAACGCCGTTCAGGTCCTCGCCGGGGGCGCCGACGGCGAGGTCGTCCAGGCCGTCGCCGTTGATGTCGCCGAGGGAGAGTTCGTAGCCGAAGACGTCGTCCGTCTCACCCGCGCCCGGGACGCCGGGCGAGTCCTGGTTGATGGAGTCCTGTCCGCCGTCGGGGCCGTTCGCCGTCCCGTAGACGACCGTGACGACACCGCCCTTGTGCGAACCGGGAACCTCGGCGTCCCACTGGGCGCCGATGACGATGTCGCCGTATCCGTCGCCGTTGACGTCACCGATGTCGGAGATGACGCCCGCCGGGAGCTTCTGCGCACCGTCCGCCGTCACCCCTGACGCGCTGCCCGGCAGGTAGTAGTTGGAGTTCCACCCGTCCGCGCTGTCGGTCTCGAAGCCGTCGACCAGGAGGTCGGTGCGGCCGTCGTGGTTGACGTCGCCCGCGGTCAGGTTGAAGAAGTCCGAGCCGGACACCTTCTGCACCGGTGCGGTGACCGAGTAGTGGCCGCCGGTGCCGCCGGCCCTGGTGAAGCCGCCGCGGTAGACGTCCACGACGTTCTGGTCCGACGCGATGGCGAGGTCGGCCCGGCCGTCGCCGTTGTAGTCGCCCGATGCCAGCAGGTTGCCGAAGTGGTCGTGGCTCGAGGCCGAGGGGTCCTTGACGGTGTTGCCGCCCGAGAGGCCGCCACTCGCGCCCCAGAGGATGGTGACCGAGCCGCCGTCGATGTCGGAACCGACGTCCTCGCCGCTCGAACCCACGGCGAGGTCCGCATAGCCGTCGCCGTCGAAGTCCCCGGCGATGCTCATCCCGCCGAAGTAGTCGTTCTTCTCGGCGTCACCGGGGACGCCTGCGCTGTTCTGGCTGACTGTCTGGATCTTCGAGGCGCCTGCCCCCGACTTCGAGCCGTAGAGGATCGAGACGGAGCCCGCGCCGGCCTTGCCGTTCACGGTGGCGAGCGGAGCGACGACCGCGATGTCGCGGTACCCGTCCCCGTTGAAGTCGCCCTGGGCGCCCGAAGGCGCGGCGGACGCGGTGCTCGCGGTGACGATCAGCAGGCCGCCGGTGAGCGCGGCGGCCGCGGCGGTGGCGAGGGCGGTTCTGAGCTGTCTGTGCACGGAGAGTTCTCCTCTGGTCGGCAGGGGCCGATGGGGTGCGGGGGGTGGCTCGTGTGGAGGGCGGCCGGCGTCAGCCGGTGAGCCGGTCGCCGAAGTCGCCGCAGGAGGTGGGCCGGCCGGGCGAGCCGGGGCCGAAGCCGATCGACCCGGTGGCCGGGAAACCGGCGCCGGGAGCACCGCGCAGATAGGTGGCGATGACCGTGCGGCGGGAGGGATCCAGCCTCTTGGCGGCGCCGTGCACGACGATGACGCCACCTGTGTCCTGCTTGCCGCCGGCCGAGGACATCCGCGTGGCGCTCGCGAGGTCGCGGCACCCGTCCCGGTTGAAGTCGCCCTGCCGCCCGGAGGGTGCGGCGGATGCGCCGTCCGCTCCTGCGGCCAGCGGGCTGCCGGTGAGGTCAGCGGTGGCCGCTGCTGCGAGGGCGGTACGGAGACGGTGCTGCATGCGGGTCTTCTCCTGCGCCGTGCGGTGCCGGGGCACCCGCGGTGGACGGGGGCGCGGAACGCTGTGCCGGGTCTGCGGCAATGGCCGCTGGAGGCACAGGTGTTCGGCAGAGAAGAGACTTCCGGTGGGGCCGGATGGTTGTACGGGATGCGAAGGGAAAGCGGGGCAGGTGTGATCGCGTGGTGAACGAGCGCCTGGAGGGAAACGCGAGAGGGGCCAGATCGCTACGAAGGCGATCCGGCCCCTCTCGTTCGTGCGGGGACTTCGTGCAAGGACTGCCGTGCAAGGGCGCCCCTGCGGGGGACTACTGAGCGGGCTCGGGCTCCGGCTCCGGCGCGTCCTCGGCGGCAGCCTCACCGGCCGGGTCGACCGGGACCTTCACCGAGTCGAGCAGCAGCTGCGCGACATCCACGACCTGGAGCGATTCCTTCGCCTTGCCGTCGTTCTTCTTGCCGTTGACCGAGTCGGTCAGCATCACCAGGCAGAACGGGCAGGCAGTGGAGACGATGTCCGGGTTGAGGGAGAGGGCTTCGTCGACCCGCTCGTTGTTGATGCGCTTGCCGATCCGCTCCTCCATCCACATCCGGGCACCGCCGGCGCCGCAGCAGAAGCCGCGCTCCTTGTGGCGGTGCATCTCCTCGCTCCGCAGACCGGGCACCTTCGCGATGATCTCGCGCGGCGGCGTGTAGACCTTGTTGTGGCGGCCCAGGTAGCAGGGGTCGTGGTACGTGATCAGACCCTCGACCGGGGTGACGGGGATCAGCTTGCCCTCGTCGACCAGGTGCTGGAGCAGCTGGGTGTGGTGGATGACCTCGTACTCGCCGCCGAGCTGCGGGTACTCGTTCGCGATGGTGTTGAAGCAGTGCGGGCAGGTCGCGACGATCTTCTTCGACGCCTTCGGCTTCCTGGTGGCCGCGTCCTCGTCGTCCTCGCCGTACGCCATGTTCAGCATCGCCACGTTCTCCTGGCCGAGCTGCTGGAACAGCGGCTCGTTGCCCAGGCGGCGGGCGGAGTCACCGGTGCACTTCTCGTCGCCGCCCATGATCGCGAACTTGACACCCGCGATGTGCAGCAGCTCGGCGAAAGCCTTGGTGGTCTTCTTCGCCCGGTCCTCGAGGGCGCCGGCGCAGCCGACCCAGTAGAGGTAGTCGACCTCGGTGAGGTCATCGACGTCCTGGCCGACGATCGGGACCTCGAAGTCGACCTCCTTGGTCCACTCGACGCGCTGCTTCTTGGCGAGCCCCCAGGGGTTGCCCTTCTTCTCCAGGTTCTTGAGCATCGTGCCCGCCTCGGACGGGAACGCGGACTCGATCATCACCTGGTAGCGGCGCATGTCGACGATGTGGTCGATGTGCTCGATGTCGACCGGGCACTGCTCGACGCAGGCGCCGCAGGTGGTGCAGGACCACAGGACGTCCGGGTCGATGACCCCGTTCTCCTCGAGGGTGCCGATCAGCGGCCGCTCGGCCTCGGCCAGCGCCGCGGCGGGCACGTCCTTGAGCTGTTCCTCGGTCGCCTGCTCCTCGCCCTCCATGTTCTTGCCGCCGCCGGCCAGCAGATACGGGGCCTTGGCGTGCGCGTGGTCGCGCAGCGACATGATCAGGAGCTTCGGGGAGAGCGGCTTGCCGGTGTTCCACGCGGGGCACTGCGACTGGCAGCGGCCGCATTCCGTGCAGGTGGAGAAGTCCAGCAGGCCCTTCCAGGAGAACTGCTCGACCTGGGACACACCGAAGATGTCGTCCTCGCCCGGGTCCTCGAAGTCGATCTCCTTACCGCCCGATGTCATCGGCTGCAGGGCACCCAGGGCGACCGAGCCGTCCTGTTCGCGCTTGAACCAGATGTTCGGGAAGGCGAGGAAGCGGTGCCAGGCGACACCCATGTCGGTCTTGAGGCCGACCGTGATCATCCAGACGAACGACGTCCCGATCTTGATCATGGCGGTCAGGTAGACCAGGTTCTGCAGCGTGGAGACGCTGATGCCCTTGAACGCGGCGACCAGCGGGTACGACGCGAAGTAGGCGGCCTCGTAGCCGTGCACGCCTGCCAGCGCACCCTCGAGCCCGCGCAGCGTGTAGATCGCCAGGCCGATGATGAGGATGACGGCCTCGACGAAGTACGCCTGGCCGAAGTTGGAACCGGCGAAGCGGGACTTACGGCCGGCGCGGGTGGGCAGCGAGAGCTGCCGGATCACGATCAGCGTGAGGATGCCGAGCGTGGTCATCACACCGATGAACTCGACGAACATCTCGTACGGCAGCCAGTTGCCGATGACCGGCAGCGTCCAGTCGGCCTTGAAGAGCTGGCCCATGGCGTTCACGAGGGTCAGTACGAGGGAGAAGAAACCGACGGCCACGAACCAGTGCGCGAAGCCGACGATGCCCCACTGACTCATCCGGGTGTGGCCGAGGAACTCCTTGACCACCGTGACGGTGCGCTTGACCGGTTCGTCCGTGCGGGTGCCCGCGGGGACGTCCTGGCCGAGCCGCACATAGCGGTAGATCTGCGCGATGGCTCGGGCGAACAGCGCGATACCGACCACGGCGAGTACCAGCGACACAATGATCGCGGCGAGTTGCATGGGGGCTCCTCGGGCCTGCGAGGTGGGGATTCCACAATTACTAAGCAGTAACTTAATTCAGTCCGTGCTGAGAGTACCCACTTATCCGGCCGCGATGTACCGGGCGAGGCGGTGATCTGTGTCGCTCAGGTAGCCCTCAGCGGATCAACACCGCCCTCCCGGCCGGTCATCGCAAAAGGGTACATAGTCGTCAAATATGACGGAAATGGCGGTACCCGCCGGTGCGGGTACCGCCATTTCAGGGCAGGGGGACTCAGCCCTGGCCGAGCTGCACACCGCCGAGCATGGGGGTGGCGTGGGCCGCGCTGGAGAGGACCTTCTGGGGGGCGTCGTTCTTGGCCTTCACCAGGCTGCCCGCCGCACCGGTGACCGTGGACACCGGTGACTTCGAGCCACCCTGCAGCGTCTGCGCCGTACTGGCCAGGCCGCCGGAGAGCACCGTGGACGGCACGGCCGCGCTCTCCGCGGCGAACGCGGGGGCGGCGGAGGCCGCACCGGCACCCATCGCCATCACGGAACCGGCAACGACCGCAGCAACCTTCGAGTACTTCATTTCGCGTACCTTTCTCCGGCGGCGCTGTTCACAGCTGCGACTCTCGCGCCACGGCACCATCAAGGAGATGCTGATGCGCCGCCGTCGCCTTGCCTAACGACTTCTCCGCGCAACGGAAACCCCGGCCCGGCGCGTTTCTTGAGCCCGTTCGCCGAACCCGTTCACCGAGCCTGCTCACTGAGCCCTTGCACCGGGTCGCCGGTCCCGCGTACAGGACGTCCGTCACGGCCGCCGGAAGGCCCGGACGAGAGGGCGGCGGGCGCCGTCGCGACGGGCCGGCAGCCGAGCGATACACGCCATCACCCGTTCGGATCTTTCTTGGCCTCTTTTGGTGACCCGAGGCCGGTGTGGCGGAGAAATCCGTCGGTTTACTGGCAACGTCCGAACGGCGGTACGTGCGAGTCCTGCGTGATTTCCAACTGGATTTCTGACAAAGTGCACTACTGCTTGGTCGCTTTTATTGAAACGGGAGAGCCAGTCAATGAGAGAATCGACGGGTCCCGCTGTGCGGTATGCCGTGGGCGTACTGTCATGTGTAGCCCTTTCGGGCACGCTTCTTTCCGCGCCCGCAGTATCCGTTCCGCAGGAAGCGGCCCGGGTCCCTTTCGCTCAGCGCTATCACTCGGTGCAGCACGGCGGAATCGCCACTGCGGCCAACTCCGCGATCAGCTGCCGGCCCGCGGCCTCCGCCGGGACCTCCTCGTGTGCGCAGGTCCAGCACGGAGCGGGCGGCGTCAACAGCGACTTCGACATGCTGTACAGCGACGTCGACAAGGACCGCAACACCTACAACTCCACCCGCGCCCGGCTGACGCTGCCGGCCGGCTCCCGGGTCAGTTACGCGCGGCTCTACTGGGGCGGCAATCTGCGGGTCGGCGAGCAGAAGCCGCCCAAGGACGACGGACGGGTACTCATCGCCGAGCAGGGCGGTGATTACAAGGCGGTACTCGCCGACACCGCGGGAGCCCATCGCACCGCCGACGGCAGCGACGCCTTTCAGGCATCGGCCGACGTGACCCCCCTGGTCCGCAACAGCGGTGCCGGTATCTACACAGTGGCGCAGATCAATGTCGCCAGGGGGAAGTCCGCGGTCGGCGCCTGGGGCGGCTGGACACTGGTCGTCGCCTACGAGAACGAGCAGCAGCCGCTGCGCCATCTGGTGCTCTGGGACGGTTTCGAGGCGCTCGGAGCGGATCTGCCGAGGCGGTCGGTGACCCTGTCAGGGCTGGGTATCCCCGCCGGAGCCGCCGGCCGGGTGGGTGTCGTCGCCTACGACGGTGACCGCGACGTCACGGGCGACAGCCTGAGCGTCACAGCGGGCAGCCGCATGGTTTTCCCGCTGAGTAATTCGGCCAACCCGGTGAACAACGTGATGAATTCAACGATCACGGAGTTCGGCAGCGTTCTGACCGATCGGCAACCTGCTTATGTGAATACGCTCGGTTATGACTCGGACGTATTCGACCTGAAGCGGGCTCTCTCCCATGGCGGGGACAGCCTGGGCTTTCATTTCTCCGCCGAAAACCGCGGGTATTTTCTCGGGGCACTCTTCGTGCAGGCGGATTCTCAGCGCTGAGCCTCAACTTTCCGCGCTCCTCGGAGCCCGCTCGGCGGGCCAGGCACAAAGAGAGCCGCACGTGCAGTCAAAAATCAGAACCGCGAACCGCCGGCTGACGGTTTTCCATCTCCTCCAGCCGGTGGAGGGCGGAGTCGCCCGCGTGGTCACCGACCTGGTGCGGGCGCAGGTGCGCGAGGGGATCAGAGCCGTGGTGGCCTGTCCGCCGGGCACCGCGCTGTCCCGTGAGCTGGCCGGCGTGGGCGCAGAGGTCCACGGCTGGCGAGCCGGCCGTGCGCCGGGCCCCGGCCTGGCGGCCGAGACGGTTTCGGCCGCCCGGCTCATCAGTGCGAGCAGCCCCGACGTGGTGCACGCGCACAGCGCCAAGGCCGGCCTGGCGGCGAGGCTCGCCTTACGCGGGCGCGTCCCCACCGTGTTCCAGCCGCACGCCTGGTCCTTCGACGCGGTCGGTGGCGCGACCGCCCTGGCCGCACTGGCCTGGGAGCGGTATGCCGCCCGGTGGGCCGAGCGCATCCTCTGCGTCAGCGAAGCCGAGCGCAGAGCAGGGGAGAAGGCCGGAATCGCGGCCCGCTGGACGGTGATCCGCAACGGTGTGGACCTCAGTGAGTTCCGGGGCGACGCCGCGGGCCCCGAAGCGGTACGCCGGACTCTTCCGCTGCTGTCCGGCACCCCGGGCCCCGGGCCGGTCGTGGTCTGTGTGGGCCGCCTCTGCCGGCAGAAGGGGCAGGACGTACTGCTGCGAGCCTGGCCGGAGATCACCCGGGTGGCGCCCGAGGCCCGTCTGGTGCTGGTCGGTGACGGTCCCGACCGGGAACGGCTCAGCAGGATCGCGCCGTCCGGTGTGCTCTTCGCCGGTGCGGTCGACACCACCAGCAGCTGGCTCCGGGCGGCCGATGTGGTGGTACTGCCCTCCCGCTGGGAAGGCATGGCGCTGGCCCCGCTGGAAGCCATGGCCTGCGGGCGGCCCGTCGTCCTGGCCGATGTCAGCGGCGCGCGGGAGAGCCTGCCGCCGGGCCATCACCGGTACGGGCTGGTACCGCCGGACGATCCGCGGGCCCTGGCCGGCGCTGTGGCACGGCTGCTGACGGACCGGCGGCTGCGGGATTCGCTGGGCCGCCAGGCCGGAGCTCACGCCCGGGCGAACTTCGATGTGCGGCACACCGCCACCGCCGTCTCCGAGCTGTACGGGCGCCTCCTCGGCCTGTCCGAACCGATGATGAGGGAGCGCATCAGCCGATGACGATGGACAGCGCCCAAGCTCCCCACACCGGCCGGGACGCCGGCCGGGCAACGGCCGTACAGTCCCTGGCACCGGCGATCCATCCTCCACGGCGGTCGGACGCCGGGCACACCCTCACCGGGCGGGCGCTCACACGGCGCGGCCGTTCAGGAGCCCCGCTGATCGCCGCGGATGTGCTCGCGATGCTGCTCACCATCGCGGTGGTGCCAGGACTGCGCCTCCCGGCCGTGCTGATCGTGCCGCTGGCCGCGCTGCTGCTGGCCCTGCACACCCGCCGGGGCCTGCATGTACGCCGGCTCTCGCCTTCGGCGCTGTTCGAACTGCCCGCGCTGACATGCCACGCGCTGATCGTGTGGTGCACCGCCGACACGGCACTCGCGTCCTTCGGGGACCGGCAGGCGCCGGACTGGCAGGTGCTGGCCGCCGCGGTGACCGCGCAGACCGTCATCGGCTGCGCCGGCCGGGCCCTCGTCCACCGGGGCGGAAGGTGGCTCGCCGCTCGCCGCACCCGCTCCACGCTGATCATCGGTGATGGCGCCGCCGCCCAGCAGGTCGGCGCCGCGCTGTACGCGCACCCCGGCTACGGGATGCGCCCCGTGGGCATCGTCGGGACCGGCCCGGCCGCCCCGGACGATGCCGATGACCAGGAACCGCCGGTTCTGCCGGTACTGGCCACCCATGAGGACATCGGCCGGGCCGTCATCCAGACCTCGGTGCGCCACGCCCTCTTCCTCGGGCCCGGCACCGGCCCCGAGGACACCGGGCTGCTGCAACTGCTGGCCGAGCACGGCGTACGGATGTGGCTGGTCGGCCCGGCGGGCCACGAGGTGGCGGGCGCCCCCGTCGATCACCTCTGGGGTTTCGCCGTCCGGCCGTTGGGCGCGGCTCCCGCACACCGGGCACAGCACTGGGGCAAGCGCGGGCTCGACATCTCGCTGGCGCTGCCGGCCCTGCTGGTGGCCGCGCCGGTGATGGCGCTGTGCGCACTGGCCGTGCGGGTCTGCGACGGACCAGGTGTCGTCTTCCGCCAGGAGCGTGTCGGCGTCGGGGGACGCCCCTTCACCCTGCTGAAGTTCCGCACGCTGCGCCCGGCGGACGAACACGAGTCGGCGACCCGCTGGAGCGTCGCCCAGGATCACCGGATGGGCCGGATCGGCACACTGCTGCGCCGGACTTCGCTGGACGAGCTGCCCCAGCTGTGGAACGTGGTGCGGGGCGACATGAGCCTGGTCGGGCCGCGGCCCGAGCGCCCCTACTTCGTGGCGAAGTTCTCCGGTGCGCATCCCGGCTACCGGGCGAGACATCGCATGCCGGTCGGTATCACCGGCCTCGCCCAGGTCAACGGATTGCGCGGGGACACCTCCATCGAGGACCGTGCCCGATTCGACAACCTCTACATCGACACCTGGTCGCTCTGGCAGGACGTCTGCATCCTGGCCCGCACGGCGACCTCTCTCCTCCGGCTGGGGGGAAGCTGACCGTGGCCCTCCTGACCGGCCCCGCCCGGTACAGCCCCGCTCCCGACCGGCCGGCACATACCGGGACGCCCCCACGCCGCGGCCTGTCCCACTGGTGGCCGCTCGCACCGGCGGTGGCGCCCGTGCTGCTCCTGGCCGACCCGGTCGCGTACGGGAACGGGTCGAGCACCTCCACCAACATCTCCGCCGCCGACGTGGCGTCGGTGCTCCTGGTGGTGTTCTGCGCGGTGCGCCTGCTCCGCCGCAGGACCCGGCCGCTGACCCCGGCGGCAGCCGTGGTGCTCGGCGTCCCGGCGGTGGGCATCGCGGTCGCCACCGTCACGGCGGGTGACCCGGCCGCGGCGCTGCCGGGCTTCGTACGCTACGTCCAGATCTTCGTTCTGGTCCCGGCCGCGGTGGTCCTGCTGCTCAGGGACGCCCGGGACTTCCGGGTGCTCGCCGGTTCCTTCGTGGTGCTCGCCGTGATCCAGGGGGCCTTCGGCGTCGTCCAGTACGCCACCCGCACCGGCGCCTCCTACATGGGCTCCGACATCCGGGCGGTCGGCACCTTCGGACCCACCGACGTCATGGGCATGGCCACGGTCGTCGCGTACGGCCTGGTGATCACCACCGGCGTCGCCCTGCGCCCGGCCGGCGCTGCCGCACGCCGGCTGCGTCCCGCCGCGATCGCCCTGGCCCTGGCTCTGGTCGTCCCGCTGGCACTCTCCTTCAGCCGGGGGTCCTGGATCGCCACCCTGCTCGCCGGTCTGGTGATCGTGCTGTTCGCCGGTCTCCGTACGGCGAGCCGCGTGCTGTGCACCCTGGTCGCCGTCGCGGTGGTGCTGATCGGCGGGTTCGGGATCGGGACCGAGCTCATCCAGGCACGGGTCAGCAGCATCACCCGGGTCACCGACGCCCCCGACCAGTCGGTCACCGACCGGTACACCATGTGGGCCGCCGCGGTGAGCATGTGGCGCGCGGAGCCGGCGACCGGCGTGGGCCTCAAGGGCTTCCCCGCTCACCGCGACGGGGACTCGTCGCTCGGACTCTCGTCGGGCAGTGACACCGAGGGCGCGGGCCGGGCCTTTCAGCGGCAGCCGCTGCTCTCCCCGCACAACATGTATCTGCTGGTCCTCAGCGAGCAGGGCCTGACCGGAATCACCGCACTGGCCGGCAGCTGGGCCGCGCTGCTCGTGGGGTCGGTGCGCAGGCTGTTCGCCGCACGCCGGTCCCGGCACTCCGCCGAGGACTGCGGGCTGATGGCGGCCGGACTGATGATCTGGCAGACCGTCGACTTCCTGTACGCCGACATCGGCGGCCCTTCGACCGCGCTGACCGGCATTGTGTTCGGGCTCGTCGCCTGGTGGGCGCTGACCGGGCCGAAGACGTTGAGCAGCGTATGAACGAGACGACCACGGACACCGAGCAGCCCGCCGGGACCACTGCGGCCGCCGGACCGCAGGGTGCCCCCGCTCTCTTGCCGCCCACGGCGCCGCCGGTCCCGGCCCCCGAGCCGCCGCGGCTGGGGAAGGTACTGGCCAGGGCGGCCGCGGTCACGGCCGCCCTCACGGTGGCCGGATCGGCACTGGGCCTGTTCAGGGACCAGACCGTCGCGCATCTCTTCGGCGCGGGCACCGACAGCGACGCGTTCCTGATCGCCTGGACCGTGCCGGAGATGGCGTCCACGCTGCTGATCGAGGACGCGATGGCGCTGGTGCTGGTCCCGGCGTTCAGCCACGCACTCGCCCGGCGCTCGGCAGGCGACTCACCCGACCCGGTGCGCAGCCTGGTCCTCGCCACACTTCCCCGCCTGCTCGCGCTGCTCACCTGCACGACCGGGGTGCTGATGCTGGGCGCGCCGGTGGTGGTGGAGATCCTGGCGCCCGGCATCGCCGACCCCCGGCTCGCCGTCGGCTGCACCCGGTTGACCGCGGTCACCGTCCTCTGCTTCGGCCTCACCGGCTATTTCAGTGCGGCGCTGCGGGCCCATCGCAGCTACCTGCCGCCGGCCTCCATCTATCTGGCGTACAACCTGGGCATCGTCACGACGATGCTGGTGCTGCACTCGCTGTGGGGCGTTCGCGCTGCCGCGGCCGGCGTGGCGATCGGCAGCGTGCTGATGGTGCTGGTCCAACTTCCCTTCTTCATCAAGCACGTGGGCGGGGTCCGGTCGCGGGGCGCCGCTCACCTGCCGGCCGGGGATGCGCCGCCGGGTGTGCGGGGGAAGCACCGCCGGACCCCGCTGCGGTCCGCTCCGCGTCCCGCCCTGCTCGGCTTCGGGGTGCTCGCCCCGGTGGTGCTCTTCACCGTCTGCCGCCAGTCCCAGGTGCTGATCGAGCGGTTTCTCGCGGCTCCGCTGCCCGCCGGAGCCATCTCGCATCTGAACTACGCGCAGAAGGTCGCTCAGATGCCGATGGTGCTCTCGCTGATGATCTGCACGGTGACGTTCCCGGTCGTCGCGCAGGCGATGGCGGACGGGGACGAGAGCCAGGCCCGCCGCCGGGTCGAACGGGATCTGGCGCTGGCCGGGGTGGTGGTGCTGCTCGGTACGGCGCTGGTCGTCGCCTATGCGCAGCAGATCGTCGAAGTCCTCTTCCAGCGAGGCGCGTTCAGCGCCGATGACACCGCGACCACCGCATCCGTGATGCGGGTCTACGCACTCGGTCTGCTCGGGCACTGCCTGGTCGGGTCGCTGGGCAGGCCCTTCTTCTCCGCGTCGCGGCCCACCTGGTACCCGGCGGCGGCGATGGCCGCCGGGCTGCTCGTCACCGCGGCCGCCGGTGCGCTCGCCGTCGGCCCCTGGGGGGTGTACGGCATCGCCGCGGCCAACGCGGTGGGCATCACCTTCACGGCGGCCCTGCTGCTCCGCGGTCTCGGCACCCGGGTGGTCTCCATCGGCGTACGCCGGGTCGCCGTCACCCTCGGCCGGCTGGTCCTCGCCGCGGCCGCGGCCTGCGCCGCGGGCCGTTTCGCCGCCCCGATGGTCCCGGGCGCCCTGCTGAGCCTTGTTCTCGGGTGCCTGCTGGTGCCCGGAGTCTTCGCCCTGTCGGCGCTGGCTCTGCGCGCCCCTGAAGTCGCCGGTCTGCTCGACCTCTTCAAGCAAAGGTTCCGTCATGTCAGCTGACACGGCGTCGTGCGACGCCAGCCCACTCGCACCTGGGCCCCGCGGCCGGGGCACCCACCCCTGGATCCTGATGTACCACTCGGTGGGCGACCCGTCGGACGATCCCTACGGCATCACGGTCGCCCCCGAGCGGCTTGACCGTCAGCTGCGCTGGCTGAACCACAGGGGGCTCACCGGTGTCGGTGTCGGCCCGCTGCTGCGCGCCCGTGCGGCGGGGCGTGCCCACGGGCTGGTCGGACTGACCTTCGACGACGGTTACGCCGACTTCACCGAGCTCGCCCTGCCCCTGCTGAAGCGCCACGAGTGCACCGCGACGCTGTTCGTGCTGCCCGGCAGGCTCGGCGGCGAGAACGCCTGGGACCCGCTCGGTCCGCGTAAACCGCTGCTCACCGAGGCCGGTATCAGGGCGGCCGCTGCCGCGGGCATGGAGATCGGCTCGCACGGCCAGTACCACCAGGACCTGACGGCGACGAGCGACGACGTGCTGCGCGAGGAGACCCGGGGGAGCCGTGCGCTGCTCCGCGAGATGACCGGGATCGCACCGCAGGGCTTCTGCTATCCGTACGGCACGGTCGACCGGCGGACCGTCGACGCGGTACGGAACGCCGGATACACCTACGGCTGCGCCATCGACCCCGGCCCGCTCGGCAGCACACACGCGCTGCCCCGCGCCCACGTCAGTCAGGCGGACCGCGCACTGCGGCTGGGGACCAAACGCCTTCTGCACGGCTGCCGGCAGCTGACCCGGGGCGGCAACCGGTGAAGGTCCTCCAGGTCATCACGGGTCTCGGGGTCGGCGGCGCGGAGCAGCAACTGCGGCTGCTGATGCGCCGGATGCCCGTCGCCTGCGATGTGGTCACCCTCACCAACCCGGGGCCGGTGGCACACGGGCTACGGGCCGACGGGGTGTCCGTCACCCATCTGGAGATGAACGGCAACCGCGACCTCACCGTGCTGCCCAGGCTGGCCCGGCTGATCCGCCGGGGAGGGTACGACCTGGTGCACACGCATCTCTACCGGGCCTGTGTGTACGGGAGGATCGCGGCCAGGATGGCCGGAGTCCGTACCACGGTCGCCACCGAACACTCCCTCGGCGACCGGTACATCGAGGGCCGTCCGCTCACCCGGGGCACCCGTGCGCTGTATCTGCGGACCGAGCGACTGGGCACCGCGACGGTGGCCGTATCGGCGACGGTCGCCGACCGGCTGCGCGCCTGGGGTGTCCCGGCGCAGCGCATCCATGTCGTACCGAACGGCATCGACGCGGACAGCTTCCGCTACGACCCCGCGGCGCGGCGCGCGGCCAGGGCGCGGATCGGCGTCCCGGAAGACACCTTCGTGGTGGGCGGGGTAGGCAGGCTGGTACCCGGCAAGCAGTTCGATCTGCTGGTGCGGGCGGTGGCCGCCGTCCCCGGGGCGTGGCTGCTGCTGGCCGGGGACGGGCCCGAGCGTGCGGCGCTGAGCCGTCTGGCGGGGCGGCTCGGAGCGGGCGACCGGGTCCGTCTGCTCGGTGAGTGCGACGCGTTGCCCGGCGGCGCGCTCAGTGTGCCCGCCGTACTGAGTGCCATGGACGTCTTTGTCTCCGCCTCCGCCGAGGAGTCCTTCGGCCTCGCCGTGGTGGAGGCACTCGCCTCAGGTCTGCCGGTGCTGCATGTCGCCTGTCCCGCCATCGACGACCTCCCCGCGGCGTCCGCGCCCGGCGCCCTGCGCGTCGAAGGGCGGGCCGACGCGCTGCGTGAGGCGCTGTCGGCCCGGCGGGCGGCGGGGCAGGTCCGCCTGCCGCCGCCGCCCGTCGTCGGCCACTACGACATCGCTCGCAGCGCGAGCGGCCTCCTCGACGTCTATGCCCGGGTGTCCGCCCGAACCCTCCCGGCCGGACCCGCGGCCGCGACGCCCCAGAGCCCGGCGCCTCCGGGTGCCGGCCCCTTGAACTCCGTACCCCGCACGTCCCCGCCGGGGAGTTCCCTGCCCGCGAATCCGGTGCCCGTGGACTCGTCGTCCGTAAACCCAACGAAGAAGTGAGCGACACCATGTCCGACTCGCCCAGCGAAGAGCACTCCACCGACCGGCGCTCACGGCCGCGCCGGAGAAGGTTCAGCTGGTGGCCGCTGCCCGTGCTGGCTCTGACCGGTGCGGCGGCGGGGGCCGCCTACGGTGTGCTCGCGCCGCCGCAGTACGCCGCCACCACCTATGTCGTCGCGGTGCCCGCGAAGGGCTCCGACCCGGCGACCGCGCTGGGTTTCGCCCAGGCGTACGGCCGCATCGCCACCAGTACCGCCACCCTTGTCCACGCCGGGAGCGCCGCCGGTGTCCCGGCGAGGACGCTGGGCCGGCATGTGCGGACGGAGACATCACCCGACTCACCCATGATCGGTATCACCGGGACCGCGACCAGGGCGCGCACGTCCGCCGAGATCGCCAACGCGGTCGCCGACGCGATCACCCTCACCGGAAACGAGGCGGCTGCCAACACCACGGTGCGCCTTGTGCTGTTCTCGCGGGCCGTCGCCCCGTCGTCGCGCATCTCCCCATCACCCCCCATCAGCCTCGCCGTCGGCGGCTGCGCGGGTGGCCTGATCGGCGCCCTGGCGCTTCTGGTGCGGCCCCGCCGCGACCAGCAGGTCAGCGGTCCTTCCGTGCCGGCTCCCGCCCAGGCCGCCGATTCGGCCGGGACGGCCGACACCGCGGCCAAGGCGGTCGATACGGCGGTCAAGGTGAAGGAACACGTCTGATGGCCGGGGCCACCGGGACCCGGCGGGGCTTCGCCGTGACGCTCTGCCGGGACGACGGCCAGTTCGCCGACCTGGAGAAGGAGTGGACGGCTCTGCTCCGCGACTGCGCCACGGCCACTCCGTTCCAGAGCCACTCCTGGCTGCACTCATGGTGGCTCTCCTACGGCTCGCCGGGCCGGCTGCGGCTGGTGCTGGTGCGGTACGACGGGCAACTGGTCGGCGCCGCACCGCTGATGCTCGTCCACCGGCCGCTGCCGCTGCTGGTACCGCTGGGCGGCGGTATCTCCGACTTCTCCGACATCCTGGTGGCCTCGTCCCATCGGGTGACCACGCTCAACGCGCTCTCCGCTGGGCTGCGGCTGGCCGCCCGGCATGCGGTGATCGATCTGCGGGAGGTACGCCCAGGAGCGGCCGCGGAGGAGCTGTTCGATATCTGGCCGGGGGTACGGCGAAGACTCGACGACTCGGTCTGTCTCGAGCTCCCCGCCGAGCCGATCGACGAGCTGATGAAGCGGCTGGCCTCGTCCAGGGCCCAGCGGGTGCGGGCCAAGCTGCGCAAACTCGACGCGCTGAAGATCGAGGAACACGCCGTCGCCGAGCACGAGGTCCCCTCGGCGATCGGGGAGCTGCTGCGCCTGCATGAACTGCAGTGGCGTGGCCGCGGGGTCACCCCCGAACACCTCAGGCCCCGGTTCGCCGAGCATCTGACCCGCGCCACCCAGCGCATGGTCAGGGACGGTGACGCGGCACTGACCGAGTACCGGCTGAACGGCGCTGTGGTCGCGTCCAATGTGACGCTGCAGTCGTCGCAGCTCACCGGCGGCTATCTGTACGGGGCCGACCCGGAACTGCGCAGCAGGAAGGTCGATGTCGCCACGATGCTGCTGCGGCGCGATGCCCGGCACGCCGCCGAGTCGGGCCGCAGCGTGATCAGCCTGCTGCGCGGGACCGAGCCGTACAAGAGTCACTGGCGCCCGGCGACCGTCGTCAATCAGCGGCTGCTGCTCGCGCCCCTCGCGCTCGCACCGCTGCTGAACCTGCACGCGGCGCAGCTGGCCACCCGCGACAGGGGTGCCGCGGCGCTCCGCGCGCTGCTGCCCGCGGTACAGCAGTGGCGTGCGAAGCTGAACGACTGGCAGGCGGGCGGCGGTCCGCGGTGATCACCAACCCGTCACCGCGGACCGCCGCCCGCCCGGCCGGCTTCCCCGAGCGCCCTGGGCCGCCGCACGCGTCAGCCGTCCGACTCCTCCGACTGCCCGTGGCGGAGCCTGACCGGGACATGGGTGCAGATCCTCTCCGGCTTCTGCCAGTGGCCGAGCCACTCGCCCAGATCAAGGGGAACGCACCACTGGTACGAGTCGGACGGCTCGGGCTCGGGGCCGGTCGGCTCCGTGCCGGGGTCGGTGCCGGTCGAGGGCGGCGGCTCGGGCGGCCGGGACGACGGCGTCCCGCCGGTCTCCTGGGCGATCCTCCTCCGGTAGATCTCCGAGGCACCGGGGTTGTCACCGCACTGCCACACCCCGTGCGGGCAGTAGTCGGTGATGGTCTGGTAGAGCGGCCTGTGCTGGTCGAACCAGGCGAGCATGCGGCTCATGTAGTCGGTGTCGTCGCCGTTCCTGAAGAGACCCCATTCGGGGTAGGAGATCTGCTTGTTGTGCGCGGCGGCGAAGTCGACCTGCGCCTGAAGGCCGTACGGGCCCTTCACCTGCTCGTCGAACGTGGTGCCGGGGGGCTGGTCGTAGGAATCCATGCCGACGATGTCGACGGTGCTGTCGCCCGGGTAGCACCGGGTCCAGGGGATGGCGTCCTCTCCGCGGTTGGGTGTGAAGTCGAACTTGAAGCTCTGCCCGGGGACGGAGCGCATCGCCGCGACGATGCGATTCCAGTAGGTCTTCCACGCCTCGGGATCGGGGCCGCAGCGGTGGGTGTACGTGGTGCCGTTCATCTCCCACCCGAGCACGATCACCGTGTCCGGGACACCGAGCCGCACCAGCCGCCTGGCGAGATTGCGGTAGTGCTCGTCGAAATCGCCCCGGGCGCCCTGCGCGAGGAGCCCGCGGACCTCTTCGTCGGACACCCGGTCCTCGTTGTGCTCCTGCATGGGCACGTTGAGTACGAACATCCGGTCGGCCTCGGCGCGCCGCCACCGGGACCAGCTGCGCAGAAAGCCGACCCGGCCCTCGATACCGGACCAGGTGTCACCCGGCAGGTAGGTGTGGCCGACCCGCAGTTTCGCGCCGCCCAGCCAGCGCGAGAGATCGGTCATCCGCTGCACGCCGATCGTGCCGGAGTCCAGGAAGGCGCCCACCGCGGGCTGCGCGGCGGCCGCCGCTGCCTGGCCGGCGGCCGCCCCCGCGGCCGGCGCTCCGGGCACGGGCACCTGTGCGGCCGGCGACTGCGCCGAGGGAATGCCCGCGGCAGGGGAAGGGACCGGCGTGGCCGGATAGGCGATGCCCGCACCGGCCACGATGAGGCCTGCGGACACGGCACCCATGGTGGCGCCTGTCAGCCGGCGACGTCGATGAGGCATTGGCTCCTCTTTCTGAAGGCGACTGAATCGGCTAGGTCATCAGCCATTAGCCAAACAGTCCTATTAATGGGCCGCCCGGGCACGCTGCGGTAGGCCATTCGCGATTCCGTGACCCCCAGTCAGCTCCAAACAGGTGAAAGACGTGACGTGAATGCCCCCGATCGACGCCGGGACGCCGGCCCTGCTTCTCCGACTCGACCGGAACCCCCTGCACCACGGCACCCTCGGCGCCGTCAGATCCCTGGGCCGCGCCGGGGTCGAGGTCCATGCCGTCGTCGAATCCGCCGACAGCCCGGTCACCAGGTCCCGGTATCTGCACCGGTCACACATCCGGCCGGAGGGCCGCATCACACCGGACCTCTTCCACCGGACGCTGCTTCAGATCTCCGAGCAGATCGGACAGCGCGCCGTACTGATCCCGATGGATGACATCAGCGCCATCCATGTCGCGGCCATCGCCCCGCGTCTCGCGGGGCGCTATCTGCTGCCCGAACAGCCCACCGACCTGCCGGAGCGGGTGGCGGACAAGGCGGAACTCGCCGGTCTCTGCGGGCGGCTCGGCATCCCGCACCCGCCCACGGTGATCCCGGGAAGCGCCGCGGAGGCCGAGGCCGCGCCCTGGAAGCTGGGGCTGCCCATGGTGGCCAAGTGGAGCAGGCCCTGGCTGCTCCCCGGTGGTTCCGGACTGCGCAGCACCACCCTGGTGCGCACGGCGTCCGAGGCGGTGCGGCTGTACGAGCGGCGTGAGGAGGCGGGCAGCAGACTGCTGCTGCAGCGCTGCCTGCCGTACGGACCGGACAACGACTGGTTCTTCCATGGTTACTTCGCCGATCAGGACCGCTGTCTGATGGGCGGCACCGGGCGCAAGGTGCTCTCCTGGCCTGCCAGGACCGGGCTTACCGCGGTGGGCCGTTGGGAGCCGAATCCGCAGGTGCAGCAGGCTGCCCTGCGGCTGGCGGCCCATGTCGGCTACCGCGGCATCCTCGACCTCGACTTCCGCCGGGACCTGGCCACCGGCAGCTTCCACCTGCTGGACTTCAATCCGCGCCCCGGGGCGCAGTTCCGTCTCTTCACCGACCGGCAGGGCCTCGATGTCGTGAGGGCACAGCACCTGCATCTGACGGACCGTCCGGTTCCGCAGCCCTCCGGTGGCCCCGGACGGGTGTTCGTCGCGGAGAACTACGCCCTGCTCTCGGTACTGGCGTCCGGAGGCCGCCCCTGGCCCTTCGGGAAGCCCGGAGGCGGCCGGCGCGGCCCCGTCGAGCACGCGTGGTTCGCAAGGGACGACATCGCTCCCTTCCTCACCATGGCAGCGGTGTGGTGCGGCAAGGGGCTGCGCCGGGGGACCGGCCGGCTGAGCGGGCCCGGCGAACTGTCCGCGGCCGTCCCCGCCGCATCCGGCCCCTCCCCGGGCCCCCCGACCGACGATCCGTCCGCCCACCCCTTCGACAGAGCCCCGATGTCCAGATGAGAAAGAGCGAGGACCGAACCATGTACGACCTGGCAGTGATCGGTGCAGGGCCCTACGGGCTGTCCATCGCCTCGCATGCCGCGGCGGCCGGGATGAGGACCCGGGTGCTCGGCAGGCCGATGGCATCGTGGCGCGACCACATGCCGCAGGGCATGTTCCTCAAATCGGAACCCTGGTCCTCCAATCTCTCCGACCCCTCGGGACGCCACACCCTCGACACCTACTGCGCCGCCCGCGAGCTGCGGCCCAGCCACGGCAACCCGCTGGCCATCGGCACCTTCACCGAGTACGGGATGTGGTTCGCCGCGCAGGCGGCCCCTCCGGTCGACGAGCTCACCGTCACCCGGGTCGCCCCCGACCCCGCGGGGTTCTCCATCGAGACGGCGGAGGGCGAGCGGTTCCGCGCCCGTACGGTGGCCCTCGCGGTCGGCGTGATGCCCTTCATCAACCTGCCGGTGGCGCTGAAGGGGCTGCCCGCGGAGCTCTGCTCGCACAGCAGCGGTCACCAGGATCTGAGCCGCTTCAGCGGCAAGGACGTCACGGTGGTCGGCGCGGGGCAGGCCGCCCTGGAGACCGCGGTGCTGCTCGCCGAGCACGGCGCGCGGCCCCGGCTGGTCGCCCGCGCCGGCCGGCTCAACTGGAACACCCCGCCGCAGCCGCTGCGCCGGGGACTGCTGCGTTCGGTCCGCGAGCCGCACAGCGGTCTGGGCACCGGATGGACCAACTGGGTGTGGTCCGAGGCCGCGCAGCTGGTGAGGCACCTGCCGGGCAGCACCCGCGCCCGCATCGCCGCCACCGCCCTCGGCCCCGCAGGCGCCTGGTGGCTTCGTGAACGCTTCGAGCGGCAGGTGCCGGTGGACCTGGCGCACGATCTGCTGAGCGCCACCGACCTGGGGGGCCGGGTGCGGATGACCCTTACCGCGGGCGGCGCCGCGGACCCGGTCCGGACGGTCGACACGGACCATGTCATCGCGGCCACCGGCTTCCGCCCCGACCTCGGCAGGCTGGAGATGCTCGACGCCCGTCTGCGGTACTCGCTCAGCACCGTCGGCCCCAGCCGGTCCCCTGAGCTCAACGCGGGATTCGAGTCGTCGTATCCGGGACTGTTCTTCGCGGGACTGCTCGCCGCTCCTTCGTTCGGCCCTTCCATGCGCTTTGTCTACGGGGCCACTTTCACGGCGGGCCGACTGGTTCGCGGGGTACGCCGGCGACTGTCGTCCACCGCGACCATGGCGACGGCTCCGGCCGACGCGGTGGAGCCGGCCACGGTGCGATAACGCAATCGGACCAGCAGGGAAAACACATCAGATGATCGAAAGGTCGGGACCATGGAGGACAAGTGCACCGACTGAAATGGGTCGTGCTTCCGGTAATGCTGCTCGCCCTGACGTCCTGTCAGGGTGTCCATGACGATCAAGGGAAGGCGCGGCGGGCCACGTCACCCGTGGTGAACGAGAAGGGCAGGCCTGGGCCCGGAGCCGAAAGCGCCCCGTCGGGCCGGGACATGCGGCTCGGCGGCACGGCCGATCTGTACGGCGACGGATCCGGCCGGCGCGTGAGGGTCACCGCGGACGCGGTCGTCGACCCGGCGATCACGGTGCCGGCCGCGCGGCGTCCGGCAGCCGGTCTGCGCCGGCTGGGCATCGAGGTCAAGGCCGTGAATCTCGGCGGTGCCGCGTACACGGCCACCGCGGGGTCCGTCTGGCTGATCGACAGCACGGGCGTCCGGCGTCTGCCGGTCCGCAGCGGTGTACTGACGACCGGTGCGCCCTTCGTGCTGCGGACACTGGCGGCCGGGGATTCGGCGGAGGGGTGGCTGGTGTTCGAGCTCCCCTCATCGGCTCAACCGGTGTCACTGCACTACAGCGCGGCGGCGAATGCCGGAGGCCGTACGGCGGTCTGGCAGATCTGACCCGCATTCCCGTACGGCGGAGAAGAGCCGGGGACATGTGAGCCGGGAGGAGTACGGGAACGGAAGGATCGCCGAGTCGGTACCGGGACCGATGGGCATAAAAGAATACGGTTCTCCCGCTGACCGCCAGTCTTCGGGAGGTGCACGGCAGATGACTGAATTCTTCAACCCACCGAGTTCACCGAAAGCACCGGCGTCACCGAGGCCGGCCGGATCACCGGCGCAGGCCGGCCGGATGCGGCGGCTTCCCCGGGGGGCCCTGGCGACCACCGCGCTCACCGCGGTGGTCGCCCTCGGGGTGTTCGAGGCCGGTCACCGGATGTCCGTTCCCGGCACGGGCCACGGCGGCGGTGCGGCGAGCAGGAGCCAGGCCGTGATGGGTGCGGGCGGCTCCCCCGCGGGTGCCGGGATGAATGTGCTGCTCGTCGGCCTCGACACCCGGGACACCATCACCCCTCAGCAGAAGGCCCGGTATCACCTGGGGGGAAGAGCCTGCGGCTGCACGGACACCATGATGCTGGTCCATGTCGCGCAGAACCGACGCCGCGTCAGCGTGGTGAGCCTGCCACGCGATTCCCTCGCCACCATTCCCGCGTACACCGACACGAAGGGCAGGACGCACAAGAGCCGCGCGGCGAAGCTCAACGCGGCCTACGCGGAGGGCGGTGCCCCGCTCACCATGCGGACGGTGCAGAAGATGACCGGCGTCCGCATCGACCGGTTCCTGCCCGTGGACTTCGCACGGTTCATGAAGACCGTCGACGGACTGGGCGGTCTCGACGTCTGCACCGACCGCCCGCTCAAGGACACGGCCACCGCCCTGGTCCTGCCGGCCGGGACCAGCCATCTGGGCGGCGGGGAGTCGCTGCAGTACGCGCGTTCACGCCATGTGGACACTCTCGCGGACTTCGGGCGCATCCAGCGGCAGCAGAAGTACATCGTCTCGTTCGTCAAGCAGATCTCCGGCGACGGAACGCTGCGCAGCCCGGCCCGGATGGCGGTGCTGGCCGCGGCGCTGCTGCCCGCGGTCCCGGCCGAGCGCGCCTTCACGGTCAAGGACACGCTGACACTGGCCGGGGAGCTGCGGAACATCGGCCTCGACTCGCTCGAATTCGCCACCGTCCCGGTCAAGGGTTACGTCCCGCTCAAGGGCGTCGGCACGACCATCGCCTGGGACCCGGCGAAGTCCGCCGAGGTCTTCCGGGCGGTGCGAAGCGACCGGTCCCTGCTGACCGTCGTGGCGACGCCCGCGGAGCACCGGACCAGCGGGGGCCGCAACGGGTTCCTGCCCGTCAAGGGCTCCCGGCTCGCCTGCCCCTGAGCGCCCCGCCGTCAGCGCGGGGTCATGAGACCGGCGGCTCGAAGGCGAACGGCAGCGCGCGCACCCGGTTGTCGAAGTTCGAATGCGCCAGATCGGGCGGTCCCACCGCACGCAGGGCCCGTGGACGGCTCAGCAGTTCACGGAAGAGCGCTTTGATCTCCTGGCGGGCGAGATGCGCACCGAGGCAGAAGTGCGGGCCCCCGCCCCCGTATCCCAGGTGCGGGTTGGGGTTGCGCGTGATGTCGAAGACGTCCGGGTCGGTGAAGACCGACTCGTCACGATTGGCGGACGCGTAGTAGAGGACCACCTTGTCCCCGGGGAGGAAGCGGCGTCCGCCCAGTGAGTGCTCCGTCAGCACGGTCCTGCGGAACTGGATGATCGGCGTCGAGTGGCGTACCACCTCGTCGACGGCGCCGTCCGCGTACCGGTCGAAGTCCGCTTCGAGCAGGGCGCGTTGATCCGGGTTGTCGGTCAGCAGGGTCAGCGCGTGGGTGATGGCGTTGCGGGTGGTCTCCACCCCCGCGACCATCAGCAGCGAGAAGAACGCGCCGAGCTGGCGGACGTCGAGTGCCTGGCCGTCGACGTCCGCGCGTACCAGCGCGGAGATGAGGTCGTCGGTGGGCCGGCTGCGGCGTTCGCGGGCCAGCGACGCCATCATCATCTGCATCCGTGCCAGTGCCCGCAGCCCCCTGCCGGGTACCCGCAGCCGGGCACGGAGCGGGCGGTCGACACCCACGTTCTCCGAGGCGTGGTCGACCCGGCCGGCGATCTCGGGACGGTAGTGCTCGGGGATGCCCATCAGGTTGCAGATGACCTCGAACGGCATCCGGGAGGCGACCGACGCCACGAACTCACCGGGCCGCTGCTCGATCATGTCGTCCACGACGCATGAGGCGACCCGGCGGATGTCCTCCTCCGCTGCGGCCAGCAGCCGTGGTGTGAAGGCCCTGGAGACCACCCGGCGCAGCTGGGTGTGGTGCGGCGCGTCCATGTTGACCATGGAATCGCCGAACAGGAAGCGGACCCAGCCGGCCGGCTCCGGAGTGGTCACCCCGGGCGCGCTGACGAACACTTGTGACAGCCGGCTCGCCTGGACCACGTCCGCGTGCCTGACCAGTGCGTAGAAGCCCCGTTCCGGGCGGCGCCAGGTGGCCGCGCGCTCGACGAAGTACCCGGGGCGCTCCAGTGCCCGGAGGGCGGCGAACGCCTCCAGCCGTGCGGAGTGCGGGAGCTGCCAGAACGACGGATCGGCCGGGTTCGCACCCGGCGGCTGGACCGTGTGCTGCACGGCGGACTGCGCCGGGACACCCATAGGCCGACCAACTCCCCTGTATCCGGTAGCTCCGGCGGTCATCGTGGCCCATTCGCCGGGGCCCGGTCGTCGCGCCCGCACGGCCGGGACGAAGTTCCCACCCGGGGGTGAGCGCATTGGCCCGTACGGTCCAAGGGCCGGGCGCCACCCGCTGACAGCGCGTCCGGGGCGGGTGCTGCATCCGTGTGTCCCCGGGGGAACGCACGGGACCGGAGCCGGCCGGCCGCTCCGCTGCGTGGCTCTTGTCTGAAGAACTGTTTCGTTGTGCCGTCGTTGTCTCCGTCGAGGCGCGGTCGGTCGTGCACCACGTGCGACGGGAAGTGCCGCGCAGCGGGCCGAATCGGAGGGAGCCGGGCATGAAAGCGTCCACACAGAACTGGAGCAGAGCGCGGTGGCGGGGGTGCGTGCCCCGTCGTGAGGTGCTGAGGGCGCTCTTCGCGGTGGGGGTCGTGGGTGGCACGGCGGGAGCGCTCGTGCCCGTGGTGACGGCGGACGAAGGCGGCGTGCAGGCCCCGGCCCGGAGGCTGCGGAACACCTTCGACGAGATGTACCGGGGCCGGCGCATCCACGGCGGTGCCACCGCCGGGTACACCGAGATCATGGTCGACGGCAGGCCGCTGCACATGATGCGGCGGGCCGACGGCAGTTACCTCAGCATGGTGGATCACTACCGGTCGTATCCGACGCCGCTCGCCGCCGCGCGCGGCGCGGTCGACGAACTGGGCGGCGCCCAGCTCTCGCCGGCATCCATGCGACAGCTCTGACGGGGGAGATCGCTCAGCTGTGTACACCCGCAAGAATCAGAAGCATCTCACCGCGGCCGAGCGGCGGCGGTTCGTCGGCGCGGTCATCGAACTCAAGCGTTCGGGACGGTACGACGCATTCGTCCGGATGCATGGCGAGTACTACGTTCCGGACGGCTCACGAGGGCCCCGGGTCGCCCATATGGCACCCACCTTCTTCCCCTGGCACCGCCGTTTCGTCCTGGAGTTCGAGCGCGCCCTGCAGGCCGTCGCACCCGGGGTCACGGTTCCGTACTGGGACTGGACGGTGGACAACACCCCGGCTGCCTCGCTCTGGTCCGACGACTTCCTCGGCGGGAACGGCCGCCGGGAGGATCAGCAGGTGATGACCGGTCCCTTCGCGTACCGCGGCGGGCACTGGGACATCAGCGTCGGAGTGACGGACGAGCCGTTCCTCACCCGCAATTTCGGCCGCCCGGCCGACCCGGTCGCACTGCCCACCGGGGCCGATCTGGACCTCGCGCTGAAGCAGCCGGTGTACGACGCGTCCCCGTGGGACTCCACGGTGTCCGGGGGGTTCCGTAACGTCTTCGAGGGCTGGTCGGTGGGCGGCGGTCCCCGATGGCGCAACCACAACCTGGTGCACCGCTGGGTGGGAGGGCTGATGAACTCCGCCACGTCCCCCAACGACCCGGTCTTCTGGTTGCACCATTCCTTCGTCGACCTGGTCTGGGACCGCTGGCAGAAGGCCCATCCGCGGGCCGGCTTCGAGCCGAGGAGGAAGCTGCCGGCCGGGGACCGGCAGAGCGGCCGGGTGTACAGCCTCGACGAGCCGATGCCGCCGTGGAACGTCAGGCCTTCGGCGCTGATGAGCCATCAGGGGATCTACCGTTACGAGTAAGGGCCGTCCGTGATCCCGGGCGGCCGACCCGGCGGGGATCACGGGGCAGCCCTCGGGCCGTACACACACCTGCGGCCACCCCCGGAAGGGGATGGCCGCAGGGATACGGGACGGTGATCCCGCTGTTCCGAGCCGTGCCCGGTGGGGTGCTCAGCTGCCGTAGGCGCCGTTGCGGCTGTCGTCGTGGCTCTTCTTGTGCCCGCCGTTGCGGCTGTCGTCGTTGCCGTCGTGGCGCTTGTGGCCGTGGTCGTCGGCGTTGATGCAGGTGTTGCCGGCGGCCGGGTTCAGCAGGCCGATGACGTTCACGGTGTTGCCGCAGACGTTGACCGGGATGTGGATCGGGACCTGGACGACGTTGCCCGACGCCACACCGGGGGAACCGATGGCGGCACCCTGGGCACCGGAGTCGGCCATGGCAAGACCGGCGGAGCCGGCCAGCACGGCACCGGTGCCCGCGAGTACGGCGGCGGCCTTCGCGATACGCGACATTACGTTCTCCTTGGAGCTTTGGAACTGTGGAACATCGGGGTCAGCCGCAGCGAACGCGGCCTCGATGCCCCTTCAACGCCGCAGTGCGTCCGTGGGTAACGGATAACGATCAAAATCGCGGGTGTGCAGCACGTTCGGACGCCTTCTCGTCCTCGGGGTACACGTCGATGCGGTCGACTCCGAAGGCGTGCCCGGCGGCCGGACCGGCGCCGTCCGTCCGGGTGACGGTCAGGGTGTGCAGCCCTTCGGTGAAGTCACGGGTGCCGAGATGCACCGGCCGGGTCGTGGTCTCGTGGGTGCGGCCGTCGAAGCGCCCCGCCGGCCTGCCGTCGATGGCGAAGACCACCCCGCCGTACTCGGGCCGACGGGTCATCACCGCGTTCAGCGAATACGGGCCGTCCAGCGGGACGGCGAAGGTGAACTCGGCGTGGTCGCCGGGGCGGAGGGCGCGGACCAGCCGCTGGTGGCCGCCGGACCACATCGGGCCACAGCAGTTGCGCTGCACGCTGCTGCGTCCCGTCGACGCGCTGGTGACCAGTTCGGCCTCGTAACTCCCGGTCAGCGGGAACACCTTGATGAGGTCGACCCCGATCCGGTAGCGCGGTGACGGAGCCCGGCGGCCGGCGGCAGCGAAGGTCATGGTGTGCCGGCCACCGGTCAGATATCTGATGCCGAGGTCGGCGGCCCGGGTGGCGGCGGTCTTCCGGTAGGCGTCGAACGGAGTGCCCGCCGCCTCGCCGTCCACGGCGAACGACACCCTTCCGTACTGCGGTCCCGTGGACTGCTCGGTGCCCAGGGCGTACCAGCCGTCGGCGGGCGCGTCGAAGCCGAGCGCGAAGTGGTCTCCGGGCCTGCGGCCGGTGAACGCCACCTGCGCGCCGCCCGACCACAGCGCTCCCGGCTCCCGGGCGAGCGGCAGGGTGGCGGAGCGGCCGGCGGGCAGCAGATGTTCGGCCTCGTGCTGGAGCAGCGGGGTGAGTTCCAGGTAGTCCAGGCCCGCGTAGCGCCCCGACGCGGCGGGATTCCTGCCCTCGACGGTCAGCGTGAGCCAGTGGATGCCCCGGGTCAGGCCGAGTTCGCCGAGTGACACCGGGCGGGTGGAGACGGTGGGCGCGTAGCCGTCCTGGACGGTCCCGGTCCTTCTGCTGTCGATGGCGTACGAGACCGTGCCGTAGTCGGGTCCGCGGGTCTGTTTGAGCACGACGGCGTAGTCGGCCGCCGTGGTGACATCGAACGGCAGGGTGTAGGTGTCGCCGGTCCTCGTGGCCCTGAACCAGGCCTGGCTGCCTCCGGAGAACCGGTTGCCGCCGCAGCAGTTGGTCTGCCGGACGGCTGTGGTCTGCGCGGTCCCGGTGGGCAGCAGCGCCTCGGCCTCGACCCGCCGCACCTGGTAGTCGGCGCTGCCGGGGTTGCGGTTGATGAAGGAGAAGGTGCCGGTGACGGTGGTGGAGCTGTGCCCGGATGCGTCGTCGGCGCGGACCGTCACGGGCTGCCGGCCGATGTCGTCGAGGGTGGCGGGCACCGACACGGTCAGCGAACCGTCGGCCGCCGCGCCGGCCCGGTACGCCGGTGATCCGTTGCCGATGCGGTAGGTGTACGAGGCGACAGCGGTGCCGCCGCCGGGCGTGAACGTCAGCTGGTGCAGCGTGTCGTCGAGACTGATCTCCGGAGGCTTCGGCGCCGGGGCCTGCCGCCGCCCGTCCGCTCCCGCTCCGGGTGCCGCCGCGGTGACCAGGGCGACGACGACGGCGAGGGCGCCGGCGGCGCCGGCGGCCAGGACGGACCGCCCGGAAGGGGGTCTTACGGAGCGGGGTCTTCCGGCGCGGGGGGCGAACAGCATGGGACGACCGTCCTTTGACACAGTGGGCAGACGCGGGGGCGCAGCCGGGCACAGCGGTACGGGTGGTGACGGTCCGCAGTAAAACGTAAATATGTGAAACTATCGGGCATTGCGGCCACTCCGCTGCCCCGTGTTGCCCGTCCCGTGCGAGGCTGCGCATAAGACCTGGATAAAAGTTGAGTCGCCTCGACTCAGGTCATTTGACTGGACGAAATCCTTCATGCACTCTTGAGCCAGTTCCACTCAAGTCAGCTGGAGGAATCACCATGGCACGTGCGGTCGGCATCGACCTGGGCACGACTAACTCCGTCGTCAGCGTTCTCGAAGGCGGCGAGCCCACCGTCATCACCAACGCCGAAGGCGCCAGGACCACGCCGTCCGTCGTCGCCTTCGCCAAGAACGGCGAGGTGCTCGTCGGCGAGGTCGCGAAGCGCCAGGCAGTAACCAACGTCGACAGGACCATCCGGTCGGTCAAGCGCCACATGGGCACCGACTGGAAGATCGACCTGGACGGCAAGAACTTCAACCCGCAGCAGATGAGCGCCTTCATCCTGCAGAAGCTGAAGCGGGACGCCGAGTCCTACCTGGGCGAGAAGGTCACCGACGCGGTGATCACCGTCCCGGCGTACTTCAACGACTCCGAGCGTCAGGCGACGAAGGAGGCCGGCGAGATCGCGGGCCTGAACGTCCTGCGTATCGTCAACGAGCCCACCGCCGCCGCCCTGGCGTACGGCCTCGACAAGGACGACCAGACCATCCTGGTCTTCGACCTCGGTGGCGGCACCTTCGACGTGTCGCTGCTCGAGATCGGTGACGGCGTCGTCGAGGTGAAGGCCACCAACGGTGACAACCACCTCGGTGGTGACGACTGGGACCAGCGTGTCGTCGACTACCTGGTGAAGCAGTTCGCCAACGGCCACGGCGTGGACCTGGCCAAGGACAAGATGGCTCTCCAGCGTCTCCGCGAGGCCGCGGAGAAGGCGAAGATCGAGCTGTCGTCCTCGACCGAGACCACGATCAACCTGCCGTACATCACGGCGTCGGCCGAGGGTCCGCTGCACCTGGACGAGAAGCTCACCCGAGCCCAGTTCCAGCAGCTCACCGCCGATCTGCTCGAGCGCTGCAAGAACCCGTTCCACAACGTCATCAAGGACGCGGGCATCCAGCTCTCCGAGATCGACCACGTCGTTCTCGTCGGTGGCTCGACCCGTATGCCGGCCGTCGCCGAGCTCGTCAAGGAGCTCACCGGTGGCCAGGACGCCAACAAGGGTGTGAACCCGGACGAGGTCGTCGCCATCGGCGCCTCGCTCCAGGCCGGTGTCCTCAAGGGCGAGGTCAAGGACGTCCTGCTGCTCGACGTCACCCCGCTGTCCCTCGGTATCGAAACCAAGGGCGGCATCATGACGAAGCTCATCGAGCGCAACACGACCATCCCGACCAAGCGCTCCGAGATCTTCACGACGGCCGAGGACAACCAGCCGTCCGTGCAGATCCAGGTCTACCAGGGTGAGCGCGAGATCGCGGCGTACAACAAGAAGCTCGGAATGTTCGAGCTGACCGGCCTGCCGCCGGCCCCGCGCGGTGTCCCGCAGATCGAGGTCGCATTCGACATCGACGCGAACGGCATCATGCACGTCGCTGCCAAGGACCTCGGCACCGGCAAGGAGCAGAAGATGACCGTCACCGGTGGCTCCTCGCTGCCGAAGGACGAGGTCAACCGGATGCGCGAAGAGGCCGAGCAGTACGCGGACGAGGACCACAAGCGCCGCGAGGCCGCCGAGTCCCGCAACCAGGGCGAGCAGCTCGTCTACCAGACCGAGAAGTTCCTCAAGGACAACGAGGACAAGGTCCCGGGCGACGTCAAGACCGAGGTCGAGGAGGCCCTCACCGAGCTGAAGGAAAAGCTCAAGGGTGAGGACACCGCCGAGATCCGCACGGCGACCGAGAAGGTTGCCGCCGTCTCCCAGAAGCTCGGCCAGGCGATGTACGCCAACGCCGAGGGTGCTGCCGCCGCGGGCGGTGCCCCGGGTGCCGAGGGTGACCAGGCTCAGTCCGCCGACGCCGGCGACGATGTCGTCGACGCCGAGATCGTGGACGACGAGAAGGACGCCGGCCGTCAGGGAGGCGCCGCATGACGGAGGAGACTCCGGGTTTCGAGGAGAAGCCCGACGTCCCCTCCGGCGCGACCTCCGACGACGCCGCGCCGCAGGCCGCCGGGTCCGGCTCCGACAAGGAGCCGGGCCCGGCGGCCCCGGCAGGGGACGCACAGCAGAGCGATCAGGACACGGCGCTCATTGCCCAGCTGGACCAGGTACGCACGGCTCTCTCCGAGCGCACCGCGGACCTCCAGCGCCTGCAGGCCGAGTACCAGAACTACCGCCGCCGGGTGGAGCGGGACCGGGTTCAGGTCAAGGAGGTCGCCGTGGCGACTCTCCTGTCCGAACTCCTCCCGACCCTCGACGACATCGGCCGGGCCCGTGAACACGGCGAGCTGGTCGGCGGCTTCAAGTCGGTGGCCGAATCGCTGGAGACGGTCGCAGCGAAGATGGGGCTTCAGCAGTTCGGCAAGGAGGGCGAGCCCTTCGACCCGACGATCCATGAAGCGCTGATGCACTCGTATGCGCCGGACATCACCGAAGACACGTGCGTGGCGATTCTGCAGCCCGGGTACCGGTTCGGCGAGCGCACCATCCGCCCCGCGCGGGTGGCGGTGGCCGAACCCCAGCCCGGTGCCCAGGCCGCCAAGGCGGACGAGGCCTCGGACGAGGACGACGGTGGCCCGGACGAGGGTCAGCAGTAGCCGGAAGGAGGGACGTCGGGGATGAGCACCAAGGACTTCGTCGAGAAGGACTACTACAAGGTTCTCGGCGTCCCGAAGGACGCCACAGAAGCCGAGATCAAGAAGGCGTACCGGAAACTCGCCCGCGAGTTCCATCCGGACGCCAACAAGAGCGACGCCAAGGCCGAGGGGCGCTTCAAGGAGGTCTCCGAGGCGAATGACGTCCTCGGGGACCCGAAGAAGCGCAAGGAGTACGACGAAGCGCGTGCTCTCTTCGGCAACGGCGGCTTCCGGCCGGGCCCGGGTGCCGGCGGCGGCTCCTTCAACTTCGACCTGGGCGACCTCTTCGGGGGCGCCCAGGGCGGACAGCAGGGTGGCGCCGGCGGCTTCGGCGGCGGACTCGGGGACGTGTTCGGCGGTCTGTTCAACCGGGGCGGCCCCGGTACCACCCGCACCCAGCCACGCCGTGGCCAGGACATCGAGTCCGAGGTGACGCTCAGCTTCACCGAGGCGGTCGACGGGGCCACGGTCCCGCTGCGGATGTCCAGCCAGGCACCCTGCAAGGCGTGTTCGGGAACCGGCGACAAGAACGGCACCCCCAGGGTGTGCCCGACCTGTGTCGGGACCGGCCAGGTCTCGCGCGGCAGCGGTGGCGGCTTCTCGCTCACCGACCCCTGTGTGGACTGCAAGGGCCGTGGGCTCATCGCCCAGGACCCCTGTGACGTCTGCAAGGGATCGGGGCGTGCCAAGTCGTCCCGGACCATGCAGGTCCGGATCCCGGCCGGGGTGGCCGACAACCAGCGGATCCGCCTCCGCGGCAAGGGCACCCCCGGCGAACAGGGCGGCCCTGCGGGAGACCTGTACGTCGTCGTCCACGTGGACGCCCACCCGGTTTTCGGCCGCAAGGGCGACAACCTCACCATCGCGGTGCCCGTCACCTTCGCGGAGGCGGCACTCGGCGGCGAGGTGAAGGTCCCGACGCTCGGGGGACCCCCGGTCACCTTGAAACTGCCCGCGGGCACGCCCAACGGCCGTACGATGCGCGCGCGCGGCAAGGGCGCCGTACGCAAGGACGGCAGCCGCGGGGACCTGCTCGTCACCGTCGAGGTGACGGTGCCGCAGGACCTCAGCGACACGGCACGTGAGTCGCTGGAGACCTATCGTGAGGCGACCGCGGGTGAGGACCCGCGGGCGGAGCTGTTCAAGGCCGCGAAGGGAGCATGAGATGAACGGCCGGCGACACCGCGACAATCCCATGGGCTACGAACTCACCGACGAGACACCCGTGTACGTCATCTCGGTGGCCGCTCAGCTCTCGGGTCTGCACCCGCAGACCCTGCGGCAGTACGACCGGCTTGGCCTGGTCTGCCCGGGCCGCACCGCCGGCCGTGGCCGGCGGTATTCGGCCCAGGACATCCAACTGCTCCGTACGGTGCAGCAGTTGTCCCAGGACGAGGGCATCAACCTCGCCGGCATCAAGCGCATCATCGAGCTGGAACACCAGGTCGCCGCGCTCCAGGCCCGGGTCGCCGAGCTCTCGGCGGCGGTGGACGGAGCCGCGGTGGCGATGCAGCAGCGCGAGGCTCAGGTCCATGCCTCGTACCGCCGCGACCTGGTCCCGTACGAGGATGTCCGGCAGACCAGCGCGCTCGTCGTGTGGCGGCCCAAGCGGTCGTCCGACTGAGCGGCAGCGAGCGGGCTGAGTGAGGGCCGCCACCCGGCCGGGTGGCGGCCCTCAGCCATGCCGCGACGGACCGCGGCCGTCCGGCACATCAGTCCTTGCGCTCCGGGGAGATGTGCGCTCCCGGAGTCACCGCCGGGGAACCGGTGTCGGCATCGTCCCGGGCGAGTGTGAGCGGCTCCGTCCGGTGGGCTTCCGGGCTCTTGAGCATCCCGGACTGCGCGATCCGTACGCCCAACTGCACCCGGTTCGTGGTGCCGAGCACCGCTGAGAGATGTGCGATGTGCGTACGGCAGGTGCGCACGCTGATCCCGAGCCGTCTGGCCACGGCTTCGTCGGCGTGCCCCTCACCGAGCAGCCGGGCAATGGCGTACTGCCGCTCGGACACCCCTGCGGCCGGCACGGGGGGAGCCGACTCCTTCATGGGCCGGCCCTGCCGCCAGAACCGGTCGAAGACCGTCACGAGGTATCCGACCAGCGCGGGGTGCCGTAACTCCAGGGCGATGGTGCGGTCGGGACTCGCCGGGATGAACGCCACGGTGTGATCGAAGATGACCAGGCGCTCGGGGATGTCGTCCAGGGTCCGGATCTCGATGGAGTCGCCCATCTGGCGGAGATAGTTGAGAAGTCCGGGGCTGTGGAGCGACGCCCGCTGATAGAGGGTGCGGGTGTGGGCTCCCCGCTCGGACAGCAACTGGCCCCGCCTGAGAGCGTCCTGCAGTTCGCTCTCGCGGCGCGGCCCGGGTTGTATGCACCGCACCTCCGTGCGGCAGTCGTTGTTGGCACGGTTGATCGCGGTGTTGATGCGCGGGAAACCCTCGAGCACCACGACGCCGGGTGTGCTGCCGCTAATGGCCGGTGTCCCTGGTGCCGTGAATCGCTCCAGGGTCTCCGCGATCCGCACTTCCCGTGAACGGCGTGTGTGGATCTCGGCCTCGATGTCCCTGAGTATCGCGTGCAGAGCGAGTGTGGGCGGTGTGGGGAGCAGCTGGTCCAGGCTGTCGGGGTCCGGGTGAAGAAGTCCCAGGTCGATGAGGCAGGGCGCCGCACCGGCTGCCCGGCGGCTGACACCTCCCTGCTTCAGCGCCTCCGCGTATATCCGGCTGCCGGTCTTGCACAGCTCTTCCACATCGTGGGTGTGCTGCGTCTCTGCCATCTGTGCCTCCTCCCCGGATACTGGCTCGCCCGTCGCGGGCGTGCCCCCTCATCAAGTTGCAGGGCCGCAACCTGAGGGTGTTCGTACGGCCCGGGACGGACCACAATCAATGTCCGTGAAACGGTGGCATGGCGGTGCGGAAGCACCACGAGGATCTCTTCGGGCGGGGAAACGGCTCAGTTGCGCTGTTCCAGGATGCCGGACTGCGAGATCAGATAGCCGAGCTGCGCCCGGCTGTTGCTGCCGAGCGCAGCGGACAGTTTGGCGACATGGGCGCGGCAGGTCCGCACGTTCATTCCCAGACGCCGGGCGATCGCCTCGTCGACATGGCCCTCGATCAGCAGCTGGGCGATGGAGCGCTGAACGCCGGACACCCCGTCCGGTGTGGGGTTGTACGGGATCTCGTCGAGCAGCGGAGTGGCGCGGCGCCAGAGCTGCTCGAAGACCTTGATGAGGTACTCGACCAGTCCGGGGTGGCGGAGTTCCAGAGCCACTCTGCGGTCGTCCCGCGCAGGGATGAAGGCGACCGTGCGGTCGAAGATGATCAGACGCTCGATCAGCTCTTCGAGGGTACGGATCTCGGCCTTTCCCCCTGAGATCCGGTCCGCGTATGCGAGAGTTCCCCGGCTGTGTCTGACGGTGTGCTGGTAGAGCGTCCGGATGCTCAGACCGCGGTCGATCAGCGGCCTGTCCCGCTCCAGGGCCTGGCTGAGGGCGTGCTCGCTCCGGCCGCCCCCGGGCTGGACGGTCAGCATCTCGGTCCGGCACTCTGCCGTGGCGAGGTTCAGCGCCGCGTTGATCCGGTCGAAGCCCTCCAGCACGGTGATCGCGTGCGTACTCGCGGGCGCTTGGGCGCTGATGGCCAGGAACGGCTCAAAAGAGTCGGCCAGTTGAACGGAGAGGCGTCTGCGGTCCTGGATCTCACGCTCGATGGGGTGCAGTTGCTGGGCAAGTGCGACGGCAGGCGGAACTGGGCGAAGCCGGTTCCCGTCGTCGGGATCGGGGTGGAGAAGACCCAGTTCCACCAGGCACGGGGCGGATTCCACCTCGACGCGAGTGACGTGGCCGGTGCGCAATGCGCTGGCGTAAAGCCGTGCCCCGTCGTCGCACAAGTCCGTTACGGCGTGAGGGTGTGTCGGTTGTGTGACGTTATTCGGCAAATCTCCACCCCCCAGGGTCCTGAACGTGCAAGAACATGATGCATCGTCCGTGTAGCGCTGACGTGCCGGAATGAGACATCGTCTTGTGATGCGGGGGAGAAGACACCATCAAGTGAGGACGAAGCTGACTATGTACAAGATATTGCTTCGCTCGGCGCTTGCCACTGCTTTCTCCGTGGCTCTGGCTTTCGGTGCTGTGGGCGGGGCGAAGCTCGCCGGGGACCCGCACGTTCGTGCGATCGGTGCGGACAGTGGCTGGGACCTGGTCCATGCGGACAGTGGCCGGGACAGCGTTCAGGCAGCATCTCCGCCCACGGACAGCGGCTGGGACAGTGCCCCGGCCTCGGTGCCGGCATGACCGTCCCCCCCGACGACAGAGTCTTCCAGCGCGAGATGGCCGTCGCCTACCGCTCCGGGTGGCATTTCATCGACCTCGTCACGGCGATTCCGCACCGTGGTGACTCGTTGATGGTCACCCTGTTCGGTGAGCCGATCGTCGTCGTACGCGAAGAGGATGAAGACGTTCGCGCGTACCGGTGTCTTCGCAGGCCCCGGGGTGCCCCGCAGCCCGTCCGCTGTGCCATCCGTTACGGCATGGTCTTCGTCAACCTGGACCGGCGCGATCACGAACTGATCGAGGCCGACCCGAATACAGCCATCCCCCGCAGTGCCTGACGCGATTCCCCCGTCGTAAAAGATCGCTCAGGCGCTTCCCCCACACAACGGCGCCACCGTGACCTGAACACGGTGGCGCCGTTGTGCTGTTCCGGCGCCGGAACCCTGATGGGGAAACCCCGTGGGTGCCCGGTGAGGATCCCCGGCGCGAGGATGCCGGGGATCAGCCGCGGCCGAGCGCCCGGTCGACGGAGATCTCGATCAGCACCCGGTCCGGGTTGAAGGCGGGGGTGCGCTCGTAGCGCTCCGCGTAGCGGCGCACCGCGTCGGCGATGAGCTCCGGCTCCCTGCGGACCACCGCACGCCCCTCCAGCGTCGCCCAGCGGCGTGTGGCCACCTGGCAGACAGCGACCCGGGCCCCTTCCGGGCCGCCGGCCAGGATGTTGGCGACCTTCCTGGACGCCTTGTTGGTGATGATCCGGGCGATCCCGGCCGCCGGCTCCCAGGTCACCCCGACGGGCACCACATGGGGGCTGCCGTCGGCGCGGAGGGTGGTCAGGGTGCAGAGGTGGTACTCACGCCAGAAGCTCAGGTAGGTCGCATCGGGGTTTCGTGGGTCAATGGCCATGTGCGCGAACCTACCGGTGAAGCTGCCATTCTTAGGTTGAGTGGAATAGACTCAACTTTGTGTACGCTGACTGAGTCATTGCTGTCACACTGCCCTGCAAGGAGGAGAGCGCACACGTGGACGCCGAGCTGACCAACAAGAGCCGGGACGCGATCAACGCGGCGAACAGCCGGGCCGTATCCGACCAGAACCCCGATCTGACGACCGCACATCTGCTCCTGGCGCTGCTGGAGGGGCAGGACAACGAGAACATCGTCGATCTGCTGACGGCTGTCGACGCCGATCAGGCAGCTGTGCGGTCCGGCGCCGAGCGGTTGCTGGGAGCACTGCCCCGCGTCACCGGGTCCACCGTGGCACCGCCCCAGCCGAACCGTGAGGTGCTCGCGGTCATCGCCGACGCCTCGCAGCGCGCCAAGGAGCTGGGCGACGAGTTCATCTCCACCGAGCATCTGCTGATCGGGATCGCGGCCAAGGGCGGCCAGGCCGGTGAGCTGTTGACGGAGCAGGGTGCCGGAGCGAAGAAGCTGCTGGCAGCGTTCGAGACGAGCAGGGGAGGGCGACGGGTGACCACACCCGACCCCGAGGGTCAGTACAAGGCGCTGGAGAAGTTCGGTACCGACTTCACCGCCGCCGCACGCGAGGGCAAGCTCGACCCGGTCATCGGGCGGGACCAGGAGATCCGCCGGGTGGTGCAGGTGCTGTCCCGGCGCACCAAGAACAACCCGGTGCTCATCGGCGAGCCGGGCGTCGGCAAGACCGCGGTGGTGGAGGGGCTGGCCCAGCGGATCGTCAAGGGCGATGTGCCGGAGAGCCTCAAGAACAAGCGGCTGGTCTCGCTGGACCTCAGCGCCATGGTGGCCGGTGCCAAGTACCGCGGTGAGTTCGAGGAGCGGCTGAAGACCGTGCTCTCCGAGATCAAGGAGAGCGACGGCCAGGTCATCACCTTCATCGACGAGCTGCACACCGTCGTCGGCGCGGGAGCGGGCGGCGACTCCGCGATGGACGCGGGCAACATGCTCAAGCCGATGCTCGCCCGCGGTGAGCTGCGGATGGTCGGCGCGACCACCCTCGACGAATACCGCGAGCGGATCGAGAAGGACCCCGCCCTGGAGCGGCGTTTCCAGCAGGTGCTGGTGGCCGAGCCGTCGGTCGAGGACACCATCGCCATCCTGCGTGGCCTCAAGGGGCGGTACGAGGCGCACCACAAGGTGCAGATCGCGGACTCGGCGCTGGTGGCGGCCGCGACCCTCTCCGACCGCTACATCACCTCGCGCTTCCTTCCGGACAAGGCGATCGACCTGGTCGACGAGGCCGCTTCCCGGCTGCGGATGGAGATCGACTCCTCTCCGCTGGAGATCGACGAGCTGCAGCGCTCGGTGGACCGGCTCCGGATGGAGGAACTGGCCCTCAAGAACGAGTCCGATGCCGCGAGCAAGCAGCGTCTGGACAAGCTGCGCCGCGACCTCGCCGACCGTGAGGAGGAGCTGCGCGGGCTCACCGCCCGCTGGGAGAAGGAGAAGCAGGGCCTCAACCGCGTCGGTGAGCTGAAGGAGCGGCTGGACGGGCTCCACGGTCAGGCCGAGCGCGCCCAGCGCGACGGCGACTTCGACACCGCGTCCAAGCTGCTCTACGGGGAGATCCCGGGTCTGGAGCAGGAACTGGAGGAGGCCGCCGAGGCCGAACAGGAAGCCGCGAAGGACACCATGGTCAAGGAGGAGGTCGGCTCCGACGACATCGCCGATGTGGTCGGCTCCTGGACCGGGATTCCCGCCGGCCGCCTGCTGGAGGGCGAGACGCAGAAGCTGCTGCGTATGGAGGAGGAGCTCGGCAAGCGGCTGATCGGCCAGACCGAAGCCGTGCAGGCCGTCTCGCACGCCGTACGCCGTACCCGCGCCGGCATCGCCGACCCGGACCGGCCGACCGGGTCCTTCCTCTTCCTCGGCCCGACGGGTGTCGGCAAGACCGAGCTCGCCAAGGCGCTGGCCGACTTCCTCTTCGACGACGAGCGCGCCATGGTCCGTATCGACATGAGCGAGTACGGCGAGAAGCACTCGGTGTCCCGCCTGGTCGGCGCGCCTCCCGGCTACGTCGGTTACGAGGAGGGCGGCCAGCTCACCGAGGCGGTGCGCAGGCGCCCGTACAGCGTGGTGCTGCTCGACGAGGTCGAGAAGGCCCACCCCGAGGTCTTCGACGTCCTGCTCCAGGTGCTGGACGACGGGCGGCTCACCGACGGCCAGGGGCGGACGGTGGACTTCCGCAACACCATCCTGATCCTGACGTCGAACCTCGGCAGCCAGTACCTCGTCGACCCGCTGACCAAGCCCGAGGAGAAGAAACGGCAGGTGCTGGACGTCGTACGGGCGTCGTTCAAGCCCGAGTTCCTCAACCGGCTGGACGATCTCGTGGTGTTCTCCGCGCTGTCCCAGGAGGAGCTGGCCCATATCGCCGGGCTCCAGATCGACCGCCTGGCGGCGCGGCTCGCCGAGCGCAGGCTGACCCTGGACGTCACACCGGCGGCGCTGGCCTGGCTGGCCGAGGAGGGCAACGACCCGGCCTACGGAGCCCGGCCGCTCCGCCGTCTGATCCAGACCGCGATCGGCGACCGGCTGGCGAAGGAGATCCTCGCCGGAGAGGTCACCGACGGTGACACCGTGCGGGTGGACCGCGTCGACGACCGGCTGATCGTGGGCCGTGCGGACCAGTCGGAGTAAGCCGGCAGCGGATAGTCACCGATAGTGCCGGGCGGGACTTGCCATGCCCCGCCCGGCATGGGGGAGGATGGAAGGACTCGTACGAAGGGCAATTCAAAGATGACCATCGACCCGTCCTCCATTCCGAACTTCGGGGGCCAGCCCGATCCGCAGGGCGCAGGACCGGCGGGCCCCGTCGTCCCCGACCAGGATCTGGTCAAGCAGCTTCTGGACCAGATGGAGCTGAAGTACGTCACCGACGACGAGGGCGACCTCGCCGCGCCGTGGGAGGAATTCCGCACGTACTTCATGTTCCGTGGCGAGGACGACCAGCAGGTCTTCTCGGTCCGGACGTTCTACGACCGCCCGCACAAGATCGAGGAGAAGCTCCAGCTCCTCGAGCTGATCGACGACTGGAACCGCCGCACGCTGTGGCCCAAGGTCTACAGCCACACCCACGACGACGGCAGCGTCCGTCTCATCGGCGAGGCCCAGATGCTCATCGGCACCGGTGTCGCTCTGGAGCACTTCGTCTCGTCCACCGTCAGCTGGGTCCGTGCCTCGATCGAGTTCGACAAGTGGCTCGTCGACCAGCTCGGTCTTGAGCAGGACCTGGAGTCGGGCTCCGGCGACGAGCCCGGCGACGAGGCCTGAGCGCCTCCGCCTCCTGAACAAGGGGCCCGGCTCCGGCCGTGATCGCAGTGATCACGGCCGGAGCCGGGCCTTCGGCATGCGCGGGGCGGTGCTCCCGGGCCCGCAGCGGCAGTGCTGACCACAGCCATACACGCAGAGCGCAGCGAGGAGAACCTGACCGCCGCGTTCCGACTGTTCCTTGCCCTGTTGCCCTGATGCCCTGATGAAGCAGGACGGTGGTGCCAGGTCGCTTCTGCTCGCGCTGCCTGAGGTGTTCCCGTGGGTGCGCCACCCGGACGACGAGGAAGTCCGGGAATTCACCGTCGAGCTCCTGGACGCCAAGTCCGACGCCGCTGAGCTGGGCGCCAGGGAGACCGTGCACCGAGCGGTCGTCTCGTGGCGGGCAGCCGCCCGCACCAGTCGTCCGACGCGCGCTCAGGCAGCGAGCCGCTTGAGGCGGGCTACAGCCTCATCCAGAACATCGGTTCGCTTGCAGAAGGCGAAGCGGACGAAGGGTGCTCCCTCCTCGCGGTGGTCGTAGAAGACCGCGTTCGGGATGGCGACCACGCCGGCCCGTTCCGGCAGGGCCCGGCAGAAGGCGAAGCCGTCCGTTTCCCCGAGTGGGCGGATGTCGGTGGTGATGAAGTACGTACCCGAGGGGTTGAAGACCTCGAAGCCCGCCGCCTTCAGCCCCGCCGACAGCAGGTCCCTCTTGGCCAGCATGTCGGCACGGAGGGATGCGAAGTACGCGTCCGGCAGCGCCAGGGCCTGGGCGACGGCGTACTGGAAGGGCCCGGCCGACACGTACGTCAGGAACTGCTTGGCCGACCGCACGGCCGTCACCAGCTCCGGCGTCGACGTCAGCCAGCCCACTTTCCAGCCGGTGAACGAGAACGTCTTTCCCGCGCTGCCGATCGACACCGTCCGCTCACGCATCCCGGGGAGGGAGGCGAGCGGGATGTGCTCGCCGTCGAAGACCAGGTGTTCGTACACCTCGTCGGTGACCACCAGCAGATCGCGCTCCACCGCGAGCTCCGCGACAGCGGCCAGTTCCGCACGGGAGAGCACGGTGCCGGTCGGGTTGTGCGGGGTGTTGAGCAGGATCAGCCTGGTCCGGTCGGTGACCGCGTCCCGCAGTTCGTCCAGGTCCAGATGGAACGAGCCTTCCCGTGGCCGCAGGGTGACCGGCACCCGGGTCCCGCCCGCCATCGCGATGCAGGCCGCGTAGGAGTCGTAGTACGGCTCCAGCGCGATCACCTCATCGCCCGGTTCGACCAGCGCCAGCAGCGATGCGGCGATGGCCTCGGTGGCGCCCGCCGTGACCAGGACCTCGGTGTCGGGGTCGTAGCCGAGTCCGTACCACCGCCGCTGGTGGTCGGTGACCGCCGAACGCAGCTCGGGGACGCCGGGGCCCGGCGGGTACTGGTTCCCCCGTCCGTCGCGCAGCGCACGGACCGCGGCCTCCCTGACCTCGTCCGGGCCGTCGGTATCGGGGAAGCCCTGGCCCAGGTTGATCGCTCCGGTCCGCAGGGCCAGCGCGGACATCTCGGCGAAGATCGTCGTTGTGAACTCGGCCAGTCGGCGGTTGAGCAGCGGTCGCCGGGCTGCGTGTCCGGTCGAGTTTCCGGTGGAGGTCATGGCCGCCATCCTGCGCCGAACCTCTGGACTTCCTCAACTCCTGCTTGGGCGGCTGCGGGCGAGGGGATCCCCCAGTCACGCACGAAGTCCGGTGACCGGGCGAGGGACCAACGGGGGACCCCGCAGCGGCGGACGAAAGGCAGGTGGGAGCCATGGGGCTGTTCATCTTCGCAGCGGTGGGCGTGCTGTTCCTGGTGGTGCTGCTCGCGGCCAGGGCAGGCAAGGGCGGCAAGGGCCGGCGTTACGGCAGCAGCTCGGCCGGCGGGGCGGCAGGCAGCAGCTGGTGGGCGGGCGACAGCGGAGGCTCGGGCGGGCACCACTCCGGCGGGCACCACTCGGGCGGGCATTCGGGCGGTCACTCCTCCTGCGGAGGCGGTCACTCATCCTGCGGAGGCGGTTCCTCCTGTGGCGGTGGATCATCCTGCGGCGGGGGAGGCTGTGGCGGCTCCAGCTGACACGGAACCGACGGAAGCGGCTGACACGGGGCAGCTGATTCCATTCCCTGAGGCACCCGGCGGACCAACGTCCGCCGGGTGCCTTCCTCTTGAGAAGTTGAACGTATGAACAGCGAGGCCCCCGAGGGGATGGAAACCCCGTCAAGTTGGGTAAAAATGAGGTGACCGTCACGTACTTCGTGATTCCCTCCGTGTTGAGAAGAAGCAGTCCTCGGACCCGAGACCTGACCGTGGCCCATGCCGGCGTCTCTTCCCCGACACCTGCTCCGGGGGTATCCCCGTCCATCTGCCGATTGTGTGTTTGCGGAGCCCACCCATGCTCACGACCCTCAGTACTGCCTACACCGACACCCGCGCCGCCGATCTGGCCTGGACGCTGGGCCGCGAGCCGCTGCCCGCCCTCGCGGTCCTCGATCTCGAACTGGGCGGGGCCAAACTTCAGATGAGGCTCCTCGGCGCCTCCCACCAGGTGATTCTGGAGGAGGAGGGCGGTTCCTGTTCCGAAACGGTCGCCTGTATTCCGGGGAGCAGCACCCCTTTACCCCTGGGCGTCGCCGAGCGGGTCGGTGACTGGGGGTACGAGTTCGCGGCGTGCGTCGAGACGCTCTCCGCGTGCTCCTTCGCGGGGCGCGCCCAGGAACTGCTCGCCCTGGTCGCCGACCACCCGAACAGCCTTGCCGGTACGTTCCCCGGCTCGCCACACGCCTTCACCGCGATGCTGGCGCAGCGCCGTGAGGGCCAGGTCCACTGGCGCACCTGGCATGCCTATCCGCAGGAGGGACAGCTGGTGGTGACCCGCACCCGAGTAGGTGTGCGTAATCCTGTTGGAGCCTCATTGCACCCGTGTGGGTGACAAGTTGTGAGCTTTTCGTGACGTAGCGTTCCCGGCATGGTCCACCTGTCCACGTGCCGCGACAGCCCGCGGGCGCGGCTGTCCGTACGTCCGGGGACCGGCAGGGTCTTCGTTCTCGCCACGGTCTTCGTCTGCGCAGCCTGCGGGCTGGTGTACGAGCTCGAACTGGTCGCGCTCGCGTCGTACCTGATCGGCGACTCGGTCACCCAGGCCTCCGTAGTGCTGTCCGTGATGGTCTTCGCGATGGGCATCGGTTCGCTGCTCGCCAAGAGGCTGCGGCTCCGCGCAGCGGTGGGTTTCGGGCTCATCGAGGCCGCGCTGGCGCTGGTCGGCGGGTGCTCGGCGCTCGTGCTCTATGCGGCGTTCGCCTGGGGCGGCGGTTCGCGATACGCGCTGGTCGGCTTCTCGCTGATGATCGGGGTGCTGATCGGGGCCGAGATCCCGCTGCTGATGACGCTGATCCAGCGGGTGTCGCGGCAGGACCCGGGAGGCGCGGTCGCCGATCTGTTCGCCGCGGACTACGTGGGCGCCCTGGCCGGCGGACTCGCCTTCCCGTTCTTCCTGCTCCCGCTGCTCGGCCAGCTGACGGGGGCGCTGCTCACCGGGACGGTCAACGCGGTGGCGGGCGGCGCGCTGGTGCTCTGGCTGTTCCGGGAGGATCTGACCCGGCGTGGGCGGTGGTGGCTGATCGCCGTCAACGTGCTGGTGCTCGCGGTCCTGGCGACCGCGACCGCCCTGGCCGGAGACTTCGAGCTGGCGGCGAGGCGTGCGGTGTACGGACCGCATGTGCGGGTCACCGTGCGGACGGGTGTCCAGGAGATCGTCCTCACCCGGTCGCCGCGGGGCACCGTGGATCTCTTTCTGAACGGGCGGCTGCGGGTCGACGGGCGGGACGAACGCCGCTACCACAAGGCGCTGGTCGCTCCGGCGATGAGCGGACCGCACCGCCGGGTGCTGATCCTGGGGGGCGGCGACGGACTCGCCGCGGCAGAGGCCATGAAGCACCGGGGTGTGGCATCGGTGACCGTGGTCGAGCTCGACCCGGGTGTCGAACGGCTTGCCCGTACGGACCCCGGGCTCTCCGCTCTGAACGGACACGCCTACCGGGATCCCCGGCTGCATGTGATCACTGCGGATGCCTTCACCTGGCTGCGGTCGCCGCGGCAGCGATACGACGTGATCATCTCGGATCTGCCGGACCCCGGGATCACACCCAGCACCAAGTTCTACTCGGAGGAGTTCTACGGCCTGGCGGCGCGGGTGCTTGCTCCCGGCGGGCGGCTGGCCGTGCACGCGGGCCCGGTGGAGACGCGGCCGGACAGTTTCTGGACGGTGGAGGAGACCATCCGGACGGCCGGACTGAGGACTCTCCCCTACCGGGCCGCCGGCCCAGCGGCCCGCCCCGGCCCTACGCGGGCGACGCCCGGTGACTGGGGCTTCGTCCTCGCCTCTCGTGCCCGGCCGCTGTTGAGCCCGGACGGCGGGGGCGGGGGCTCCTGGGCGGAGGTGCGGGGGCGGCCGGCCGGCATTGCGCCGTCCACTCTGGTGCACCCGCGCTACCCGGGCTGACGGAGCCCGGGGGCCGCCGGCAGCCACCGGGCGGGGCCCCCGGCTGCCGAAAGGCTGACGTGTCGGCCGTGTCTGAGTAGGCTCGATGTCCATGGAGCATGAGGTGTTCGTTCCGGTTCCGGCAGAGTCCGTCCGGCAGGTCCTGGCGGACCCCGCGAGGGTGGCCCGCTGTGTGCCCGGACTCCAACAGGCGGCGGATGCGGCCGAGGGCGCGCCGGCGGGCCGTCTCAAGGTCAGGATCGGCAGCCATACGATCACCTATCGCGGAACCCTGCGTATCGCCGCACAGGACGAGGGCTTCGCCATCGAGGGCGAGGGCACGGAGGTGCGCGGCACCGGTTCGGTGAAACTCTCCCTTGTGTTGCGTCTGACGGAATCCGCCACCGGCAGCGCCCTGACCTTCACCGGTACCGCCGGCGGGGACGGCCGGCTCTCGGAGCTGCCGGCGGAGGCCGCCCTGGCGGCGGCGCACCGGCTGCTGGACCGGTTCGGCGGGCTGGTGGAGAACGAGGCAGGGTCCGCGGGCGCGGACACCACGGCGGCCGGGGAGACGACGGACGCCGAGGGCGACGGTGCGGATGACGGTTCGCCGCCGCTGTCGGATGCGGACGTGCCGCCGTCCTCGCTCGACCCGGTGGCCGAGGCCGAGTTCATCGCAGCGGTGGACCCGCCCGCCGAGCCGCCGGTCGAGGCGGCCCATGCCCGCCGCACGATGATCGGCCGCAGCGCCGAGGAGGTCGACCACGCGCCACCGCGCGGCCGCTATGCCCCGGTGCCGGCTCCGTCTTCGACCACTGCGGGCGTGGCGCTGCGCTGGGCGGCCCCCGCGGCGGCCCTCGCCCTGGCGTCGGCGGTGGTGGTGGGCCGCGCGCTCCGACGCCGTCGGTAGCGCGCGGTGTCTCGGAGCCCGGGACACGCTCCGCCGTGCGATACACCGCAGCCGATGCGATGCGATGCGATGCACCGCATTCGACGCCGTGCGTTCATCCGCCGGTGATCGCGGGACAGCCCGTAGGGTCGTTGTGTGAGTAGCGAAGAGGTCCGGCTGTCCGCCGGCGACGTCGAGTTGACCGTAAATCCCGAGAACGGCTGCCGTGTCAGCAGCCTTCGCATCGGCGGAACCGAACTCCTGCGCCAGGGCGCGAAGTTCGGGTGCTTCCCCATGGTGCCCTGGTGCGGCCGTACCGGATACGGCGAATTCAGGAACGGCGGCGATCTGCACGCGCTGCCGGTCAATTCCCCACCGCACGCCATTCATGGAACGGGCCGCACCACTGCCTGGAAGACCCTCCGCAGCACCGCGGACCAGGCGGTGTTCACCTATGAGCTGACCGATCCCTGGCCGTACAGCGGCCGTGTCACCCAGACCTTCGAACTCACCGAGAACAGTCTGGTTCTCGCCTTCGGCGTGGAGACAAGTCGCGATTCGTTCCCGGCGCAGGCCGGCTGGCACCCCTGGTTCCGTCGCAACCTCGGCACCGGCGACGACGTACGGATCGACTTCCAGCCGTCCTGGCAGGAGGAGCGCGGTGAGGACCATCTGCCCACCGGCCGGCGTATCGAGCCTCTGCCCGGTCCGTGGGACGACTGCTTCGGAATGCCGGACGGCGTGGATGTCACCCTCACCTGGCCGGGTCAGCTGGAGCTGAAGGTGCAGAGCCGCGACGAGTGGGTGGTGGTCTACGACGAGCAGCAGGAGGCCGTCTGCGTCGAGCCCCAGTCCGGTCCGCCCAACGGGCTGAACACCCTTCCCCGTCTGGTGACCCTCATCGATCCCCTGGAGATCGCGGCCACCTGGACCTGGCGCCGCCTCTGAGCCGTCGCCCTTAAGCTCGGGGATATGACTGACGTACGCGCTGATCTGCTGCAGCACATCAAGGACAAGGCCGTGGTTCACGGCAAGGTGACTCTCTCATCGGGCAGGGAGGCCGACTGGTACATCGACCTGCGGCGGATCACCCTGGACGGTGCGGCGGCGCCGCTGGTCGGTCAGGTGATGCTGGATCTCACCGCGGATCTGGACTTCGACGCGGTCGGCGGTCTGACCCTCGGCGCTGACCCCATCGCCGACGCGATGCTGCATGCCGCCGCGGCCCGCGGCGAAAGGCTGGACGCCTTCGTGGTGCGCAAGGCCGCCAAGACGCACGGGATGCAGCGCCGCATCGAGGGCCCGGACATCAAGGGCCGCCGCGTCCTGGTCGTGGAGGACACCACCACGACGGGCGGCTCCCCGATGACCGCCGTCGAGGCAGTGCGGGAGGCCGGCGCGGAGGTCGTCGCGGTCGCCACCATCGTCGACCGCAACACCGGCGCGGATGAGGTCATCGCGAAGGCCGGGGTGCCCTACATCTTTGCCTACACCCAGGACGATCTGGATCTTTGAGCTTCGAAAGGTCTCGCTGACCTGCATTGATGTCGCGGGGGGTGCGGTTTCACGTGAAACCGCACCCCCTTCGCGCTTGTCAAGCCCCCACGCCCGGTGGAGCCGCGCCAGGAGTCTGGAAAGATAGGCCGCGACGATGACGTCGCCCCCAGGTCAGGGAACCCGCAACGCAAACCGCACATCCCAAGGAGCGGACAGATGCCCATCGCAACCCCCGAGGTCTACAACGAGATGCTCGACCGGGCGAAGGCAGGCACGTTCGCCTACCCGGCGATCAACGTGACCTCGACCCAGACCTTGCACGCGGCACTGCGCGGCTTCGCCGAGGCCGAGAGCGACGGCATCATCCAGATCTCCACCGGTGGTGCGGAGTTCCTGGGCGGTCAGTACGCGAAGGACATGGTCACCGGCTCGGTCGCGCTGGCCGAGTTCGCGCACATCGTCGCCGAGAAGTACCCGGTCACGGTCGCGCTGCACACCGACCACTGCCCGAAGGACAAGCTGGACGGCTATGTGCGTCCGCTTCTCGAGGTCTCCCGCAAGCGTGTCGAGGCCGGCCGCAACCCGCTCTTCCAGTCCCACATGTGGGACGGCTCCGCCGAGACCCTCGCGGACAACCTGTCCATCGGCCAGGAACTGCTCGCGCTGGCCGCTGCCGCGAAGATCATTCTTGAGGTCGAGATCACTCCGACCGGCGGCGAGGAGGACGGCGTCAGCCACGAGATCAATGACTCGCTGTACACCACCGTCGACGACGCGCTGCGTACCGCCGAGGCCCTCGGCCTGGGCGAGAAGGGCCGCTACCTGCTGGCTGCCTCCTTCGGCAATGTGCACGGCGTCTACAAGCCGGGCAACGTCGTGCTCCGCCCCGAGCTCCTGAAGGACCTCCAGGAGGGCGTCGCGGCCAAGTACGGCAAGGCCTCCCCGTTCGACTTCGTCTTCCACGGCGGCTCCGGTTCCTCCGAGCAGGAGATCGCCACCGCGCTGGAGAACGGCGTCGTGAAGATGAACCTCGACACCGACACCCAGTACGCCTTCACCCGTCCGGTCGTGGACCACGTGTTCCGCAACTACGACGGCGTGCTGAAGGTTGACGGTGAGGTCGGCTCGAAGAAGACCTATGACCCCCGCACCTGGGGCAAGGCCGCCGAGGCGGGCATGGCCAAGCGTGTGACCGAGGCCTGCGCGAACCTGCGCTCCACCGGCACCCGCCTGAAGTAAGCACGTCCCCGCGCCGGGCCCGGCACCCCGACCAGGGGTTGCCGGGCCCGGCGTCATGCCGGGCCGGGGAAACACAGGCTGGGGACTCCGGGGCAGTCGCAGGCCGGGGCCCAGCCGGGGAAGCACAGGGAGCGCATATGGCGTACGACTTCGACACCCCCGTCGACCGCCACGGCACGTGGAGCGTCCAGTGGGACGGGATCGCGGACCGGTTCGGCGTGGACGGGCTGCTGCCCTTCACCATCTCCGACATGGATTTCCGTTCCGCACCCGAAGTGCTCGCCGCACTTCAGGAACGGCTCGCCCACGGGGTTCTCGGCTACACCGACTGGCGACTGGGCGACTTCCGGGACGCGGTCCGCCACTGGTACGCGACCCGCTTCGACACCGAGATCGACACCGGGCGGATGGTCTACGGCCCTTCCGTCCTCAGCCAGCTCTCGCAGCTGCTCCAGATGTGGACGGACGAGGGCGACGGGGTGGTCACCCACACGCCCACCTATGACGGTTTCACCAAGGCGGTGACCGGCCTCGGCAGAGATCTGCGAGGCTGCCCGCCCGACGACCTCATGGAACTCGAGCGCCAGCTCGCCCGCCGTGACAGCAAGGTGCTGTTGCTCTGCTCCCCGCACAACCCCACCGGCCGGGTCTGGACCCACGACGAGCTGAGCCGGTTCGCCGCGCTGGCCGAGCGGTACGGAACCGCGGTCATCAGCGACGAGATCCACGCCGACTTCGTCCACGAGGGACACCGCCATCTCCCCTGGACCCGTTACGGGGCCGGCCGTTGGGCGCTCATCACCTCCGGCTCCAAGGCCTTCAACTTCCCGGCGCTGACCGGCTCCTACGGCATCATCGGCGATCCGGACGACCGGGCCGGCTACCTCCGCCGGATGGAAACCGGAGAGGGTCTGGCCTCGCCGGCCGTGCTCTCCCTGACCGCCCATATCGCGGCCTACCGGCACGGCGCCGACTGGCTGGACGAGGTGCGCGCCTACACCGCGGGAAACCTGTCGATGGTCGCGGACCGGCTGAACACCGCCTTCCCGGAGCTGGCATGGGCGCCGCCGCAGGCCGGCTATCTGGCATGGATCGATCTCCGTCCACTGGCTGTGGACGACGCTGCGCTGCAGCGCGAGCTCATCGAGGTGGAGAAAGTGGCGATCATGCCGGGGGCGGTCTACGGGGCGCCGGGGTTCGTGCGGCTGAATGTGGGGTGTGCGCGCTCCAAGGCGGAGGCAGGGGTGGAGGCGCTGCAGCGAGCCGTACGGTCGGCTCGGATGCCGCTGGGCGGGTAACGGATGAGGACTGCCCCACCCGGGTGTCCGGCCCGCACAGCCGGGTGGCCGCAGGGATGGCAGTCCGCCACCGGAACGGGGATGCTGCTGACATGGCCGAATCGCCACCGGACGACGCATCCGCAACCGGATCCACCCCCCACCCCCAGAGCACGAAGGATGCCGCACAGGGCGCATCCCAGGGCGTCCTCCGGGTGGCCTCCCGCCAAGGGCGCTGGGTCCTGCTCACCACCATCCTCGGATCGAGCATGGCGCTGCTCGACTCCACCGTGGTGAATGTGGCCCTCCCGCGGATCGGCGACGACTTCGACACCGATCTGGCAGTCCTCCAGTGGACACTCACCGCGTACATGCTCAGCCTGGCCGGGCTGATCCTCCTCGGCGGCGCGCTCGGCGACCGCTTCGGGCGGCGCAGAGTCTTTGTCATCGGAACGATCTGGTTCGCCGCGGCCTCGATGCTCTGCGGGCTCGCACCGAACGCGGGGGTGCTGATCGCCGCCCGCGCGCTCCAGGGTGTCGGCGGTGCCCTGCTGACGCCGGGCTCGCTGGCGCTGATCCAGGGGTCCTTCCACACCGACGACCGGGCCCGTGCGGTCGGTCTCTGGTCGGGTTTCGGCGGTGTGGGCGCGGCTGTCGGACCGTTTCTCGGCGGCTGGCTGGTCGACGGACCCGGCTGGCGCTGGGTGTTCCTGATCAACGTGCCGCTGGCCGCCCTCTGTGTACCGGTGGCGCTCAGGCACGTGCCCGAGACCAGGGACCCCGCGGCCCACGGCCGATTCGACGTGCTGGGCGCCGCTCTCGGGGCTGCGGCGCTCGCCCTCGTCACCTATGCGCTGATCGCAGCCCCCGGCCACAGCGCGTCCCCCGTGGTGTTCGGAGCAGCCGCCGCGGGGCTGGTCCTGGCCGCCGTCTTCGTCCACACCGAGCGCACACGGCCTGATCCGATGCTGCCGCCGTCGCTCTTCGCCTCGCGGCTGTTCACCACGGTCAACCTGGTCACGCTCTGTGTGTACGCGGCGTTCGGTGGTTTCTTCTTCTTCACCGCCCTCCAGCTCCAGGTCGTGGTGGGCTACTCGGCGCTCGGCGCGGGAACCGCGCTGCTGCCGACCACTGTGCTGATGCTGTTGTTCTCCGCGAAGTCCGGCGAACTGGGGCAGCGCATCGGACCGCGCATCCCGCTCACCGCGGGCCCGCTGTTCTGCGCCGCCGCGATGCTGCTGATGCTGCGCGTCGGCCCGCACGCCTCGTATGTGCGTGATGTGCTGCCCGCTCTGCTCGTCATGGGAACCGGCATGGTCACCTTGGTGGCGCCGCTGACCGCCACGGTGCTGGCATCGGTGGATGTCAGCCGAGCGGGCCTCGCCAGCGGAATCAACAACGCCGCCGCCCGGGCCGCCGGGCTGATCGCGGTGGCCGGGCTGCCGCTGCTGGCCGGGGTCGGCCCCGAGGCGTACCGATCGGTGACGGAGTTCGACTCGGCGTTCCGGCGGGCGATGCCGTTGTGCGCGGCTGTTCTCGTGCTGGGTGCGCTGATCGCGTTCTTCGCCGTGCGCGCACCCCGGGCCGAGCGGTGCCACGCCGAGTGCAAGGTGCACTGCGGGGTAGGGGCACCCCCGCTGGAGACTGGGGCGCAGACCAGCACCGACTGAATACGGGGCGCCGGGCAGCGCGGAAAGACGGAATCGGCGCCCGCGCGAGCCGGGTGGCGCCGAGCGAGGCAGACTGGCACCCATGTCCATTCACGAGAATCTGCTCGGCGGCCCTCCTCCGACCCATCTCCCCGACGACCCCGAGCCCCGCGAGCTGCTGGCCGGCGGCGCCGCACCCGCGGATGTCGCCGCGAAGTACCCGACCTCCTCCCTCGCCTGGGCGCAGCTCGCCGATGACGCCTTCGAGCACGGGCGGGTCGTCGAGTCGTACGCCTACGCCCGTACCGGCTACCACCGCGGCCTCGACTCGCTGCGCCGGGCCGGCTGGAAGGGTCACGGCCCGGTGCCGTGGGAGCACGAGCCGAACCGCGGTTTCCTCCGTGCCCTGCACGCGCTGGCGCGCGCCGCGCAGTCGATCGGGGAGGACGCGGAGTACGAGCGCTGCTCGGCGTTCCTCCGCGACTCGTCGCCGGCCGCGGCGGACACGCTGAGCTGAGCGTGCACGGCGGCACGAAGGCATGACGGCACAGCCGGAACGAGCGGGGGCGGGACACGCAGAGATGCGGGTCCGGCCCCTGTTTGTCTTGCCGACGGGTGTGAGAGGCACCGATGATGAAGGTGGGGACCGGGGCCCACCTGTCGACGGAAGGGGCGGACCGCTACCTGGAGCTCGACCGAGGAGACAGTGATGTCGACCCCTTCGCACGACCCCGCGCCCGCGTCGGAACCCGGCCCGAATCTCGATTTCGCGGGTACCACGCCGTACGAGGACTACGTACAGGCGGATGTCCTGACCCACCTCCAGCATCTGCGCTCGGACGATCCGGGAGAGATGGTCTTCCTGGTGACGACCCAGGTGATGGAGCTGTGGTTCACGGTGATCGTGCACGAGTGGGAAACCGCGTCCCGGGCCCTGCGCGGGGACGATCTGCCGGTCGCCCTCGCGGCCCTGAAGCGTTCCTCTCACGAACTGCGGGCGCTCAATGAGTCCTGGCGCCCACTGGCCCAGCTGACCCCCGGCCAGTTCAACGCCTACCGGGGTGCGCTCGGTGAGGGCTCCGGGTTCCAGTCCGCCATGTACCGCCGGCTGGAATTCCTGCTCGGCGACAAGTCGGCATCGATGCTGGTGCCGCACCGGGGCGCGCCGCGGGTCCACGCCGAGCTGGAGAAGGCCTTGCAGGAGCCGAGCCTCTACGATGAGGTACTGCGGTTCCTCGCCCGGCACGGTCAGCCGGTTCCGGCCTCCGTGCTGGACCGTGACCTGGCGCTGAAGTACGAGCCGTCCGATGAGGTCGAGGCGGTCTGGACGGCGGTCTACACGGGGGAGCAGGACAGCGAACTGGTCCTGCTGGGCGAGGCGCTGACCGATGTCGGCGAGCTGGTCTGGCGGTGGCGCAACGACCATCTGGTGGCCACCCGCAGGGCGATGGGCTCGAAGACGGGCACCGGCGGTTCGGCCGGGGTGGCCTGGCTGGAGAAACGCGCAACGAAGAACGTCTTCCCCGAGCTCTGGACGGCCCGCAGCCATGTCTGAACCGACCACACCCGAGATCACCGTGACCGGGACGGCCGGGCCCGGTCCTGCCGTGTCCGCTCTGGCCGCGAAGGCCGCTGAGCTCGACGCCGCAGACGAACTCGCGGCGTGCCGCGACCTGTTCGCCATCGACGACACCGTCTACCTCGATGGGAACTCCCTCGGCGCCCTGCCGCGCCATGTCCCGGCCCGGATGCAGGAGGTCATCACCCGCGAATGGGGTGCGCTGCGGATCCGCTCCTGGGAGGAGTCCGGCTGGTGGACCGCTCCGGAACGGGTCGGGGACAGAATCGCGCCGCTGGTGGGAGCCGCCCCCGGCACCGTCGTGGTCGGCGACTCGACAAGCGTCAACGTCTTCAAGGCCCTTGTGGCCGCGGTCCGGACGGCCGGACCGGACCGTGACGAGGTCCTGGTGGACGCCACGACCTTCCCCACGGACGGCTACATCGCCGATTCGGCGGCCCGGATGACCGGGCGGCGGCTGGTGCCCTACACCCCCGGAGACCCGATCGGCCCGCGTGCCGCGGCGGTGCTGATCAATCATGTCGACTACCGGACGGGCCGCCTGCACGATCTGCCCGCGCTGACCGCGCAGGCGCACATGGCGGGCGCCATGACCGTCTGGGACCTCTGCCACAGCGCGGGCGCCCTTCCGGTCGGGCTCGCGGAGCACGGAGTGGACTTCGCGGTCGGCTGCACCTACAAGTATCTGAACGGCGGCCCGGGTTCACCCGCCTTCCTCTATGTGCGCCCCGGCCTCCAGCCGTCCTTCGACTCCCCGCTGCCCGGCTGGAACTCGCATGCCGACCCGTTCGGTATGACACCCGAGTACACCCCGGCCACAGGGGCGCCGCGCGGCCGGATCGGCACCCCGGACATCCTGTCGATGCTGGCTCTGGAGTCGGCGCTCGACGTGTGGGACGGCGTATCGATCAAGGCCGTCCGCGCGAAATCACTCGTCCTGACGGACTTCTTCCTGGAATGTGTGCGACACCTGCCGGTGGAGCAGGTGACTCCGCAATCCCATGCCGAGCGCGGCAGCCAGGTCTCACTGCGATGCGAGAACGCCGGTGCGGTCATGAAGGAGTTGATCTCCCGGGGAGTGGTGGGGGACTTCAGGCAGCCGGATGTGCTGCGCTTCGGATTCACCCCGCTCTACGTCGGTTTCGGCGATGCGCTGCGCGCTGCCCGCGTTCTGGGGGAGGTACTGGGCTGATAGCGTCCCCGCTGGTCAGGGCAATTCGGCTGGTGTGACGAGAGGTTGGAGCAGTATGTCGGACGACGCAGAGGCCGATGCGGTCTTCGCGCATCCCGCTGTCGAGCCCGATGCCACCGCGGCATACGGAGCTCACCCCGACCAGATCGTGGACTTCTACGCCCCGCGCGGCGGCGAGGGGACGGCCACCACCGTCCCCCTCGTCGTCGTACTGCACGGCGGAGCCTGGCGGGAGAAGATCGACCGGCAGCACATCACTCCGTTCGTGGACTTCCTGGCCCGCCGCGGCTTCGCCGTGGCCAACGTCGAGTACCGCAGGGGCGGCACCGAGCCGGGCAGCGCGGGCCGCTTCCCTGACACCCTCGACGACGTCGCCGCCGCTCTGGACCTGCTGCCCGAACTCGTGGCGGACCGTCTTCCGGGGGCGGACCTCCGCCGCACCGTCCTCACCGGTCACTCGGCCGGTGGTCATCTCGCCCTGTGGGCGGCCGCCCGGCAGGTCCTTCCGCCGGACGCGCCGTGGCACCGCTCCACCCCGCCGTTCCGCGGGGTCGTGGCGCTCGCACCGATCGCGCACTTCGCGGTCGCCCGCGAACTGGGTGCGTGCGGGGGAGCGGTCGACGAGTTCCTCGGCGGTACGGGGAACGAGGCGTGGACGGACCCCGCCGCACTGCTGCCCACCGGTATCGCGGCCACGGTGGTCCAGGGCCGCACCGACACGACGGTACCGTCCCGGGTCGCCGAGGCGTACGCGGACGCGACGGCCAAGGAGGGAGAGCCCGCCGGTCTGACGCTGCTCGACGGTGTCGGGCACTTCGCGCTGATCGATCCGGCGGCCGACGCCTGTGCGGTGGTTGCCGCGGAGATCGAGCAGCTGGCCTGGTAGTCCCAGGTCAGGGCCATTGCGTGCCCGGTAGTACCTGAGAGGGACCCGGCAGGATCCGCTTCAGTACGGACGACCACGGGGATCCGGGCGCCTACCGTGCTGTATGTGACCGAGACCAAGACTCGCAGCCCCGAGTACCGACTGGCGCAGGGCGCCCTGTCGGGACTTCGCCAGGATCTCTTCCTGGACGCCTTCGCCTACCGGCCGCTGGCTCCGATGCATACCGACGGGCCGGTCACCCGGCGGCTGTCCGGCCGGATACGGACGTACGCCGGGTGGATCCCGCACGCCGCGGTGCTCGGTGCGGCCCTGCTCACGCTGTTGCTGACGTTCGCGGCGGCGGGCATGGAGAGCGGCCCGCTGTATGCCGTGGCGGCCTTGCTGCCGGCGGCGGCCGTGGCGATGACCCTGATCAGGCCGGTCGGCGCCTGGTGGGTGTCGATGGCGATCACGCCGGTGAGCGCTGTGATCGGTGGGGTGTCCGACGGCTGGCCCTGGCCGCCCGGCGCGTTCCTGGCCCATCTCACGGTGGTGACGGTGGTCGCGGCCAGGACCCGGCCCCGTACCGCGGCCTGGATGTGGGTGGGTACGGCGGTGTACGGGGTCTTCGCCGACGCGCTTGTCGGCTCCAGTGGTTCCGACACCCTGCCGATGCTGTTCTTCATGGCAGTCGCCCTGCTGATCACCACGACCGTGCACATCCGCCACGAGGCGCAGCGCGAGGTCAAGGTCCAGCGGAACGTCACCGCCGTCGAGCGTGACAAGCGCACCCTGCTCGAGGAGCGCACGACCATCGCCCGTGAGCTGCATGACGTCGTGGCCCACCACATGTCGGTGGTCGCCATCCAGGCGGAGGCGGCGCCGTACCGAGTGACCGACCCGCCGCCGGAACTGACCAGATCCTTCGAGGTGATCAGGGAGAACGCGGTCGCCGCGCTCACCGAGCTGCGCCGGGTCCTCGGTGTCGTACGGGCCGAGGACTACGAGGCCCCCGACGCCCCGCAGCCCACCCTCGCCGAACTCGACGGGCTGCTCGCCAACGTGCGCAGCGCCGGCCTGACCGTCGACAGGACGGTGACCGGCGCGGTGCGTGAGCTGCCGCAGGGGGTCGAGCTTTCGGCGTACCGCATCGTGCAGGAGGCCCTGAGCAACGCACTGCGGCACGCGCCGGGCGCCGAAGCCCGGGTGGAGGTCAGCTATGTGCTCGGCGGGCTGGGCCTGCGCGTGGTCAACGGACCTCCCCGCGGCCTGGTCAAGCCCTCGCCGGGGGCCGGCCACGGCCTGACCGGGATGCGGGAACGGGTGACCATGCTGAACGGCGAGATGACCGCCGAGCCCACCGACGACGGCGGCTTCGAGGTCGCGGCCTTCCTCCCGGTGCAGCGCTCAGCCGAGGAGTCCGCATGACCGCGCAGCCCGAAGGGCCCGCCGCGGCCGGCACCATCAGGGTGCTGGTCGTCGATGACCAGATGATGGTCCGGGAGGGTTTCTCCGTCCTGCTCAACGCGATGCCCGGCATCGAGGTGATCGGCGAGGCCGTCGACGGCCGGCAGGCGGTGGCTCAGGTCGCCGCCCTGCGCCCGGACGTCGTCCTGATGGACATCCGGATGCCCCAGCTCAACGGCATCGAGGCGACCCGCGAGATCGTGGCGGCGGACTCGGCGGCCAAGGTGCTGGTCCTGACCACCTTCGACCTCGACGAGTACGTCTACGAGGCGCTGCGTGCGGGGGCCTCCGGTTTCCTCCTCAAGGACGCCTCGGCGCGCCAGCTGGCCGACGGCGTACGCGTGGTGGCATCCGGCGAAGCGCTGCTGGCGCCCACCGTCACCAAGCGGCTGATCTCCGAGTTCTCCCGGCTGTCGGACACCCCCCGGCAGCCCTCGCTCGCCCAGGTCGGCGACCTCACGGAGCGCGAGACCGAGGTGCTCGTACAGATCGCGCAGGGCCTGTCGAACGCCGAGATCGCGTCCCGGCTGGTCGTCGCCGAGTCCACGATCAAGACCCATGTGAGCCGGATCCTGGTGAAGCTCGGCCTGCGGGACAGGACCCAGGCGGCGGTTTTCGCCTATGAGACGGGGCTGGTCAGGCCGGGGTGATCACCCGCAGGCGGGCGGCCCGTCCGCCGGGACAGGTCCCCGTCCACCTCCGAGCGGCCGTGCCCTCAGCTGCTCATGTCCCGTCGCCGCAGCCCCGTGAGTCCCCCGGCCACCATCGCCGCCGCGATCAGCAGCAGCACCGCCACCGGTGTCCAGACCATCTCGCCGCCGGGCAGCTTCGGCAGATGTCCGTACGGCGAGAGATCCAGCACCGGCTGCGGCACGTTCAGCGCCGGGCCGAACCACCCCAGCGCCAGCACCAGACCGGCCACCCCCCACGCCGCGACGGCTGCCTTCGGCACCGCCCCGTACAGCAGAACCGCGAGCCCGCCGATCGTCCAGACCGCGGGAACCTGGACCAGTGCCGCGCCGATGACCGCAGCCGGGCGGTGTCCGTAGCCCACCGCGAGACCGGCACCGCCCGCCAGCATCACCGCCGCCGACCCGGCGAACGCGATGACCAGATGGCCCGCGGCCCAGCGCAGCCGGCCGACCGCGTTGGCCAGCACCGGTTCGGCGCGCTGCGACGTCTCCTCGGCGTGCAGACACAGCACCGATGCGACGATGTGCAGCGCCGCGACCACCCCGAGCACCCCGGTCATCGCGGCCAGGAACGCGTCGGTGAGCCCGGACTGGCCGCCCATCCGCTCGAAGATCTCCCTGGCGTCCTCGTTGTCGCCGACCAGGTCACCCGCGCTGCCGGCGATCCCGCCGAGGACGACGCCGGCTGTCAGGAACCCGGCGGTCCATCCGATGACGCTGCCCCGCTGGAGCCGCCAGGCGAGGGCGCCCGCCGTACCGATCCTGCCCCGCACCGGGCCCGGCCGGGCCGGCAGGAAGCTCATGCCCACGTCACGGCGGCCGGTGAGGGCGAAGGCGAGCACTGCCTGGACCGCGACGGCCGCTGCCAGGATCAGCAGCACCCACCAGCGCTCCGCCGCGTACGCCCGGATGTTCTCGGCCCAGCCGATCGGTGACAGCCAGGTCAGTACGGACGAACCCGGGTCGGACGAGGCGTCCCCGGCGGCCTTCAGCACGAACGCCGCCCCGATCACCGACGCGGTGATCCCCTTCGCGGCGCGGGCGCTCTCGGTGAGCTGCGCGGCGATGGCCGCCGTACAGGCGAAGAGCATTCCTGCCCCTGCCACCACGAGCCCCGCCGCCACCGAGCCGTCCGCGGGTTCACCGGAACCGACGAGACCGGCGGCGGTCACCGAGGCCAGTGCGGCGTTGGCGGTCAGGGCGGCCAGCAGCGCTGCGGTGAGTGGCGCCAGCCTCCCCACCATCGCCGACGAGAGCAGTTCCTGACGGCCTGTCTCTTCTTCCTCCCTGGTGTGCCGCACGACGATGGTCAGGCTCATCGCGGCGGCCAGTGCCGCGCCGATCGCGGTCATGCGCCAGGCGGTGAGCCCGCCCACCGAGTCGCTGAAGACCGGCCCGTACAGCGCCCGCAGCGAGCTGTTGCCGCTCATCGAGCGGGCGAGTCCGGCCCGTTCGGCGGCGGTGTCGTAGAGCGAGGCGAAGGACGTGGCGACCGAGGAGAAGGAGCCGCCGAGCAGCAGCGCCCACACCGGGATCATGATCCGGTCGCGGCGCAGCGCGAGGCGCAGCAGTACTCCGGTACCGGCGAACCGGCGCGATCCGCCGGACGCCCGCAGGGGTACGGCGACGGCGGTCATCGCGCCACCGCTTCGGTGTCCGACGCGGGGCCCGCCACCGCGTAATGCCGCAGGAAGAGCTCTTCCAGCGTCGGTGGCGTACTGGTCAGCGACCGCACCCCGGACGCGCTGAGCGACTTGAGCACCGCGTCCAGCTCCCCTGTCTCGACCTGGAGTCTGACCCGTCGGCCCCGCACATCGAGGTCGTGGACCCCGGGAAGCCGGGCGAGGCCGCCAGGGGGGCCTGCCAGTTCGGCCGTGACGCTGGTTCTCGTCAGATGCCGCAGTTCGCCGAGCGATCCGCTCTCCACGGTCCGCCCCCTGCGGATGATGCTGACCCGGTCGCAGAGCGTCTCGATCTCGCTCAGGATGTGGCTGGACAGCAGGACGGTCCGCCCCCGGTCGCGCTCCTCCTCCACGCACTGCTGGAAGACCTCCTCCATCAGGGGGTCGAGCCCGGAGGTCGGCTCGTCCAGGATCAGCAGATCCACATCGGACGCGAACGCGGCGACCAGGGCGACCTTCTGACGGTTGCCCTTGGAGTACGTACGGCCCTTCTTCGCCGGGTCCAGCTCGAACCGTTCGACGAGTGCGGCCCGCCGTGCCGGGTCGAGGCCGCCGCGCAGCCTCCCGTACAGGTCGATGACCTCGCCGCCGCTGAGATTCCGCCACAGGGTGACATCGCCGGGTACGTAGGCGATGCGCCGGTGCAGCTCCACCGCGTCGCCCCACGGGTCGAGCCCGAGCACGTGCGCCGCGCCCGAGTCGGCGCGCAGCAGGCCGAGGAGTACCCGGATGGTCGTGGACTTCCCTGACCCGTTGGGCCCGAGGAATCCGTGTACCTCGCCGGCCTCGACGGTGAGATCGAGACCGTCCAGCGCCTGTGTCCGCCCGAAGGACTTGTGCAGCCCGGAGACGGTGATTGCCGTGGTCATGTTTCTGAAGCTACAGTGATTTCACAAAGTTGTGAAGTTAAGGAAGCATATAAACTCAGAGTGGCGGTACGAGCTCGGGGAGACGATCAGGCAATGACGACGGACGACGCGCAGCCGCGGGAAACGGCCGGCAGGGACGAGGCGGTGGACCGGTTCGTCGAGCGGTTCGCCGCGCAGCTCGCCGAAGCCGGTATGCAGCGGATGCCGGCCCGGATCTTCGCGGCGCTGCTCGCATCCGACTCCGGCGCGATGACCTCAGCGGAGCTCGGCGAACAGCTCACGGTCAGCCCTGCCGCCATCTCCGGCGCCGTCCGCTACCTCGCCCAGGTCAGCATGGTCACCCGCGAGCGCGAACCCGGCTCGCGCCGGGACCGCTTCCGGCTGCACAGCGATCAGTGGTACGAGACGCTGACCAGCCGCGACATGGTGCTCAAACGGTGGGAGAGCTCGCTGCGTGACGGCGTGGCCGACCTCGGCGCCCATACTCCTGCGGGACGCCGGATGGAAGAGACGCTGGCCTTCTTCGAGTTCCTCGAAGGTGAACTGGCGGAGCTCATGGAGCGCTGGCGGGTGCAGCGCGAGGAGCGGTTCGGGCAGCGCCCGGTCCGCTGACCGGGCGTTCCCGGAGATCCCCGGCGGCGCTTCCCGGCCTCACCCCACCGGCAGCGTGAGCCCCCACGCCCCCGCGCGCACCCGCCAGGTGCGGGTTCGCACCGGTCCGTTCACCACGCCGTCCCGCCGGTACCTGAAATCCGCCCCGGAAACGGTCACGGCCAGGGCCTCGGCGGTCATCTCGCGACCCGAGGACGTCACGACGGTGACCGTCGCCTTGCCGCCGCCGCCCCGCGACGACACCAGGACGTCCGAGAGCAGTTCGTCGAGGTCGGTGAGCAGGATGCCGTCCGCCTCCACCCGCAGCCGGTGCAGCTGGGCGGGTGCGGCGGGCGGCGCCGGGTGGACCAGGGTCCTCACCAGGGAGCGGCAGGCGGTCCAGACCGACGGAGGGGGGAGGCGGGCCGCGCCCACCGATCCCGGGCCCCGCTTCGGGACCGGACCCGCGGGGATGCGCAGATCGCCCAGGACGACGGCGTCGCTGTCGTCGACCAGCAGGTCCAGCCACCGCACCGTCCCGTCGAGCACCGACCTGGCCGCGGCCACCGCCCCGGCCGGGACCCCGAACGAGCGCGCCACCTCCAGGGCGGGCGCTGGGCCGACCGGGACCAGGGACAGAGCGCCGCGGGAAAGATTCCGCTCCCGGTGGAGCAGGGTCACCGCGCGCAGCAGCGCCCGGTCGTCCCCGACCACCACCAGCCGCCGGTGGCCCCGCCGGGCGAGCGCACGCGCGAACTCATCGGAATTCTCCGGCAGACAGATTTTCGCGTGTGCGCCTGCACACAGCACATCCTTCGCGATCCGTACGGATTCACCGTCCGCACGGCGGGCGACCGGGTCGATGACCACCAGCAGCTGATGCTCGGTGCGCGCTGCGGGATCTGGAGCCGACACCTCGGTCCTTCCTCGGGTAGCATCTTTGTGCAAGAGCCCCTTGCGCTATTGCGCCAGGGGCTTCGTCTATTCCGGGGCAGCCGGTTCGACGGTTCGGGTATCGGCGTACGACAGACGTACGCCCCCTGACCTTGGACATGCCCCGCCCGGAAGGGGTGTACGCCTGTGCCCGCACTTGTGCTGCTCGGTGCTCAGTGGGGTGACGAGGGCAAGGGAAAGGCCACCGACCTCCTCGGTGGATCCGTGGATTACGTGGTGCGCTACCAGGGCGGCAACAATGCCGGCCACACCGTCGTCGTAGGCGACCAGAAGTATGCGCTCCACCTCCTCCCTTCCGGAATCCTCACACCGGAGTGCACTCCGGTGATCGGAAACGGAGTCGTCGTCGACCCAGCGGTCCTGCTCTCCGAGCTGAGCGGACTCAATGAGCGCGGCGTCGACACGTCCAAGCTCCTGATCAGTGGCAACGCCCACCTGATCACGCCGTATCACACCACCGTCGACAAGGTGACGGAACGGTTCCTCGGCAAGCGGAAGATCGGCACCACGGGCCGGGGCATCGGTCCCGCCTACGCCGACAAGATCAACCGGGTCGGCATCCGGGTCCAGGACCTGTACGACGAGTCGATCCTGGTGCAGAAGGTCGAGGCCGCGCTCGACGGCAAGAACCAGATGCTCGCCAAGCTCTACAACCGGCGCGCCATAGAGGCCGGGCAGATCGTCGAGGAGCTCCTCGGCTACGGCGAGCAGATCAAGCCGTACGTCGCGGACACCGCGCTGATCCTGAACAACGCGCTCGACGAGGGCAAGGTCGTGCTGATGGAGGGCGGTCAGGGCACACTCCTCGACGTCGACCACGGCACGTACCCCTTCGTCACCTCGTCCAACCCGACCTCCGGCGGCGCCTGCACCGGCACCGGCGTCGGGCCGACAAAGATCACCCGGGTCATCGGCATCCTCAAGGCCTACACCACGCGGGTGGGCGCGGGGCCGTTCCCGACCGAACTCTTCGACGAGGACGGCGACAAGCTGCGCTCGATCGGCCACGAGTACGGCGTCACCACCGGCCGGGACCGCCGCTGCGGCTGGTTCGACGCGGTCATCGCACGGTATGCGACCCGGGTCAACGGGCTCACCGACTTCTTCCTCACCAAGCTCGACATCCTGACGGGCTGGGAGCAGATCCCGGTGTGTGTCGCGTACGAGATCGACGGCAAGCGGGTCGACGAACTCCCGTTCAGCCAGACCGACTTCCACCACGCGAAGCCGGTGTACGAGTACCTCCCCGGCTGGACCGAGGACATCACCAAGGCGAAGACCTTCGCCGACCTGCCGAAGAACGCGCAGGCCTATGTGAAGGCGCTGGAGGAGATGTCCGGCGCGCCGATCTCGGCGATCGGCGTCGGCCCCGGCCGCACCGAGACGATCGAGATCAACTCGTTCGTGTAGGTCGTGTCCTGGAGGCCGCGGGCCCCGGGACGTCTCACCCACGGCCGGGGCCCCCGCGGCAGCAGCACGCACCCTCGGCACGGCAGCGCCCCGGCGGACCCGTCCGCCGGGGCGCTGCCGTTATCGCTTGACCGCCCGCAGGATCACGAACTTCGGATCGCTGGTCACCACCTGCGAGTTGCCGAAGATCCGCCGCAGCGTCACGTGGTAGCTCAGGTGCCGGTTCCCGACCACCCACAGCTCGCCGCCCTGGCGCAGCGCATCGCGCGCACCGGAGAACATCCGCCTCGACGTCTGGTCGCTGGTCGCCTGGTGGGTGTGGAACGGCGGGTTGTTCAGTACGAGGTCCACCGACCCCGGCGCCACCCCGGCGAACGTGTCGCCCACCAGGAACTCGGCTTTCGCGCCGGGCCCGGTGTTCCCGCGGAACGTCGCCTCGGCAGAGGCCACCGCCTGGAACGACTCGTCGGTGAAGACCACTTCGGCCTCCGGGTTCGCCAGTGCGGCGGCCGTCCCCACCACGCCGTTGCCGCAGCCAAGGTCCACCACGCGCTCGGGGCCCTCACGCCGGGGCAGCCGGGGCAGGAAGAAGCGGGTGCCGATGTCGAGTCGCTCGGCGCAGAAGATCCCCGCGTGGTTGACCACGGTCCTTCCCGACGCGACACCGATCGCGGGCGGCAGTTCGTAACTGCGCGGCCAGGGGCTCGGCGTGGCCTCGATCGCCGGATCCGGGGTGCAGAAGATCAGCCGGGCCTTCTTCACCGCGAGGGAGGTCTTGGTCGGTCCCAGAATGCGTTCGAAGAGGTTCAGGGTGGAGGTGTGGATCTCCTTCACCATGCCGGTGCCCACAACCAGTGTTCCCGCGTGCACCGCGGGGGCGATCCGGTGCAGCTGGTCCTCCAGCAGCGCCAGGCTCTTCGGCACCCGCACGATCAGCACGTCGGCCCGCTCCGGCGGGGTGTCACGGGTGGACAGCAGCCGCACCGTGTCCGTGGGGACGTTGTTGCGTGCGAGGTTGGCGCGGGTGGCTTCCTGCCCGAGGAAGGAGTCGGTGATCTGCACGATGTCCGGGCCGCCCGCATCGCCCGCCCGGGCCCCGGCGAGTGCGGTGGTCAGAGCGCCCCAGCGGTCCCCGATCACCACGACGTTCCCGTCGACCGCGGACCCGCTCCCGGCGAGGTGCTGCAGCAGGTATTCGTCGGCGGCGTCCCAGGCCCGCAGCTGGTCACGGGGGTCATCGGGGAAGCGGGTGAGAGCGAGCGGGCCTGAGGACGTCGGCAAATGGTTCATTGGGGTTCAGGCTAACCGGACGCCGCCGGGGGCGTGCGCCGGCGACCGACCGCGGCTACCGGGCGGCTTCCAGCTCGGCCAGCTTCTGGAACTCGCCCAGGTCGTAGTTGGCGAGCGCGGAGTCCAGATTGGTCAGGGCCCCCAGGTGTTCCAGGAAGCCCTGGGGGTCGTACTCGATCTGCAGCGCCACCCGGCTCGACGTGTCGTCGAGCCGGTGGAACGTGACGACACCCGCATGGTGCACACCTTCCGTGGTCTTCCAGGCGATCCGTTCCTGCGGCACGACCTCGGTCAGTTCGGCGACGAAGTTCTTGTCGGCCCCGGGCAGGTCGAGCTGCCAGGCGAAGCGGCGGTCGTCGATGGGCGCGACGAGCCGGACGTGGCTGAGGAAGGCGGGCCAGCGGCTGACGTCGCTCCACAGGGCCCAGGTCACTGCCACGGGGGCCTTGATGTCCACGGTCTCGACCAGCGATGACGACATGCGTTCCTCCTTGGTGAGCAGGTGCTTGCCTGACCGGCTACCCAGGGGCCGTCCCCTCACGCAGCCCCTGTCATCCGGCCTTCGTGTACGTCAGTGCGTCGCCGCTGGAGGTGTTGACCCGGCGCAGCCTGCCGTCCGGGAGGAGGATCAGCTCGGTGGCGCCGCCCGCGTTGCAGGACGACATCGGCTCGCCCGCGGTGACCGTCGAGGGACCGATCTCCAGCGGAGCGCCCGCGCTCCCGGTGCCGGCCAGCTCCGCCTCGAAGACGCAGTGGTAGTCGCCGCCGTCGGCGGTGAGGGAGAGGACGGTGTCGCCCACCTCGCCCCTGCGGATGACGAGCCGGCGCGGATCGGTGCCCGACGCGGTGGTGGCCGAGCCGTTCCAGGTGCCGATGAACGCGTCGGGAACGGCGCCCCGGCCGGACGTCCCGCCGGCGGCGGTGCCGGTCGGCGCATCGGCCGAAGCGCCCGCACCTCCCGGCGACCGTGAGGCGCCGCCGCCGGCGGGTTGCCCGGGGTCCGTGGTGGAGGTGGCCGAGGTGTCCTTGGAGTCGGTGCCGCCCATGACGGCGTACACCCCGCCGCCCGCGCCGACCGCCACGATCAGGGCCACCAGTACCAGCGCGAAGGTCGAACACCCGCTGCGCCGTGCCGGTTCGGGAGCGGGCTGCGGGGGGTAGCCGTACCCGGGCTGCGGATGGCCGTACGCCGGGGGAGCGGCGGGGCCGTACGCCGGGGTGCCGGCCGTGCCGGGCAGCGGTGTGGGCGGAGGGGTGTGCGTGGCCCGTGGGGCAGCGATCGCTGTGGGCGCCGCATGGATGGGGCGGGCCGGCACCGGCTCGGGCGCCCCGCCGTCCGTGACGGCCTCCGCTCCGGTTTCCGGCTCGGGCTGTCCTCCCGGGTCCTCCGTGTCCAGCAGCCGCACCGCGTGCCGGCCGAGCTGGGCGACCAGCGGGCCCGGCAGCCAGGGCTCGCCCGCCGCCGGCTGGTCCGTGCGCTCCAGGATCTCGGCCGGCGTGGGACGGGCCGCCGGGTCCTTCCGCAGGCACTCCCCGACCAGTTCCTGGAGGCTCTCCGGCAGGCCGGTGAGGTCGGGCGGTTCCTGCGCGATCCGGAACATCAGCGCGTGCACGCCGCTCCCGGAAGTGACGAACGGCAGTTTCCCGGTGGCTGCGTACGCCAGCACGGAACCGAGGCAGAAGACGTCGCAGGCAGCACCGACCCGGTCGCCGCGTACCTGCTCGGGGGCCATGAAACCGGGGGAGCCGACCAGCGCGCCCGTCCTGGTCAGGCCGCCGTCCGTCATGGTCTCCAGAGCGCGGGCGATCCCGAAGTCGATCACCCGGGGCCCGTCGATGGTGACCAGGACGTTCGAGGGCTTGAGGTCGCGGTGGATCAGCCCGGCGGCGTGGATGTCCACGAGGGCGTGCGCGAGGCCCGAGCCGAGTACGCGCACCGAACGCTCGGCCAGCGGTCCGTGCTCCCCGGAGATGACCGAGTGAAGACTGGGACCCGCGACGTATCCGGTGGCGACCCAGGGGACCGGTGCCTCGGTGTCGGCGTCGAGCACCGGGGCCGTCCAGGCCCCTCCCACCTGCCGGGCGGCCTGTACCTCCAGACGGAACCGGTCGCGGAACTCCTCGATCTCGGCGAGTTCCTGGCGGACCAGCTTGACCGCGACCGTGCGGCCGCGGTCCGAGCGCGCCAGATAGACCTGACCCATCCCGCCCGCACCGAGCCGCGCCAGCAGCCGGTACGCACCGATGGTCTGTGGATCGCCCGGACGGAGCTTCTCCATGGTTGTGCCGACCTCCCCCGTGCGGGCGGAACCCCGCACGCCCCACGCAAGGAGGATAGTGCGCGGGCCGGACCGGAGGATCCGGGTCCGCCTACCGTTCCGTAACGGATTCCAGCGAGGCCAGCGCAGCCGACAGCCGCTCGAGCACCCGCGCCGTCCCGGCGAATTCCGCCGCCCCGAGTTCGTCGGAGAGCCGCGTGGCGACGTCCGCGTGAGCCGGCCCGATCCGCCGTATCGCGGCTCGGCCGTCGTCCGTCGGGCGGAGCAGTTTGGCCCGGCGGTGCGCCGGGTTCGGCGCGTACTCCGCGAGCCCCTGGTCCACCAGCAGATCGGCGATCCGCTGAACGCTCTGCCGGGTGATGCCCATCGCGCGGGCGATCCCGGCGACCGGCAGCGGCTCGGGCAGTACGGCGCCGAGCACCTGCCAGCGGGCCGCCGTGAGGCCGGCCGGCCCGGCGAGCTCGTCGGAGACCGTGAGGAACTGTCCGTTCAGCCGGAAGACCGCGAGGGCGGTGCGGCTGAGGGCGTCCTGGGCCTGCCGGGTGTCGTCCTCGCCGCTCACGCGGACAGCACCTGGTAGGCCGACGCGTCCGAGTCGTGGAAGAGCCGGTACCAGGCGTCCAGCTTCTCCGGTCCGTACACGCCGAGCCGGCCGAGGATCTCCCGGCCGAAGGCGACCGGCTCGGTGGGTCCCGCCGTGATCAGGTCGCCGTCGGTGACCGCGTCCGCCTCGACGTACCGGTCGCTTCCCCCGTAGCCGGTGGCCGCGAGGTACGGGAGTGCGGCGCTGGTGTGCGCCCGGTCGTCGAGGAGCCCCTCGCGGGCGAGTCCCGCTGTCGCCCCGCAGATCGCGGCGACCGGCACCCCCGCGTCCAGGAAGGCGCGTGCCTTGCGGGCGAAGGGGGCGAGCTCGTCCCCCGCGTCCCACAGATCGGCTCCGGGCAGGATCAGCAGCGCGCTGTCCTCGGGGAGCAGGTCGTCGAGCACCAGGTCGGGGCGGATGCTGAGCCCGCCGATGGTGGTGACGGGCTCGGGGCCCGCCGCGACGGTCCGGACGGCAAAGCCGTTGCGGACGAGATAGGCGGTGCTGTGACCGGTCTCCCAGTCGGCGAGGCTGGGATAGACGGCCAGATGCGCGGTCCTGCGGTTCATGGCGTTCTCCTCCACCGACGGGACTTCAATGACAGCATTCTGTCGTAATGGCAGCATGCTGTCAATGCCGGGCCGCGGTGGGGGCGACATCCTGCCGACCTATCCCGCCGAGTCCATACACCCTGGCCATGTCCGCCCCCATCTGCGGTTCCTTACGCTGGAACGTATGACCCCTCAGATTTCGCAGCCCGATCCGCAGGCAGGCGCGGCCGTGAAAGCCGCCGACCGCGCGCATGTTTTCCACTCCTGGTCCGCCCAGGATCTGATCGACCCGCTCGCCGTCGCCGGTGCCGAGGGTTCGTACTTCTGGGACTACGAGGGCAACAGATACCTCGACTTCACCAGTGGTCTGGTCTTCACCAACATCGGCTACCAGCACCCGAAGGTCGTCGCCGCGATCCAGGAGCAGGCGGCCCGGATGACGACCTTCGCGCCCGCCTTCGCCGTCGAGTCGCGCTCCGAGGCCGCACGCCTCATCGCCGAGCGCACCCCCGGCGACCTCGACAAGATCTTCTTCACCAACGGCGGCGCGGAGGCGGTCGAGAACGCCGTCCGGATGGCCCGCCTGCACACCGGCCGGGCAAAGGTCCTGAGCGCGTACCGCTCGTACCACGGCGCGACGTCCGCCGCGATCAACCTCACCGGTGACCCGCGCCGCTGGCCCTCCGACACGGCGTCCGCGGGCGTCGTCCACTTCTGGGCGCCGTTCCTCTACCGGTCACCGTTCCACTCCAGCACCGAGGCCGAGGAGTGCGCCCGCGCGCTCCAGCACCTCGAGGACACCATCGCCTTCGAGGGCCCGCAGTCGATCGCCGCGATCATCCTCGAGACCATCCCCGGCACGGCCGGCATCATGATCCCGCCGCCCGGCTATCTGGCGGGCGTCCGCGAGATCTGCGACCGCTACGGCATCGTGTTCGTCCTCGACGAGGTGATGGCCGGCTTCGGCCGCACCGGCACCTGGTTCGCCGCCGACCTCTTCGACGTCACACCTGATCTCCTGACCTTCGCCAAGGGCGTCAACTCCGGCTACGTCCCGCTGGGCGGCGTGGCGATCTCGGCCGAGATCGCGGAGACCTTCGCCCACCGTCCCTATCCGGGTGGGCTCACCTACTCCGGTCATCCGCTGGCCTGCGCGGCCGCCGTCGCGACGATCCGGGCGATGGAGGACGAGGACATCGTCGGCGGGGCGGCCCGGCTCGGCGCGGAGGTCTTCGGCCCCGGACTCGCGGAGATCGCCGAGCGGCACCCATCGGTGGGGGAGGTGCGCGGCGTCGGCGCGTTCTGGGCGCTGGAACTCGTACGCGATCCCCGGACACGGGAACCGCTGGTGCCGTACAACGCGGCGGGCGCGGATGCCGCACCGATGGCGGCGTTCGGCGCCGCCGCGAAGAAGCGCGGACTGTGGCCTTTCATCAACATGAACCGGACCCATGTGGTCCCGCCGTGCAATGTGTCGGAGACCGAGGCGAAGGAGGGGCTGGCGGCGCTGGACGCGGCGCTGTCGGTGGCGGACGAGTACGTGGTCGAGTAGCGGCTGCCGTCGGCGCGACGTCCTCCCCCGGCGTCGGCGCCGCTTCCCGCCGCGTCCCTTCCCGCCCCGTTCCCCGAACGGGGCGGGAAGAGGGCGCATCACGTCTTCCACCGGGCAACGACCACCGCACTGTCCAGCCCGGCCGAGTGGACGGTGTGCGATGCCCCGCCGCTCGGCGCGGCCCTTCGTGAAGTTCGTGAAGTGTTCCGGCCGGCAGGCACCTTGGCGCTGACAGCGGTTCACGCCCGCTCCGGAAAGTGCCCCCTTCACCCGTCGTAGGGTGTGCGGAGTTGTCGGACGAGGGGAAAACAATGCCCGCGAGCGGAGCGGTCACCCGCAGCACCCTGCGGCAGCAGATCGCCGATGCACTGCGTGACGAAGTGCTTGCGGGGCGTCTCCAGCCGGGCGAGGAATTCACCGTCAAGCAGATTGCCGAGGGGTACGGGGTCTCGGCGACCCCGGTCCGTGAGGCACTGGTGGACCTCTCCGCGCAGGGCCTGCTCGACTCCGACCAGCACAAGGGCTTCCGGGTCCACCAGTTCTCGGTCGACGACTACTGCGGCATGGTCGAGGCGCGTTCACTGGTCGTCGACGGCATCTTCCGGAATCTGACCCTGAAGGGGGTGCACGGAGAGCCGCTGCAGTCCGTGCGCCGCAGGGCCGAGGAAGCCGGAGCTGCGGCCAGGTCCGGGAATCTGGACATCCTCATCGGCTACGACCTGAGGTTCTGGCGCGAACTCGCGGCGCTCACCGGCAATCGCTACATCGCGGACTTCCTGCACCGGTTGCGGGTGCAGTGCTGGGTGTTCGCCGTGCCGTACCTGCGCGGGCACACCGGACTGCCGGACCGGCTGTGGCAGGGGCACGAGGAACTGGCCGCCGCGGTGACCCGCGCCGACGCCGACGCCGCGCACCGGGCGATCGAGGCCTACAACGAGCACGACCGCGCCTGGGCGGAACAGCTGAGAGACCGCGAACCGCCGCACCGGGCCGGCGAGTGACCGCCGTGCACACTTCAACCGTGACCACCGTGGAACTGTCCGTCGTCGTCCCCGCGTACAACGAGGAGGGGCGGCTGAGCCCCACGCTCGACGCGATCCGTGCCCATCTCAGCAGCGGCCACCGGAGCTGGGAACTGATCGTCGTGGACGACGGTTCCTCCGACGGCACGGCCGGCATAGCCGCCGACGCCGCCGCTGCGGACTCCCGGGTCCGGCTCGTCAGCAGCCCGGGAAACCGGGGCAAGGGACATGCGCTGAGGCTCGGGGTCGCCGCGTCCCGCGGTGCGCGGGTGCTGGTCACCGACGCCGACCTGGCCACCCCCATCGAAGAACTCGACCGGCTCACCACCGAGCTCGAGACGGGGTACGAAGCAGCGGTCGGATCGCGCGCCCATCCCGAATCGCACGTCGAGGTGCACCAGGGGCGGCTGCGCGAGTGGATGGGGCGGATGGGCAACCGGCTCATACAGGCCGTCGCCGTCCCCGGTATCCGTGACACCCAGTGCGGCTTCAAACTGCTGGACGGGGAGAAGGCCCGGGAGGCGTTCGCCGACGCCCGGATCGACGGGTGGGCGATCGACGTCGAGATCCTGCAGTACTTCCGCAAGCAGGGATGGCCGGTCGCCGAGGTCCCGGTGCGCTGGTCGCACCAGGAGGGCTCCAAGGTCGGGCCTCTCGACTACCTGCGGGTGCTCTGCGAACTGGTCCGGCTGAAGGCCCGTGCGATACGCGGGGTGGACCTCGCGGTCTGCGCCCTCTTCCTGCTGGCGTCCGTGCTGCTCTACAAGAACCTCTGGGCGGACCTGGGACACAACTATCTCGCCGACTCGCTCCAGGACCAGAACCAGTGGGAGTGGTTCTTCGCGGTCACCGCGGACAATGTCGCGCATCTGCACAACCCGCTCTTCACCACCGCGCAGAACTATCCCGCCGGTGTGAACCTGATGGGCAACACCCCGATGCTGGGGCTCTCCGTACCGCTGACCCCGGTGACCCTGGCGTTCGGTCCGACCGTGACCTGGGCACTGGTGCTGACCGGCGGACTGACCGCCACGGCTGTTGCCTGGTACTGGCTGATCGCCAAGCGGCTGGTGCGCAACCGCTGGGCCGCCGCCACGGGCGCCGCGCTGGCCGCCTTCGCACCACCGATGATCTCGCACGGCAACGCGCACCCCAACTTCCTGGTGCTCTTCATGATCCCGGTGATCATCGACAGGACGCTGCGGCTGTGCGGGCCGGGGAAGGAGCCGGGAGCCCGGAAGGGCGTCGTGAAGGACGGCATCCTGCTCGGCGTCTTCGCGAGCTATCAGATCTTCCTCGGTGAGGAGCCCTTCCTCCTCGCGGCCATCGGGATGCTGCTCTTCGCAGTGTCCTACGCGCTGGTGCGCAGGGACGTGGCGAAGGCCGCGGCGCTCCCGCTGGCCAAGGGTCTGGGCGTTGCCGCGCTGACCGCGCTGCCCCTGGTCGCCTACCCGCTGGCCTGGCAGTTCTTCGGCGCGCAGAGCTACCACAGCGTGCTGCACGGCAACAACGCGGGCAACAGCCCGCGCGCACTGCTCGAGTTCTCCGGCCGCGCCCTGTTCGGCAGCGACGCCAGGGCGGACAAGCTGGCGCTGAACCGGACCGAGGAGAACGCCTTCTACGGCTGGCCGCTGGTGGCACTGGCCTTCGCGGTCACCGTACGGCTGTGGCGGCACGCGCTGGTCAAGGCGCTGGCCTTCACCGCGGTTGCGGCGGCCGTGCTCTCACTCGGCCAGAAGATCCGTATCCCGTACACGGACGTGGTGTTCCCGGGGCCCTGGCGGCTGCTGGCGCACAAGCCGCTCTTCGATTCGGTGATCGAGGGCCGGGTCGCGATGATCTGCGCGCCCGCCCTCGGCATGCTGATCGCGCTGGCGGCCGACCGGCTGGTCCGTACCCGGGTCCGTGCGTACCGGGCGGTCGGGTCGCTCGCCGTGGCCGCCGCTCTCGTTCCGGTCGTCCCGACCCCGTACCCCGTCCATGCCCGCCCCGGCGTCCCGGCCTTCATCGCTGACGGCATGTGGAAGAAGTACGTCGGCCCGGGTGAGTCGGTGGTCCCCGTCCCGCTGCCCGATCCGGGCAGCGCCGAAGCCCTGCACTGGCAGTCGGCCACCGGGCTGCACTTCCCGGTCCCCGGCGGTTACTTCAACGGGCCGTGGGGCCCGGACCGTATCGGGATCTACGGAGCGTCGCCCCGCTACACATCGAACCTCTTCCACGACGTCCGCTACGGCTCCAGGATCCCCGACATCGGTGCCAAGTGGCAGGCGCAGGCGCGGTACGACCTGGCGTACTGGAAGGCGGGTGTGGTCGTCATCCCGCCGGAGGACAACGACGCGGCGCTCTACGTCACCGTTCAGAAGCTGCTGGGGAAGCCCGGGAAGCGGGTCGGCGGGGTATGGATCTGGCCGGTGGGCAAAGGCCGTTGAACAAGGCGCTCGACCGGGGGTCTTCGCGCAGCGTGCACGGCGGACTACGCTGTCCCGACGAGCCCGCTCGGGGAGCGACCCCCGAACCCCGCTAGGAGCACCGTTGGCCTGTGACCTGTGGCTGGTCCCCCTCGTCGATGTGCTGTGCCACAGCCCCGACAACCCCTTCGCGGAAGAAATAGCCGTCTACGACAAGGCCCTCGGCGACGCCGGCCTGCCGTCCGTTCCCGTCTTCGCCTATATGCCGGGCCTCGCGGGAGATGTGGCTCCCGTCGCCGGGTTCGACTACGACGCGCTGCATTTCCTGCGCCGCGCCTACCTCCTCAAGATCTGCGGACTGGAGATCGCCCCGGTCGATGAGCTCGGCGGCGACTACGAACAGCTGCTGGAGATGTTCGAGTCCACGGCCCAGCAGTCCCACCTCGTCTGGCACTACGACCACGCCGGTGCCTATGTCCCCGTCGATTTCACCGCCCCCCTCTCCAACGACGAGCTCCTCGCGGGCGGCGGCCCGCTGGGTTCCACCCAGGGCCTGCTCCGCGAGCTGGAGTTCGTGGCCCCGTCGATCGGTATCAATCCGTCCAACCCCCCGGCTGCGCCCGCGCCTCCGGAGCGTCCCACCTCGCTGGAGGAGCCTGCGGGGGCGGTGCCGCTGGACGACGGCCCGTTCGGCAGGGAGCGGCACGTGTGGCTGGGGCTGCACGCGGCCGCCACCCGGAGTCTCGGCCAAGGCTCCATGATTATTTTCAGCTGAGGCCGCCGGCTCTGGGACCGGCAGCATGTGCTGCCGGTCCCAGGACCGCTCCGGGCTGCCCGGGAGGCGTCGACGAAGAGCCGCGCGAGGAACGCCGGGCGTCTGCCCGGCACATCAGGTGCCGGCCGCTGCTCCGCGGGTGCCGGCCGCTGCTGAGGCGTACGTGGCGATGCCGTGGGCTTCCCGCGGGATGTCCGGCCGGGTCGCGCAGAGCGGGAAGGCGTCGTCCTGCGGCGTAGGTGCCGCCGGCGACAGCGTTCCACGCCCGTCCGGGTCGGCGTGCTCCGGTGGCCGACCAGTGCGGTGAGGATGACGGTGCCCTGCGGACCGTGCCGGGAGACGACGTCGGTGAGGGTCGCTCCGAGCCGGGCCCGGAAGGCGTGTTCGTCAGATGGCGTTCGCCCGGCGCACCCGCTACCGGGCCGGAGACTCCGGCGGCCGCTGCCGCGGCATGTTCGGCCGGGCCACCACGGCCGGTCCCACCCGGCCGGCCGTCGCACTCAGGTCGCCACGCGCCTCCTGCGGCCGCGCGACCCCGGGCATCCCGCCCACCCGGAACCCCACCATCCACTCCACCGTCTCGCCGCGCACCAGCTCCGTCAGATCTTCGGCGAACCTGCGGAGTACCCCCAGGCAGCGTTCGGTCGCCTCGCTCGCCGTTCCCTCCACCGGGCCGAGCACCTCGCGCACACTCTCCGAAGCCCAGTCGAACTGGAGCGCCTGAAGCCGCCGCTGTACGGCCTGCGCCGTGGCCATGTCCCGCATCCACCCCGCGGTCAGCCCGAACCAGCGGTCGCATGCGGCGCAGGCGGCCCCACCGAGCAGTGCCAGGTAGCCCCACCCGACGGCACCGTGCACCCCGGCCGCCAGATCGAGCAGTGGCAGTGCGGCCCCGACGAGCCCGCCGGCCGCCGTCCCGGCCCGTAGCGCCCGTGCCCCACGCCGCTTCCATCTGCGGTCCGCGAAATACCAGCGGACCGTCCGCAGCGCGCTTGCCTCGACCCAGCGGTACAGCTCGTCGAGACGTGCAGCGGGTTCCCCCCAGTCACCCAGCGGGAACGGCCGCCCGGTCAGATCGGCCCCCGGCCCCGGTCCCGGCAGAGCGGCGTCCTCCTCGGGCTGCGGCATCTCCTGCTGGACCACCAGTCCTCTCCCCTCAGTGACGTACGGTGCGCGCGTGTTTACTGCGGCGCCCGCCCTTCCTACCGCCGAATGGTGGGTACTGATGCCGTGGTTCCGGGGTTTCCGCACGTAAGTAGCCTGTGATCAGGTAATGGACCCCAGCCCTCTCACCCGAAAGAGTTGGTTCCCCCGGGTCTCCCGGGCGGAGCGCGGCGCGCCCTGCGACCACGTAGGCTCGTTTTACCGAAGAAGTACCGAAGCCGAGCCAGCAGAAGTACCCGTAAGAACGTCGTCGAACAGCCTCGGAGTGACCCGTGATTCCCGGTGGTGGCCAGCCCGATATGCAGCAGCTGCTTCAGCAGGCCCAGAAGATGCAGCAGGATCTAGCCCAGGCTCAGGAGGAGCTGGCGCGGACCGAGGTCGACGGCCAGGCCGGAGGCGGTCTTGTCAAGGCGACCGTCACGGGCTCGGGCGAACTGCGTGGCCTGGCGATCGATCCGAAGGCCGTCGATCCCGAGGACACCGAGACCCTCGCGGATCTGATCGTCGCCGCGGTGCACGCGGCGAACGAGAACGCGTCCGTGCTCCAGCAGCAGAAGCTCGGCCCGCTGGCCCAGGGTCTCGGCGGTATGCCGGGCCTCGGCATGTGACTTTCACGAAGGCGGTGAAGCCCGCAGGGTCTGTGAGCTTCTGAGAGAACCCCGCAGCAACTACCGTGTGTTCCAGAGCAGAACGAGAGGCGTTCCGTGTACGAAGGCGTGGTCCAGGACCTCATCGACGAGTTGGGCAGGCTGCCCGGCGTCGGTCCCAAGAGCGCGCAGCGGATCGCCTTTCACATCCTCCAGGCCGAGCCGACCGACGTCCGCCGCCTCGCGCATGCACTGCTCGAAGTGAAGGACAAGGTCCGGTTCTGCTCGGTGTGCGGCAATGTCGCGCAGGAGGAGCTCTGCGGTATCTGCCGGGACACCCGTCGTGACCAGTCGGTCATCTGTGTCGTCGAGGAGCCGAAGGACGTCGTCGCGGTCGAGCGGACCCGCGAATTCCGCGGCCGTTACCACGTGCTCGGCGGCGCCATCAGCCCTATCGAGGGTGTCGGCCCCGACGACCTCCGGATCCGGGAACTGCTGGCCAGGCTCGCGGACGGCAGCATCACCGAGCTCATCCTGGCGACCGACCCCAATCTGGAGGGTGAGGCCACGGCGACGTACCTCGCTCGCATGATCAAACCGATGGGTTTGAAGGTCACACGACTGGCCAGTGGTCTACCTGTTGGGGGAGACCTGGAATACGCGGACGAGGTCACGCTCGGTCGTGCCTTTGAGGGGAGACGACTACTCGATGTCTGACGCCACGCTCAACGAGGTCAAAGAGGACCCGAACGACTTCACGGTTCAGATCGCCGACCAGGTCGAGTCCTTCATCGTCGCCGTCACCGAGGTGGCGAAGGGCGACGAGCCGGACAGCGCCGTGCCGTTCCTGCTGTTGGAGATCTCTCAGCTGCTTCTCGCGGGTGGCCGCCTCGGCGCGCACGAGGACATTCTCCCGGCCGACCGCTACGAGCCGGACCTGGGCCCCGAGCCCGATGTCGACGATCTGCGGGAACGCTTCGCCGCGCTGCTCGAACCGATCGATGTCTACTCCGAGGTCTTCGACCCCTACGAGCCGCGCAAGGCCCCCGTCGCCTGCCGCATCAGCGACGACCTCGCCGACATCGTCACCGACCTCCGCCACGGCATGGCCCACTACCGTGCGGGCCGCGTCACCGAGGCGATGTGGTGGTGGCAGTTCTCCTACTTCTCCAACTGGGGCTCCACCGCGTCGGCGGCCCTCCGCGCTCTCCAGTCCCTGGTGGCCCATGTCCGCCTCGACCAGCCGCTCCCCGCGCTCGACGGCCTCGACACGGACCAGGACCTGAGCGAGGACGTCCTGGCGGAGGAGGCGGGCCGGGTCATGGCCGAGGAGATCGCCGGACCTCTGGGGCTGGGCAGGGTCCGCGCGGCGGAGCTCTGACGCTCTGAGAGGGCGCCGCCGCGGGCGCCGGGTGATGACGGGTGCGGGTCCCGCGGTAGCACCCTCGTGGAACCCCATGGGCACCCGCGTCGTGCCGTCGTGGATGGGTACCGTCGAACGCGTCGGGCTGCCTCTCCAAGCATCGTGCCGCCGCACAGGCTTGTGCCGTAGTGCCCGCGTCGTGCCGTGACGTCCCGCGCGGGGCCAAGTACCCGCACGCAGGGCCGGGGGCCGTACCTCCGCACGTCACCGCCTGGGCGTCTTTGACCGGGATCACCGGCCGGCACCGGCGCGAGAGCGGCTCGGGTCGGTTGGCCGCGTGCGGTTGAGCGGATCCGCGCCGGTCCCTCACGGCGGGTGCGCCGGTCTGCCCGGCGTCTCTCATGGTCCGGCAACCGGCGCTCCCTGGTAGCCGCACGACCGCCGTCGTCACCCTCTCGGCCCTCCCCGCCGCCCCGCGGGGCCCCCGCGCTCCGCCCCGCAGCGCTGCGTGCTCACGACTTCTTCACGTTTCAGCAAAACCCGAACTCTCCGCAGGCCGTGGGGTGTTACGGCGGGTAAAGGTCGTGGCCGGACGAACTCGCGGGTCATGTCCAAGCGTTAACAAGCTATTGACACGCTCTCGTCAGGAGCGGAACACTCCGATTTGGGAGAGCGCTCTCCCGCCCCTACGTTTCCGCACTGCCGCAGGAAGAGGTCTCCATGCCATGGAGGTCGAGAACCCTCACAGGGCTGCTACCGACTGCCGTAGCCCGCCCGTGGTTCCGGCTCTTTTTTCGAGCTCAGATGAGAGAGCGCTCTCCCAAAAAATCGGTCCTCCACCCCACAGGTGACGTATGAATCCCCCCGCAACTCCCCCCACCCACGGCTTCTCCCGGCGCGCGGCCCTCGGCGGCATCGCGGCCCTGGCCGCCGCTCCCGTCCTGGCCGGCAACGCGGCCGCCGCGGCGCCACGCACCGCACGGCCCGCGACGGCAGCAGAAGCGAACCCCGACCTCGGCCCCAATGTCCTGATCTTCGACCCGTCGATGGCGATCGGCGACATCCAGGCCAAGGTCAGCTCCGTCTTCGGCACCCAGGAGTCGAACCAGTTCGGTACCGAGCGGTTCGCCCTGCTCTTCAAGCCGGGGACCTATCAGGGCCTCGACATCAACGTCGGTTTCTACACCCATGTCGCGGGGCTCGGACTCTCCCCGGACGATGTGGACATCCACGGACTGGTGCATGTCGAGGCCGACTGGATGCAGGGCAACGCCACGCAGAACTTCTGGCGTTCGGCCGAGAACCTCTCGGTGACCCCCAGCGGCGGATCGAACCGCTGGGCGGTCTCGCAGGCGGCACCGCTGCGCCGGGTTCACATCCGCGGCGAGGTCCCGCTGTGGAACGGTTACGACGGCTGGGCCAGCGGCGGCTTCATGGCCGACTGCAAGGTGGACGGCCGTGTCGTGTCCGGCTCGCAGCAGCAGTGGCTCACCCGTAACAGCGAACTGGGTGAGTGGGCCGGTTCCGTCTGGAACATGGTCTTCGTAGGTGTCGACGGAGCTCCCGCGCAGCATTTCCCGGATCCCTCGTACACCGTTGTCGACAACGCGCCCGCCATGCGCGAGAAGCCCTTCCTCCACATCGACGGGTCCGGCGCCTACCAGGTGTTCGTACCGGCCCTGCGGTCAGCGGCCCGTGGCATCACCTGGGGCGGCGGCGCCAAGGGTGAGTCGATACCGCTGAGCGAGTTCCACATCGCCAGGGAGGGCGACTCCGCCGCCTCCATCAACTCCGCGCTCGCCTCGGGCAAACATCTGCTGGTGACACCTGGTGTGTACACGATCGACGACACCATCAGAGTGACCAGGCCGGGCACCGTGGTGCTGGGGCTCGGGATCGCCACGCTCGTCCCGGAAGGCGGTGTCACCGCGATCTCAGTCGCGGATGTCGACGGCGTCAAGATCTCCGGGCTGCTGGTCGACGCCGGCACCACCAACTCCGCGGTACTGGTGGAGGTCGGCCCGCAGGGATCGTCGGCCGATCACTCGTCGGACCCCACCGTCCTCCAGGACGTCTTCGTCCGGATCGGCGGGGTGGTCGCCGGCAAGGCCACCACCAGCGTGGTCGTCAACAGCAACAACGTCATCGGCGACAACCTCTGGCTGTGGCGCGCGGACCACGGTGCCGGTGTCGGCTGGGAGGCCAACACCAGCGACACCGGGCTGATCGTCAACGGCGCCGGCGTCCTGATGTACGGACTGTTCGTCGAGCACCACCAGAAGACCGAGGTGGTCTGGAACGGCAACGGCGGCCGCACGTACTTCTTCCAGAACGAGATGCCCTACGACCCGCCGGGCCAGGCCGCCTGGAAGGACGGTGGCCGCAACGGCTATGCCGCGTACCGGGTCGCGGATGCGGTGACCTCGCACGAGGCCTGGGGGCTCGGCAGTTACTGCCTCTTCCTGGCCGACCCGTCGATCGTCTCGGACTCGGCGATCGTCGCTCCGGAAGCGGCGGGGGTGAAATTCCACGACATGGTCACCGTCTCGCTCGGCAACGACGGAACGATCAGCCATGTCGTCAACGGCACCGGCGATCCGGTGAACAACGACAACACCGGCATCTCCTACCTCGTCAGCTACCCGTGACCGAGCGTTTCCGGAGAGGGCGCTCCCCCACCCTCTCCGGAAACACGGACGTCTCCCCCCCCACCTCGCCGGTACAGCCCGTACAGAAGGAGAGCGACATGCACCATCCCCCCACCCGTAACCGTCTGCGGACGGTGAAACGCGCGGTCGCCCCGTTCGCCGCCGCAGCGCTCGCCGGCGGTGCGCTGGTCGCTCTGGCGCCGGCCGCCCAGGCGGCCGGAAGCGTCGTCAAAGTCACCGGATCGCAGGGCGACTGGGCGCTGACCGTGGACGGTTCGCCGTACACGATCAAGGGTCTGACCTGGGGCCCGTCCGTCGATGACGCGGCCGACGACATGCCGGACGTGGCCTCCATGGGTGTCAACACCATCCGTACCTGGGGCACCGACGCGACCAGCAAGCCGCTCTTCGACGCCGCGGCGGCCAACGGCGTCAAGGTGATCGCGGGGTTCTGGCTTCAGCCGGGCGGCGGGCCGGGGGCCGGCGGCTGTGTCAACTACCTCACGGATACCGACTACAAGAACAACATGCTCGCCGAATTCCCCAAGTGGGTGGAGACCTACAAGGACAACCCCGGCGTGCTGATGTGGAACGTCGGCAACGAGTCGACGCTGGGCCTGCAGAACTGCTACAGCGGCGACGAGCTGGAGAACCAGCGCAACGCCTACACCACCTTCGTCAACGACATCGCCAAGAAGATCCACGCGGTCGACCCCAACCATCCGGTCACCTCGACCGATGCCTGGACCGGCGCCTGGCCCTACTACAAGAGGAACGCTCCCGACCTCGACCTGTACGCGGTCAACGCCTACAACGCGGTCTGCAATGTGAAGTCGGACTGGGAGCAGGGCGGTTACACCAAGCCCTACATCGTCACCGAGACCGGACCTGCCGGTGAGTGGGAGGTGCCGGACGACGCGAACGGCGTCCCCGACGAGCCGACCGACGCGCAGAAGGCGGCCGGCTACACCAGGGCTTGGAACTGCATCACCGGCCACAAGGGCGTCGCACTCGGCGCCACGATGTTCCACTACGGCACCGAGGACGACTTCGGCGGCGTCTGGTTCAACCTGGTACCCGGCGGGCAGAAGCGGCTGTCGTACTACGCGGTCAAGACGGCGTACGGCGCTGACACCTCGGCCGACAACACCCCGCCGGTGATAACCGGCATGACCGTTGAGGGCGCCACCGACGGGGTCGCGGCGGGCAGCGACGTGAAGATCAGCACCAGGACCACCGACCCGGACGGCGACAGGATCACCTACCAGGTGCTCTTCAGCAGCAACTACATCGACCAGAACAAGGCGCTCGTCCCGGCCGACACCACCGACAACGGCGACGGCACACTGACCGCGAAGGCTCCCGACAAGGTCGGCGTCTACAAGGCCTATGTGAAGGCCACCGACGGCAAGGGCAATGCCGGTATCGAGACGAAGTCGGTGCGCGTGGTGCCGCCGAAGGCCGACGGGACCAACGTCTCCCAGGGCAGGGCCGCCACCGCCTCCTCCTTCCAGACCGACCCGACAGGGGGCTGCCCGTGCGGCGCGGCCAACGCGGTGGACGGCAACACCGCAACCCGCTGGGCAAGCGACTGGAGCGACCCGCAGTGGCTCCAGGTGGATCTGGGGGCCAAGACGACGTTCAAGCATGTCCAGTTGATCTGGGACCCGGCGTACGCCAAGGCGTACGACATCCAGACCTCCGACAACGGCACCGACTGGACCACGGTCACGTCGGTCACCGACGGCAACGGCAACATCGACGACATCGACGTCAGCGGCTCGGGCCGCTATGTGCGCATGCGGGGCACGGCACGGGGCTCCGGCTACGGCTATTCCCTCTACGAGTTCGGCGTCTACAGCTGAGAGGAGCCCGGCGCTCATGTTGAACACACGCCTTCAGCAGGCCCAGCCGTACATGCTCGGTCTGTTCCGTATCGTCATCGGGTTCCTCTTCACCTGCCACGGAGTCGCTTCGCTCTTCGGGCTGCTGGGCAGTGAGAGCGTCCCGGCGGGCACCTGGCCCGGCTGGTACGCCGCGGTCATCCAACTGCTCTGCGGTGCGATGGTGCTGCTCGGACTCGGTACGAGAACGGCGGCGCTGCTGGGCTCCGGTTCCATGGCCTTCGCGTACTTCGACATCCATCAGCGCCGGGGGCTGCTCCCGATGGAGAACGGCGGTGAGGCCGCTGTCTTCTTCTGCTGGGCTCTTCTGCTGATCGTCTTCTCCGGTCCGGGCTCGCCGGCCCTCGACCGGTTGCTCACCTCCTGCCGCGCACGGCGCAGGGGAGAGCGGGACAGGCAGAAGCGGCGCATGGCCGTACCCGTCTGAGGGGGCGGGTACGGCGACGGCCCCCGGTTCCGACTCCCCGGGGGCCGTCGCCATATCGCCGCGCAGCCCGTACCGGCCCAGACCGCAGCCGTGGGCCACCCCTGCCGCGGGCGGGACCCACTCCGGCCCCCGATGACCGGGACGGGCCGCTCAGGCCGACTCGCGCACCACCAGCTCGGGTTCGAAGATCACCGATGTGACCGGGAGGCCGGGCTGTTCGATCCGCTCCTGCAGCAGGCGCGCCATCTCGGCTGCCATCTCCTCCACCGGCTGCCGCACCGTAGTCAGGTGGGGCCGGGACGAGCGGGCCACCGAACTGTCGTCGAACCCCACCACCGCGACGTCCTCGGGTACCCGCTTGCCGTGCTCCCGCAGCACCAGACAGGCGCCCTGCGCCATCAGGTCGTTCGCGGCGAACACCCCGTCCAGATCGGGGTGTTCGGCCAGCAGCCGGGCCATCGCCTCCTCGCCGCTGCGCAGTGTGAAGCTGCCCTCGGCGACCGGGATGTACGGGAACCCCCGCCGGGCCATGGCGTCCTGGAACCCCTCGAGCCGCTCGTGCCCGGCCGCCACGTCCCGCGGCCCCGCGATCGTCACCAGGTTGCGGCAGCCGCGGTCCAGCAGATGCGCCGCGGCCAGCTTCGCACCGTCCTGGTGTGCCAGATCGACGTAGCTGATCGGCACCAGTCCGGCCGGCCGGGCGAACAGCACGGCGGGCAGCCCGGCCGCCGCGATCATCGCGGGCAGCGGGTCCTCGGCATGGGTGGACACGATCAGCGCGCCGTCGGCGCTGCCCTGCCGCAGATAGTTCACCACCTGGTCACGGGCGTCGGGTGTCTCGGCGAACATCAGCACCGGGTGCATCGAGCGCGGCCTCAGATAGCCGACCACCCCGGCGGCCACCCGCCCGAAGAAGGGGTCGGCGAAGACACCTGCGGCGAAGGCGTTCTGCTCGGCCTCGGAGGCGTCGCCGGCTCCGGACACCACCAGCGCGATGGTCTCCGCCCGCCGGGTCACCAGCGCCCTGGCCGCCCGGTTCGGTGTGTAACCGGTCGCGGCCACGGCGTCGCGCACCGCGTCCTGGATCGCCGGGTCGACATTGCGGATGCCGTTGATGACCCGCGAGACGGTCGCCCGGGAGACACCCGCGGCGCGTGCCACGTCTTCCAGGGTGGGCATGGCGGCCGGCGCCTCGGTCTCTCTGCTCATAACCGCACTGTAGTAGGGATGACGTTGGCGGAGAGCGCTCTCCTGCGGAGCGCCCGCCGCCCGGGGCGGTCTGCTCCGGCTTGCCCCGGTACGGCGGCCCCATGGCGTCGCGGCTGCACGGACGTTGTCGTGGCTCTACAGGCCGAACAGCCGCGCCGCGTTGTCATGGCAGACCGCTCGCAGCCAGTCCGTGCCCAGGCCCGTCCGCTCCAGTGCGTGCAGCGCGTCGAGGTAGGAGTACGGGATGTTGGGGAAGTCCGTCCCGAGCAGTACGCGTTCCCGGAGGTCTCCCAGCCGGGGGAGCGCCGCGGACGGGAACGGCGCCGCCGTCTCGGCGAACGGGGTGAACGCCATGGTGGTGTCCAGCATGACGTTCCCGTAGCGCTCGGCCAGCCCGATGAAGTCCTCGTACTCGGGCATCCCGAGGTGTGCGACGACCAGCCGCAGCCGGGGGTGCCTGGCAAGCAGCGCGGCGATCGGCCCGGGTCCGGTGAAGGGGCCGGGCACCGGCCCCGACCCGCAGTGCGTCACCACCGGGACTCCGCTCCCGGCCAGCAGCCCCCATACGCCGTCGAGCACCGGGTCGTTGGGGTCGTAACCGCCGACCTGCAGATGGCACTTGAACACTCGCGCGCCTTGGTCGAGCGCCCGGCGTACGTCGTCGACCGCGCCCGGCTCGGCGAAGAAGGTGGCCGTATGCAGACAGTCCGGTACCCGGGCGGCGAAGTCGGCGGCCCAGTCGTTCAGCCAGCGCGCCATCCCCGGCTTGTGCGGATAGAGCATCGCGGTGAACGCCCGTACCCCGAAGCCGCGCAGCAACTCCAGCCGGCGCTCCTCCTCCTCCCGGTAGGTGATCGGCCATGAACGCCCCACCAGCGGACCTGCCGCGTCGAAGTAGTCCCAGACCTTGGCCAGTACCTGGTCCGGCATGAAGTGGGTGTGTACGTCGATGAGCGCTTCCAGCCCCAGCGACCGCCGGAACGCGGCGATCTCGGCTCGTTCGCTCTCCGCGTCGGACGCCGCGCGGCCGACGGCGTTCTGGCCGGGCATCGGCTTTTCCGGCACCGGGGCTCCTCTCGAGGTGTCTGTGCGGGCGCGGCGCAGCCGCCGGGGATCGTGGACCGATGCCCTTCGCCCGAGCTTGAGATCATCCTCCTGCGGGTCGCGAACCACCGGGCCGGGGCCGCCCGCGCCGCCGGTGGGCCCCACGGGTGAGCGCTTCGGCCTCGCCGGCTCACGCAGCTGGGGACCCTCGCTCCCTGTGAGCGCGCCAAGGGTGTCGAAGCGGACGTGTACGGCGCGGTGTGCTTGCCGATTTCTGCTCTGGCAGAGGGGCGGGAAGGGGTACCCATGGCAAATCCGTGAACAGTTCACGCCGATGTGTTCACGGTGCACTCGATTGAGCGAGCAGTGAACACAACGCGGCAATGTGTTCACGCATTTTTACCCCTACAGCCCGCTCCCCGTCCGTGATCAGGTACGAGGCCGGCGGGCTGCCGGAGGAGCCGAACGCGCCCAGGCGGGTCGGCGGGGGCATCGCGCCGGTCCCGGGCAGCTTGTCGCCCGCGCCGAGAACACCGATGTGGTCCTCGCCGACGCCGACGCCGACGCCGACGCGTGCGCTGAGGCCGCGGTCTGCGCCACGCTGCCCGCCGGAACTGCGGTGTCCGCCACGCTGCGCGCCGCGCCGGGCGTGTCGGACGAGTGAGGGGCCGGAGCCCCGACGGGCCTGCCCGTCGGAGGCCACCGGAGTGTGACCCGCCCCACGTTCCCGAGTGGTCCGAGTCCCTGCGGGCAGGCATGCTCATCGAGCGGCCGTGGAGTTCTCCCGGCGATCATTGAGTGAGCGGGACATCTCATGATGTGATACGCCGGGGGAGCCGTGCGGCCGCTCGTTAGACTGAGCCGACCACAACTGACTGGATCGAGGAGCGCACGTGGGCCTTGTCGTGCAGAAGTACGGAGGCTCCTCCGTAGCCGATGCCGAAGGCATCAAGCGGGTCGCCAAGAGAATCGTCGACGCCAAGAAGAGCGGCAACCAGGTGGTTGTCGTGGTGTCAGCGATGGGCGACACGACGGACGAGTTGATCGATCTTGCCGGGCAGGTGTCACCCATCCCTGCCGGGCGGGAATTCGACATGCTGCTGACCGCCGGAGAGCGGATCTCCATGGCTCTGCTGGCCATGGCGATCAAAAACCTGGGCCACGCGGCCCAGTCGTTCACGGGCAGCCAGGCCGGTGTCATCACCGACTCGGTCCACAACAAAGCGCGGATCATCGACGTCACGCCGGGCCGGATTCGTACCGCGCTCGACGAGGGCAACGTGGCGATCGTCGCCGGCTTCCAGGGTGTGTCCCAGGACAAGAAGGACATCACCACCCTCGGCCGCGGCGGCTCGGACACGACTGCGGTCGCGCTCGCGGCCGCACTCGACGCCGAGGTCTGTGAGATCTACACCGATGTGGACGGTGTCTTCACCGCCGACCCCCGGGTCGTCAAGAAGGCCCGGAAGATCGACAAGATCTCCTTCGAGGACATGCTGGAGCTCGCCAGCTCCGGCTCCAAGGTGCTGCTGCACCGCTGCGTCGAGTACGCGCGCCGTTACAACATCCCGATCCATGTCAGGTCCTCGTTCTCGGGGCTGCAGGGCACATGGGTCAGCAACGATGCACAAGGGGACCGCAAGGTGGAGCAGGCCATCATCTCCGGTGTCGCCCACGACACCTCCGAGGCGAAGATCACGGTCGTCGGCGTTCCCGACAAGCCCGGTGAGGCCGCGGCGATCTTCCGCGCGATCGCGGACAGCCAGGTCAACATCGACATGGTGGTGCAGAACGTCTCCGCCGCGACGACCGGTCTGACCGACATCTCCTTCACGCTTCCCAAGGACGAGGGCCGCAAGGCCGTCGACGCGCTGGAGAAGTCCAAGTCGGTCGTCGGCTTCGAATCGCTGCGCTACGACGACCAGATCGCCAAGATCTCGCTGGTCGGCGCCGGTATGAAGACCAACCCGGGTGTGACGGCGACCTTCTTCGAGGCGCTCTCCGACGCGGGTGTCAACATCGAGCTGATCTCGACGTCCGAGATCCGTATCTCCGTGGTCACCCGGGCCGACGAGGTCAACGAGGCGGTGCGCGCCGTGCACACCGCCTTCGGCCTCGACAGCGACTCCGACGAGGCAGTCGTCTATGGGGGCACCGGTCGATGACCGGTAAGCCGACGCTCGCGGTCGTCGGAGCGACCGGGGCCGTCGGTGCGGTTCTGCTCCAGATGCTGTCGCAGCACGCTGATGTCTGGGGCGACATCAAGCTGATCGCCTCGCCGCGCAGGACCGGCCGCAAGCTGGTCGTGCGCGGCGAGGAGACCGAAGTCCTCCCCCTCACCGAGGAGGCCTTCGACGGCGTCCAGGTGGCCCTCCTCGCCGTGCCCGACGAGGTGGCGGCCCAGTGGGCGCCGATCGCCGCGTCCAAGGGCGTGGTGGTCGTGGACAGTTCGGCCGCCTTCCGCATGGATCCGGATGTGCCCCTTGTGGTCCCCGAGGTCAATCCGCACGCCGTACGGCTCCGGCCGCGGGGAATCATCGCGTCCCCGCACTGCACCACCCTGGCCATGATCGTGGCCCTCGGTGCCCTGCACGCCGAGTTCGGACTGCGTGAGCTGATCGTCTCGACCTACCAGGCGGTGAGCGGCGAGGGAAACCCCGGTATCGAGTCGCTGCGCGCGCAGACCGAGCTGGTCGCCGGCACCGAACTGGGCACCCGCCCCGGTGACGTGCGAAGGGCCGTGGGCGACGGCACGGGTCCCTTCCCGGCTCCCATCGCACTGAACGTCATTCCCTGGTCCGGGTCGGTCGGCCCGGACGGCTGGTCGTCGGAGGAACTGATGATCCGCGACGAGACCCGCAAGGTCCTCGACCGGCCGGCCCTCCCGGTGGTGGCCACCTGTGTGCGTGTCCCGGTCGTCACCACCCACTCGTTGTCCGTGCACGCGCGGTTCGAGAACGACCTCACCATCGCCCGGGCTCACGAGATCCTGGCGACCGCGCCCGGTGTGGTGCTCTTCGACGACCCCGGGTCGGGGGACTTCCCGACACCGGCCGACGCGGTCGGGACCGATCCGGCCTGGGTCGGGCGGGTGCGGCGATCGATGGATGACCCGCAGGCGCTGGAATTCTTCGTCTGTGCGGACAATCTACGCAAAGGCGCCGCATTGAACGCTGCCCAGATCGCCGAGGCCGTGGCCGCGGAATTCCTGGCCCCCGATTCTTTGTAGGATTTATGTGTGCCCGGTGATGAAGATGTTGGTCTGAGCCTCTTGAACTGCGGCGCGTGCCTGTTACACGATTCACTGCCCCGGGTATCTGCGGTCTTCTGCAACCGCAACTGCCCGGGGGAGCGTCTTTGGGTTCGCTCCTTTCCGTTCCCGATGCCGTAGGTGGCATCTCCACAGGAAAAGGGGCATTGGGGGAGATCGGGTACGCATGAGGGCATTGGCCGCATCGTCAAAAACGATGCCATTCGCGTACAACCCTGGCGGGGGGAAGCGTGTCCAACTGGCGTGGCAGAGGTTCTCGATATTGCAGCGGTGTCCGGACGCGGCGGAGTGGTTCGCCCACTCCGGCGCCCTCGCGCACCCGGTGGCATGCCGGTGATCACCCCCGCGCCGGCCACCCGGCCCACCAGGATTCCGTCCCAGAACGGCGAGGGCGCTGACGACGCCATGACCGCGGGCACCACCGTTGATCACCTCACCGAGACCTACCGCGCCCATTACCGGTCGCTGCTCGGACTCGCCGCACTTCTGCTGGACGACACGGCCTCCTGCGAGGACGTCGTGCAGGAGGCGTTCATCCGCGTGCACTCGGCACGCAAACGGGTCAGGGACCCCGAGAAGACACTCGCCTATCTGCGCCAGACCGTGGTCAACCTGTCCCGGTCCGCTCTGCGCCGCCGCATCCTCGGACTGAAGCTTCTCTCCAAGCCGATGCCGGACATGGCGAGCGCCGAGGAAGGTGCGTACGACCTGCTGGAGCGCGACGCGCTGAAGAGCGCCATGCGCAACCTCCAGCGGCGGCAGCGCGAGGTGCTGGTGCTCCGCTATTTCGCCGACATGACCGAGGCGCAGGTCGCCGAGACACTCGGCATATCGCTGGGCTCGGTGAAGGCATACGGTTCGCGCGGAATCGCCGCGCTGCGGGTGGCCATGGAGGCCCCGGCATGAGCAAGGACAGGGACAAGCGGGACGAGCGGTACGGGGGGCCTTCGCGGTCCCTGAACCACCAGGCTGGGAACGAAATGCCGAACGAAGGGCCGGACAGCTCGGTCGACGGCCTCGACGAGAACGAGCTCGCGCTTCGCCGGCTGATGCACGGTGCCGTGCGCGACCTGAGGCCGTCCGACGACGCGCTCGACCATCTGCACAAGGCCGTGCCCGCCCGCCGGGCCCGGCGGCGCCAGGTCGTGGTCGGCGCGGCTGCGGCCGCGCTGCTTGTCGGCACCGCGATCCCGGCCTTCCTGCACGTCGCAGGGGCCGGTGGTGGCGTCAAGGACAACCCCGTCGCGGTGGGACACGGCCCGCGTACCCACAACGGGACCGGTGCGGCCGACGGGGCAGGCAACGGCAAGCAGGGCACGAACTCACCGTCCGGCGGGGGCGGCGCGACGGGCAAGGACGGAGTCAAGGACAAGCCGTCCGGCACCGGCAAGGGCAATCAGGGCGGTGCGGCGGGCGGTGGCTCGGGCGCGTCCGACAAGGCGGTCAAAGGCCTGCCGATGTGCAGCGCCCAGCAACTGGGCGTCACCTCGGCATCGACGGATCCGGCCACCGCGGACGGCACCGTCTACGGCACCTTCCGGGTCTCCAACGTCTCCGGCAGCCAGTGCGCCATCAGGGACGCGGGCACGATGAACTTCCAGGCACTGGGCGCCGCCGACCCGGCCCGGATCACCGTGGTCGACCACACGGCGGGCGACGCGGCAGGCGGGCTGCCCGACCCGTCACAGGAGACCACCGGCCTCGTGCTGGAACCGGCCAAGGCCTACGAGGTGAAGTTCGCCTGGGTTCCGTCGGACACCTGCCCCACCACGGACCCGTCGCCCGACCCGACACCGTCGGGCGGCTCCGAAGGGGCGAGCGGCACCGGCGACGGCGGGACTCCGCCCGACGCCGCCCACACCGATCCGCAGATGCAGTACGCCGACGGGGACACGTCGGACGGCAGCGTGGCGGTGGTCCACGAGGCGGAGCCGGGTGTGCCGGCCGCCGAGGCGACCATCCCCAACGCCTGCGCGGGCACCATCTACCGCACGGGAGTGCTGGACACTTCCTGATCGCTGTCCCGCGACTGTGTCCGGTCCTGCGCCGCGTCCGCAGGTCCCTCCTCGGGCACGAGTCCGAGCGCCAGGTCCCTGGCGGCCTCGGCCTCGCGCCGGATCAGCCGGAACCACATGAAGACGACGAACCCGGCGAAGACGAACCACTCGCCGGTGTAACCGAGATTCTGGAACGACTTGAGGTCCAGCCCACTGTTCTGCGGTGCTGCGGCGGGCACCGGGGTCAGCCCGGCTGAGGCGTGCGGCAGCGTGATCCAGGCGTCGTACACCGGATAGGGCACCAGGTTCACCAGCGACGCGGCACTGATGATCCCGATCTGGCCGCTGGGCAGCCCGCCCGCCGTGTTCGCCCCGTCGGTTCCGCTGTCCTCGGACGCCTGAAGGGATCCGGTGACCGTGACGTCGCCCTTCGGTGCAGACGGCGCCTTCGCCCCTGTGGGCAGCCACCCGCGCACCACCGGCAGCGCCTTGCCGCCCTTCGTCCGGAGCAGGGTGAGTACGTACGACCCCTGCTTGCCGTCCACGACCCGGTCCGGTACCAGGAACTGCTCCGCGTAGTGTCCGGTGGCCGTGGCCTGGCGCCCCGAGGTGTCAAGCCCCACCGGCAGCAGCGTGTCCAGCGGCGCGGAAGCCTGGTGCGCGGGATCGGGCCTGTGTTCGTCGGACTGGTGCGTGGCCACGCGTGCCTCGAACCTGCTCAGCTGCCATGACCCCATGAAGATGCAGAAGGGGATGGCGAGCAGGACGAACACATTGATCCCCCACCAGCGGGGCGTCAGCAGGAACCGGTACACGCCTCTTACCGTACGTGGCGGGTCCGGGGGGCTCTGCCCCGGACCCCGCGTCCCCACGCGCGGTACGCGGCCCGCCCCCCTCCCGGTGACCGCCGGGGGAGGGGACGGCCGAGGTCACGCCATGTGCCGTGCCACGAAGTCCAGCTCGAGCCCCACCTGCTTGACCCGTTCGTCCACCACAAGTGACCCGTGCCCCGCCTCGTACCGGTACACCTCGTGCACCGCCCCGCGAGCGGCCAGCCGCGCCACGTAGTTCTCGACCTGCCGGATCGGGCACCGGGGGTCGTTGACCCCGGCCGAGATGAAGACCGGTGCCCGCACCGCGTCCACATACGTCAGCGGCGACGACGCCGCGTACCGGTCCGGTACGGACTCCGGTGTGCCTCCGAGCAGGGTCCGGTCCATCGCCTTGAGGGTCTCCATCTCGTCGTGGTACGCGGTGACGTAGTCCGCGACCGGCACGGCGGCAAGACCCGCCGCCCAGACGTCCGGCTGGGTGCCGAGGCCGAGCAGCGTGAGATAACCGCCCCACGACCCGCCGGCGAGAACCAGCTTCGCAGGGTCGGCGAGGCCCGACGAGACGGCCCACTCCCGCACAGCGGCGATGTCCTCCAGCTCGATGAGACCGACCCGGTGCTTGAGCGCGTCGGTCCACTCCCGGCCGTAGCCGGTCGAGCCGCGGTAGTTGATCCGGACGACCGCACAGCCGTGATCGATCCATGCCGCCGGCCCGGAAGCGAAGGCGTCGCTGTCGTGCCAGGTCGGCCCGCCGTGCACGTCGAACACGGTCGGGAAGGGTCCGGGCCCCGCCGGCTGCTGCACCAGCGCGTGGATACGGCCGCCGGGACCCTCCACCCAGACATCGCGCACCTCCACCGAGGCCGGTGCCGTCATCCCGGGCGGGTCCAGCACGACCGTCCCGGACGTGGACCGTACGGCGGGCGGGAGCGCGGCCGACGACCAGAGGTATTCGACCGTGCCGTCGGGGCGTGCGGTGGCCCCGGACACCGTGCCAGGGGGTGTCTCGATGCGCACCGGGCGGTGTCCGGCGAGTTCGTAGCGCCACAGTTCGCTGCGCGCCTCGAAGCTGTGCACGATCAGCAGTGCCGATCCGTCCGGATACCACTCGGCGCTCACATCGCCGGGCAGATCGATGTCGAGCGCCGTCTCGGTACCGGTCGCCACGTCCCACACCATCGGCTCCCAGCGGCCCCGCCGCTGATGCCCGACCAGCAGCCGGGTGTCCCCTGCGACCGGTGGGAATCCGAGAACCTCCAGGCCGAGCTCCTTGGTGCCCCCCTTGGTGTCGTCGAGCTCGGCGACCGCGGTGCCGTCCAGCCGCACCACCCGCAGCGCGGCATGCATCGCGTCGCCGTGTTCGGTGTGCTCGATGGCGATGAGTGTCCCGTCGTGCGAGAGGTCGCCGACTCCGGCCGACTCGGGGTGCCGGTAGATCTCCACGGGGGCCGCGCCGGGCCGTACGACATGCACGGTGGACCCGTCCTCGTCGGTCGACCGGCCGACCACAGCGGTCCCGTCCCGCCCGATACCCAGTCCACCGGGGTACGCGGGGGCGAGTCCGGGCGTCGCGGGTTCGTCGGGGCCGCCGTGGAAGGCCTGGCGCATCCAGACGCCGAACTCGTCACCGTCGGTGTCGGCGAACCACCACAGCCACTCGCCGTCGGGCGAGAGCACCCCCTCGGTGGTTCCGTTGGGCCGCTCGGTGGCCTGCCGCTGTTTGCCGCTCGCGCGGTCCCAGGCGTACAGCTCGAATGTTCCGGTCGCGTTGGAGACGAAGAGCGAGCGGTCCGGTGCGTCCTGCGCCCATTCGGGCAGCCCGACCCGCGGAGCCCTGAAGCGCTTTTCCCAGTCCGGCATGGCGTGTGCGTCAGTCATCCGCCCATTGTGGCGGCGCGGCTGTGACGTCAGGGGCCGGGGCGGCCCCATCCCGAGCCGACCGGCATGGCTCCGGGCACCCGGATGCATGGGGCACCTTTCTGTGTGGTCCCGTGGAACGCGGTGCGTTCGCCCGTAAACACCGGGCTCCGGAGGGTGGGGCCGGATGCCTGTTCGCTGGTCCATCACTTCGAGGGAAGCCTGATTCCGTAACCGAACTCGGGGCGCGAGCGTTCCGAAGAAGACTGCAAGAGAAGCCGCAGCCAAGGCGGCCTCCGGTAAGTGTTCTAGGAAAGGCTTGTGTTCATGTCTCGTATCGTTCGGGTGACCGCCCTGTCTGCCATCGCTGCTGCCACGGTGATGGGCGCCGCTTCGGCCGCCTCCGCGGACGCGGGTGCGCACGGCAAGGCCATCGGGTCGCCCGGTGTGCTCTCCGGCAACCTGGTCCAGGCCCCGGTCCACGTTCCGGTCAACGCCTGCGGCAACACCGTGAACCTCGTCGGTGCGCTGAACCCGGCGTTCGGCAACACCTGCGTCAACGCCTGACGGTGAGCTCTCTGTGCCCCGGCAGGTCATGCCTGCCGGGGCACAGTGCTGTCGCCTGCGAGGCTGCGCGGGGGAGCTCCCGTGCGGCTACCAGTGCGTGATCACTGACTCACATTGACGGCGAACCAGTCCACGCTCATATCCGCGCCCGAGCTGATGTCGGCCGAGGGCGACGTGCAGCCGCAGACCTTGTTGGGGTACGAGCCGCCGATCGCGACATCGAAGATCGCGAAGAATCCGTGGTCGACCGCGGCCTTCCAGGTGGCGTCCGACACCTCGTTCTGACTGACCGCGAAGGTCTGGGCGCCGTCGAGGTAGAAGCGCAGCTGCTCGGCGGCCGCATTGCTGCGGTCCACGATCACGGAGTACGTGTGATAGCCGCTCTGGCACCCTGCGCATGCCTGGAGTCCGCTGCTGATGCCGTCCGGGTCGTGGCACTCGCCCGCCCACTGGCCGCAGTGGAAGGTCGTCGAGTGCTGGCTCAGCGCATTGACGTCCTCCATGATGTCCAGCTCACCGATGCTGGGCCAGTTGGTCGCGCCGACCGGGCGGGCGTCGGCGCCCATCGCCCAGAAGGCCGGCCAGTAGCCGAGGCCGCTTGCCGGGTCGGGCTGCTTCAGGGAGGCGCTGATCTCCAGTTGCCCGCCGGCCGGTGCGGCGAAGTCGGTGCGCTGGGTCTCCACCCGGCCCGAAGTCCAGTTCCCCGAAGCGTCCTTGATCGGTTTGATCACCATATGGCCGTCGCCGTCCTGGTAGACGTTGGCGGTCGAGTCGGTAGACGTCTCGATTTCGCCGGTGCCCCAGTTCGCGGCCCCGCCGCCATAGCTGGTGCCCTTGTCGTAGAGCCAGTCCGCAGTGTTGAGGCCGGTGCCGGAAGCTCCGTTGAAGTCATCCTTGAACACGGTGGTCCAGGCGGCTTCGGCGGTTGCCGCCGGTTCGCTCGCCGCTGCGGCACCGGTCGACGCGGTGAGGCCGACGAGACCGGTAACGGGCAGCGAAAGCGCGGCGAGCACGGTCAGCAGCCGCCGACGGGGGCGGCGCCCGGTTTTCGCTGGTCCTGCTGAGAAAGCGATCCTGTACATGGGGGAGGCTGCTTTCTGTTGTGGGGGTTTCGGTCAAAGGCGCGGGCGCGGGGCCGTCGGGCCCGGCCACGGCTGGGGGACCCAGCAGGTGGGGTGGACGGGCGCACGGCGGCCGGGGAGCACCGGATTGCTGAGAGTGTTCTGAGAGCGCTCTCATCTGGCATCGACTGTCAGGCACCTTGCGGTGGCCGGTCAAGAGGCGTGTCAAGTTCACTAGTTGAACCCGTGAGTTGGTCTCCGGGCGTGAACCCGGGGTTTCGGCCCGAGGGGTGAACCCGAGGCTGCAAGCCCGCAGGCTGAACCCCAAGGGGTGTGTCCCCCAACGGACTTGCCGGCGCGGGCGGGATACCGAGGCCGGGGCAGCTCTCGCGGCGGGGCGCCCTCGTCACTACCTGAACAGTCCGTGCCGAAGTGCCCGGCGTGTGCCCGACCACCCTCGCGACGCGCGTGATCCGGCGTGCCGCCCACGCTCTTCCGCACTCCGGGCTGTCCTCAGCCTGCCGTGCGGTCCCTGGTGGACACCGGCCCGGCGGACCGGGTGTCCGGCGGGGAACTCCTCCGTAGGATTGACGTATGACGGCCGATGATCCGGAACGTACCGCTCGCCGCGGGATCCGCGTGTCCGACGCCGAGCGCGAAGCAGTCGTGGAACAGCTGCGGGACGCGGCCGCCGAGGGCCGTATCGATCTCGGCGAGCTGGACACCAGGCTGGCCCTGGCCCTGACCGCCAGGACCTACGGCGACCTGGCGCCGCTGACCGTCGACCTGCCGCCGGTGGTGGCCCCGGTCCTGGCCCCGCCGATCGTGCTCAAGGGCGGGATGCACGGCGCTTCGCGCTCGGGGCGCTGGGAGGTGCCCGTCCGGATCACCCTGCACGGCGGTGTGGGCGGCGCGAAGCTCGACTTCACCCGCACGGACTGCCGGCTGCCCGAGGTGGAGATCGAGGTGCACGGAGAGATGGCCGGGGTGACCATCGTGATCCCCGACGGGTGGGTGGCCGAAACCGATGGGGTCGACCCCGGCATCGGCGGCATGAAGGACCGGACCACCGCCGACCGGCTCCCGGGTACCCCGGTGATCCGCCTGACCGGGGACGGCGGGATGGCGGGCGTGGTGATCCGCCATCCCAACTTCCGCGAACGGCGCAAGCTGAACCGCACAGGCACCGGGCAGTAGATCCCGTACCCGCCGTCGCGCGGCCCGGCCGCCGCGGCGCCCCGCGCCCCGGCAGCCGGCCCGTCCTCAGAGGCCGAACGCGGCGGGATCGCCCGCCAGACCCCTGAAGCGCTCACGCGGATCGTTGATGAGCTTGCGCAGCTTGAGGTCCAGCAGCCCACCGACCGCCGTCACCTCCGCCGAGACGGTGCCGTCGGCCTTCCGGACCGTCTGTTCGATCCGGAATGTCTTGCCCTCGCCCCATACGAAGGCGCAGCTGACGTCGACCTCATCACCGGCCAGCAGCTCACGCTTGTAGCGGATGGTCGTCTCCAGGGCCACCGGGCCGACGCCGCTCGCCAGCAGATCGCTCTGGCTGATGCCGCCGTGCCGGAGCAGCGACCACCGGGCATGCTCGGCGTACTGGAGGTACACGCTCTGGTTGAGATGGCCCTGCGTGTCGGTCTCGTACCCGCGGACACCGATGCGTACGGAAAACGGATCTGCCACGACTTCCCTCTCTGCTTCGCCCGGCCCAGTGGACGCCGACGCGATTGACTGGGTGAAACGTGCCTCAGGCGCCCGAGGCGGTCAGCTCACGTTCCCTCTGTGCCTCGCGGGCGGCGAAGGGACACTGCCAGTCGGCCGGTTTTGGCCGACCGGAGTAGCGGCGGGCCTCGGACAGCTGCTCGTACTCGTGGAGATTGGGATTGATATCGCCCTGCAGCTTGATGTCCTGCTTGCGTATCTTGTCCGCCAGCCGGTCCCACATCCCGGCGCCCTTGATCCGGTCGAACTGCTCATGCGAATTGAAGGCCAGCATCGGATAGGGCGGCCGGCGGCCCCACCGCTGGTGGGTCTCGTGCAGACCGATCACGAAGAAGGGATGGCCGGCCACGCTGAACGCGAACGCTCCGGACTGAGGGTCCGACGAGTAGCCATCGGCCCAGCGATGGGACTCCGCGTCCTGTTCATGGAGCAGCTGCAACTGCTGCCACAGAAGCTCCTCGAACCGCAGCTCATCCACACCACGCGGCTGCGCGAAGGTCGCGACGAAGCTGGTGAACGTCCGGGCGCTCCAGTCCGCCGATCCCACGAATTCCGCGAGATCGAGTGCCATCAGCCGCGCGGACTCCTCGCTCCCCAGCAGGTCGTAGTGCCGATGTGCGATGCCACCCCGGCGCCAGGCGGAGCGGCCCGCCAGGCAGGAGAACCGTTCCCCCAGGATGAACTCCTCGACCTCACCACGCGCATCTGCCGCCATGGCCAGCCTTCCTTCCAAGTACGTGCCTCCTCACTGGGAGATCATTTTTCTTTTGGATCCGGGTGCGCCCACCCCATGCCTGCGGGCTTCCGGCCGCACGCGGAGTCGCGGCCGTCGTGGCCGCACGCGGGCAGGACCGGGTCCGCGGAAAAAGACGGGGGGAGGTCGTCAGGCGATTGTGACGGTAGGAGCCGATCTGCGAAAGCCCGGATTCGCCCCGTCACCAAAGGGTCACGTACTGGGGTGGATCTCGCGCCCGGAACCGGCGTGGTGCACGGGTGGACCCGCGTCCCTGCCGAAAGCTGAGAGTGAACAGTCCATCACTCACCGTAAGGAACCCTGCATATGATTCGCCGTCTCACCGCCGTTGTCGCCGGCGCCCTCGTGGCCGGTGTCCTCGCCGCCGGAGCCGCCTCGGCGGCCCCCGCGCCCACCGACAACGCCACCGGCCTCACCCCGAAGGAGCAGGTCGGCCTGCACTTCGCCAACGAGTTGGTCGGCACCCTGCTGGGTCAGGCGCCGCTCGACAGTGGCCGCTGAGCTTTCACAGCGGGCTTCCGGCGGCTTCCGCCGCTGACACATCAGGGCCGGACTCCTCTGACCGGGGCCGGCCCTGATGCATGCCCGGCCCCGGGAAGAGCCGCCTGTGGTGTCGTTCCACCGGCGCTGTGCGGCAGCAGGAGGTGCGCAAAATGTCGAACAGAATCGTTGACCATCTTGTTGGCTTAGATTTGGGTTCGACAGGCACTCGCTCAGGGAGGGCAACCATGCCGAAGCAAGCCGGCCCGGCCGGTGGTGAGCAGGGCAGGCAGCTGGCGCTGGCTCAATTGCGGCAGGCGATTCTGCGCGGAGAGATGGCGCCCGCCCAGCGGCTGGTGGAGAACGAACTCGCCGAGCAGTTCGAGGTGACGCGGGGCAGTGTCCGAGCCGCGCTGATCGAGCTGGAGTCGGAAGGGCTGGTCGAGCGGATCCGCAACCGCGGGTCGCGGGTGCGGGTGGTGAGTGTTGAGGAAGCTGTCGCCATCACCGAATGCCGGATGGCGCTCGAGGGGCTGTGCGCGGCCAAGGCGGCCGTCGCGGCCAGTGACGAGCAGTTGAACCGGCTCACCGGTGTCGGTGAGGCGATGTCCAGGGCGGTCGCCGGCGGCGAGCCGATGGTCTATTCCGAGCTGAACCACGAACTGCACGCCCTCGTACGGGAGTTCTCCGGCCAGCAGACAGCCGTTTCGCTCCTGGAGCGGCTCAACGGCCAGTTGGTGCGTCACCGGTTCCAGCTCGCGCTGCGACCGGGGCGCCCCCAGCAGTCCCTGAGGGAACACCTGGCCATGATCGAGGCGATCAGGGCCCGGGAACCACAGGCAGCCGAGGCGGCCGTCCGCTCCCATCTGGCGAGCGTGATCGACGCACTGCGTGATTGACACCTGCTGACCAAAGCCCTGGCCGTGGCAGGGCGTTGAGGGCGTACGGGCCCTCAGCGCCCGGGCCCTCCGCGCTACGGTTCGGGTGGCACCCTGCGGAAAGGCGATCGGATGAGGGACACGAGTTCAGAGGCGCTGGTCACCCTCGGACGCTGGTACCTGCGTGATGCCCCTGGTTCTCTCGGCAAGGAGTGGCTGGCCGCCCAGTACCTGAATGCCCACCTGCGTGACCACCCTCGACGGCGGGTTTCCGAGGCCCGGTTCGGCGCCCGGTTCGCTGTCGACACCCAGGACCTGATCCAGCGCTACCTGTACATGTTCGGCGGATGGGAACCGAACATGACCCACTGGCTGAAGAACAGGCTGCGTCCCGGGGACACGTTCGTCGACGTCGGTGCCAATATCGGCTACTTCAGCGTGCTGGCTTCGCGTCTTGTCGGCAGCACGGGCCAGGTGGCGGCCATCGAGGCCTCTCCCGCGTTCCACCGCAGGCTGCTGCAGAATGCCCGGCTCAACGAGTGCGACAACATTCGTGCGGTCAACACGGCCGTTGCCGACACCCGGAAGCTGCTGACCTTCGTCCTCGCCAGCTCCAGCAACATGGGTGCGAACAGCATCGTCCCCTACGAAGGGACCGCGGAATCCACCTTCGAAACCGAGGCCCTTCCACTGGCGGAGGTTCTGCGGACGGAGGAGATCACGACGGCGAGAGTGATCAAAATCGATGTCGAGGGGGCGGAGGGCAGCGCCATCCGGGGCCTGCTGCCTGTCATCGACCAGCTGCGACCTGATGCCGAGATCACCACTGAGGTCACTCCCCACCGGATGACGCAGCTCGGGGACTCTGTCGACGAGCTTCTGGGCGCGATGAAGCGGCGCGGCTTCCACGTGTACCGAATGGCCAACGACTACACCCCGCAGAGCTACGTCGCGGCGCGGCGCCGCCCTCCGCCGGCTCCTGTCCGGTGGCGCGGACCGATCACCGGTGAGAGTGACCTCGTCTTCTCGCGCACCGACGCCGAACTGCTGCCCTGAGACGCTGTCGCCCGGCCTCCCGGGGCCGGGCCAGCGGCATCACGCGTATCTACGAGGTCCCCGTCAGCGGGGACTGACCGGACAGTGCCTGGAAGCGCTCCAGCGCACGCGACCTGGCTTCCACGACTGCCATACGCGTATCGCGCTCGGCCGTATCGGTGTGCGTCGCCTGGCTCGTCACCTGACCTGGCCACTTGCGGTACAGGAGGCCGACGTCGGACGAGAACCAGCCCCGGCTGACCGCGTTCATCGCGAGCAGCAGTCCGGTGTCCTCCGAGGCCGGCAGCGCCATCCAGCCGCCGAGGGCGAAGAGCAGGTCGCGGCGGACGAAGAGCGTCGCGGGGTGGACCTGCGCGCGGTAGTTGTTCGCCTTCCAGTACGCGAGTACCGCTCCGCGCTCGATCGGGCCGTTGTCGGGGTCACCTTCGAAGCCGGCGGTGGAACCATCGGGGAGCAGGTCGAGCACGCGCGACGTCGCCCAGCCCAGGCTCGGGTTCTCTTCGAGGGCGGCGAGGTCGCGAGCCAGTGCGCCCGGCGCCAACTGGTCGTCGGCGTCCAGGACCTTGACGTAGTCGCCGTTCGCGTGGGCGAGAGCCATGGTCCGGGCTACCCCCGGCCCCCCGGCCCGCCCTTGCCGGAATGTCACCCGCTCGTCAGCCGGCACATGCGGAGCGACGTCCGAACCCCTCCCGTCCTCCTGGATCACCCAGTGCCAGTCCCAGCCCTCGGGCAGCTCCTGTATGCAGAGTGATGTGTAGGCGTCCGGCAGGAACGGGGCTGACGGGGCGTGGACGGCGGTAACGATGATGATGCGCCGGCGCACGGCACTCACCACCTTTCCAGATGAGTGGTGAAGTGCTGTGAAGTGCATGGCCGTGCGCTGGCCGGGCAGCGTGATCTACGACCTCTCCACAGCGCGGTCGTCGGTGTCGGACGACGTCCTGCGGAGGGCTGTGAGGGACGAGATGTGAGGCGGCGAGATTGAACGGCGCGCGCCCGGCGCTGAATCGCGTCCGGTAGGAGCGCTCGATGAGCGCGGTGCCCTCTGCGACCCTCATGAGCTCCGCGATGTCGACCGCTCCCTCGATATGACGTCCTCACCATACGACTCCTCAGGAGGCCCTGATGAGTGGGGGAGGTGTGGTCACAATCCCCGCAACTCACGCGGAGTTCGGAACAGGTCTCTTCAGGAGCCGTCGACGGAAAGCCTGCTGATGGCCCGTCGACGGAAGGGCGCGAGAAGGGCCGCCATCGCCGAGAAGACCCGCCGGTATTTCTGGTGTATCGAGATGGTCACGCCCATTTCCCCCGGCGGGAAGCCGGGGGAGGGCAAGGGGTCCATTGCCCTGAATGCGGACCAGCTGCGCCGCTGTGAATCGAGGAGTTCACGCCATTGGATGTCCGGCATCCCCAGGTCGTGGAAGAGCCCGACCGCTGGCGACGGGGGATGCGCCAGCGATCGGGCTGTTTCCCACAGTAACAAGGCTGGTTGGGTGACGGGAGAACTGCTCAGCCGTAAGGAGGGGTTGTGATCGAGATCACGCGACACGCCCAGGCGTGTGGTCCGCACCTGTTACTGACCGCATGGCGGGTCGTACGGCAGGCGTGGCAGATAGTCGTGCCATTTCTTCGGTGTCAGGACACCCCGGGTGACCGAGCAAATACGGCTGATTGCCCTGTCGGCATCCAGGTTCCACAACCGGACGGTATCGGCGCCGCTGGACACTCCGAGCAGGTGGCTGTTCGGGCTGAACGACAAGAAGTTGCCGGTCTTGGCATTAGGGCTCAGTGACTGGCCGATAGGAGTGGCCTTCGACGGGTGGGTGACATTCCAGAGCCGGACCGTGTCGTCGTTGCCGCCGCTCGCCAGCGTGCGCCCGTTCCTGCTGAATGTGAGTGATACGACCGCTTCGGTGTGGCCGGTGAGGGTGGAGCCAAGTTGGGCTGCGTGGAGAGGTTCGGTGACGTTCCAGAGTCGGACCGTGCCGTCGTCGCTTCCGCTGGCCAGAGTTCGACCGTCCGGACTGTAGGCGAGTGCGTTGACGGGGCCCAGGTGGCCCTTGAGAGGTGCGCCGAGTCGGGCGGCGTGGCGTGGGTCGGTCACGTTCCAGAGCTGGATGGCGCCGTCCGCGCTGCCGCCGGCCAGGGTCCGGCCGTCCGGGCTGAAGACGAAGGCGTTGACGTAGCCCTTCTGGCCGGCGAGTGGCGCACCGAGCGAAACGAGGTGAGATGGGTCGCTGACGTCCCACAACCGGATGGTGCGGTCGTCGAGGGCGGTTGCCAGCGTGTGTCCGTCCGGGCTGAAGGCCAGCGCGTCGGGGCCCGCGAATCGTGTCCTCAGCGCGACGGGCGGGCCGTAGGGGACAGGCCGGGTCGGGTCGGTGACGTTCCACAACTGCACCGCGCGGCTTCCGGTCAGCACCGCAAGGGTGCGGCCGTCGGGGGAGAAGAGCAGCGAACGCGCGTCCCCCTTCCCGGGCATGAACGGTTTGCCGAGCAATGCGGGCCGGCTGGGGGACCTCACGTTCCACAGCCGCACCTTCTCGTCGCGTGCGGCGGTGGCGAGCACCCGGCCGTCCGCGCGGAACGCTCCGATTCTGCCCGTCATGTCCGACGCCGGGATCGACCAGAGGCGGGCCTTGTTGTCACCACTCCCGGTGGCGAGGGTCCGGCCGTCAGGACTGAAGCCGACGGCGTACATCTCGCCGCTGCTGCCGGCAAGAGGCTCGCCGACCTGCGCCGGGTATGCGGGATTGCTGACGTTCCACAGGCTCGCCGTGCTGTCGGCACTGCCGGCGGCGAGCATCGTGCCGTCGGGGCTGAAGGCCACCGACCATATGGGGCCGGTGTGACCGGTCAGAGGTGTGCCGAGTTGGGCGGCGTGGCGTGGGTCGGTCACCTTCCAGAGCCGGATGGTGTCGTCCGCGCCGCCGCTGGCGAGCGTGCGGCCGTCGGGGCTGAAGGCCACGGAGTGCACCGTGCCCGTGTGGCCGGTCAGTATCCGGCCGATCGGGCCGGGGTGACGCGGATCAGCCATGTTCCACAGCCGGACCGTGCCGTCGTCGCCGCCGGCTGCCAGCGTCCGTCCGTCGGGACTGAACGCCACCGAGCGCACCGCCGCGGTGTGTCCGGTCAGGGCGCCGATGGCCTTCGGCCGGCTCGGTTCAGCCGTGTCCCACAGCCGCACGGTGTGATCTTCGCTTGCAGCGGCCAGCGTGTGCCCGTCGGGGCTGAAGGCGAGGAGGTACTCCGTGCCCCCATCGCCGGCCAGGGGAGCACCGAGCGGCTGAGGGTGGCTGGGATCCCGAACGTTCCACATACGGATCGTGCCGTCGTCCGATGCGCTGGCGAGGGTGCGCCCGTCCGGACTGAAGACCGCGCTGCTGACCCAACTCCTGTGGCCGGTCAGGGGCTTGCCCAACCGTTTGGGATGAGTGGGGTCTGTCACGTCCCACAGCCGAATGGTCCGGTCGTAGCTCGCCGTGGCCAGAATCCGCCCGTTCGGGCTGAACGAGGTGAGGTAGACGGCGCCGGTGTGGCCGAGGAGCGGGGTGGCCAGCGGCGCGTTGACGATCGAGATCAGCCGATTGCTGGTGGCCTCGTCGCCCGGCCGCAAACGGTGGGCCACGAGATCGAGTTGTGCGGCCAGTGACGGGTCCGTGTACTGGACGCGATCGGCTTCGGCGACCACCTGCTCGAACACGGCGTCGTCCCGCTGCTGCCACGCGATCACCGCCGAACCGACCGCCAGCATCGCCAGGACGACGAGCGCCGACACCGCCCCACGACTGAGCCAGACTGTGCGTCTGCGCAGTCTGGCCGAAGCGGCCAGGAAGTCCACCGCGCTCCGGGTCAGGAACGTGTCACCTGCTGACTTCGCCCAGCTGCGGGTCTGCTCCAGACGGGACCCCCGGTAGAGCATGGACGTGTCGCGATGTGCGGCCTCCCAGGCCCTGCCGTCCTCCTCCAGCTGCTGGCGGAGCAGGTTGTCGTTCCTGTCCTCGTCGATCCAGTCACGCAGGCGGGGCCAGGCGTGCAGCAGAGCTTCATGGGTGATCTCCACGGTCTCCGCGTCGAGAGTCACCAACCGGGCGTGGACCAGCGCTTCGAGCGATTCCTCCGTCCTGTCCGGGTCCGTGGATTCCTCCGCCAGCTGGCGCCGCGTCTCCCGCCTCCGGGTCGCCTGGGTGTCCTCACCCAGCCGGACCAGTCTGAGCAGGAGCAGCCTCGCGGCCGTGCGGGCCGCCGGACCGAGGCTGGACCAGGCGCGCTCCGCGGTCGCCGCGACCGCCCCCTGGATCCCGCCCGCCGCGCCGTAGCCGGCCAGGGTCAGCCTGCCCGCCGTCCGCCGCTGCCAGGTGGCGAGCAGGGCGTGGGAGAGGAGCGGCAGCACCCCCGCGTGTGTCCCGCGGGGGCCGTCGGCGCTCACTTCCCGGACGATCAGCTCCGCCAGCCCCGGTTCGAGTTCCAGACCCACCGCTCTGGCCGGACTCGTCACGGCTTCGCGCAACTCCGCGGTGGTCAGCGGTCCGAGAACCATGTGCCGGTGTTGCAGGGCGTCGGCCAGTTCGGGATATCCGAGGCATTGCTCGTAGAAGTCGGCGCGTATGCCGAGGACCACGAGCACGGGGGCGGGGCCGTCCGGGCCGGTGGCCGTGCACGCGGCATGGAGGAGCTGGACGAAGGCGCGCCTGTTCGCCTCGTCGGAGCAGAGCGTGAACGCCTCCTCGAACTGGTCCACGATGACGACCGGGCGAGCGGAGGAGCACGTTTCACGGTCAGTCCATGCCGAGACGGCTTCCCTCGCCGCGTGGGCGAATCGGCGCGTACCGGGTTCATCCGATGCGAGTTCCCGTTCCGCCGGTTCTTCCGCTGTCGGGAGGACGTGTGCCAGTTCAGGAATCCGGCGCGTCAGCTCTGCGAGGGGATCGCTTCCCGGTACCAGCTGGAGCACCTTCCGCGCCCGGCTGTCACCGTCACCGAGGGCGCCGTTCTGCAATGCGGGCACCACTCCGGCGTTCAGGAGGGAGGATTTTCCCGACCCCGACGCGCCCACGAGCATGACCAGGCCGCCTGTCGTCTCCGCTGCCCGGAGCTGAGCGACGAGGGCGTCCGTGCATCGCTCCCGGCCGAAGAACCACCGGGCGTCCTGCTCGCGGTACGGAGCCAGCCCCCGGTAGGGGCACACACCACCGGGAACGTTCACGGCCTCGCCGGACAGCCGTTGCCTGTCCTCCGCAGACGCCGCGGAGCGGTCACCGACCGGGTCGGCCACCGCCCGCTCCCACAGGCGCTGCCACTGGGCCAGGTCGTACAGTCCTGCGGACACCGGCGCGGTCTGCGCGCGCCGCGCTTGGGGGATCAAAACCTGCAACACCGCTGCGAGGGCGACGAACTGGGCAGGCACGTTCCTGGACCGTCGCCAGTCGCTGATCCGCTGGGCGGACACCCGCACGGCCCGCCCGCGTTCGTCGACCCGCTGGAGCCTGACGACTGCCTCGGACACGCTCTTGAGCGGAGGGTTGCCGGCCTCCCTGTACAGCAGCGCGAGACGTTCCGCCAAGGCTGTGCGTGCGCCGGAGTCGGAACTCAAGGTCTCCACCCTCTGATTCCACCACCCTGGACGTCCGGACCGGAAAACTCAGCCTATCTGCCTGACCTGCGGTTAGCGGTTCGTCCGGGCCCCGGATCCCCCTCACCGGGAGCCATAGCTGGCAGGATCACGACGTAGCAGCGCAGCACCCGGGCGGCGCCCGGATCGGCCACCAGCTCAGCGCTCGGAGAGACACATCATGACGCCGCATGTTCTCGGTCAACTTCCACCGTAGCCACCAGCAGCCACCAGCAGCCACCGGCTGTCTCACCGGCTGAGCCTGCGAGATCCGTGAAGCGGTCCCAACCGGACTGCCGTCGTATCGACCACGGGTCCGCCTTTTCTCGATCCATGCCGGTCCACGGACACGGCGCGGATCGATGCCGCCGCGTTCGGTACCGGTCCCCACGAGGGGAGGGACCGGTACCGAACGGTGCGGCGTATCCCCATGAGGTGGCGGTTCTCCCGCGCCATGCCGCCTTCGTGGACCGGTCTGCGGCCGGTGCGGAGGCGGCCCGCGACCCGGGCAGCTCCTGACCACCGCAGCCCTCCGGACATGGGTCGCCATCAGCAACGATGACGTGGCGCGAGCGCCGGTCTCATCCAGCGGATCTCGTCTGTCGGGTACGCCGGTGGAGTGTTAGCTTGCCCGCGTAACGCGATCATGCGGAGAGCGTCGCCCGGTGCGGGCGGCCGCAACGCTCCGTGTCCAGGGGGGACTTCAGTGGGTCGTCAAGCCGCGGCGCAGCAGCTCCGTGCTGCCACGCCGGAGATCATCGAGGCGTACCGGGCGGCGTTGGGACGGCTCGGCAGTCCGCTCGTCTCCCGTGAGGACATCTGGCGGCAGTGCCGTCACCAGGCGCAGAGCATCGTGGCCGAGTGCGCGCAGGCACTGGAGGCCGGCAAGCACGCGGAGCCCCGGGGGGTCGGGGAGTACTCGCGGCTGCTGGGGGCCCACCGCGTCGTCCAGCAGGTTCCGGTGTCCGAATCGGTGCGGGCGGTGGAGGTGCTCTGGCAGGCCATGCACGGCGCGGTCACGGAGGCCGTCGACCGGGTGCGGGCGGAGGAGCGCCTGGCGGCGACCCAGACGGTGAGCACCGCATTCAGGGACGCGACCGGCAGCCGCCTGTACCAGGGGATCCGGGGATACGAGGAGGCCAATAGGCCGCTCGCTCCCGAGGCGCGGGAGCGAGCCCCAGGAGCGTCTGCGGACGCCGCGCACGCGCCGGTCCTCGACCTGCTGACGCTGCGGGAGCGGCAGATCCTCGAGGCGGTGCGCGACGGCCTGACGAACCGCCTGATAGGCCGGCGGCTCGACATCAGCGAGGCGACCGTCAAGCGCCATCTGCACAACGCGTACCGCAAGCTCGGAACCAGCTCCCGGGTGCAGGCCCTCAACAAGGCCTTCCCCGGTCAGGGCTGATCGCGCGGCGGCGAGCCCGGCCATGGCTCACGCGGCGGCGAGCACACCCAGCGCGACCAGGTTCGCGGTGTACTGCGTGACCATGAACGCCCGGTACGCGTCCCGTCGTTGCTGCCGGTCGGCGCTCGCCCGGCGGGTGTCGCGCACCACCCGGGCGACCACCCACACCGCCCCGGCCGCCAACGGCACCGTACCCACCAGGGCGAGCGGGGCCCACAGGGCCGCCGCCACCGGGCCGGCCACGCCGACCAGTACGGCCCCGGCCGCGGCCAGCGCCCGCGCCGCAGCCATGCCGTGGACGACGGCGACGGTGCGCCGGCCACCGGCCGCATCTCCGCCCGCGTCGCCCAAGTCCTTGACCACGGAGCCGACCAGGGCCATCCATGCGGCCATCACGCAGCCGAACACCACGCCCGTCGCGCTCCACCCGGAGCCGGCCGCCGCGACTCCTGCGGCGTACGAGGTCGCGCCGAGGCCGAACACCACGATCGCGCAGCGCACGCTCGACTGCTTCGCCCGCACCGGGGGAGCCGAGTAGGCACAGCCCAGCAGCAGGAAGCCGGCCACCCACCCGAGCACTCCGTTTCCCGCCAGCACGCCGAGCGTCAGCGCGGCACCGGCCAGCAGGGCCGTGACGGCTCCAGCGGTGCGGACCGGCAGGTCTCCCCGGGCGATCGGCCGCCGGGAGCCGTTGGCCCGGTCCTCCCGCACGTCCGTCACGCCGTTGAGCAGATACGCGCAGGACACGGCACACCACCACGCCGCCATGCCGAGCAGGGTCCGCCAGGGAGCCTGCTGGAGCTGAGCGGTGGACACCGCGCCCACCGCGAACCGCAGAAGAAACACGATCTGCACCGACGGGCGCGCCTCCGACCAGCACAGACGTGCCGTTTCTGCCATGGTGCGCCGGCGCAGATCCAGCACGGGAGCCGGACTGGGAATTCTCGGACAAACCCCGGAATCGATCACGGCCGCAGCCTATGAGCGGCCTCGGATACATCGCCATACAACCATCGGCGTACGGGTGTACATCGGTGTACACCCTCACTGGGCTTTAGGGCGCAATACGTTGTGAGGGCCTGAATTCCTGGGGCAGGATGAGCGGCGCCGCGAATCGGAGAAATGATCCGGATACCGCAGCGCATACGAATGGCAGGCCTACAGGCATGAACAGAAAACGAACCACACAGTATTTCCGGAACTCTCCACGTGGGTTTTCACATGAGAACTGATGAGCGGTCCGAGGCTGCGAAGAACATGGCAGCGATCGGCTCCAGCGGGCATTACGACGGAAAACTCGCCCCGTACGACATCACTGTTTCGCAGGCGCACGTCGCCATGCTCCTGAAGCAGGAGATCCTTCCCGCGGACGCCGCCGCGGAACTCCAGCGCGCTCTGGAGGAGCTCAAGCAGCGGATTCTGGCCGGAGCCGACCTGCTGGACCCCGATGCCGAGGACGTCCACACGGCGATAGAGCAGTATCTGGAGACGCAGATCGGCGCCGACGCGGGCTGGCTGGGAACCGCACGTGCTCGGAACGATCTCGCGGTGACCGCGCTCCGGCTGTGGATCCGCGATCAGGTCATCTCGCTGAGGACGAAGATCCTGGCGTTGACCGAGGCGATGCTCGCGCAGGCCGAGAAGCATGCGGCGACCATCATGCCGGGCTTCTCGCACCTCCAGATCGCGCAACCGATGACCTTCGGTCATGTCTGTCTCGCGTATGCCGAGACATTTCTGCGCGATGCCGAGCGGATCTCCTTCGTACTCACTCTGCAGGACGAGTGCCCCATGGGATCCGCGGCACTGGCCGGCACCGGATTCCCGATCGACCGGGTCACCGTCGCGCGGAGTCTGGGCTTCCGTCAGCCGACGGCGAACTCCCTGGAGAGCGTCGGGGACCGGGGGTTCGCTCTCGATTTCCTGAGCGCCGGCGCATCGGTGGCCCTCAACCTCTCCCGCTTCAGCGCGGAGATCGTCTTCTGGTCGTCGCAGCTCGTCGGCCTCATCACGCTGCCGGACGAACTGGTCAGTGCTTCATCGGCCATGCCGCACAAGCGGAACCCCGACGCGGCGGAGCTCATCCGTGGCAAGAGCGGCAGGGTTCTGGGGAATCTCCACGCGCTGCAGACCGTGGTCAAGGGTCTGCCCCTGAGCTACTTCAGGGATCTGCAGGAGGACAAGGAACCGCTGTTCGACACCGCGGAAACGCTGGCGCTGTCCCTGGACGCCGCTGTCACGCTCGCGACCCTCATGCAGCCGAACACGGACGCGATGCGCTCGGCCACCGATATCGACTTCGTGACCTCGGGCGATCTGGCGGACTGGCTGACGCGTGAGCGCGGTGTGCCGTTCCGCGAAGCGCATCACCTCGTCACTGAGCTGGTGCGTCTGTCCGAGAAGCGGAAGTGCCCGCTCAGCGCATTGCCCCTCGAAGCGCGACGCGATATCGACCCCCGCCTGGCACTGGCCGAATGGCCGGACATATCCATTGAAACCTCGGTCGACTCGCGCGACAGCCAAGGCGGCACATCACCCAAGCGTGTCGCCGAGGCCGCCGCACAACTGCGTTCCCGGCTCGCCGAATTCATCGAGTTCGAAACAGACTTTTCCGACCAGGAAATCATCAAGCAAGAAGGAGAGGTCAAGCGATGACCGCCACCCTGCTGGAGACCCCGGAGCAGCGGCTGCCCGCCATCGACCCGGTCGAAGCAAAGAAGCAGTACTGGCAGGACGGCTACACCATCCTCCGTGGTCTTTATTCGCATGCGGAGATAGAGGCTTACCGGAACGAGGTCAACCGGCTCTGGAGCCTCGACGGCCTGGACGACGACCTCAATCTGCGTACGGAGTTCCGGCGCGGGCCCGACGGCCGCTACACCTTCGACCGCCTCGACCCGGTCCTCGACATTTCGTCGGGGATGACGGACGCCGCGAAGCACCCGGCGCTGCTCTCCGCACTGGAGACCATCCTCGACGGCTCCCCCGAGGTACTCAAGTGCAAGCTGATCCGCAAGGAGCCGGGCACGAACGGCTACATCCCGCACCAGGACTTCCTGTACTGGCGGTGGCTCAACGAGGAACCGGACAAGCTGTGCACGGCGGTGATCAACCTGTACCCGAGCGATGCACGCTCAGGCGGGCTCGGCTTCTATCGCGGCACCCACCACGACCTCCTCCCGGGGCCCGCGGACAACCCCGAGGCGGACTGCGACCCGACGGCGCTGAACGCGTCGGCCATCGACGTCCCCGCGCTGGAAGCCGGTGACGTCCTGGTGTTCCACTCGCTCGCCGTGCACTTCAGCGGTCGCAACGCCGGCGATGTCCCGCGGACCGTGCTGCTGCCGTCGTACTGCGCCACCAACGACACGGGCCTGTACCGGAAGTACTACCAGCGCGAGGTCGCGCGGCGCTGCCAGGAAATGGTCGGCTTCGAGCGCTACTTCGAGCGCAACGGGGACATCTGAGGCCTCGCAGGAATGCGCGGACCTTCTCGACCAGGGCTTCCGGACATGCGGAAGCCCTGGTCCCGTGACCGACTTCCCGCTCGACGCGTTCAAAGGGTGCCTAATCATGCATATTCTTCTGCTTCACCCGGTTTCCCAGTGGTCGCTGAACCGCATCGCGGACATCTGCAGCCGTGAAAGCTGGCCGCTGACGATTCTGACGATCGAAAGCTCGACTGTCGGGGACGGCACTCCGGGGCTGCACGAGTGGATCAGAGTGCCCGAGTTGACGAACTCCGCCGAGGACCTGCTGTCGCAGATCGGGTCACGCCGATTCGGCGCGGTGGTCGCCGGCAACGAATTCGCAGTGATCGCGGCGGACGTACTGGCGCAGGAACTCGGCCTGTTCCACAACGATGTCGACAGGATCCGGGCCTCGCGTGACAAGTCGCTCATGCGGGAGGTCTTCGCCCAGTACGACGTGCCGCAACCACAGGTGATCACCCGGCTCTCCTCGATCGGGGAAAGCCGTGCGTTCGACTGGGAGAACGTGGCCTTTCCGGTGATCGTGAAGCCGATCGACATGGCCATGAGCCTCTTCGTGCGCAAGTGCTCCTCGCAGGACGAGGTGGAGGCCACGCTGGCCAAGATGCTGGACTTCAAGCGGTCGCGGCTCACCAACCTCGCCTACACGCCTGGTGCACTCGTCGAAGAGTTCGCAGACGGCCCGGAGTTCAGCCTTGAGTGCGTCGTGCAGGACGAGAAGATCGTCGCGCACGCACTGACCCAGAAGTTCGTGTCAGCGCCTCCGATATGCCACGAGGTCGGCCATATTTCCGGCAGCGGCATACCCGTGCAGCATCAGGAGGGACTCCTGGGAGCCGCCGAGCGCATCGCGTCGGGCTGGGGCATGGCCCAGGGTGTGATGCACATCGAGTTCAAGATGGATGCCGAGCGGATCAGCGTCATCGAGGCCGCCGCTCGCCCCGTCGGGGGCCATGTGCCGGAGATCGTGGAACTCCAGCACGGGCTGCACCTCGAGGAGGCCTATCTGTACGCCCGGGCCGGCCGTGACTGGAAGGCGCCCGAGCGTGAACCCCGGGGAATCTGGCACGGGATTCGATTCCACTTCGACGAACGTTCCGAAGTGGCAAGGCCCGAGAGCGTCGATGTCGTACGGGACGTCCGCAGCGACGACAACATCGTGCCCGGCGCAGAACATTTCTCGGTGAACCGGCGTGCCGGTCACGCGGTACTCCGCAGCGAATCGTTGCAGGACCTGGACGCATACATCCGCACGCTGTAGGCAGCTCCGCGGCCCGTTCTGATCTCCCAGTGAAAGGTGTGCTCCGGCCATGGAATCCCCCAAGCAGGTAATCGTCGTGGGCGGTGGTCCCGGGCTCTGTGACCGTCTGCGCTCGTCCGGCGCGGACATCACGCTGGTCGACACCCCGACGCGCTACGACGCTGCGCTGATTCCGGTCTCCAGGCGCAGTGTGCTGACCGAGTACGACGATCCGACGCTGATCCCGGTGTTGCAGGCGATCCACCGTGACACCCCGTTCAGCGCGGTGCTCTCGCTGACGGAGCAGGGGTTGCTGCCTGCGGCACGGATCGCCGAGGCGCTCGGCATTCCTGGCATGTCGTCAGAAGTCGTCTCGCGTACGCGGGACAAGTTCGCCATGCGGACCTGGCTTCGGGACAAGGCGTTCTCCACGGTCCCCTGCCAGGTCGTACGGGACGCCGACGGCATTCGGAACTTCGCGGCCGAACACGGGTATCCGGTGATCGTCAAACCGCGGCACGGACAGGGAAGCGAGAGCGTGGCGTGCTTCCGCCGGGCCGGTGACGTGGTGATGCCCCCTGAGACCCTGGACGAGTACATCGCCGAGCCGTTCCTGCCCGGCGCGGAATTCTCGGTCGAAGCGTTCAGCTGCGCCGGCGAGCACCATGCACTGGCAATCACCGGCAAGTTCACCCACGACGACGATCCGGCGAACCCCTTCGTGGAGGTCGGACACGTCGTCCCCGCGCCGCTGGAACCCGGTGCCGCGGCCGCGATCAGGGAGTACGTCGCCGAATTCCTCGACGTCATGGGCATCACCGACGGCTGCAGCCACACAGAACTGCGCCTGACGCCTTCGGGCCCCGAGGTCATCGAGACGCACACCCGGGTCGGCGGAGACTCCATCGCCACGCTCGTCCGGCAGGCCACCGGACACGACCTGCTCGACCTCGCTGTGCGATGGGCCCTCGACCGGGTCGGGCCGCACGAGACGGATCACACGGCCCCCGGTGCCGCGGCCATCCGTTTCTTCACGCCGCCGCCGGGGCGGGTAGCCAAGGTCACCGGAGTGCAACGCTGGCAGGGGCTCCCAGGCATCCTGAAGTTGCATCTCCCCGTGCAGGCAGGGGACCGGATCCACCCAATCCGCAACTCCGGAACACGGGTTGGCTATGTGCTGGCCGCAGCCTCGACCGCTGCACAGGCGATGGAGAAATGCCGGAAAGTCATGGCAGGGGTCCGGATCGATGTCAGCCCGGATCCATCGCATTGAAGTTGATGCGGGAATTCCGACGGCCGGCAGGCGGCTGATCGCGGTGGGCGACGTCCCGCTCGAACTGGCGTACTCGCCCGGCTCGCCCGAAGCGGCCGGTGGCCGTCGCACCCGGTGGCCACGTCGGCAGGGATCGCCCGCATCCGGGCGCCCAGTCGGGCCCGGCAGACGGTCTGTCGCATGCCCTCGAATGACCGAGCCGGCGTAACCCACCCCTCCGTCTCATTAATCGAGAACGCTTGTACTCCGGGATCAAGGGTCAGATACTATGCCTCGGATTCATCGTGTCATTTCCTCTTCGAAGAAAGTCGGCATAGCGCATGCAAGGCGATGCAAGTAAGGGCAGCGGGTTGATTCGGGGCCGTTTCGATGAGGGACTGGACGAGGTGATGGAGCAGATCAATGCTTCCATCGGGTTCGATCGAAAAATGGCGGCGCAGGACATCAAAGGATCGCTCGCCCATGTCGCCATGCTGTGCGAGCAGGACATCATTTCCCAGGCGGACGCTACGGCCATCAAAGACGGCCTGGAGGTAATTCGGGCTGAAATCGCTACCGGGGCATTTGCATACTCGGTTGAGCTCGAAGATATTCACATGAATATCGAGTCCCGCCTTCGTGAGCTCATCGGTGCCACGGCTGGGCGGCTGCACACGGCCCGTAGCCGCAACGACCAGGTCGCCACAAGCTTCCGTCTCTGGGTGCGCGATGCGCACGATCGTACGTCGCAGCTGATCCTGCAGCTCGTCGAGTCCCTGGCCGCGCAGGCCGGGCAGCACGCGGAAACCATCATGCCCGGCTTCACGCACATGCAGAGCGCGCAGCCGATCTCATTCGGTCACCACCTGATGGCGTATGTCGAGATGTTCGGGCGCGATCACGGCCGCTTTCGGGACTCTCGTGAACGCATGAACGAGTCCCCGCTCGGAGCGGCGGCGCTGGCGGGGACCTCGTTCCCGATCGACCGTGGACGCACCGCGGAATTGCTGGGCTTTGCGCGACCGATGCGCAATTCTCTCGATGCTGTATCCGATCGGGATTTCGCCATCGAGTATCTTTCTTCCGCATCCCTCTGCATGACGCATCTCTCACGACTGGCCGAGGAGATCGTGCTGTGGATGTCGCCGCAGTTCGGATTCATTGAGCTTTCGGATGCCTGGACGACCGGCTCCTCCATCATGCCGCAGAAGCGGAATCCAGACGCAGCCGAACTGGTCCGCGGCAAGACCGGTCGCGTCCACGGCGCCCTCATTGGCCTCTTGACGGTGATGAAGGCACTGCCGCTGACGTTTTCCAAGGACATGCAGGAAGACAAGGAAACGACATTCGATGCCGTGGAGACGTTGGAACTGTGCCTGAAGGCCATGATCGGCATGATGGGGGACATGAAGCCGCGAGTGAGTGAGATGCGGGCGGCGGCCGGCACCGCCCACGCGACGGCGACGGACCTGGCCGACTGGTTGACACGTGAGCTGGGCATGCCGTTCCGCGAGGCCCACCACATCACAGGGCGCCTGGTGCGGCTGGCCGATGAACGCAAGTCCAGCCTCGATGAGTTGTCGCTCCAGGAGATGCAGGAAGTCGACCCCCGCATCACTGCGGATGTGTTCACGGTTCTCGGGGTGGAGGACTCCGTGACCTCACGCCGCAGTGTCGGCGGGACCTCACCGGAGCGGGTGGCTCAGGAAGTTGAGGAGTGGCGGTCCCGCCTGGATCGTCTGCGCGCCAAGTGACCACCTATCGCGAAATTTTCGGGATCCGGGAGTTCCGAGTCCTCTTCGTCGTCCGTCTGTTCACGATGACCGGAGTCGTCGTCTCCGGCCTGGCACTCGGCACGGTGATGTACCACGAGACGAGGTCACCATTCCTGACGGCGATCTCCCTCTTCGGGGGACCGCTGGTGCAACTCGTCACCGCGCGCTATCTGCTGGCCTCAGCGGATCTGTTCCGCCCGCGCACCGCGATGATCTGCATGGCGGTCATCGCGACGTCGACTGCCGCGTTGCAGATGCTCCCCGGCCTGAGCTGGTGGATGCGCTTCCTGATTCTCGCCGGCGGTTACGTGGCGATGGCCGCCACGTCCGGCACCGTCGTCGCCCTGTTGTCGGACATCGTGCCGAAGGACGCGTACGTACTGGCCCGCGCGACGATGAACATCACGGTCGGGGGAATGCAGATCGTCGGCAATGCGGCGGGCGCCCTGCTGCTCGCCGTGGTGTCGCCCACGTGGCTGTTCGGGATCGCCGCAACGGTGAGCGTCACCGCGGGTGTCACAGCGAGGATCGGGCTCTTCGACCGTCCGCCACGGGCGGTGGGGAAAGTCGTCGAACGCAGCCGCCGTATCAACCGCGAACTGCTGACGTCGTCCGTTGTCCGGCCCCTCTACCTGATGATGTGGGTGCCCAACGGCCTGGTGGTGGGGTGCGAGGCGTTGTTCATCCCGTATTCCACCGGCCATGCCGGATACCTGCTGGCAGCCGGCGCGGTCGGCATGCTCTGCGGCGACATCGTGGTGGGACGGTTCGTTCCCGAAGCTGTGCGCGACAGGCTGATCCTGCCGCTGCGGGTGCTGCTGGCGGTGCCGTTCCTGGCGTTCCCGCTGTCACTGCCGGTGCCGGTCGCGGCGACGCTGGTCGGGGTCTCCGCCTTCGGCTATTCGGCATCGTTGCCACTGCAGGAGCGGCTGGTCCGGCATACCCGCGAGGACGTGCGGGGTCAGGCGTTCGGTCTCTCCGGAACCGGTGTGATGGTGGGTCAGGCCCTGGGCGCGTTGCTGGCCGGCGGCACCGCCCAGTTGCTCGGTGCGGCGGGCTCGGTGGGATGGGCGATGGCCATGATGGCTGTGCTGTCCCTGCTGGTCACCTGGCTGCTGCGAAAAGGCCTGCGCGATCGAGTGGCCGGCAGTGACCGCGTTGATCAGTGCACCGTGGGCCAGGAAGGTGAGCACGAGGTTGCCGTTCCGGCACACGACGTGGGCGGCCAGGTATCGGCGTGACGCAGACCGGACCGTGTGTGGCGATCACGGACCAGCGCATGGGCCACATGCCACATCGACGGCCCCGCGTTCGGCGGGCCGCCCTCCCGTCACCCCTTGGGCTGCGCGAACGCCTCATGGCCGGACTGACGGTACCGGGAATCCCTGGTTCGGCCGGGCCGTGAACAGGCCTCCACCGCACAGCGCGGCAGGACGCGGGATCTCCGGACTGTGCCTGCGCGTCATCGCTCTGCGGATGCGGATGAGGAGTTGAGGCGCACCACGTCGCGGCCCTTAATATGAGGACCGCCTCGGCCGTACGGGACTAGCTTGGCCGCCTGTCCCGGACGGCCGAGTGCGTTGTCGATCGGGCGTGTCCGAGGGATAAACGGCTCGTGGGGAAGTGACCCGGGTGCCATACGATTGCGGCGGTTCGCAGTTCCGGATCTCATCCGCGTGACCCGGCTGAGCGACCTGAGTGGTCGCGCCCGCTGCACCCTCCCGACCTGGGCCCGCCGTGGCTACGCCACCGGGCGCCGTACGTACGAAATGGAGCATCCAAGGATGGCTCGACACCTGGTAACCAGCGCGCTTCCCTACATCAACGGGATCAAGCACCTGGGCAACATGGTCGGGTCGATGCTTCCGGCGGACGTGTACTCCCGGTACCTCCGCCAGCGCGGTCACGACGTCCTGTACATCTGCGCCACCGATGAGCACGGGACACCGGCCGAGCTGGCGGCCAAGGCGGCCGGGCTGTCGGTGGGGGAATTCTGCGCGCAGGCCCATGACGACCAGAAGGCCGTGTACGACGGTTTCCAGCTGGCCTTCGACTACTTCGGCCGCAGCTCCTCGCGGCAGAACGGCGAGATCACCCAGCACTTCGCGCGGAAGCTGCAGGAGAACGGCTTCATCGAGGAGCGGGCCATCCGCCAGGTGTACTCGCCGGCCGACGGCCGTTTCCTCCCGGACCGGTACGTCGAGGGCACCTGCCCGCACTGCGGCTACGACAAGGCCCGCGGTGACCAGTGCGAGAACTGCACCCGGGTCCTGGACCCGACCGACCTGATCGACCCGCGCTCGGCGATCAGCGGCTCCACGGAGCTGGAGGTCCGCGAGACGAAGCACCTGTTCCTGCTCCAGTCGAAGCTCCAGCACGAGGTCGAGGCGTGGGTGGCGCTCCACGAGGAGCAGTGGCCGCAGCTGTCGTCCTCGATCGCCCGCAAATGGCTGACCGAGGGCCTGAACGACCGGGCCATCACCCGCGATCTGGACTGGGGTGTCCCGGTCCCGGCGGACACCTGGCCGGAGCTCGCGGCCGAGGGCAAGGTCTTCTACGTCTGGTTCGACGCCCCGATCGAGTACATCGGCGCGACGAAGGAGTGGGCGGACGCAGCCCCTGACGGTGAGACGCGGGACTGGAAGTCGTGGTGGTACGAGGCCGACGACACCGTGCGCTACACCCAGTTCATGGCCAAGGACAACGTCCCGTTCCACACGGTGATGTTCCCGGCCACCGAGCTCGGTGTCCGCGAGCCGTGGAAGAAGGTCGACGTCGTCAAGGGCTTCAACTGGCTGACGTACTACGGCGGAAAGTTCTCCACGTCGCAGAAGCGGGGCATCTTCACGGACGCCGCGCTGGAGACGCTGCCGGCCGACTACTGGCGCTACTTCCTGATCGCCAACGCCCCGGAGTCCGACGATTCCTCCTTCACCTGGGAGCACTTCGCCGCCACGGTCAACAAGGATCTGGCCGACACCCTCGGCAACTTCGTCAACCGGGTGCTGTCCTTCTCCCGCAAGCGCTTCGGCGACGATGTCCCCGCGGGGAGCCCGGCGGGCGAGGCGGAGACGCGACTCGGCGAGGAGATCGCACGCCTCCTTGCCGAGTACGAGGAGCACATGGAGACCCTCCAGTACCGCAAGGCCGGATCCGCGCTGCGCGCCCTGTGGTCGGCGGGCAACTCCTACCTGGAGGAGAAGGCCCCCTGGCTGGAGATCAAGACCGACCCCGAGGGCGCGGCTCTGACCCTGCGTACGGCGATGAACCTCATCCACCTGTACGCGGTCGTCTCCGAGCCGTTCATCCCGGCCTCGGCCGCCGCGATGCGCGGTGCCTTCGCCCTGGAGAGCGACACCGTGACCTGGGTGACCCCCGAGCAGGCGACGTCCCTGGACGCCGTCCCGGCCGGTACGGCCTTCACCGTGCCGCCGGTGCTCTTCGCGAAGATCTCGGAGGACGACCTGGAGTCCTACCGTGCGCGCTTCGGCGGAGCTGACGCCTGACGGCGCCTTCCGCGCCCGTCCCGTCTGCGGCTCCGTCCGTCGGCCAAGGGCGCGGAAGTGCCCAGCCGCTTCGGCGGGCGCCGCGTCCCCGAGAGGTTTGATGCCCGTACTCGTTGGCATCGGCCCACAGCACGTATCCGAACCCGGATACTCGCTCGGAGCCGACACCAACCGGCGCCGATCCCCGCATGCGGGGATCGGCACGATCTGCGGGATACGCACAGGGACGGCGCGGCTCCCACCCTCGCTCGTACGCGGGCGAATGGATGCCGTGAACGCGGAGGAGTGGACGCCGCGCGAGCTGCGGCACAGCTTCGTCTCCCCGCTGTCCGACAAGGGCATCCCGCTGGCAGATCTCGCGGCTGGTCGGGTACTCCGGTACGGCCGTCACGGAGGAGGTCTACCGCAAGCGGATCGGGCCGGTGATCCAGACCGGAGCGGTCGCGATGGAGACATCTTCAAGATCGATCCGGGACGGTGGACACTCGGTTAGGCACTCAACACAAAACAGGCCCGGTACTGATCTCTCAGTACCGGGCCTGACCTGCAATTCAGCTGTCGGGGTGGCGGGATTTGAACCCACGACCTCTTCGTCCCGAACGAAGCGCGCTGCCAAGCTGCGCTACACCCCGATTGTCGCTCGCGTGGCGGCGACATCGTTTACTTTAGCGGACCTGCGGCCTGAGACGAAATCCGGTTTCGGGCTCGGGCCCAGTGGCCCGTCAGTGCTGGGGCGTGAGCGTCAGCAGTGTCGCCTCGGGCGCGCAGGCGAACCGGACCGGGGTGTAGCGGTTGGTGCCGCAGCCGGCGGATACGTGCAGGTAGGAGCGATTGCCGCCGAACTCGTGGGCGGAGAGGCCCTTGACCCGGTCGGTGTCCAGGTCGCAGTTGGTGACCAGAGCGCCGTAGAAGGGGATGCACAGCTGCCCGCCGTGGGTGTGCCCCGCGAGGATCAGGGGGTAGCCGTCCGCGGTGAACGCGTCGAGGGCACGGATGTAGGGAGCGTGGACGACTGCGAGGGAGAGGTCGGCGCCCGCCTCGGGGCCGCCCGCGACCTGGGCGTAGCGGTCCCGTTTGATGTGCGGGTCGTCGAGGCCGGTGAAGGCGATCTCCAGACCGTCGAGCTTCAGGCGGCCGCGGGTGTTGGTGAGGTTCACCCAGCCCGCCGCGTCGAAGCCGTCCCGGATGTCCTCCCACGGGTTGCGGACGACGTTGACCGCCGCGTCCTTGCCGTTCAGCCCGTGCTTGCCCTGCACCTTCTCGAGGAGATAGCGGGCCGGGTTACGGAACGAGGGGCCGTAGTAGTCGTTCGAGCCGAAGACGTAGACCCCGGGGAACTCGAGCAGCGGCCCAAGGGCGTCGAGGACCTCGGGGACACCCTCCGGGTCGGAGAGGTTGTCCCCGGTGTTGACCACGAAATCGGGGCGCAGGCCCGCCAGGGACTGCAGCCAGCGCTGCTTCTTGCGCTGCCCCCCGACCATGTGGATGTCGGAGACCTGGAGGACACGCAGCGGCCTCGCGCCCGGTGGGAGCACCGGAACGGTCACCCGCCTCAGACGATACGAGCGGGCCTCGAAGCCGGCGGCATAGGCGATGCCGGCCGCGCCAACGGCCGTGATTCCTGCGGTGACTTTGAGGGGGATCCCATAGCGTGCGCGCATGCGTCCATCGTCGCAGACGGCGGGCCGCGGCAAAATCCGTGGGCGGCTGCGGTCCGGTACCTGCGACACTGGGCCGCATGACCACGCTCAAGTCCAAGCTGCACGCAGAACTCACCGAGGCCATCAGGGCCCGCGACGAGCTGCGCTCATCGACGCTCCGGCTCACCCTCTCCGCGATCACCAACGAAGAGGTCTCGGGCAAGACGGCGCGGGAGCTCTCCGACGACGAGGTGATCAAGGTGATCGCCAAGGAGGCGAAGAAGCGCCGTGAGGCTGCCGAGGCTTTCGAGCAGGGCGGTCGTCACGAGAGCGCCGAACGGGAGAAGGCCGAGGGCGAGCTGCTCGCCACCTACCTGCCGAAGCAGCTGAGCGACGACGAGCTGGGCGAGATCGTCGCGCAGGCCGTCGACGAGGCGAAGGCGGCGGGCGCCGAGGGGCCGCGGGCGATGGGCGCCGTCATGAAGATCGTGAATCCGAAGGTCGCGGGCCTGGCCGAGGGCGGCCGGGTGGCCGCCGAGGTGAAGAAGCGGCTTGCGGGCTGAGGCCCTGGCCGGCTGAGCCGACACGGAAGGGGCGCCCCGGTTCGACCGGGGCGCCCCTCCGCGTACCGCCACGCCGCTCAGCCGCGGCCGGCCCGGTTATCTCCTCGGAGTGCCGTTGTTGCCGCCGATGAAGCCGGGCGGGAAGTAGATGCCGCCGGTGTCGCCGTTGTTGTCACCGCCCGGGTTGTCGCCGCCCCCATTGCCGCCGTTGCCGTTGCCGCCGTTGTCGTTTCCGCCGGTCCCGTTGTTGCCGCCGCCGTGGCGCTTGTGCTTGCCGGAACCGGTGTTGCCGCGCGGGACGTCGACGGCGTTGAAGGACGGTGCGTCGGATCCCAGCGCGCCGGTCATCGCGGTCCGCCAGATGGGGCCGGGGAGGCAGCCACCGCAGACCTTGTCGTAGTACTGCCCTCCGATGCGGATGTTGGACATCGGGATCTGCCTCGAGCCGTCGCTGCCGACCCAGACCGCGGTCGACAGGTTGGGGGTGTAACCGACGAACCAGGCGTTCTTGCGCTCGTCGGTGGTACCGGTCTTCCCCGCGTTGTCACGGTCGCTGAGCCCGGCCGCCTTGCCGGTGCCGTCCTCGACGACACCCTTGAGCATCTGGTTGACGGTGTCCGCGGTGTGCTCGCTCATCGCCTTGTTGCAGGTCGTCTTCGGTACGTTCAGCGTCTTGCCGCCGGGCGCCGTGACCGACTCGATGGCGACCGGGGAGCAGTAGGTCCCGCGGTTGGCGAAGGTCGCGTAGACCGAGGCCATGGACAGCGGGGTGGACTCCTGACCGCCGAGCGTGGTGGCGGCGACGTTCTGCAGCGGCTTGTCGTCGCCGCGGGTGTAGCCGACCTTCTTCGCCATGGTCAGGGTCTCGCAGAGGCCGGTCTTCTGCTCCAGCTTCGCGAAGTAGGTGTTGATCGACTTGCCCAGCGCACTGGACATGTCGAAGGTGCCCTTCTCCGTGGGGAGCTCGTTCTCCACGGACCAGGGCTTGTCGTCCGCGGGCCGGTTGCTGCAGCTGCGGAAACTGTCGCCCGGCAGTGAGATCTGCGAGCCCGTGGTGAAGGACTGGGCCGGGCTGATGCCCTTCTCCAGCGCGGCCGACGCGGTGATGGGCTTGAACGTCGACCCCACCTGGAAGCCGGCGTAGGTGCCGCCCATCCTGTTGTCGACGGAGAGGTTGAGCACGGTCTGGTGCTTGCTGAGGTCCAGGCCGTACGGGCGGGACTGCGCCATCGCCAGGATCTTGCCGGTGCCCGGCTGGACCTGCACCACCGCGTCCGCGATCTTGTCGTCCTTGTTGACCTTGGACGTGGCGGCCTGGTTGGAGGCCGTCTGCGACTTGGGGTCGAGCGTGGTCCTTATGGTGAGGCCGCCAACCGCCCAGAGCTTCTTCCGCTCCGCCTCGGTCTTGCCGAAGGCCGGGTCGGAGAGGAACACCTTCCGCACGTAGTCACAGAAGAAACCCGACCCTGCGACGGCGGTGATGCAGCCGCTCCTGGGCTTGGTGACCTTCAGCTTGATCGGTGTGGCCTTGGCCTTGTCGGCCTCGGCCTGCGAGATGTCGTGGAGGTCGGCCATCCGCTGCAGCACCGTGTCGCGGCGCTTGGTGGCCTCCTCCATGTCGTTCACCGGGTCGTAGCGGGTCGGTGACTGGACCATGCCGCCGAGCAGGGCGGACTCGCTGAGGGTGAGGTCCTTCGCGGACTTGGAGAAGTAGCGGTGGGCGGCGGCCTCGATGCCGTACGCCTGCTCGCCGAAGAAGGTGATGTTGAGATAGTTCTCGAGGATCTTCTTCTTGCCGAGTGTCTCCTCGACCTGGATCGCGTACTTGAGCTCACGGACCTTGCGGCCGAGGCTCTTCTGCTGCGCTTCGGCGACCTTGGTCGGGTCGTCGCCCGCCTCCTCGACGAAGACGTTCTTCACGTACTGCTGGGTGAGGGTCGACGCACCCTGGGCCGCGCCGCCCTCCTGCGCGTTGCGGTTCAGCGCGCGCAGCACACCCTTGAGGTCGATGGCCCCGTGCTCGTAGAAGCGTGCGTCCTCGATGTCGACGATCGCCTTCTGCATGTACGGCGAGATGTCCCTGAGCTTCACGACCGTGCGGTCGCGCTCATAGACCGTGGCGATCTGGCCGCCCTTGGAGTCGAGGATCGAGGTGCGCTGGCTCAGCGGCGGAGTCCTGAGGCTGGCCGGGATGTCGTCGAACCCCTGCACCGTGCCCTTGGCCGCCAGGCCGAACACTCCGGCTGCCGGCAGCGCGATGCCTGCCAGCACAGCTCCGGAGAGCGCGGCGACACCGAGGAATTTGGCGGCCTGCTGGGTCGTGGTGAGACCCCCGCCGGAGCGCTTCTTTGGCATGAGAGGCAGCCTAATCCGTTGGCTGTGGCATTCCGACGGAGCGGGGGCCTCTCGGGATGTTCGAGTACCAAGCCGTGACATCGCACGAAGCGTTCGACGAGCCATCGGCGCGCTCCGGGCCGTCCCTGCGGGCGCTTCGGTGGTCTGACCTGGCGTGTCGCCCTCCGGGCCGCACGGGTGGCGGGATGGCGGGACGGTGGGTTGGCCGGCTGTTCGACGGAGCCGACGTGACGAACCGGCGCCGTGAGGCTGTCCACGTCACTGCCCGCGGGCGTCGATGCGATGGTCGATGCCGATGGTCGTTTCCGATCAGCGTCACTGCCGGGGGAGCGGCATGACCGGCGCGTCGGCGGGGCCGGTGAGCCTCGCCAACCGTCCGGCGGCGTGGTCGTTCGGCGGCGTGGCCGAAGCCCCCACGAGCAGCCCCATTCGCCGGACAGGCGTATATGCCTTGGCCTAAGCTGCACTCAACTGTCACAGCAGTACAGCTCCTGATCAAGCCCCCGGCACCACTTCACCCCTCCCGAATAGGGCGAACTCCTGCCGGTAAATGCCCCGTTGTGTCATCTCGCGCCCCTTGTGGCGCAATAGATCTGCCCAGGTTTGCCAGGCTTGTCACGTATGTCCTTGGCTCACTCCGTTGGGTGATCTGCCGCGTACGCATAGTCCGTTCGGGCCATTCAAGATTGGGCCCACCGGGGGTGTTGCGCTGTGCCCACCTTCCGTAACGTCCTCAACTGGCAGCGGTGAATATGCCGCTGCCGCCGTGGGGGAGCCTCGATTCGGGAGAGGACGGCGCCGGCATGGGCTGGGTAACTGACTGGAGTGCGCAGGCGGCCTGCCGCACTACCGATCCGGACGAACTGTTTGTACAAGGGGCGGCGCAGAACAGGGCCAAGGCGGTGTGCACCGGATGTCCGGTGCGTACGGAGTGCCTGGCGGATGCGCTGGACAACCGCGTCGAGTTCGGCGTGTGGGGTGGTATGACCGAGCGGGAGCGGCGCGCATTGCTGCGCAGACGTCCCACTGTCACCTCATGGCGCCGGCTGCTCGAGACAGCGCGGACCGAGTACGAGCGGAGCACGGGCATTCTGCCCGCGATCGTCTCGGACGACGAAGCATTCGAGGAGACGTACGCCGCGGTGGGGTAGACCGCGTGCAGAACCCGACGAACTCAGGCCGAAGGACCACCGGTCGCGAGGCGATCGCCGATGGTCCGGAGCCCGGCGAGATCGTGCACATCGCCGGGTAGGGCGGCCACTTCCGCCACCGGGACTTCGGGGTGGAGCGCGGTGAATCGGTCGCGGGTGCGCTGTTCGCGTGCGAGCACCTGCATGCGTTCGGCGTGCAGGCGCAGGAGATCGGCGGTGAGGGTGTCGACAGTGGGTTCTGCGGTGCTGGATCCGGTGGGTTCGGGAGGGGTGACCGTGTCGTCACGATCTCCTTTCTTCCCGGCCTCCTGATCCACAATGCGACCGTCTTCAAGATTTTCTGCGGCGGCCAGTGCCCGCTCGGCCGAGAGCCGGGCGGCGCCGCTGCCGTGCACCCGGTTGAGCACCAGACCGGCCAGCGGCATCTCCTCGGCGGCCAGCCGCTCCACGAAGTACGCGGCCTCGCGCAACGCGTCCCGCTCCGGCGCCGCGACCACCAGAAAGGCCGTACCGGGCGCCTGCAACAGCCGGTACGTCGCGTCCGCACGCGTGCGGAATCCGCCGAACATGGTGTCCATCGCGGCCACGAACGTCTGCACATCGCGCAGGAACTGGCCCCCCAGCAGCTTTCCGAGGGTGCCGGTCATCATCGACATGCCGACGTTGAGGAACTTCATGCCGGCCCGGCCCCCGGCCTTCGCAGGGGCCATCAGCAGCCGGATGAATTTCCCGTCGAGGAACGACCCCAGCCGCTTCGGCGCGTCCAGGAAGTCCAGCGCGGAGCGCGAAGGTGGGGTGTCCACGATGATCAGGTCCCACTCGTCCCGCGAGCGGAGCTGACCGAGCTTCTCCATCGCCATGTACTCCTGGGTACCGGCGAACCCGGCGGACAGCGACTGGTAGAAGGGGTTGTCCAGGATTGCTCGGGCCCGCTCACCGTCCGCATGCGCCTCGACGATCTCGTCGAAGGTGCGCTTCATGTCCAGCATCATGGCGTGCAGTTCGCCGTCGCCGGTGGCCTTGATGCCCTCCACCCGCCGCGGGATGTTGTCCAGCGAGTCGATGCCCATCGACTGGGCCAGCCTGCGGGCCGGGTCGATGGTGAGGACGACCGCCCGGCGACCGCGCTCGGCCGCCCGCACACCCAGCGCGGCGGCGGTCGTGGTCTTGCCCACGCCGCCGGAGCCGCAGCACACGATGATGCGGGTCGCCGGGTCGTCGAGCAGCGGGTCGATGTCGAGCGACGGCACCTGGTCCAGGGTCATGTGGTCGTATGCCTCCGCAGTTCCGTCGCGAGCCGGTACAGGCCGGCCAGGTCCATTCCCTCACCCAATAGCGGGAGTTCGTAGGTGGGGAGCTCCAACTCAGCTAGCAGGGAACGCTGTTCGCGCTCGAGCTCCACCCGCTCCGCGTGGTCCGCGGCCTCGGCGAGCAGCGGCGTGACAAGCTTCGCCGATCCGCTCACGCCGGCCCGGGTGAGCGCCTTGGCGACCTCCCTGCGGCGGTCGCCCGACACCGTGCGCACGTCCTTTCCGTCCAGCAGCGCGGGGCGGACCATGTTCACGATGACCTGGCCCACCGGAAGGCCGGCGGAGCGCAGTTCGGCGATGCCGTCGGCGGTCTCCTGCACCGGCATCTCCTCGAGCAGGGTCACCAGGTGGACCGCTGTCTCGGGGGACTTGAGCACCCGCATCACGGCCTGCGCCTGATTGTGTATCGGGCCGATCCTGGCCAGCCCCGCCACCTCGTCGTTGACGTTGAGGAAGCGGGTGATGCGGCCGGTGGGCGGAGCGTCCATCACCACGTGGTCGTAGGCGTACCGCCCGCTCTTGTCCTTGCGTCGTACGGCTTCGCAGGCCTTGCCCGTCAGCAGTACGTCCCGCACTCCGGGTGCGATGGTGGTGGCGAAGTCGATCGCGCCGAGCTTCTTCAGGGCCCGGCCCGCGCTGCCCAGCTTGTAGAACATCTGGAGGTAGTCGAGCAGCGCGCGTTCCGCGTCGATCGCCAGGGCGTACACCTCCCCGCCGCCCGGCGCCACGGCGATCTTCCGCTCCTCGTACGGAAACGCTTCCGTCTCGAAGAGCTGGGCGATGCCCTGTCTGCCCTCGACCTCGACGAGGAGCGTGCGTTTGCCCTCCGTCGCTAGGGCGAGCGCGAGTGCGGCGGCGACCGTGGTCTTTCCGGTCCCGCCCTTGCCGCTCACGACCTGAAGCCTGCTCACGTATTCGAGCCTAACCAGTCAGGCGCGGTACTACTCCGGAGGCCGTGGGTGACAGCGGCTACAGTCGCCGTATGGCCAAATGGGAATACGCGACTGTGCCGCTTCTGGTGCACGCGACAAAGCAGATTCTGGACACCTGGGGCGAAGACGGCTGGGAGCTCGTCCAGGTGGTGCCGGGACCGAACAACCCCGAGCAGCTGGTGGCGTACCTCAAGCGGGAGAAGGGCGCGTGAGCGGGGCCGTCGACGCACGCCTCGCCGAACTGGGACTGACCCTGCCGGCGGTCGTGCCGCCGCTGGCCTCGTATCAGCCGGCCGTGCGGTCGGGCGTGTACGTCTACACATCGGGCCAGCTCCCGATGGTGGACGGCAAGCTTTCGATGGTCGGGAAGGTCGGCGCGGAGGTCACCGCCGATGAGGCCAAGGACCTGGCGCGCACCTGTGCGCTGAACGCGCTGGCCGCTGTGAAGTCGGTCATCGGCGACCTGGACCGGGTGGAGCGGGTCGTGAAGGTCGTGGGCTTCGTGGCGTCGGCTCCGGACTTCACCGGACAGCCGGGCGTCGTCAACGGGGCGAGCGAACTGCTCGGCGAGGTGCTGGGAGAGCGTGGAGTGCACGCGCGCAGCGCGGTGGGTGTGGCGGTGCTGCCGCTGGACGCGCCGGTCGAGGTGGAGATCCAGATCGAGCTCCGGGCAGGCTGAGCGCACCGGGGCCGCCGGTCCACGCCGGCGCCACTGCCCGGGGAAGGCTCCGGGCAGTGGCCCGAGCGATCACCCCTCGAACATCGGCGCGAGACCGGTTAGCCTCCGCGCATGTCCAATGGTCAGTGGTACCCACCGGAATGGCCCGGCCGCATCCGTGCTCTGGCAGCCGGCGACCTCACGCCCGTCCAGCCCCGCAGGGCCGCCACCGTCATGCTGCTCCGCGATGACACCGGCGCAGTCCCCGGTCCCGCCGTGCACATGCTCCGCCGCCGCACCTCCATGGCCTTCGCCGGGGGCGCCTACGCCTATCCGGGCGGTGGGGTGGACCCGCGTGACGACGACCGGGCGGTCGCCTGGGCAGGGCCCAGCAGGGAAGCCTGGGGCACCCGGCTCGGAGTGGACGCGGCCGCCGCGCAGGCGATCGTGTGCGCGGCCGTACGGGAGACCTATGAGGAGGCCGGGGTACTGCTCGCCGGTCCCACCCCGGGCAGCGTGGTCAGCGACCTCTCAGGGGACGACTGGGAGGCGGACCGGGCTGCGCTGGTCGCCCGAGATCTCTCGTTCGCCGACTTCCTGGAGCGCCGCGGCCTGGTACTGCGCTCCGACCTGCTCGGTGCCTGGGCGCGCTGGATCACGCCGGAGTTCGAGCCCAAGCGGTACGACACGTGGTTCTTCGCCGCCGCCCTGCCGAGCGGCCAGCGCACCCGGAACGCTTCGACGGAGGCGGACCGTACCGTGTGGATCCGGCCTGCTGAGGCTGCCGCCGGTTACGACAGGGGAGAGCTGCTGATGATGCCGCCGACGATCTCGACGCTGCGCTCCCTCGAGCCGTACGCGACCGTGGCCGACGCGCTGGCCGGTGCGGACGACCAGGATCTCGAGCCGGTGCTGGCCCGGGCCCGCCTGGAGGCGGGTGAGCTGGTGCTGAGCTGGCCGGGGCACGACGAGTTCACCCGGCGCCTGCCCACGGCCGGAGACCCGGCATGAGTGAAGCAGCGGCCCTCCCAGGCCAGCCCAGGGGCAGTGTCGTCTCGGGGCCTGCATCGCCGCGGGCGGTGAACGTACTCGCGCCCAACGCGTCGGCGATGACGCTCGACGGCACCAATACCTGGATCGTGTGCGAGCCAGGCTCGGAACTGGCGGTCGTCATCGACCCCGGCCCGCTCGACGACGTACACCTCCGGGCCGTGATCGCCACCGCGGAACGGGCGGGCAAGCGGGTCGCCACGACGCTGCTGACCCATGGCCATCCGGACCACGCGGAGGGTGCGGCACGGTTCGCCGAGCTGACGCGGAGCCCGGTCAGAGCCCTGGACCCGGCGCTGCGGCTCGGCGACGAAGGGCTCGCGGCGGGCGACGTCATCACGACGGGCGGTCTGGAACTGCGCGTCGTACCGACCCCGGGGCACACCGAGGATTCCCTCTGCTTCCATCTCCCCGCCGACCGGGCGGTCCTGACGGGTGACACGGTCCTCGGGCGCGGTACGACGGTGGTGGCGCACCCCGAAGGGCGGCTCGGCGACTATCTCGACTCGCTGCGGCGGCTGCGGTCCCTGACCGTGGACGACGGTGTGCACACGGTCCTGCCGGGGCACGGGCCGGTTCTCGAGGACGCCCAGGGAGTGGTCGAGTTCTATCTCGCACACCGGGCGCATCGCCTCGCCCAGGTGGAAACGGCGGCCGAAGGCGGCCTGACCTCGGCACCGGAGATCGTGGCGCAGGTGTATGCGGACGTCGACCGTTCCCTCTGGCCCGCCGCGGAACTCTCGGTGCGGGCGCAGCTGGAGTATCTGCGGGAGCACGGGCTGATCTGAGCCCGGAGGCGGAAACGTGTGAGGGGCGGCCCGCTCGGCGGGCCGCCCCTCACGTGAGCCAGGGTGCTAGCGGGAACGCTTGGCCAGGCGCTCCACGTCCAGCAGGATGACCGCGCGGGCCTCCAGCCGCAGCCAGCCGCGGCCGGCGAAGTCGGCCAGGGCCTTGTTGACCGTCTCCCGTGAGGCGCCGACCAGCTGGGCCAGCTCTTCCTGGGTGAGGTCGTGGACGACGTGAATGCCCTCCTCCGACTGCACGCCGAAGCGGCGGGACAGGTCGAGGAGCGCTCGGGCGACACGGCCCGGGACGTCCGAGAAGACCAGGTCGGACATCTGGTCGTTGGTCTTGCGCAGTCGGCGTGCCACCGCACGCAGCAACGCCGTGGCCACCTCGGGGCGGACGTTCAGCCAGGGCTGGAGGTCGCCGTGGCCCAGGCCGAGGAGCTTGACCTCGGTGAGCGCGGAAGCCGTGGCGGTGCGCGGGCCCGGGTCGAAGAGGGACAGCTCGCCGATCAGCTCGCCGGGACCCAGGACCGCCAGCATGTTCTCGCGGCCGTCGGGGGAAGTGCGGTGCAGCTTTACCTTGCCCTCGGTGACCACATACAGGCGGTCGCCGGGGTCGCCCTCGTGGAAGAGGGCGTCGCCACGGGCGAGCGTCACCTCACTCATCGAGGCGCGCAGCTCAGCGGCCTGCTCGTCATCGAGCGCCGCGAAGAGCGGGGCGCGCCGCAGAACGTCGTCCACGAGTTCTCTCCTTGTCGACCTGCTCAGGGGACCGGCTGACCCCATCATGCCGGACGGGTCAATCAGTGTGATCAGTCACAAGTTTGACGTACCGCCTTTCCGGCTTGTGCGGGAGGGGGCCGATTGGGTTGGTGATTGGCTGTGACCGGGGCGGATGTCGGTGGCTGGCTCTAGTCTGGCCGGGTGTCCAAAACGCCGTGAGAGTACGGGTCAAGGGGGGCTGAACGGGTGCCGGCGAGCAATAATTCTGCTGTGGGCGAACAGTCGCCCACCCGGGCGAAGAAAGCCGTAAACGCGGCCAAACCGGTGAAGGGGCCCTAGATGGCTGAGACGGCTGAGCCATCAGAGGGAGACAAGGGAGCGGAGGGCCACGTGCCTGCGGAGAAGGCCGAACAGAAGCGGAAGCCCGCGAAGAAGGCGGCTGCGCCGCGCACGAGCGCGAAGACGGCGAAGTCCGGTGAGTCTGCCGAGGCGGCGGTCGGCGACGCCGCAGGTGCGCCTGTGCGAGCAGAGTCGTCGAGGGTGCCCGCTAAGACTGCGAAGACATCTGCGAAGTCCTCCAAGGCGCCCGCAAAGGCTGCGAAGGCGCCCGCAAAGTCCGCGAAGACGCCCGTGAAGGCCGCGAAGACGCCCGTGAAGTCCGAACGGGCGGTGAAAGCCGTCAGAATTCCCGCGTCCGAATCCCGCACGGCTCTGGTCCGCCGGGCGCGTCGGATCAACCGGGAGCTCGCCGACGTCTATCCGTACGCCCACCCCGAGCTCGATTTCGAGAACCCCTTCCAGCTGCTGCTGGCCACGGTCCTCTCCGCTCAGACCACCGACCTGCGGGTCAACCAGACGACGCCCGCGCTCTTCGCGGCTTACCCGACGCCCGAGGACATGGCGGCCGCCGACCCCGAGAAGCTGGAACAGATTCTCCGGCCGACCGGCTTCTTCCGGGCGAAGACCAGATCCGTCCTGGGCCTCTCCACGGCGCTGCGGGACAACTTCGGGGGAGAGGTGCCGGGCCGCCTGGAGGATCTGGTGACGCTCCCGGGTGTCGGGCGCAAGACGGCCAACGTGGTGCTGGGGAATGCCTTCGGCGTGCCGGGGATCACGGTGGACACCCACTTCGGACGGCTGGTGCGCCGCTGGAAGTGGACGGCCCAGGAGGATCCGGAGAAGGTCGAGGCGGAGATCTGTGCGCTCTTCCCCAAGAGCGACTGGACGATGCTCTCGCACCGCGTCGTCTTCCACGGCCGCCGGATCTGCCACGCCCGTAAGCCGGCCTGCGGCGCCTGCCCGATCGCACCGCTGTGCCCCTCGTACGGCGAGGGTGAGACCGACCCCGAGAAGGCGCAGAAGCTCCTGAAGTATGAGAAGGGCGGCTATCCCGGTCAGCGGCTGAAGCCCCCGGCCGGCTATCCGGGGCAGCCTGCTCCCCCGCTGGCGGCCGGGTGACAGCGGGACGGAACGATCGGACCGGCCGCAGGCGTTGGGAAAGGCGGGGGTGCCGATGAAGCGCGCTGGAGATACCCACACAGGCCGGGCCCAGGAGGGCCCGGTCGTCGTGACGGACCGCGGCCTGCCCGGATGGCTGGCGCCTGTGGTGAAGGCAGCCGGGACCGTCCAGCCCGAGCAGCTCAGCAGGTTCCTGCCGCCGGAGAGCGGCAGCGGACGGCAGTCCGCCGTGCTGATCCTCTTCGGCGAGGGCGGATCCGGGCCGGAGCTGCTGCTGATGGAGCGAGCCGGCAGCCTGCGGTCGCACGCCGGACAGCCCTCCTTCCCGGGCGGCTCCCTCGACCCGGAGGACGGTGACCCGGAGACCACCGGGCCGCTGCGGGCTGCCCTGCGCGAGGCCGAGGAGGAGACCGGACTCGATCCGTCGGGTGTCCAGCTCTTCGGCGTGCTGCCCCGGCTCTACATCCCGGTCAGCGGTTTCGTCGTGACGCCGGTGCTCGGGTGGTGGCGTGAGCCCACACCGGTGCGGGCCGTGGACAGCGGGGAGACCGCCCGGGTCTTCACGGTCCCCGTGGCGGATCTCACGGACCCCGCCAACCGGGTGACAACCGTCCATCCCAGCGGTCACCGGGGCCCCGCATTTCTGGTCGAATCCGCCCTGGTCTGGGGATTCACCGCCGGAGTGATCGACCGAATCCTGCACTTCTCCGGCTGGGAGCGTCCATGGGACCGCACCAAGCAGGTCCCGCTCGACTGGCGCTCATGACAGGCTGGCCGACGTACTGCGCCACCTGGGGGACGCCGCGAACCGTCGCGGCCCTCCCGGGGACCGCACCACAGGCCGGATGATCGTGACCGGCGACGAAAAGCGAGGCTCACGACGGTGAACGTGCTGGATATCCTGCTGCTGCTGGCCGCCGTGTGGTTCGCGGTCATCGGCTACCGACAGGGTTTCGTCGTCGGCATCCTGTCGGTGATCGGCTTCCTCGGCGGCGGCCTGATCGCCGTCTATCTGCTGCCGATCATCTGGGATCAGCTCACGGAGAAGTCCGACGTCTCCACGGCGGCGACCGTCATCGCCGTCGTTGTCGTGATCGTGTGTGCGTCCGTCGGACAGGCCTTCACCACACATCTGGGCAACAGACTCCGCCGCTTCATCACCTGGTCTCCGGCGCGCGCCCTGGACGCCACCGGCGGCGCGCTGGTCAATGTGTTCGCGATGCTGGCGGTCGCCTGGCTGATCGGATCGGCCTTGGCGGGCACCACGCTGCCCACCCTGGGCAAGGAGGTCCGAAGCTCCAAGGTGCTTCTCGGTGTCTCCCGGGTGGCGCCGCCCCAAGCCAACAACTGGTTCGCCGACTTCTCGTCGGTGCTCGCCCAGAACGGCTTTCCCGAAGTCTTCAGCCCCTTCGCCAACGAACCGATCACCGAGGTCAGCCCGCCCGACCCCGCCCTTGCCAACAGCCCGGTCGTGGAGACCGCGCGGAGGTCCGTCGTCAAGGTCGTCGGCACCGCGCAGAGCTGCAGCAAGGTACTGGAGGGCTCGGGCTTCGTCGTCGCGAACCGCCGGGTGGTCACCAACGCCCACGTGGTCGGCGGTGTCGACGAGCCGACGGTGCAGATCGGCGGCGAGGGCAAGCTGTACGACGCGAAGGTCGTGCTCTACGACTGGGCTCGCGACATCGCCGTGCTGGACGTGCCGGACCTGAACGCCCCCGTGCTGCGGTTCACCGACACCAACCACGACGCCCGCAGCGGCGACAGCGCGATCGTCGCCGGCTTCCCGGAGAACGGCTCGTACGACGTCCGCTCCGCCCGTGTCCGCGGCCGCATCAACGCCAGCGGCCCGGACATCTACCACCGCGGCACGGTGACCCGGGACGTCTACTCACTCTTCACCACCGTCCGCCAGGGGAACTCCGGCGGCCCGCTGCTGACACCCGACGGCCGGGTCTACGGGGTGGTCTTCGCCAAGTCGCTGGACGACACCCATACCGGCTACGCCCTGTCGGCCGACGAGATCCGCCAGGACATCGCCCAGGGCCGCTCGGCGAACCAGCAGGTCGACACCCAGGGATGCGCACTGTGAGGCTCACCGTCATCGGCGGCGGAGGTTTCCGCGTACCGCTGGTGTACGGCGCGCTGCTGCGCGACCACGCGGCCGGCCGGGTCACCCATGTCACGCTGCACGACGTGGACCCGGCCCGGCTGACCGCGGTCGCGCGGGTGCTCGCCGACCAGGCGGCGGGTATGCCGGATGCGCCGGAGGTCCGTACCACCACTGACCTCGACGACGCCCTGCGCGGCGCCGACTTCGTGTTCTCGGCGATCCGGGTCGGCGGTCTCGCGGGCCGTGCCGCCGACGAACGGGTGGCCCTGGCAGAGGGCGTGCTGGGTCAGGAGACCGTCGGCGCGGGCGGGATCGCCTACGGACTGCGGACGGTTCCGGTCGCCGTGGACATCGCCGAACGCGTCGCCAGGATCGCTCCGGACGCCTGGGTCATCAACTTCACCAATCCGGCAGGTCTGGTGACCGAGGCGATGGCCGCGCAGCTCGGCAGCCGGGTCATCGGCATCTGCGACTCACCGGTGGGGCTCGGGCGCAGGGTCGCCCGCACGCTGGGGACCGACCCCGATCGCGCCCGGTTCGACTACGTCGGTCTCAACCATCTGGGATGGCTGCGCGGGCTGTACGCCGGCGTGGCGGACGGCGAGGACGGCGCCGAGCGGAATCTGCTGCCGGCGCTGTTCGAGGACGAGGCGCTGCTGACCTCCTTCGAGGAGGGCAAGCTCTTCGGCGCGGAGTGGCTGCGCACCATCCGCTCGGTGCCCAACGAGTATCTGCACTACTACTACTTCAACCGCGAGACGGTCGCCTCCTACCGGCAGGCCGAACAGACCCGCGGCGCATTCCTCCACGACCAGCAAGCGCGGTTCTACGACCGGATGGCGCACTCCGCGACGCCGGCCTGGCAGGCCTGGGACAGCACGCGCGCCGAGCGTGAGGCGACCTACATGGCGGAGAACCGCGAGACCGCGGGAGCGGGCGAGCGGGCCGCCGACGACCTGGAGTCCGGTGGGTACGAAAAGGTCGCGCTCGCCCTGATGAGGGCCATCGCCAGGGGCGAGGAAACCACGCTCATCCTCAACGTCCCCAACCGCGGCACCCTCGGTGTCCTCGACGCGACAGCCGTCATCGAGGTCCCGTGCAGGGTCGACGCGAACGGTCCGCGGCCGTTGCCGGTCACGCAGCTGGCGGGCCACGAGGCCGGTCTTGTGACCGCCGTGAAGGCCGTCGAACGCTGCGTACTGGAAGCGGCGGAGAGCGGATCGGCGCGGGCGGCAGTGCAGGCGTTCGCACTGCACCCGCTGGTCGATTCCGTGAATGTGGCGAGGCGGCTGCTCGATGGTTACCGGGGTGTCCACCCGGGCCTCGACTACCTCAGGATGCGCTGAACCTCAGAGCGGCCGGTCAAGGCCTGGAATGCCGCAGCCGGGCCGAGACCCAGCGAGCCCGGCGGCGGATTATGCGCGGAATACCGAGACGGGAATCGAGCGCCCGGATACGCGGGCCGCCCCTCTCGTGGGTGCTCGGACCTGTGGTCGAGCGGCGGTTGCGTGCTGCGTCACCGTAGTCGTGCGTCCAGCCCATACCCCGACGTTTGCCCGTGCCTCAAGGTCGGTAATCGCGCCTCGGGGGGCCAATTGGCGTATGCGCCAGGCATTTGGCTGTTCGTAGGACAAGCGTTCCCACGTGGTTGCCGGGTGGTCTACGGCCGGGTCACGAGCACGGGCCGCATCAGGCCCCCGGGAAGGTCTGGTCGGGCCGGGTGCCAGAGCCGCCGTCAGGTCTCCTGCGAAGTCCCGCCGGGCATCCGTTGGGCACCCGTCGTCGCCGCCGGGGCCCACGGTCAGGCGACCGGTTGTCGGATCACCGGTCGGGTCAGCGGTCGTCGGGTCACCGGTCGTCGGGTCACCGGTCGGGCCCTGGCCGGGTCACCGGTCGTCGGGTCACTGGTCAGGTCTGGTCGGGTCACCGGTCAGGTTCCGGATCCCTGAGCCAGTTGATGAGCTCTGCCGAGAAGGCGGCGGGGTCCTCCTCCTGCGGGAAGTGCCCCAGGCCGTCGAACAGCCGCCAGCGATACGGCGCTTCGACGTACTGCCCCGACCCTGCCGCACTGCGGGTGCGCATCACCGGGTCGAGCGATCCGTGCAGATGCAGCGTCGGAACCCGGACCGGGCGCTTCATCCGCCGGTTGAACTGGATGCCGTCGGGACGCGCCAGCGAGCGCACCATCCACCGGTACGGCTCGATCGAACAATGGGCCGTCGAAGGGATCGACATCGCCCGCCGGTACATGTCCACCGCGTTGTCATCGGGCCGCGCGGGCCCCGACCACTCACGTACCAGGCGGCCCACCAGAGCCGCGTCGTCGGCGGTGAGCTGACGCTCCGGCAGCCAGGGCCGCTGGAACCCCCAGATGTAGGACCCGGACCTGCTCTGGCCGAAGTCCGACAGCATCGCGGAGCGCCAGCGCCGCGGGTGGGGCATCGAGGCCACGGCCAGTCGGCGCACCAGCTTCGGCCGCATCACGGCAGCCGTCCATGCCAGATAGCCGCCCAGATCGTGCCCGACCAGCGCGGCATCGGGCTCGCCGAGGGAACGGATCACCCCGGTGATGTCGAGAGCGAGGTTGGCGGGGTCGTATCCCCGGGGCGTACGGTCGCTGCCGCCCACACCCCGCAGATCCATGGCCACCGCACGGAATCCGGCGTCGGCGAGCGCCGTCAGCTGATGCCGCCAGGTCCACCAGAACTGCGGGAACCCGTGCAGGAGCAGTACGAGCGGTCCGTCACCGGCCTCCGTGATGTGAAAGCGGGCACCATTGGCCGCGACATCGCGGTGGATCCAGGGCCCGTCGAGACGTACGACGGAGCCCGATTCGGCAGAAGCGGTCATGCAGACGAGCGTGCCACAGCCGCAGCCCTGTCGGTTACCGCCGGGGTGGCGTTCGCGTTTCCGTTCGGACCGCCGTCCACGATTGCCCTCTCCAGGGCGGGGCGGGGATGCGGCTTGACTCCCTGGAGCACGGCCGCCGTCTCCTTGGCCGACGCGATGGTCTTCTCCGGCGGCTTGACCTTCTTGAACCTGTTGACGGCGAGCAGCGAGAGGATTCCGGCAAGCAGCAGGAACGCTCCGCCCACGATCAGGAACGACCAGGCAAGGCCCATGCCCAGATTGTGGATGCCGTACGCGGCGGCGAAGCTCAGTACCGGCAGGGAGAACAGTGCGAACACTCCTGCTACGGAGATCGCGGCTCCGCCGGTGGCTCCCCGCTTGACGTCCTGGCGCAGTTCGGCCTTGGCCAAGGCGATTTCATCGTGCATCAGGGCGGACATCTCGGCGGTCGCCGATGCGACCAACTGGCCGAGACTGCGCTCGGCGGTGCCGACAGGGCGGCTGGGGTGGCTCATCGCTGAATCCCTCTTCTCTTCCGCGGCGTCTTGCGGCTGCTTCTTGAGCTGTCGTCTGATGTCTTCGTCGTACTGCTTCGTCTTCTCGAACGTTCCGTTCCGCATGCGTGTCTGCACAGGTTCTGTTCCGAGGGTCCGATGTCAGATCATGCCCGACTGGCCCCGTCCCCGCTTGCTGCACCCGTCCGACGGGCGATGTCACGTTCCACCGGGGGGTTCTGACGAGGCGTCTGGAGCGTGCTCCGACCGGAGCTCATCCGACTGTGCTGCCTCGTGCCCCGCCGGGCCTTCCGTGAGACGTTCCGTGGGGTGTGCCGCCGGGGGCTCAGGGGGGAGGCGCTGCGGGGTGCCGCCCCGCCGGAGGTTCTGCGGGTTCGCCCTCACTGTCGTGGAGTGCGCGGTACCGGCGGTTACGCAATCTCAGCAGTACGGAAGAGAACACGGCAGCGATCAGCGAACCCAGCAGCACGGACGCCTTGACCTCACCGGTCAGGGTGCTGTTTCCGGCGAAGGCGAGTTCTCCGATGAGCAGCGAGACGGTGAATCCGATCCCGGCGAGTGCCGACACGGCGAACACATCGGGCCAGGCCAGCTCCTTGTTGAGCTCTGCCCTCGTGAAACGCGCGGTCAGCCAGGTACCGCCGAAGATGCCGACGGTCTTGCCGACGACCAGCCCCAGCACCACGCCCAGGGTCTCCGGACTGCTGAACACATCGACGAGCGCGCTGCCCGAGACGGGTACCCCGGCGGCGAACAGCGCGAACAGAGGTACTGCGATCGCGGCCGAGAACGGGCGGACCAGATGTTCGATGTACTCACCGGGAGAACGAGTCTCGCCTTCGCGGCGGGTGCAGCGGAGCATCAGACCCATGGCGACGCCGGCGACGGTGGCGTGTACTCCGCTGTTGTACATCAGACCCCAGATGATCAGGGCGAGCGGGACGTAGATGTACCAGCCGTGCACGTTCATACGGAGCAGCAGCCAGAAAGCGGCCAGGGCGAGTGCGGCGCCGCCGAGTGCGGCGAGATCGATGTCTTCGGTGAAGAACACCGCGATGATCAGGATGGCGAACAGATCGTCGACGACGGCAAGCGTCAGCAGAAACGCGCGCAACGCCGACGGCAGCGACGTTCCGATCACTGCGAGGACGGCGAGCGCGAACGCGATATCGGTTGCAGTCGGCACCGCCCAGCCGTCCATCGAACCCTCACCGATGGTGTTGACCAGCGCATACACGAGGGCTGGCGTGACCATCCCACAGAGCGCCGCGATGACGGGCAGTGCGGCCCGCCTGGGATCCCGTAGCTCACCCGCGACCAGTTCGCGTTTGAGTTCGATCCCGGCAACGAAAAAGAAGATCGCGATCAGCCCGTCGGCTGCCCAGTGCTCCACGGAGAGATGCAGCCCCAGCTCAACGGGGCCGATATGGAAGGCACCGACCGATCGATAGCTGTCACTCAAAGGGGTGTTGGCCCAGATCAGGGCAACGACCGCAGCGATCAGCAGCAGCACGCCACCGACGGTTTCGGTGCGCAGCGCTTCCGCGAGATAGGTCCGTTCGGGGAGCGGGAGGCGACCGAGGAATGTCCGGCTGGAGCTGGAGCTGGAGCTGGAGCTGGAGCTGGGGTCTGGGCTCGAGCTCGGTTTCGGGTCGGGCGCGGCCACGAGGGGTCCTCCGGTCAGTTGGACAGCACAGAACACATGCCGACCAGACTTCCCGGCGCACCATCGATCTCCGCTACACCGTACTGGGCTGCACCGGGAAGTATCCGATGAGCATCACCCTATGCGGCGACGCCGGTCCGGCACGGCATGTGCGAGGTGCGTCAACCCGGGCCGGACAACCTGCGCCGCCGGGCATTCCCCGCCGTCGGCCGGCGCTCAGCACGCGAACGCTGTGGGGTGGCCGACCCGGGGCGGCCACCGCGGATGGGTGCCACCCCGGGTGGCCTCCCGGACGATGCCCCCCGGTTGACCTCTCCGGACGTTCTCACGCGTGGCTGCCGGCCATCCGGTTGCGGCCACCTGGGAGGGCATCCCCGCTGCCGAGGGCATGGCCGTCATGCTCGGTCACGCACGGCCGGACGTTCACGCGGGACGGCCTGCGGCGCTCGGCCGTCCCGCCTTCGCAGCAGCGATTCACCGCCATGCGGATGGTCGCAGCAGGTCCGAGGATCGACAGCGTCCCAGCGTCCCGAACCTCCGACGATGCAATGTCAGATGGTTCTGTCCCCGGACGCCCGGCTGCTGCAGCCTCGGATGATCCGCTTTCCGGATGCCTCGGCTGCTGCGGCCCCGACGATCCCGCCGCTGCAGCCCCGGCTCAGTCCTCGCTGGACGCGCTGGGCAGCTTCGTCTGGATCAGATCCATCACCGTGGAGTCCGTGAGCGTGGTGACATCGCCCAGTTCACGGTTCTCTGCGACATCCCGCAGCAGGCGCCGCATGATCTTCCCGGACCGTGTCTTGGGCAGTTCGGCCACCGGCAGAACCCGCTTGGGCTTGGCGATCGGCCCGAGCACCGCACCCACGTGATTGCGGAGCTCCGTGGACAGATCGTCGGATTCCGCAGCCGTACCCCGCAGGATCACGAAGCCCACGATCGCCTGTCCCGTGGTCTCGTCGGCGGCGCCGACGACCGCCGCCTCTGCGACTGCCGGGTGCGAGACGAGCGCGGACTCGACCTCGGTGGTCGAGATGTTGTGTCCGGACACCAGCATCACGTCGTCGACCCGGCCCAGCAGCCAGAGGTCGCCGTCGGTGTCCTTCTTGGCGCCGTCGCCTGCGAAGTACTTGCCCTCGAAGCGTGACCAGTACGTGTCGAGGAAGCGCTGGTCGTCGCCCCAGATGGTGCGGAGCATCGACGGCCATGGCTCGGTCAGTACGAGATAGCCACCACCACCGTCCGGTACTTCGCGGGCCTCGTCATCGACGACGGTGGCGGAGATGCCGGGCAGCGCGCGCTGAGCCGATCCGGGCTTGGTGGCCGTCACGCCCGGCAGCGGCGAGATCATCATCGCCCCGGTCTCGGTCTGCCACCAGGTGTCCACGATGGGGCACTTGTCGGCGCCGATGTTCTTCCGGTACCACATCCAGGCCTCGGGGTTGATCGGCTCACCGACCGACCCGAGGACCCGCAGCGACGACAGGTCGAACTTGGCGGGGATGTCGTCTCCCCACTTCATGAACGTACGGATCGCGGTCGGCGCGGTGTAGAGGATCGAGACACCGTACTTCTGGACGATCTCCCAGAACCGGCCCTGGTGCGGGGTGTCCGGGGTGCCCTCGTAGATGACCTGGGTCGCACCGTTGGCGAGCGGCCCGTACACGATGTACGAGTGGCCGGTCACCCAGCCGATGTCGGCCGTGCACCAGTAGACATCGGTCTCCGGCTTCAGGTCGAAGACCGCATGGTGGGTGTACGCGGTCTGGGTCAGATAGCCGCCTGAGGTGTGCAGAATCCCCTTCGGCTTCCCCGTCGTGCCCGAGGTGTAGAGGATGAACAGCGGGTGCTCCGCCTCGAATGCCTCCGGGGTGTGCTCGGTGGACTGACGCGCCACGAACTCGTCCCACCACACGTCCCGGCCCTCGGTCCACGTGGTGTCCTGGCCGGTGCGCCGGACCACGAGCACATGCTCGACCTGCGGGCACTTCGCGACCGCCTCGTCGATCGCCGGCTTCAGCGCGGAAGGCTTCCCGCGCCGGTAGCCGCCGTCGGATGTGATGACCAGTTTGGCGTCGGCGTCCTGGATGCGGGAGGCGACGGCGTCGGCGGAGAAGCCGCCGAAGACCACCGAGTGCGCGGCACCGATACGGGCGCAGGCGAGCATCGCCACAACGGCTTCCGGGATCATCGGCAGATAGACCGCGACCCGGTCACCCTTGGCGATCCCCAGCTCGACGAGAGCATTCGCGGCCTGCGACACCTCGTCCTTGAGCTGCGCGTAGGTGATCGACCGGCTGTCGCCGGGCTCACCCTCGAAGTGGATGGCGACACGGTCGCCGTTGCCGGCCTCGACGTGCCGGTCGACGCAGTTGTAGGCGACGTTGAGCTCACCGTCGGCGAACCACTTCGCGAACGGCGGGTTGGACCAGTCGAGCGTCTCGGTGGGCTCGGTGGCCCAGCTCAGCCGCCTGGCCTGATCAGCCCAGAAACCCAGCCGGTCCGCTGCTGCCTGCTCGTACGCCGCCGCGGTCACGTTGGCGTTCGCGGCCAGCTCGGTGGGCGGCATGAAGCGCCGCTCCTCCTTGAGCAGGTTGGCCAAGCTTTCGTTGCTCACGAGATCGCCCTTTCGATAATGCCTTTATGTCCCAGGCCATAGCTCATCAGCCCGTAGGTCACTCTGACAAGGGCCAGCCATGAGAAATTGGTTTAGACCTATGCTCGGCGACGGTGGTTGAGGTCCGCTCCTTCCTGGCTGCGACCGCCCGAGCGGCGGACTGCTTCGCCTCAGGCGGGAGCCACCTGGGCGAAGACCCCGTCCAGTTCATGGGGATCGGCGAGCAGATACGCCTGGGCCTCACCGACGTGGAAGTACATACCGTGCAGCTCCAGTTTGCCCTCCGTGAGCCGTCTTGCCACCGACTCGTGAGCCCTCAGATGTTCCAGCTGCTGGATGATGTTGGTCAGGCAGAGTTGCTCGATCTCGTCGTCCGGCATCCGCCCGGAGATCCGTGCCCAGGAGTGACCCCGGTTCAGCATCCGCTCGAGGCTGGGACGTCCGTGCCTCAGCCAGCGTTGCAACGGTGTCTGCGGCACATCCGGCGAGGTGTTCAACAGGGCTGTCATCGCTCCACAGCCGGAGTGTCCGCATACGGTGATGGACTCGACACCCAGGATGTCCACCGCGTACTCGATCGCCGCCGCCACCGAGTCGTCGGAGGCCTCTTCTCCGGGCAGTGGTACGAAATTCCCCACATTGCGCACAGTGAACAGATCGCCGGGGCCACTCGATGTGATCATGCTGGTGACCAGCCTGGAGTCGGCGCAGGTGAGAAACAGCTGCGAGGGCCGCTGCCCCTCGCGGGCGAGCCGGGCCAGCTCCTCTCTCACCAGTGGAGCCGTGTTGCGCTGGAATGAACTGAGCCCACTGGTGAGCCGAAGGCTCCCCGGTCCTTTGAGCGCTGTGATGTCAGGTGCGCTGTCCGCCGCCGGAGCCGGCTGCGCGGCGTGGTCGTCGCAGTGGTGATTGCGCCATGGCGTCCAGGGTCTGCAGCAGTTGTGCGCGGCAGACGGGGGCTCGGCGATCCGTGTCCCGGCCCGGCCGGTGACCTCCACCCGGCCGCCCTGCGCGACATGGGTCTCCTGCCAGTGCTGCAGGGTCTCGAAAGCGGCATGGTCCATGAACGAACCGTCCAGCTCCACCACCGCGTGCGCGCCATGTGGCACCTGGCTGAGCGTCCGGCTCAGCCGTGGCACCGCCAAGAAGGTCAACTGGCCACGCGCCCGCAGACGGTGAACGCTGTTTCTCTCCTCCAAGGTGATCCGGGTCCTGGCCAGGCGGTGCAGTGCCAGTCCGACCGCGACCGCGATTCCGATCGCCACCCCTTCCATCACGCCGGCGAGCAGCACCCCGCCAACGGTGGCGACGTACACCAGGAACTCACGGTGCTTGTGAACATTGCGGATGTGCGCGTAGCTCACCATCTGGACGCCGACGACCATCACCAGGGCGGCCAGCGCCGCAAGCGGCACGCACTCCAGGGCGATGGCCAGAAGTCCCGCGGCGAGCAACATCCACAGGCCGTGCAGCACGGTGGAGGCGCGGCCGGTCGCGCCGGCCCGTACATTCGCCGTGCCGCGCACCGCTCCACCGGAGACCGGCATCCCGCCCAGTAGCCCGGATACGGCGTTGGCGATCCCCTGCCCTCGCAACTCACGGTCAAGATCGGTACGGCTGACGGTGTTTCCGGGGCGGTCCGCCGTCAGCTTGTCCACCGCCACTGCCGAGAGAAGTGACTCGAGGCTCGCCACCAGCATCACCGTGAATGTGGCGGTGATCAGTCCGAGTGCCGGGCCGTGCGGCATTTCGGGCAGCAGGTGTGCCGACCAGGAAGGCAGATCCACTCGGGCGATGTCAGGGGCCGCGACCGCGGCCACTGCGGTAGCCGCGGCGACCGAGGTGAGTGCGGCGGGGATCTTGCGCAGTGCCCTGCCCGGGCGGCCGGGGATTCGTGGCCACAGGACCAGTACCGCGATGGTGAGTCCGCCGACCAGCGGTGCGCCCGGGCTGACACGGCTCAACTGCCCGGGTAATGCCAGTGCGTTGGCAACCGCCGAACTCTGCGGCGTACCGCCGAGCACGATATGCAGTTGCGCGAGTGCGATGGCCACGCCGATGCCGGCGAGCGTGCCGTGCACGATGGCGGGGGACACGGCCAGTGCGCCGCGGGCCATCCGCAGGGAACCCAGCAGCAGCTGGAGAAGCCCGGCACCGACGGTGATGGCACAGGTGGTGCGCCAGCCGTAGGACTGGATCAGCCCGGCGGTGACCACGGTCAGACCGGCGGAGGGTCCACTGACCAGCAGCGCGGATCCGCCGAGCAGACCGGCGACGATGCCGCCCACGGCGGCCGCAAGCAGTCCTGCTTCCAGCGGGGCGCCGATGGCGACAGCCAGCCCCAGGGACATGGGGACGGCAATCAGGAAGACCGTGATCGAGGCGGACAGATTGGCTCCCGTGATGCGGAATCGGGGCCTGTGGTCAGGGCGGTTCGAGACGCAGGTAGTCATGGTTCCCGTCTCCTCCGGGGCGGCGCGGTCGCGGAAAAGGGCGACGTGGCCGCAGGTCACGGCTAGCAGTGGCGGGGAGTATCAATTCTTGGTAAATGGATCGTAATCCAAAGCAAAGGATGAATGTGAACATACGGTGCAAATGGTCGATGACTTCACTCGATCCGGTGATCGAATCGCGTGTCTCGACTGAAGTGGCGGAAAGGGGGCGCGGGCAGGGTGCGGCGGAAATGCCCGGAGGGCTGGGTGTCAGCTGACACCCAGCCCTCCGAGGCGCCCGGGCGGGCGCCGACGCACCGTCAAGAAGCGGAAGCCGCCTCGGCATAGCGTTCACCGAGGACGAAGGTGGGATCGACTTGGGCGGCTAGATCGGCACCTGTCTTCTCGTTCCCCCAGCTCTCCGCGTTCCGCAGATGGAAGTGCACCATCTGACGGGTGTAGCGCTCCCAGTCGCGGTCGGCGTAGCTGTCCTCGGCTGCATCCTGCAGAGCCTGGAGGGCCAGCCGGTTACCGGCTTCGAGCAACTCGAAGCGAGGCGGGCGGCCCTTCTCCATCGCCCGGACCCAGTCCGAGTGGCCGAGGGTGACGAGCAGGTCCTCGCCGATCTCGGTGCGCAGGAATTCCAGGTCATCGGCGTCCCGCACCTTGTTCCCGACAACCTTGAGCCCGACGCCGAAGTCGCGCGCGTACTCCTTGTACTGGCGGTACACGGAGACACCCTTCCTGGTGGGCTCGGCCACCAGGAAGGTCAGGTCGAAACGCGTGAACATACCGGAGGCGAACGAGTCCGAACCGGCGGTCATGTCGATGACCACGAACTCCTCGGGCCCGTCAACGAGATGGTTGAGGCAGAGCTCGACCGCGCCGACCTTGGAGTGGTAGCAGGCCACGCCCAGATCGGCCTCGGTGAAAGGCCCCGTCGCCATCAGTTTGATCTCACCGTCGTCAAGCGAGACCGGGCGTGCACAGGCGTCGTACACCGGATTGTCCTCACAGACCCGGAGCAACCGCGACCCCTCGCCGGGTGGCGTGGTTTTGATCATCGTTTCTGCTGAGGTGATACGGGGGTTGGTGCCGCGCAGATAGTCCTTGATCAGCGGCAGGTGTGCCCCCATCGCCGGCAGCGCGGCGGACGCCTGGTCTTCGAGCCCGAGGGCGGCACCCAGATGCTGATTGATATCCGCATCCACGGCGAGGACGGGCGCCTCGTTGGCGGTCAGGTGGCGGATGAAGAGAGAGGACAGCGTGGTCTTGCCGCTGCCGCCCTTCCCTACGAAAGCGATCTTCATGTTCACGAAGAGTAGTTGAGTGAACGCATTGAGTGGGGCAGGTAAGTGAAGAAGACCACTCCAAGGTGGGGTCGCTGCCCGGGACGCGTAGCCTCGCTTGCTATGACTGCGTTCTCCCGGAGGGCAGCCGCCGGATCCCAGGCGACTCCTCCCGATGCTTCAGATCCTCTCGCCGCACTGGGCCAGCTGCCTGGTGTCGGTGACGCCGTGGACTCCGTGCGCAAGGCCGTGGACCAGGTGTACGGGCACAGAGTCATGCGGCGGCGCAGTAGTGAGGTGACGGCGGAAGCGGCTCTGCGTGGGTCGCGCGGCTCAGCAGCCCTGGCTGGAGCGGACTGGGCGCTCGAAGAGGTACGCAGGCGCACTGACTTCAGCGGCGAGCCCGAGGCGCGTACCGTCGGCGCCGCTCTGCGGTTGTCTGCCGAGGCGGGGCAGCTGCTGTCCATCTGGCGCCAGTCCCCGCTGCGCGTGCTGGCGCGGCTGCACCTGGTGGCCGCGGCCGATTCCGGCGACACGGTGGGCCGCCCGCGGCTGGCGGGAGAAAAGGCGGACGAGCCGCTGATTGAGCTCCCTCTCCCCGGCGCCGAAGAAGTGGCTGTAAGGCTGGAGGGTCTGTCTCAACTGGTCATCCGCGGAAGTTCGGCCCCGGCGTTGGTGACGGCGGCCGTCGTGCACGGCGAACTGCTGGCTCTGCGGCCCTTCGGGTCGTGCAACGGCCTGGTCGCGAGGGGAGCCGAGCGGATCGTGCTGATCGGCAGCGGCCTGGATCCCAAGTCGATCTGTCCTGCGGAGGTCGGCCACGCGGAACTCGGACGGGCGGCCTACGTCGCGGCGCTGGACGGTTACGTGTCGGGAACGCCAGAGGGTATGGCGGCGTGGATCGTGCACTGCGGACGCGCGGTGGAACTGGGGGTCCGGGAGTCCACTGCCGTGTGTGAGGCGATGCAGCGCGGCGCGGCGTAGGCCCGCCATCACGCCATTTCGGCCGGATCCTCGGCTGCGGTGTCCGGCATCGTCACGGGCTGGGAGTCCTGCTCCGGTCCGGCGCTGAGACTCAAAGATAAAAAAGGGCGGCGGTACCGATCGGTACCGCCGCTGTCATGTCCGCCGAGTTACCAAGCGTCCTCGTAAATTTGCCCATCAGGTCGGGAACGTGGCCCGTCACCTGGTGCGGCTGGCCCGTAATCGACGGGTCGACGTCGCGTGGGTGCTCGGTTTTCATGCGCGGTCCGTGGGGCCTTCATGCGGTTTCAGGTCATCCTCTCGGACGTCCTTGGTCTCGCGGGCCGTTGAATCCTTTCTACTCCTGTCGCCGAGCAAGGGGAAGCCCCCGCAACAGTTCTTTACTTTCTGGTTCAAATGCGGGCAAAGCTGCCACGTCGCCGACCTGCTCGGCTGCCTCTGTTCGCGTACCAGACAAGGCCGGCGGTAGCCGCTGCCGCGCCGACGGCGGCCGCGGCGACCAGCGCGGGGCGAGTCGGCATCCGCAGTGCCGGCAGCCGCTGCTTCAGCCTGACCGGACGGTTGAAGACGAGAATCGGCCAATCCCTCGACATCGCTTCCCTGCGTAGCGCCCGGTCGGGGTTGACAGCGTGGGGGTGGCCCACCGACTCGAGCATCGGGACATCGGTCGCCGAGTCGCTGTACGCGTAGCAGCGTGACAGGTCGTACCCCTCGGACTCGGCGAGCTCTTTGACGGCCTCGGCTTTGGTCGGGCCATACGCGTAATACTCCACTTCACCCGTGAAGCAGCCGTCCGTGCCCACCACCATCCGGGTGGCGACGACGCGGTCCGCGCCGAGGAGTTCTCCGATGGGCTCGACCACCTCCGCGCCCGAAGTGGAGACGATCACCACATCCCGGCCGGCGGTGTGATGCTCCTCGATGAGCGAGGCGGCTTCGTCGTAGATGATCGGGTCGATCAGATCGTGCAGTGTCTCGGCCACGATCTCCTTGACCTGCTGGACGTTCCAGCCCTTGCAGAGGGCGGAGAGATACGCACGCATCCGCTCCATCTGGTCATGATCCGCGCCACCGGCGAGGAATACGAACTGGGCGTAGGCAGTGCGCAGTACGGCACGGCGGTTGATCAGCCCGCCCTGGTAGAACGACTTGCTGAAGGTCAGCGTCGACGACTTGGCGATGACCGTCTTGTCGAGGTCAAAGAAGGCGGCTGTGCGAGGCGACGAGTGGTTTTCCACAACGCCGAGCATAGGTGCCCGCCATTCGGCTTACGCTGTGGCGCGTGGGTTTGCCTGAGAAGGCCTTCGGGTACACCATGGAAGTCACGGATCGTTCGCGACCGTGCTATCCCCGTCCGGCTCCTCCCCCCCCCGAGTCGGACGTGGGGACGACCCCAGCTCTCCCCCCCGGCTGGGGTCGTCGCATGTCCGGACGCGTTTTCGCCGTGACGTCCGGCCTCGATCGCCTTTCGAGGGTCATGTGGGACACCCTCCTCCGCTGGTCTGAAGCGCCCTCCCCGCCTTGATACCCGTCACTGACAGTAGTCGCCAGGGTGCTCTCCGGATGTCACCGATAAGAGCGACGGACATATTCACAACTGTTGAGTCGTCCACAGTTTTCGAGCAAGATCCACTCAATTTCACGGATCCCTGCACGGTGAATCCCGTCGTGAAGTCCGCAGCTCGTTCGCGGCAGCTTCACGGCTCGAAGGAATCAATGTGAGAGGGGGCGGAAGATCGTGACTGGATCCATCACACCTGACCGGCGGCCGGCCACCGATGGACGGCCCGGCGGGCCGCTGATCGTCACCGAGGACGCGGCTCTCCTGGACGATCTCCTGCGGCTGTGCGCGGCAGCGGGAGCGGAACCAGAAGTTCACCACGGAGTTCCGGAGCGAAGGGGCGGGTGGGACAGCGCCCCCCTGATCCTCGTGGGCGACGACGCGGCTGCCCGGGTGCGGGGCAGCACCCGCAGATCGGGGGTGTACCTCGTGGGGAGGGACCAGGACGACCCCGAAGTCTGGCGGCGGGCTGTGGAGATCGGCGCCGACCACGTGCTGCGGCTGCCCGACGCCGAGAACTGGCTCGTCGAGCGCATCGCCGACGTGGCCGAAGGGGTTGGCCACCAGGCGCTGACCGTCGGGGTGATCGGCGGGCGGGGCGGGGCCGGCGCATCAACACTGGCGTGCGCTCTGGCGGTCACAGCGGTCCGGAGCGGCCAGCGCACCGTGCTCATCGACGGGGACCCACTGGGTGGCGGACTCGATGTGCTCCTCGGCGGTGAACACACGGAAGGCAGACGATGGCCGGATTTCGCCCGCTCCAAAGGGCGGGTCGGCGGAAGTGCGCTCGAGGAATCCCTGCCGGAAGTGCACGGTCTGCGGATCCTCAGCTGGGACAGGACGGACTCGGTGACGATCGCACCCGAGGCGATGCGCGCCGTCCTGGCAGCGGCGCGCCGAGGCGGAGGGGTGGTGGTCGTGGATCTGCCGCGGCGTGTCGACGAAGGTGTCGCAGAGGCTCTGGCCCAGCTGGACCTCGGGCTGCTGGTGGTTCCGGGAGAGCTCAGGGCGGTTGCGGCGGCGGCCCGGGTGGCGTCGATGGTGGGCATGGTCCTGCAGGATCTGCGGGCCGTGGTGCGGGGGCCCTACGCATCGGGTCTAGACGAGGAGTGGGTGGCCCGAGCACTTGAGCTCCCTCTCGTCGGCGAACTCCCCGTCGAGGAAGGGCTGCTCGGCACGGAGCACGGCGCCCCACCGGGCAGCCGGGCACGGGGGCCGCTGGCCAGGTTCTGCACAGCGTTCTGGGAGCAGGCCCTGGCCGGGGGAACCGTCTCATGAGCGGGGGTACGACCGCCGGGGGGACATCGTTCACCGGCGGCACACCGCCCCTGCTGGACGCCGTGAGGCAGCGGCTGGCGGAGAGTGGTGCCGAACCCACTCCGGCTCGGGTAGCTGCGGCGCTGAGGGCCCAGGGGCGGCTGCTCGGCGATACCGAAGTCCTCGGAGCAGCCCGGGAAGTGCGCTCCGAGCTCGTCGGCTCGGGCCCCCTCGAGACGCTGCTCGCCGATCCGACGGTTACCGATGTGCTGGTTGCCGCTCCCGATCGGGTGTGGGTGGACCGGGGTGGTGGACTCGAACTGACAGATGTCGCCTTCCCGGACGCTGCCGCGGTGCGCAGGCTGGCGCAGCGGCTCGCAGCCGTGGCCGGGCGAAGGCTCGACGACGCCAGGCCGTGGGTGGACGCCCGGTTGCCGGACGGCACCCGTATGCATGCCGTGCTGGAACCAGTGGCTATCGGATCGACATGTCTCTCTCTGCGGGTGGTGCGGCCGAAGGCCTTCTCGCTGGCGGAGCTCGTGGCGGCGGGGACGGTCCCGCCGGGCGGTGACCGGGTGCTGAGGGCGCTGATCGACGCCCGGATGTCCTTTCTGGTCAGTGGGGGGACCGGTTCGGGAAAGACAACGCTTCTCTCCTCACTGCTGGGCCTGGTGGGCCCTGCGGAGCGGATTGTGCTCACCGAGGACTCCGCTGAGCTGCGCCCCGACCACCCGCATGTGGTGCGGCTGGAGTCCCGGCCCCCGAACCAGGAGGGCGCGGGCAGGGTGACTCTGCGGGATCTGGTTCGCCAGGCGCTGCGAATGCGGCCCGACCGCCTGGTCGTGGGTGAGGTGCGCGGAGCCGAGGTCACTGAACTGCTCGCCGCTCTGAACACCGGTCACGAGGGCGGCTGCGGGACCGTGCATGCCAACGCCGCCGTCGATGTCCCGGCACGTCTCGAAGCGCTGGGGACGGCTGCCGGGCTGGACCGCGCGGCACTGCACAGTCAGCTGGCATCCGCGCTGGCCGTGGTCGTCCATCTTGTTCGGGACCGGAGTGGACGGCGCAGAGTCGCGGAAGTGCATGTGCTGGAGCGGGACAGCGGCGGGCTTGTCGTGACTGTGCCGGCACTGGTGTGGGGTGCCGATGCCTTCGTCCCCGGGCCGGGCTGGGCGCGCCTGCGATCGATGATCGCAGGCGCGCTGTGACCGCCCTCGCCACGGTGGCGATGCTGTGTGCGGTCTCGGTGCTCAGATTGCTGGCCGTGCGGGAGCGCGGGCTTCGCAGGGCGAGGCTGCTCTTCGCTGGGGGCGCCCACGGCTCGGGCTTGGACGATCCGGGATGGTTCGGCCCGCTCCGGAGCCGGGTGCGCGGGCGGCTGCGGAGAGAGTGGCTGTGCCTGCCGGTGGCAGGGGCGATCGCCGTGTTGGGCGGATCGGTGCTGCCATTGCTTGCAGGGGCACTGGCGGTGCCTCTGCTGGGACGCAAGCTGCGGGGAGCTGCTGAGCTGCGGGAACAGTTGCGGCGAACCGACGCGGTGATCGCGCTCTGCGTGGCGGTGGCGGGTGAGCTGAGGGCTGGCCGGCAGCCGGGGGAGGCGCTGCTCACCGCCGGACGCGGTGCCGGCGCATTGGGGGCGGCGGAAGCCGCGGTACTGGCGGCGGCGCGCTTCGGCGGGGATGTGTCCGAGGCGCTGCGACGGGCGGCGCGAGAACCGGGAGCGGGCGGCCTGGTCGGCGTGGCCGCCTGCTGGCGAGTGTCCGTGGACGGTGGTGCCGGGCTCGCGTCCGGGCTTGACGGGTTGGGGGGCGCTTTACGGGCAGAGCGTGATCAGCGGGCGGACCTCCGGGCCGAGCTGGCCGGCGCCCGCTCGACGGTGGTGGTCCTCGCGCTCCTGCCGATAGGCGGTCTTCTGCTCGGCACTGCTCTGGGCGCGCACCCGCTGTGGACCCTTCTGCACACCCCGGCGGGTTGGTGCTGCCTGCTCGCGGGCGGGGTGCTGGAGGCGGCAGGGCTGTTCTGGGCGGGGCGGATCGTACGGGCAGGGGAGGACGCATGAGCGGGGGAGCCATGGCGGATGGGGTGATTCATGGACTTGGGGGCGCGCTCTGCGCGGTAGGCGCGGTGTCCCAGCTCAGCTACGCGTGGGCGGGACGAAGACGCCGGAGAGCGCTGCTCAGGCGGGCCTCCGCGCTGCTGACAGTGGAGCCCGGACGGCCGAGGCCACGACCGGACTACGGAGCCTGGGTGATGCGCGTGGGGCCGCCGCTCGGCGCGATAGCCGGCGGATACGTACTCGTCGGCGGACTGGCCGGGTTCGTGATCGGCCTTGTCGCTGGTTACGGCGTGTGGCGCTGGCAGCGCGGGCGTAAGCCGTCCGGGCCCGAGGAGGCGCTGACGAAGGCCGCTGCCCGCGAAATGCCGCTTGCTGCAGAGCTCTTGGCAGCCTGTGTCACGGCGGGCGCCGGCCCTCGGGAGGCCGCGGAGGTAGTCGGTGAGTCGCTGGGCGGGCCGGTCGGCAACGCGCTGTCCCGCACTGCGGCAGAGCTTCGCCTCGGCGGGGAACCGGGCGCCGCCTGGGGGCGGTTCGGTTCGATACCGGGTGCCGCGGGTCTGGCCCGCTGTCTGGAGCGGGCGGCCTCAACGGGGGCGCCTGCGGCCGACCCGGTGACCCGACTCGCCGCAGAGCTCAGGGCGGATCGGGCAAGAGCGGCCAAGGGCCGGGCAGGGCGGGCGAGCGTGCTGATCACCGGGCCGGTGGGCCTCTGCTTCCTGCCCGCCTTTCTGGCGGTCGGGGTGGTGCCGGTGGTCATCGGGCTGGCAGACGACCTGCTCAAAGGTCACTGACAGACACGACAGGAGCCAACGATCCAGCCGACGTCCATCGAACGCGGACGTCCCTTCACCACAGATGCCCATTCAACGTATGCGTCCACCGAACGCATACGTCCACCGCACCCACTGGGCCCCGAATCGCGTGGGCCCAGCGATCGGATAGGCCCGATCGGATCACCTGAGTCCGGTGAACTCACCTGCCCGCAGGCCATATAGGCCTTCACATCGGTGCGACACAGGCTTGTGAGCTCGCGCACCGCGTACGTCGCCAGCCATACAGATCACATGAGACACACGGGGGTTGAGATGCAGAACATGCACAGCTTGTGGATCGAGCAGAGCGTACGGAACGCGCGCGACTGGGCGCGTGCCCGGATGCAGTTGCTGCGACCGGGGCCCGGAAGCGACGCCGGGATGTCCACGTCCGAGTACGCGGTGGGAACGATCGCGGCATGTGCCTTCGCGGCGGTGCTTTACAAGGTCGTCACCAGTGCACCGGTTGCCGCCGCACTGCAATCGGTGGTCGAGAAGGCACTGAATGCCAAATTCTGAGGGAGGTGAATCCGATGGGGGAAATCGCCGGGCCGGGAGAGTGCCCCAGGCAGGGAGAGGAGCGGAGAGAGGATCTGTGTCGGCCGAAGCGGCCATGGTGATCCCTGCTCTTGTCTTGTTCACGATGGCGTTGGTCTGGGCGCTGACTGCCGCCTCCGCGCAGATCGAATGCGTGGACGCGGCCCGCGCGGGTGCCCGGGCAGCTGCCAGATCGGAACCGCAGTCAGCTGCGATCGCAGCTGCCCGTTCCGCGGCCCCGCGAGGTGCGCGGATCGCGTTGAGCCGAGCGGGCGAGATATGGCGGGTCCGAGTAGCGGCGACGATGCCGGGCCCGGGTCCTCTCGCCCTGACGCTCGACGCGGAAGCCGTGGCGCTCGCCGAGGACGAGGTGGGCTCCGGCACAGGATCTGAGGCCGATGGGAGGAAGGCCGATGGCAAGACGGACGACCTTGGGAGGGGCGGTGGGACACAGGATGGGAAGGGCAGTCGCAGCGGTGCCTCCACCCGCGACGGGGCTCGGGCTGCACCGAGGGCAGCGGCTCCGGAGAGCGCCGAGTCAGCGGAACGGACCGGAGCCGGCACGGGTCCCGAAACGAAGGAGACGGCGTGAGAGACGCTGGGCAGGGGCAGGGGCAGGGGCAGGGGCAGGGGCAGGGGCAGGCGACAGGGGATTCGCGACCATTTGGGCCACCATGGCCATGACCTCTCTCTGCGTAGTGTTCGCGGCGCTGCTCGCCATGGGCCAGGGGGTGGCTGCCCGTCACCGGGCGGGAGGTGCAGCAGACTTGGCGGCGCTCTCTGCGGCAGACCGGGCGCTGCTCGGACGGGAAGCGGCATGTGGCGCTGCGGCGAAGGTGGCCGGGGCGCAGGGGGCACACATCGTGCGCTGCACCGTGAGCGGCGATATCGCCGACGTCACGGCGCAGGCGGGCTTCGGTCCCTATAGACCGGAGGTCAGGGCGCGGGCCGGTCCGCCTGATGCGGCGGATTCAGCAGGTTCGCCGAGCCGGGAGACGACGGCGGGTCAGGGTTCTCCGGGGTCGTCAGAGCCTCGCCAGGCCCGGCCGTAACGCCACCGGGAGCTTCGCGAAGAAGCTCACCGAGCAGCCGGACGGCGCCCCGTTTGTGGAGCGGGTCGTTGCCGTTGCCGCACTTCGGGGACTGGATGCATGAGGGACAACCCGCATCGCACTCGCAGGAGGCAATGGCCTCGCGGGTCGCGGTGAGCCACTCACGGGCCGTACGGAAGGCCCGCTCGGCGAAGCCGGCCCCGCCGGGGTGGCCGTCGTACACGAAAACGGTGGGCAGCAGGGTGTCCGGGTGCAGTGGGACGGAGACGCCGCCGATGTCCCACCGGTCGCAGGTCGCGAAGAGCGGCAGCATCCCGATGGAGGCGTGCTCGGCCGCGTGCAGGGCACCGGCCAGCTGCTCGGGGTTCACTCGGGCCGCGTCCAGCTGGTCCTCGGTGACCGTCCACCACACCGCCCGGGTACGGAGGGTGCGCGGTGGCAGGTCCAGTTTGGACTCGCCCAGCACCTCGCCGGTGATGAGCCTGCGGCGCAGGAAGGAGACCACCTGATTGGTGACCTCGACCGAGCCGTAGCAGAGCCGCCCGGAACCCCACGGAATCTCGGTATCGGTCTCCAGGACCGAGATGGCTGTGGTGTCCCGTGCCGTCGTCGAATACGGGGGGCTTGCCGCCTCAACGAGGGCGACGGAGTCCTCCAGGTCCAGATGTTCAACCAGATAGCTGCGGCCCTGATGGAGATGGACGGCGCCATCGTGGACGGCAGTGTGGGCCGAGGCTTCGTCGACGGTGCCGAGCAGCCGTCCGGTCCCCGCTTCGACGATTTGGACGGGACTGCCTCCTCCGCCCCGGATGTCTGTGAGATCCGCGGCCCGCTCCCGACGGGTCCAGTACCAGGACTGCCCGCGTCGCCGCAGCAGCTTCGCGGACTCCAGCTGCGGCATGAGACCCGCGGCGGCTGGGCCGAAGAGGTCCATATCGGTCGCGGTGAGAGGGAGTTCCGCAGCAGCCGCACACAGATGGGGAGCCAGGACGTATGGGTTGTCAGGGTCCAGCACGGTGGACTCCACCGGCTGCCGGAACAGCGCTTCGGGGTGGTGGACGAGGTAGGTATCCAGCGGGTCGTCGCGGGCCACCAGGACCGCGAGGGCGCCCTGCCCCGAACGTCCGGCACGGCCTGCCTGCTGCCACAGGGACGCCCTGGTGCCCGGATAGCCCGCGATGACCACGGCGTCGAGGCCGGAGACGTCGATTCCGAGCTCAAGGGCGGTGGTGGCTGCCAGGCCGAGGAGCTCCCCCGAGTGCAGGGCGGACTCGAGGGCCCGGCGCTCCTCCGGTAGATAGCCGCCCCGGTAAGCCGCGACCCGGTGGGCCAGCGAGCGGTCGACCTCTGCAAGGCGTTCCTGGGCGATGACAGCGATGAGTTCGGCGCCACGCCGCGAGCGCACGAAGGCGACCGAGCGGACACCCTGCACGGTCAGATCAGTGAGCAGGTCGGCGGTTTCGGCCGTGGCGGTGCGGCGTACCGGTGCACCCTGCTCACCGTGGAGGTCGGTGAGCGGTGGCTCCCAGAGGGCGAAGACCAGCTCGCCCCGTGGGGAGGCGTCGTCGTCGACCTCATGGACCGGGAGCCCGGTGAGGCGTTCCGCGGACACCCCGGGGTCGGCAGCGGTCGCAGAGGCCAGGAGGAAGACCGGGTCGGCGCCGTAGCGGGCGCACAAACGGCGCAGTCTGCGCACCACCTGGGCGACATGCGAGCCGAAGACGCCCCGGTAGGTGTGGCACTCGTCGATCACGACGAAGCGCAAGGCGCGCAGGAAGGAGGCCCAGCGGGGATGTGAGGGCAGGATCCCGCGGTGCAGCATGTCCGGATTCGTGAGCACGTAGTTGGCGTACTGACGCACCCATTCGCGTTCTTCCACAGGCGTGTCGCCGTCGTAGACCGCGGGCCTGATGCCCGGGCCGAGCGGGGCGGCGAGCTCCCTGAACGTGCGGCGCTGATCGGCGGCGAGGGCCTTGGTCGGCGCGAGATAGAGGGCTGTGGAGCCGCGGCCGTTCGGAGCCTCCGAGCCGTCGAGGAGGGTGGAGAGCACCGGCGCGAGGTAGGCGAGCGACTTGCCGGAAGCGGTGCCCGTGGCGATGATCACGGAGTCGCCGTCGAGCGCGTGCTCAGCAGCTGTGGCTTGATGTACCCATGGATGTTCGATGCCGCGTTCTTGGATGGCAGCGATCACTTCTGGCCGGATGCGGTCCGGCCAGATGGCATGACGTCCCGCACGCGGGGGCAAGTGCTCCGTATGAGTGATGCGCGAAGCCCGGCTCTGCCCTGTGGAGAGACGGTCGAGGACGTCCTGAGGACCGGGTCGCACGCCCGTGTCGTCGGTGGGTCGCCTGAAGCGGTGATTCTTGGCCATCGGCACCGAGTGTGTCACTGGCATGACGGACAATGGACCGAAGGCGTCGTGCATGGCTGCTGGTAAGTGATTGAATGCCATGGCGGCCGGCGATCCGTTCTCTGGCTCCGCCGGGGAGACCACAGGGGGCGGCCGCTCGATAGCAAGGTGCTGGAGGATCCGTGGACCTGTCCCTGTCGACTCGCAATGTGTCCGGACCTGGTGGCGACCGTACGGTCGTCGAGGTCGGTGGCGAGATTGATGTATATACCGCGCCCAAGCTGCGCGAGCAGTTGGTCGAGTTGGTGAACGACGGCAGTTACCACCTGGTCGTCGACATGGAGGGCGTGGACTTCCTCGACTCCACCGGACTCGGCGTGCTCGTAGGCGGCCTGAAGCGTGTGCGTGCCCATGAGGGCTCGCTGCGCCTGGTCTGCAACCAGGAGCGCATTCTCAAGATCTTCCGTATCACCGGTCTGACCAAGGTGTTCCCGATCCACACCACGGTCGACGAAGCCGTCGCGGCAACGGACTGACGGCTCCGGAGGAAGAACAAACAGGGGTGCCGGGCTCTCAGCCCGGTCCCCCTGAGAAGCACGCCCGTACGTCTGAGGGGGATCGCATGGCCACCGTTGAACTCCGTTTCAGCGCCCAGCCCGAACATGTCAGAACGGCCCGTCTGGTGGCGGCCGCTGTGGCGCGCAGGGCCGGGGTCGATGAGGCAGTGCTCGACGAGGTCAGGCTCGCGGTCGGCGAGGCGTGCTCCCGTGCGGTGGGTCTGCACCGCAGCCACGGGATCGTGGCTCCGGTGCGTGTCGCCCTGAACGAGGAGGAGAAGTCGTTCTCCATCGAGGTCGGGGACGAGGTGCCGGGTACGGGCAGTGTTGCTTCCGCGGTTCCCGGGGTGCGCAGCGTCCCGGGCCCGGGAGGCGCCGAACCGTCGTCCGACGCGTCCGCCGACGGCGAGGACGAGATGGGCCTCGCGGTCATCAGTGGTCTTGTCGACGATGTGGAAGTGACATCGAGCGAGTCCGGGGGAGTCATCCGGATGAGCTGGCCGACGGCATCTGCGACGGTCCTTCCGTGATCGTCAATTCCTGGTGTTCCTCTTGATCTATTCTCCTTGATCTCTCTTAAGGCCCTGCTGAGCAGGGCCTTTCGTTTATGTTGGATCTTTATCGCCGATCTTTATCATCAATCAATGCCTTTGCCCCATTACCGGCGCCGAGTGGTTTATTCGGGCGAAGTTCGATTTCGTTTTCCCGTGCCCTGTTTTGATCGGGAACTGCTCCCTACAATCCGTCCACATCTTGAGCTCTGAGCATCAAGGAGGACGAATGGCGGGGATCTTCCACCCACAGCAGTCCGAACACATCACTCCACTCGCGGCCGCGGTACTCACCGACGGCAACAGGATCATCGTCATCGTCATCGCCGTGGTGGCGCTGGCGGCCCTTCTCGTCGCCCAACTGCTCGTGCGCCAAGTGCTGGCGGCCGGCGAGGGCACCGAATCCATGAAACAGATCGCCGCGGCCGTCCAGGAGGGTGCCAACGCCTATCTGGGCAGGCAGTTGCGCACACTCGGCAGCTTCGCAGCCGTTGTGTTCTTCCTGCTTCTCCTGCTTCCGGCCGACGACTGGTCGCAACGCGCCGGGCGTTCCGCGTTCTTCCTGGTCGGTGCGGGATTCTCGGCCGCCACCGGATACATAGGAATGCGTCTCGCGGTGCGGGCGAATGTGCGCGTCGCGGCGGCCGCACGTGAGGCGACTCCAGCCGCCGGTGAGCCGGAAAAGGATCTCACGGCCGTTTCGCACAGAGCCATGAAGATCGCTTTTCGCACGGGCGGTGTGGTCGGCATGTTCACAGTGGGCCTCGGCCTGTTCGGCGCCTCCTGTGTTGTCCTCGTCTACGCCGCCGACGCACCGAAGGTGCTGGAGGGATTCGGTCTGGGCGCCGCCCTCATAGCCATGTTCATGCGTGTCGGCGGCGGTATCTTCACCAAGGCGGCCGATGTCGGCGCCGACCTCGTGGGCAAGGTGGAGCAGGGGATTCCGGAGGACGACCCGCGCAATGCCGCGACCATCGCCGACAACGTCGGTGACAACGTCGGTGACTGCGCAGGCATGGCGGCCGACCTCTTCGAGTCCTACGCCGTGACGCTCGTCGCCGCCCTCATCCTCGGAAAGGCGGCCTTCGGGGACCTCGGCCTCGTCTTTCCACTGATCGTCCCGGCGATCGGTGTGGTCACCGCGATGGCCGGTATCTTCGCGGTCGCTCCTCGGCACACCGACCGCAGCGGCATGTCCGCGATCAACCGCGGATTCTTCCTCTCCGCGGTGATATCCCTGGTCCTGGTGGCCGTCGCGGTCTACGTCTGTCTGCCGTCCTCGTACGACGGCCTGGACGGGGTCACCGACAGCGCCATCAGGGGGCACGGAGGCGACCCCAGGATCCTGGCACTGGTCGCCGTGGCGATCGGTATCGTGCTCGCCGCCCTCATCCAGCAGTTGACCGGATACTTCACCGAGACCAGCCGCCGTCCGGTCCGGGACATCGGCAGGTCCTCGCTGACCGGCGCCGCGACCGTCGTGCTGGCCGGGGTCTCCATCGGGCTGGAATCCGCCGTCTACACCGCCTTCCTCATCGGGCTGGGCGTGTACGGGGCCTTCCTGCTCGGCGGTACGTCGATCATGCTGGCCCTCTTCGCGGTCGCCCTTGCCGGAACAGGGCTGCTCACCACCGTCGGTGTCATCGTCGCCATGGACACCTTCGGCCCGGTGTCCGACAACGCCCAGGGGATCGCCGAGATGTCCGGTGATGTCGAAGGGGCCGGCGCTCAGGTGCTCACCGACCTGGACGCGGTCGGCAACACCACCAAGGCCATCACCAAGGGGATCGCCATCGCCACTGCGGTGCTCGCGGCGTCCGCGCTCTTCGGCTCCTACCGCGACGCGATCGCCACCGCGGTCGATGACGTCCACGCAAAGGCCGGCGAACTGGGTCTCAGCATGGACATCTCGCAGCCCAACAACCTGGTGGGCCTGATGTTCGGCGCCGCGGTGGTGTTTCTCTTCTCGGGACTGGCGGTCAACGCGGTGGCCCGTTCGGCCGGCGCTGTGGTCCACGAGGTGCGGCGGCAGTTCCGCGACCATCCCGGGATCATGGACCGCACCGAGAAACCCGAGTACGGCCGGGTCGTGGACATCTGTACCAAGGACGCGTTGCGGGAACTCACCACTCCGGGCCTGCTCGCGGTGATGGCGCCGATCGCGGTCGGCTTCACCCTCGGCGTGGGCGCGCTCGGATCGTTCCTCGCGGGGGCGATCGGGGCAGGCACCCTGATGGCGGTCTTCCTGGCCAATTCCGGTGGCGCCTGGGACAACGCCAAGAAACTCGTCGAGGACGGCCATCACGGCGGCAAGGGGAGCGACGCCCATGCCGCGACGGTCATCGGCGACACCATCGGTGACCCGTTCAAGGACACCGCGGGCCCGGCTATCAACCCCCTGCTCAAGGTGATGAACCTGGTGGCGCTGCTGATCGCGCCTGCGGTGGTGAAGTTCAGCTACGGCGACGACTCCAGTGCCGCGGTCCGGGCGGTGGTGGCCACGATCGCAGTCGCCGTGATCGCCGGCGCGGTCTACGTGTCCAAACGACGAGGCATCTCGGTGGGCGACGACGGCACGGATGACGAGCCCGGACGAGTCGGCGGACAGCCGGGCCCGGCGGTGGCCTCGTGAGCGTGCGATAACGCCTCATCAGTGCCACAGGCCATCAGGCGCGGGGCGGACAGCGTGAACTGACACGCTGTCCGCCCCGCGCCGTGCGCCTGCGCTGCTTCGGTGCGCCCGTGAGCCTTGTCTCGTCACCCCCTCTTGGTGCAAATGGCTGCAATAACCCCCAGACCGGGCGCACGACACGCGAAGGTCGCCCACTTGGCGTGTATGTTCCGGGGCCGAGAGCCTTGGAAGGGACCAATCCGGTGAACAAGAAGCTTGCAGCCGCACTGTCCGGCGGCGCGGTACTGGTACTGGCCTTGTCGGGCTGCAGTGACGACAGCAGCGACAAGACGAACGACTGGGCCAAGTCGCTCTGTGGTGACATCGGGCCTCAGCTGAAAAAGATCAACAAGGCCAACCAGCAGATCACCGCCGTAGCGGCGGACGGCAAGCCCGCGGACATCCAGAAGGCCGACTCGGCCGCGTTCCAGGATCTGTCCGAGGCGGACGCCGCGATCGCCGCCGACCTCAAGAAGGCGGGGCCTCCGCCCGTTGACAACGGCAAGACGATCCAGCAGGACGCCATCACCGAGCTGACCACCAACTCGAAGGCGTACGCGGACCTGAAGAAGCAGGTCGACGCGTTGAACGTGAAGGACCAGCAGAAGTTCTCCGAGGGCCTGAAGAGCATCGGCGACAACATGAAGAAGATCAACGAGACCGCCTACAAGAGGCTGTTCTCCGGTGACACGGGCAAGGCCCTGCTCAATCAGGACGACTGCAAGGTCGCCACGGTGTCGCCCTCACCCACGGCCACGCCCACCAAGGCGTAACGGCCCGCAGCAGCGGACGCCGGCCAGGCGAACGCCGGGTGAGCGGCCCGGCATCCCACGGATGCCGGGCCGCTCTGCTGCTGATCTCGGTGCGAGCAGCCACAATGGGCGGGTGAGTACGACCAGTCTTCCCGCGCCCGACCGTTCGCCCCTCCTCCGCGACGCGCTGCTCGCCGCCGACTTCACGGTCGACGGACTGCTCGACCTGCTCGGCGCGCCCGCGTACGCCGCGCTGGCCCGAAGCGAGACGGTGCCCGCGCTGCGGGCCACCCGCGGTGCGACACCACTGGAGACAGTGGTGCGGCTCTTCCTGCTGCAGCGGCCGGTGCCCGCCGAAGAGGCCGCCGCTGTGCTGCCGCTCGCGGAATGTGCCGCCGACGGCTGGGTGGTGCAGCAGGGCGAAAGCGTCCGCGCGACGGTGGATGTCCGCCCCTACGGCGGTCCGGAGGGCCAGGACTGGTTCATCGTGTCGGACCTCGGGTGCGCGGTCGGCGGCGCGGGCGGTATCGCCAGCCACGACGAAGGGGTGGTGCTCGGGGTCGGCGGTGCGTCCACCACGCTCGCCGGAATCACCGTTCGCACGCCCGTCGCAAGGGCGCTGGACATCGGCACCGGTTCCGGGATCCAGGCGCTGCACGCCGTCCAGTACGCCACCGGTGTGACGGCCACCGACCTCAACCCCCGGGCGCTGGGATTCACACGGCTCACCCTTGCGCTCTCCGGTGCCCCGGCGGCGGACCTGCGCGAGGGGTCGCTCTTCGCGCCGGTCGATGGCGAAACCTACGATCTGATCGTCTCCAACCCGCCGTTCGTCATCTCTCCCGGTGCCCGCCTCACCTACCGGGACGGCGGAATGGGCGGCGACGACCTCTGCCGCTCACTGGTGCAGGGGGCCGGCGAGCACCTGAACCCCGGGGGCTACGCCCAGTTCCTCGCCAACTGGCAGCATGTGGAGGGCGAGGAATGGCAGGACCGGCTGAGGTCCTGGGTGCCCCGGGGATGTGACGCGTGGATCGTGCAGCGCGAGGTGCAGGACATCACCCAGTACGCCGAGTTGTGGCTGCGTGACAGCGGCGACCACCGCACCGACCCCGATGCCTACGCCGCACGCTACGAGGCGTGGCTGGACGAGTTCGACTCCCGCAGGACCAAGGCCGTCGGCTTCGGCTGGATCACGCTGCACAAGTCGGGTTCGGACCGGCCGTCGATCGTGGCGGAGGAGTGGCCGCACCCGGTTGAGCAGCCGCTCGGCGAGACCGTACGAGCTCACTTCGAGCGCGTGGACCATCTTCGGGCGCATGACGACGCCGCACTGCTGACCGGCCGCTTCAAGCTGGCCGACGAGGTGGTGCAGGAGCAGGTCGGCATGGCGGGCGCGGAGGATCCCGAGCACGTGATCCTCCGCCAGAACCGCGGTATGCGGCGTGCCACCAAGGTGGACACGGTGGGCGCGGGCTTCGCCGGTGCCTGTGACGGAAGGCTCACCGCCGGGCAGATCCTCGACGCCATCGCCCAGTTGCTCGGCGAGGACCCGGTGGTGCTCAGGGACCGCACCCCGCAGTCCATCAGGCTGCTGGTGCAGGAAGGCTTTCTGGAACCCGTCGCACCGGCTGTCTGACCTGAGCCCGTTCCTCTGACCTACGGCGCAGGGCGCGCAGCCCTGATCCGGTCGGGGCCCGCCCGGTCGGCAGCGCGATTCCCGCCATCGGCGTGGTCGCCTCTCCGCTTGGGCGGGAGTCGCGCCACGCTCGGCCCGATGTGAGAAAGGAAGCACTGCCGGGGAGTACCTGGCACGGGGTGGCGTTCCGGTGTTCACCCACAGTTCGCGCCGGTGTCGCCCCGGGGTGCCAGCCTCACCATCCTGGAACTCGGGGACGGGGTGGTACGGACATGGAGAGCGCGCCTGCGGTCTTCGCCGGAACGGTATTCGCACTGTTCGGAGGCGCACTGCTGCTGTGGACGGGGGCCTGCGCGCTCCGTCGCACGCCGGTCGCTCTGGGGTCGGACCCGGTCCGTTCGGCGGCCGTCGCCGCCCTGTGCGGTGTGGTGTTTCTGGGCCTCGGGGTGTGGTGCTTCACCCGGATCTGAGAGGCCAGGATCTGCGGAGAGTCGATGGTTCGGGCACGGAGTGTCACAGGCGCGGAGGGGGTGTGGCGGGAGGGCGGCAGGGGAGCAGTGGGCCGATCCGGGCGGCAGAAAAGGCGGTAGTCGGGTTACCGTTCCAGTGGCCGCTGCGGGCTTTCGCCGTTTGACACGGGGACGGGATGTACCGTCACACTCCGCAGCGAGCATGACCACGAGAGCCGACCGGAGAGAAGAGCGACGTTGTCCCCGACCAGCGAGACCGCACACGGCGGCCGCCGACTCGTCATTGTCGAGTCGCCCGCCAAGGCGAAGACGATCAAGGGCTACCTCGGCCCGGGTTACATCGTCGAAGCGAGCGTCGGGCACATCCGCGACCTCCCGAGCGGTGCCGCCGAGGTGCCGGACAAGTACACCGGTGAGGTGCGCCGCCTCGGGGTGGATGTGGAGAACGACTTCCAGCCGATCTATGTCGTCAACGCGGACAAGAAGGCCCAGGTCAGGAAGTTGAAGGAGCTCCTCGCGGAGTCCGACGAACTCTTCCTCGCCACCGATGAGGACCGCGAGGGCGAAGCCATCGCGTGGCACCTCCAGGAAGTGCTGAAACCCAAGGTCCCGGTCCACCGGATGGTCTTCCACGAGATCACGAAGGAAGCGATCCAGGCCGCAGTCGCCAACCCGCGCGAGCTGAACAAGCGCATGGTCGACGCCCAGGAAACCCGCCGGATCCTCGACCGCCTCTACGGCTACGAGGTCTCGCCGGTCCTGTGGAAGAAGGTCATGCCGCGCCTTTCGGCCGGCCGCGTTCAGTCCGTCGCCACCCGCCTGGTGGTCGAGCGTGAGCGTGAGCGCATCGCGTTCCGCTCCGCCGAGTACTGGGATCTCACCGGAACCTTCTCCACCGGCCGCCAGGGCGATGCGTCCGACCCGTCGACCCTGCTCGCCCGGCTGAATTCGGTGGACGGCCGCCGCGTCGCCCAGGGCCGTGACTTCAATTCGACGGGTCAGCTCAAGAGCGATGTGCTGCATCTCGACGAGGCGAGGGCCAGGGAGCTGGCGGCAGCGCTCGCCGAGACGGCGTTCGCGGTCCGCTCGGTCGAGTCGAAGCCGTACCGCCGCTCTCCGTACGCCCCGTTCCGCACGACGACGCTCCAGCAGGAGGCCAGCCGCAAGCTGGGATTCGGCGCGAAGTCGACCATGCAGGTGGCCCAGAAGCTGTACGAGAACGGCTTCATCACCTATATGCGTACGGACTCCACGACGCTCTCGGACACCGCGATCACCGCGGCCCGCGCCCAGGTCACGCAGCTGTACGGCAGTGACTATCTGCCGGACAAGCCGCGGACCTATGCGGGCAAGGTCAAGAACGCGCAGGAGGCGCACGAGGCGATCCGTCCCTCGGGCGACCGGTTCCGCACGCCCGCCGAGACCGGGCTCACCGGCGACCAGTTCCGGCTCTACGAGCTGATCTGGAAGCGGACCGTTGCCTCCCAGATGAAGGATGCGGTCGGTAACTCGGTCACCGTCAGGATCGCGGGCACCTCGTCGGACGGACGGGTTGCCGAGTTCTCCGCGTCCGGCAAGACGATCACCTTCCACGGCTTCATGAAGGCGTACGTCGAAGGCGCCGACGATCCCAACGCCGAGCTCGACGACCGCGAGCGCAGGCTGCCGCAGGTCGCCGAGGGCGACGCGCTCTCCGCCGAGGAGATCTCCGTCGACGGCCACGCCACCAAGCCGCCGGCCCGTTACACCGAGGCATCCCTGGTCAAGGAGCTGGAAGAACGGGAGATCGGCCGCCCGTCGACCTACGCCTCGATCATCGGCACCATCCTCGACCGCGGCTACGTCTTCAAGAAGGGGACCGCACTCGTCCCCTCGTTCCTCTCCTTCGCCGTGGTCAACCTGCTCGAGAAGCACTTCGGGCACCTCGTCGACTATGACTTCACGGCGCGGATGGAGGACGACCTCGACCGCATCGCACGAGGCGAGGCGCAGTCCGTTCCGTGGCTGAAGCGCTTCTACTTCGGCGAGGGCGACGATGTCGGTGCAGCGTCGGAGGGCGGTGACGGCGATCATCTCGGCGGGCTCAAGGAACTCGTCACCGACCTCGGGGCCATCGACGCCAGGGAGATCTCGTCGTTCCCGGTCGGTGACGGCATCCTGCTGCGCGTCGGCCGCTACGGCCCCTACATCGAGCGCGGTGAGAAGGACTCCGAGAACCACCAGCGGGCGGATGTCCCCGACGACATGGCCCCCGACGAGCTGACGGTCGAGTACGCCGAGGAACTGCTCGCCAAGCCGAGCGGTGATTTCGAGCTGGGCGCCGACCCTGAGTCCGGCCACCAGATCGTGGCGAAGGACGGCAGGTACGGCCCGTATGTCACGGAGATCCTGCCCGAGGGCACCCCGAAGACCGGCAAGAACGCGGTCAAGCCCCGTACCGCCTCGCTCTTCAAGTCGATGAGCCTGGACACCGTGACGCTCGCCGACGCGCTCAAGCTGATGTCGCTGCCCCGGGTCGTCGGCGCGGACGCCGAGGGTGTGGAGATCACCGCGCAGAACGGCCGGTACGGCCCCTATCTGAAGAAGGGCGCCGACTCGCGCTCGCTGGAGACCGAGGACCAGCTCTTCGGCATCACTCTCGAAGAGGCGCTGGCGATCTACGCCCAGCCCAAGCAGCGCGGGCGTGCCGCCGCCAAGCCGCCGCTCAAGGAACTGGGCACCGACCCGGTCAGCGAGCGCCCGGTGGTCGTCAAGGACGGCCGGTTCGGCGCGTATGTCACCGACGGCGAGACCAACGCGACGCTGCGGACCGACGACAGCGTCGAGGACATCACCCCGGAGCGCGGGTACGAGCTGCTCGCCGAGAAGCGCGCCAAGGGACCGGCGAAGAAGACCGCCAAGAAGACCGTCAAGAAGACGGCGAAGAAGGCGCCGGCCAAGAAGGCCACGGCAGCGAAGAAGACCACGACCGCCAAGAAGGCGACCGCTGCCAAGAAGACGACTGCCGCGAAGTCGACGGCCAAGAAGGCAGCGACGAAGAAGTCCGCCGCCGGCGCGACCGCCGACGAGTAGGACGAGCGGGCGGCACAGGGCGGACGGCCGGTGCACGGCGTGTGAAACACGCGCCGTGCACCGGCTCGTTCGCGTTCGGGCGGGCCACGGCGGCCCGCCGGTGACGTTCGATCGGTGCACGCACACAATCGGCCCGCCCAAATGTTCGGGGGGACCGGCGGGGATTTGACCCTTCCGGATAGGCTGGTCGGATGACGCGAGCCGAGCAGCCAACGGTCGTGAGCCCCACCTCCGACGAACTAGCCGCAGACTCACGCGAGCGTGCCGTCCGAGCCCTGTTGCGTATCCCTCCGCTCCGGCGGCTGTGGAGCGCGCAGCTCGTCGGCTCTATCGGCGATTCCCTCGCCCTTCTCGTGCTTCTGCTGCTGTCGTTGCAGGCGGCGGTCTCGCAAGAATCCTTCGGGGGCGGGTACCGCGGTGCCGCCTTCTCCGTAGCAGCCGTCTTCGGCGCGCGGGCCCTGGCCACCCTGCTCTTCGGTGCGGTACTGCTCGGCCCGGTGGCCGCGCTGACCGCGCCGGGCGGGCCACTCGACCGCCGCTGGACCATGATCGGCGCGGACGGTCTCCGGGTCGCGCTGCTGATCATCGCGCCGCTGTGGATCAACTGGACCCCGGACAAGGCACCTGCCGTCCTGCTGGTCACCGTCTTCGTCGCCGGCGTCGCCGAGCGTCTGTGGACGGTCGCCAAGGACAGTGCGATGCCCGCGCTGCTGCCGCCGCCTCCTCCGGAAGGCGCGACGATCCGCCCGCTGCCCGACCACCTCGGAGCCCTGCGCAGCCTCTCGCTCCGCACGGGTTTCGTGGCCGTCCCGGCCGCCGCCGCGACCCTGCTCGCAGCCACGCTCGTCAGTAATCTGCTGGGCGCCGGCATCGACTGGTTCTCGTTGCACCAGGCGGGCCTCGGCTCCTATGTGGCCGCGGGACTGTTCGCCGCTTCCGTGTCGACGCTGTACTTCCTCGAACTCCCCGACGGCCAGGCGCCCCGTGTCCGGTCCCCGCTGGAGGGCCTGCGCCGTCCGACTGCCGGCACAGGTCCCGACAAGGGCCGCACGGGTGCCGTGCCGCTGCTGGTGCTGACCTCGGCCGCGGTGGCCGGAGCCATTGCCTCCGCCGCCGCTGTCGCCGTTCTGCACGCCAAGGACCTCGGCGGCGGCCCGGTCGCCTTCGCTCTGCTGATCCTGGTACTGACCGGGGGCACCGTCCTCGGGATCCGTACCGCCCCCAGGACGCTGCCCGGACTCTCCCGCCGTCGGCTGCTGGCCCTCGCTGTCGGGCTGACAGGTGTGGCGCTGCTGGTGATGGGGCTGGTCCCGGACACGGCCACGGTGCTGCTCATCGCCGCGCTGGCCGGCTGGTCGGCCGGTGTCGCCGCGAACATCGCACACACCCTGGTCGACCTGGAGGCCGAGGACGCCAGGCGGGCCAGGACCACGGACCACCTCCAGGCCGTCGTGCGCGTCGCGATCGCATTCGGTTCCATCGCGGCGCCGCTGGTGGCGGCCGCCATCGGCCCGCACCACCTCGCCAACGGCACCTTCGTCTTCGCGCACGGTGGTGCCGCCTTTACCCTGATGCTGGTCGGCGCGCTGCTGCTGCCGGTGGCCGCGCTGGTGCTCACCAGGGCCGACGACCGTTCGGGCGTATCGCTGCGCCGCGATCTGCGCGATGCGCTGCGCGGTGGCGCCGATCCGCTGCAGTCACCTTCGGCGACCGGCTTCTTCCTCGCTCTCGAGGGCGGCGACGGAGCAGGGAAGTCCACCCAGGTCGAGGCTCTCGCCGACTGGATCCGCGCCAAGGGCCATGAGGTCGTGGTCACCCGTGAGCCGGGCGCGACACCGGTCGGCAAGCGCCTGCGGTCGATCCTGCTCGACGTCTCGTCAGCGGGCCTCTCCCACCGTGCGGAGGCGCTGCTGTACGCCGCCGACCGCGCGGAGCACGTCGACTCGGTCGTCCGCCCCGCGCTGGAGCGAGGCGCCATCGTCATCTCGGACCGGTACATCGACTCGTCGGTGGCCTACCAGGGCGCGGGCCGTGACCTGGCCCCGACCGAGATCGCCCGCATCAACCGCTGGGCCACGGGCGGACTCGTACCGCAATTGACCGTGCTGCTCGACGTCTCTCCGGAGGCCGCACGCGAGCGCTTCACGGAGGCGCCGGACCGGCTGGAGTCGGAGCCCGCGGAATTCCACCAGCGGGTGAGGACCGGGTTCCTCACCCTGGCCTCGGCCGACCCCGCGCGCTACCTGGTGGTGGACGGCGCTCAGGAACCCGAGGAGATCACCACCGTCGTACGCCACCGCCTCGATCAGCTGCTGCCGCTCTCCGATGCGGAGATCACGGCGAGGGAAGAGGCACGGAAGGCCGCTGAGGCGGAAGCCCGCAGGAAGGCCGAGGAGGAAGCGGCCCGCAAGGCGGAGGAGGAGCGCCTGGAGAAGGAGCGCCAGGCACAGCTCGCGAAGCTGCGTGCCGAGGAGGAGGAGCGCAAGCGCCTCGAACTCGAGGAGGCACGGCGTCGCGAGGAGGAGCGGCAGGCCGAGGAGGCCCGCCGGCAGGCCGAGGAGGCCAGGCGCCTCGCCGAGGAGGAGCGGGCCCGCCGCGCCGCCGAGGAACAGGTGCGCGAGCAGGAGCAGGAGCGGCTGCGCCGCCAGAAGGCGGAAGAGGACCGGCTGCGCGCCGAGGCCGAGGAACGCCGCCAGGAGAAGCAGCGCAAGGCGGAAGCGGCGTTGCTGAGGGCCGAGGAAGCACGTCGTGCCGCGGAGGCGGAGGCCACCGCTTCGGCGGCGGCGGCGGAGCGCGCACGGGTGGAGGCTGCGGAGGCCGCCGAAGCCGCCAGGCAGGCGGACAGCGAAACGACTCTGCAGACACCGGCCCCCGGTGCGAACGAGGTGACCCAGCCGGTACCGGAGGTCCGTCCCGAACCGTCCCGCCCGGACACCGGCGCGGAGGCCGACGAGACGACGGTGATCCCGAAGATCGCCGATCCGGACGAGACGAGGGTCATCCCGAGGGCTGCCGATCCGGACGAGACGACGGTACTTCCGCCGGTGCGGGATGCGGCGCCGGAGGACCGGCTGCCGCCGGGTTTCTTCCGCGACGAGGCTCAGAACACTCCTGCGGAGAACCCGAACGAGCGCACCCGCGAGCTCCCGCAGATCGATCCGGACCGGCCTCGGCGCCGTTCGGACTGGGCGGAGGAGACTCCGCTCGACGATCTGCCCTCCCTGGCGGACGAGTTGCTGGGCTCGGACCACGACGAGGACGACCGCCGAGGCCGAGGCCGACGCTGACCCGACCCGGGAGCCCTCCGTTCCCGGGCCCGGTCCGTTTCGCACGGACGGGCTGGTGTGCCGATTCCGGCATCACCAGCCCGTCCGGCGTTCGGGGACAGACGTGATCGCTGCTCCTGACCGGCAGTCCGGGCCACGGTGTGGACCGTACTGTCAGACCGCTGCGCCACAATGAGACGCACAGCGCACAGGAGACACCGAACGGGCGAGACCGCTCACACAGCCCGCATACAGGGACCGCACACAAGGGGGCGAACACATGGCCGTATGGGACGACCTCGTAGGCCAGGACCGCGTGCGGACTCAGCTCGCCGCCGCTGCCCGGGACGCCGACGCGCTGGTCACCGCCAATGCCGCGCGCGCTTCCACCGACGGCATGTCGAAGTCGACCATGACGCATGCGTGGCTGTTCACCGGGCCTCCCGGCTCGGGGCGCTCCACGGCTGCCCGTGCCTTCGCCGCCGCCCTGCAATGCGTCAGCCCCGACCGCGCGCTCGGCGGCGTACCTGGCTGCGGATTCTGCGACGGCTGCCACACGGCCCTGGTCGGTACCCACGCGGATGTCGAGATCGTCCGCACCGAGGGGCTCTCCATCGGTGTGAAGGAGACCAGGGAGCTGGTCCGCCGCGCCCAGCTCTCCCCGGCGGTCGGCCGCTGGCAGGTCATCGTGCTCGAGGACGCCGACCGCCTCACCGAAGGCGCGGGAAACGTCCTGCTGAAAGCTGTCGAGGAACCGGCGCCCCGGACCGTCTGGCTGCTCTGCGCGCCGTCCCTCGAGGATGTGCTGCCGACCATCCGTTCCCGCTGCCGCAATCTCACGCTCGGCACCCCGCCCGTCGACGCCGTCGCCGATCTGCTGGTCAGACGGGACGGAATCGACCCCCAGGCAGCGATGGCGGCGGCCCGTGCCACACAGGGCCACATCGGCCGGGCCCGTCGTCTCGCCACCGATGAACGCGCCCGGGCCCGGCGGGCGACCGTCCTCACGATGCCCTTGCGGGTCGACGACATCGGTGGCTGCCTGAAAGCGGCCCAGGAGCTGGTCGACGCGGCGACGGCGGATGCCAAGGAGGTCGCCGAGGGGGCAGACACCCAGGAGACCGAGGACCTCAGGGCGGCGCTCGGCGGATCGGCCGGCGGTCGGATGCCGCGCGGTACGGCCGGCGCGATGAAGGAGCTGGCCGACCGTCAGAAGCGGCGCTCGACCCGCACCCAGCGCGACAGTCTTGACCTCGCGCTGACCGATCTGACCGGCTTCTACCGCGATGTGCTGGCACTGCAACTGCGCTCCTCGGTGGCCATCGCCAACGAGGACGTGCGCGACGCACTCGACCGGATCGCGCTCAGCTCCAGCCCCGAGCGCACCCTGCGCCGTATCGAGGCGATCAGCGCCTGCCGCCAGGCGCTGGACCGCAACGTCGCGCCCCTGCTCGCGGTCGAGGCGATGGCGGTGTCCCTGCGGGCGGGCTGACCGGGTGGGAGAAGCCGCACTCACTCGTACGAGCGCTCAAGGGGACCTACCGGCAGTGCCCGACTACGCTCCGAGAATGGACTTCAGGCGTCTGCTCTCCGCTTCCACCACCGTGCTGGCCATGGCCGGCCTGCTTGTCTCGGGCTGCTCATCCGGCAAGTCGGCCTCCAGTGCCTCGGCCTCCGCATCCCAGGCGTCCCAGGTGCCGAAGGCCGCTCCTTCCCCGGCCCTGGCTTCGTACTACGGGCAGAAGCTGAAGTGGCAGCCCTGTGGAGCCTCCGGATTCGAGTGCTCCTCCATGAAGGCGCCGCTCGACTACCGGAAGCCCGCGGACGGCGACATCAAACTCGCGGTCTCGCGCAAGAAGGCAACCGGTCCCGGGAAGCGGATCGGCTCCCTCCTGGTCAACCCGGGAGGCCCCGGCGGCTCGGCGATCCAGTACCTCCAGGCTTACGCGGGCATCGGTTATCCCGCGGCGGTCCGCGCCCGCTACGACATGGTGGCCGTCGACCCGCGGGGAGTCGCCCACAGCCAGCCCGTCGAGTGTCTGTCCGGTAAGCAGATGGACGCCTACACCCAGGTCGACCAGACCCCCGACGACACGGCCGAGACCAAGAAGCTCACCACGTCGTATGAGGGCTTCGCCCAGGGCTGCGAGAAGCGGTCCGCCAAGATCCTTCCGCATGTCTCCACGGCGGACGCGGCCCGCGACATGGACATCCTGCGGGCGAATCTCGGCGACAAGAAGCTGAACTACGTCGGCGCCTCGTACGGAACCTTCCTCGGCGCGACCTATGCCGGGCTCTTCCCCAGCCGAGTGGGACGGATGGTCCTCGACGGTGCGATGGACCCGTCGTTGTCGTCGCTGGCGATGAACCGCGACCAGACCGCCGGTTTCGAGACCGCCTTCAAGTCCTTCGCCAAAAACTGCATCACCCACAAGGACTGCCCGCTCGGCACGAAGTCCGCCGCAGACGCCTCGCGCCGCCTCGAGTCCTTCTTCTCCCGCCTCGACGCCAAGCCGGTCCCCACCGGGCAGCGCCGCAAGCTGACCGAGTCGCTCGGCACCATCGGCGTCATCTCCGCCATGTACGACGAAGCCTCCTGGCCCGAGCTGCGTACCGCCCTGACGCATGCGATGGCCGGTGACGGTGCCGGGCTGCTCGCCCTGTCGGACTCGTACTACGAGCGCAGCAGCGATGGTAAGTACGCCAACCTGATGGCCGCCAACGCGGCGGTGAACTGCCTGGACCTGCCCCCCGCCTTCTCGGACCCGGCGGCGGTGAAGGCAGCCCTGCCCTCCTTCGAGAAGGCCTCCCCGGTCTTCGGCGAGGGCTTCGCCTGGGCCGCCCTGAACTGCGCCTACTGGCCCGCCCACGCCACCGGTACCCCCCACCGCATCATCGCGAAGGGCGCGGCCCCGATCGTCGTGGTCGGCACCACCCGGGACCCGGCGACGCCGTACAAATGGGCGAAGTCCCTCGCCTCCCAGCTCGCCTCCGGCACGCTCCTCACCTACGACGGCGACGGTCACACGGCGTACGGCCGGGGCAGCGACTGCATCGACACCGCGATCAACACCTATCTCCTCGAAGGCACCCCGCCCAAGAACGGTGAGAAGTGCTCCTGAAACCCCTCTGACCTGCGTGAACGGGCGCCTGTGGGGGGTGTCGGGAGCACCCCCGGAAACTGTGTAGACTTGGCGTCGCTGCTGACCGCACCATGGTGCGTACGGCATGCCGCCTTAGCTCAGTTGGCCAGAGCAACGCACTCGTAATGCGTAGGTCTCGGGTTCGAATCCCGAAGGCGGCTCCGTGAAAGCCCCAGGACTCACTCGCCGTGACCTGGGGCTTTCGCTTTTTCGTGACCCGGTAGCCCGCAGGGCTGTGGCCTCGGTTGGCGCGTCTCTGGTGGCCGAGCGGCGGCCGAACGAGTGGCGGCCGAGGCAGGTGCGGTCCGGGCAAGGGATGCCCGGCCCGGACGGCTGAGCGCGGGGCCTTCGCGCGTTTGTTCCATTCCTGTCAGGCCCTCTGAGCATCCTTCCGCGTGCGGACCACGAGCGGTTCCCCTGCCGACCGTCATCCCAGGGCCGGCCCGCTGAGCATTCAGTACCCGAACATCGCCGCCGCACCCGTGCCCGCCCGGACGTCCACGCGATTCGCGGCCGTGGGGTCCTTGAACCCCGGGGCCGTGCGGACGTCGGCGTGCGGGGCCTTCGCCGTGACGCGGTAACGGGCACCGGCCGGGACCGTGATCTTCACAGCGCCGGTGGCGAGCGTCACTGAGATGCTCCGTGGTGCCGTGCTGAACCCCATGCTCGCCGATCCCTTTCCGACGGTCGTGGTGACGGTCGGCGACGCAAGGCCGCTCGCCCGGATCGCCCCGCGAGTCGTACGGACGCGCAGCGGGCCGCGGGAGTCCGAGACCTTGAGCCTCGCGGTCTCGCCGCTCAGGTCCAACGGGCCTGCCAGATCTCGCAGATCGGCCAGGCCCGAGGTGAGCCGGGCGGTGACCGGTGTGTTGACCGGGATGTGCAGTTCGACCACGACAGCGGGCGCGAGTCCCTCCGACCAGCCCTGCGAGGGTTCGGTGATCCGCACGTGCAGCGTGTCGCCCTCCCACCTGCGGTCCACGTGCGGTGCCTGCCGCGTCCACGAGCGCGTACTGCGCAGCGACACCTCGCCGGCGGGTCCGGGCCGCACCAGTACCGAGCCACCCGCCCCGTCGATCCGCACCGCCTCGACCCGATGCCGCATCCGTATCTCGTCCGCGCGGGTCGTCGGGCGCAGTAAGGACCAGCTCCAGGCCGCCAACGGCGTCAGCAGGACGAAGGCTGTGAGTACGGACACCGTCCGCCATGTGCGACGCCGCGTCAGCCAGGCGGGGACGTCCGGTGGCAGGCGGTCGACGGGCATGCGCACGAGGATAGCCATGCCGGCCGGGCAGCGGGGCACAGGGCCAGGTCAGGCCCACGGTGAAGCTAGTACCACCACCAAGTCGGATAGCCGAGTTGAGGTGTGGCGCCGCTGCGAAGGCCATCCTCGAATACGTGTTTAGGAGTGAGCAGAAGCTCGACCACCGCACCAGCAGTGACCGAACGAGGGAGCCGGCTGTCATGACCCGTATGGAGCAGATCGCGCTCGCCGCCACGGGGTCGGCCGACGGATTTGCGATGCCCTCCCGTCCGTCCGGCCGGCCGTGCCCCCGAGGCGCGTCCCCTTCCGGCCCGGCCACCAACTCCCGGCGCGGGGCGTCCCCCGTCGTCCCGCGCTGGGTCGGTCCGCTGTTCGCCGGGCTCGGCCTGGCGATGATCCCGTGGGTGGTCTACCTGCACACCAGTCTGGCGGCTACCGCCCACGCCTCCCACTGGGCGTGGACCTGGACCGGGTTGGATGCGCTCGAAGCGCTCGGGCTCGTGTCGACGGGGTTGCTGCTGCGCCGGTGGGACGCGCGTATGTCGCTGACGGCGATGGCCACCTCCGCTCTGCTGGTCGTCGACGCCTGGTTCGACACAATGACGGCTGCGCCCGGAGCGGACCTGCTCTCGGCGATCGCCATGGCCGTGTGCGCGGAGCTTCCCCTCGCGGCGGCGTGCGCCCTGGTCGCCTGGCGGGGTTTCCCGCGCGTGCGGTGAACCGGACACAGCCCGCTGCGGCCCGGCACCCGAGGGGTGCCGGGCCGCAGCGGGCTGTGCGGAGCGGCCGGTGGTCCGTGACGCGGATCAGCGGATCGTGACCGGGATCTCCGAGTACGAGCGGAAGTTGAATTCGGGGCTCAGTTCCGGGGCGCCTGCCAGTGCCAGGTTCGGGAAGCGCTCGGTCAGGGCGCGGAAGACCACGGCGCCCTCGAGGCGGGCGAGGGCCGAACCGAGGCAGAAGTGGACGCCACCGCCGAAGCTGGTGCTCTTCGCTCCGGCGCGCGTGATGTCGAAGGTGTCCGGGTCCGGGAAGCGGAGCGGATCCCGGTTGGCGGCCGCGAGGAACGGGTTGATCTTCATGCCGGCCGGGATCTCCACGCCACCGATCACCACATCCCGGGACGGTGCCCGCGACACCGCCTGCACAGGCGTGTCGTACCGCAGAGCCTCCTCGACCACGGCGGGTCCGAGGGATGGATCGCCCTGGAGCAGAGCCAGTTGACCGGGGTTGCGCAGCAGTGCGAGGGAGCCGTTGGTGATCAGCCCGACCGTGGTGGAGAAGCCTGCCGCGTAGATCAGGATGATCGTCGGGACGAGTTCGTCCTCGGTGAGCCGCTCTTCGCCGTCGCGGGCCGTGACCAGCGCCGAGATCAGGTCCTCGCGGGGCTCCTTGCGGCGGGCCGCGGCCAGTTCCCCGAAGTAGGGCAGCAGCACGCGTGCCGCGTCGTCGGCCCTGTCGAGCGCCACCTCGGGGACGCTCAGGTCGAGCGCGGGCACGATGTCGGCCATCGGGTTGTCCAGCCACGCCCAGTCCGACTCGGGGATGCCGAGCAGCGTGCCGATCACCGCGGACGGCAACGGGAACGCCAGCAGGTTCCGCAGGTTGACCGGACTGCCGTCCGACCCGGCGTCGGCCATGTTGTCGAGGCAGGAGGCAACCAACCTCTCCACTTCGGGGCCGAGTTCCATCACGCGGCGCGGCGAGAAAGCACTGGACACCAGGCGGCGTAGCCGGGTGTGCTCCGGCGGGTTGCGCACGAGCATGGACTCGCCCAGCGTGCGGGTCGCGGGCCGCTCCCGCCAGCCGGGCAGCCCCGGATTCTGCGGGTCGCCGTCGGGAGTCCGCATCACCGGGTCGCGCAGCACGGCCACGCAGTCGTCGTACCCGGTGAGGATCGCGGATCCGGAGCCGGTGATGTGCACGGGCGCGATCGCGCGCAGCCGGGCGTATCGGGAGTAGGGGTCGCGGCGGCCTTCGGGGGTGTACAGGTCCTGGAGGATCGCGTCGCAGGCGGCGCGATCCTCGGATGCCGACGGTTCGGTGCCGGTTCCGCTGGCCACGTCCATGCCGTGGTTCCTTCCTTGTGTGGCCTCGCGGCCGTGAACGGTCCGGGAGTTCCGGTCGATGCCGGTGTCCCGGTGAGTGCGGTGCCGCGCGGGCCATGAAGGAAGAAGAGCCCGCGCGGCACCTCGGGGGGTCACACCGAGGCCTGCTCCATGCGGCGGCGCAGGCTCAGCGGACGCATGTCGGTCCAGACCTGTTCGATGTGGGCGAGGCACTGCTCGCGGGGGCCCTGTGTGCCCTCTGCCCGCCAGCCGGCCGGGAGTTCACGGTTTGCCCACCAGATCGAGTACTGCTCCTCGTCATTGAGGACCACGCGATAGGTTGCGTCGTCGGAGAGATCGTCGGCCATGAGGGCTCCTCGGATTCGGGTCTATTCGCGAAGAGACCATCGAGCAGGCCGCTATACCTTCTCTATCCCTTTGGGCCTCGTCTTCCCGTCTCTCGTCGATATCGGCGGAATATAGCCGCCCCTCCTAGCGTGCCGACGGCGCCGATTCGCGTGCCCGTACGCCGCGGATTACTCAGCCCCTTGACGGAGTACCCGACGCAGGAGGAGACGATCCCGATGGAGAATTCCCGGGCTGCCTGGAAGCCGCTGGAGATCACCCCCGAGGAGGCGGAGACCACGGCGGACGCCGACGGTCTCGCCGCGTACCTGAGCACCCTCGACGACCTGGAGGGTCTGCTCGCCGAGAAGAAGGCTCTGGTCCTCCGGGGGTTCGGTGTCGCGGAGGCCGAACTCGACCCGGTCATGGACCACCTTCTGCCGAACCGGCTCGCGTATGTGCACGGCAACTCGCCGCGCACCAAGGTCGGCAACAACGTCTACACCTCGACCGAGTACCCGGCCGAGTACGTCATCTCCATGCACAACGAGCTGTCGTACGCACACGCCTGGCCCACCCGGTTGCTGTTCACCTGTGTGGTGGCGCCCGCGAGCGGCGGGGCGACGCCCGTCGTCGACGGCACGCTGTGGCTGGCGTCGCTGGATGACGAGGTGCGTGAGGCGTTCGCCGACGGCGTGCGCTACACCCAGAACCTGCACGGCGGCCGTGGGCTCGGCAAGAGCTGGCAGGACACCTTCGAGACCGAGGGCCGCGAAGACGTCGAGGCCTTCCTGCAGGAGACCGAGGCCAGCTGGACGTGGCTGCGCGACGGCGGGCTGCGTGTGTCGCAGGACCGGCCCTCGACAACACGGCACCCGCTGACCGGCGACGAGGTCTGGTTCAACCAGGCCGACCAGTGGCACCCGGCCGGCCTGGGCGACGAGACCGCTGCCGCCCTCGCCAAGGTGCTGCCCGCCGACGAGCTCCCGCAGAACGTGACGTTCGCCGACGGCTCCCCGATCCCCACGCAGTACGTCACGCAGATCCGCGACCGCGGTCTGGAATTCGCCGTGGACGTCGACTGGCACCAGGGCGACCTGCTGCTCATCGACAACGTTCTCGTCGGCCACGGCCGTCGCTCCTACGCCGGGGACCGCCGCATCCTCGTGGCGATGTGCAACTGAGGACGCGAGCAGGACAGGAGGGGAGACCGAGGTGACCCAAGAGAGCGCGACTGAAGCGTCCCTGACCCATCAGACCCTGGAGGTGCTCCTCCGTATCCACCGCGAGGTCCTGGACACCGAACAGGTCCGGGGCGCCGACAACTTCTTCGATCGCGGCGGCAACAGCCTCCTCGGTATCCAGGTCACCCGCCGCATCCGCAGCGAGTTCGGTGTCCGCGTGCCCGCCAAAGCCGTGTTCGCGGCCGCCTCGCTCCAGGACCTCGCCGCCGTCGTCGCGGCGGCCCGCGTCGAAGGAGCCAGGCCGTGAGCGGGCTCATCCACACAGCGGTCACCGCGCAGGCCGAGACTCGGCCCGACGCGGTCGCACTGATCGACGGGGATGTACGCGTCGACTACCGCACGCTCGACGCGGTCGCCGAGACGTACGCGGCGCACCTGGCCGGCCTGGGCATCGGCCCCGGTGATCTGGTTCCCGTGCTGCTGCCGCGTTCGGCGCGGTTTGTCGCCGCGGTCCTGGCCGTGCTCAAGTGCGGGGCCGCCTACGCGGCGCTGGACCGACGCTGGCCGACCGACCGGATCCGCGGCGCGATCCAGACACTGGACGCCCGGGTTGTGGTCACCGAAGGCGACTCCGGCGCGGGTCTCGGCGTGCCGGAGTGGACGCCGCCGGACTTCGCGGACATCGTCCCCGACCCGCGCGGCCGCACCCGCGTCGCGGTCCCGGACTCTGCCGTCGCCATGGTGTTTCTCACGTCCGGCACCACCGGGGAGCCCAAGGGCGTGCTGTCGCCGCACCGGGCGACGACCCGGCTGTTCGGCCCGGGCACGTTCGCCGAGTTCGGGCCCGGCCGGGTGATCCCGCTGGCCGCGCCTGTTCCGTGGGACGCGTTCGCGATGGAGCTGTGGGGGTCTCTCACCACCGGTGGCACGGCCGTCGTGGTCCGCGAGGACGTGCTGTTCCCCGACGATCTGCGCGCCCTCATCGCCGGCCCGGGCGTCGACACGATGTGGCTCACCGCCTCGATGTTCAACCTGTTCGTCGAGGAGGACCCGGACTGCTTCGCCGGTATGCGCCAGGTGCTGACCGGCGGCGAACGTCTGTCACCGCCGCATGTACGGGAGTTCCTCGACGCCCACCCGGAGATCACCCTCATCAACGGGTACGGGCCGGTCGAGAGCTGTGTCTTCGTCACCACGCGAACCGTGCGCCCCGAGGACTGCGATCGGCCGGGCGGGGTGCCGATCGGCTTGCCCGTGCCCCGCACCGACATCCATCTGCTGCAGGGCGGCACGCCTGTGCCGGACGGCACATCGGGGGAGATCTGTGTCTCCGGCGAGGGGCTGGCGGCCGGGTATCTGGCCCGTCCGGAGGCAACTGAGGCCGCGTTCGTCACCGTCGACCTCGACGGGCAGACCCTGCGGCTCTACCGCACCGGTGACCTCGGCGTCCGGGACGCGGACGGCGTCCTGCACTTCCTCGGCCGCGCCGACCGGCAGATCAAGATCTTCGGCCACCGTGTGGAACCCACCGAGATCGAGTCCGTGGCCGCCCGCGTGCCGGGCGTCCGAGCGGCCCACGTGGTCCCGGTGCGCGGCGCCGACGGGTCGTACGAACGGCTCGCCCTCTTCTGTACCGCACTCGGCGACTGGCCCGACCCCGACCCCGCGATCATCCGCAAGGCGCTCGCGGGGGCCCTCCCGCACTACATGGTGCCCGCCACCGTGCGTCTGGTGGACGCCTTCCCCACGACCGCCAACGGAAAGCTCGATCAGGCTGCCCTGCTCGCCCGGTTCACCGCAACGGGCCGCTGAGCGGGCGGCCCGCCCGACCCGAACCCTCCTGACTGACCCCTCACTCAGTGGCCCGGCGACGGGGCGCGATTCCTCATGTCCTGGAGACGCTTCATGTCCAGTTTCCCTACGGGTACCCAGACTGGTACGCACACCCACAAGATCGCCGTGTTCTGCGGTTCCCGTCCCGGCTTGGGCGCCGAACACGTGGCTCTCGCCCACGATTTCGGTGCGGCGATGGCCGCGCGCGGTGCCGGCCTGGTCTACGGCGCGGGCGGCAGCGGCGTCATGCACGCGGTGGCCACCGCCGTGCTGGCCGGCGGTGCCGGTGTCACTGGCATCGTCCCGCACGACCTGCGCGAGCGCGAGAAGTCCACCGGCGTGCACGGCGAGGTCTTCGTCGTCCGCAACATGCACGAACGGAAGGCGCTGATGTACCGGCTGTCCGATGCGTTCGCGGTGCTGCCCGGCGGCATCGGCACCCTTGACGAGGTGATGGAGGTGGCCACCTGGAACCAGCTCGGCTTCCACGCCAAGCCCCTCGTGCTGGTCAACCGTGACGGCTTCTACGATCCGCTGATCCGTCTCCTCGACCACCTCGTCGAGCAGGGCTTCCTCGCTCCCGGCGAGCGCGCTCTCGTCCATGACACGGACGATCTGCGGCACGCGCTGGACCTGCTCGGCTGCCGTCGGGTCCCGGTGCCCGCGCTCACCGACTGATCTGTGCCGCGCGTACGGGAGTGGCCGCACGGTCCCGGACCGTGCGGCCACTCCCGTACGCGCGGCACAGATCAACTGGCGGTGGCCGCATCGTCGATGCGCCGGCGCAGCAGTACACTGATCGCCACGATCGTGGGGTGGTCCCATGCCATGGTGGCCGGGACCTCGATGCCGTACTCGTCCTCGATCTCGCCGGAGAAGGTCAGCGCGGCGAGCGAGTCCATGCCGTAGTCGGTCAGCCGGACATCGATGCGGATCTGTTCGACCGGGATGTTCACATAGTGCGACACGCGTGCACGCAGCCAGGTCTGGATGCCTTCGGTGGTCGTCAGGGGCGCGGCGGAGGAGGTCATGCGGGGTTTCCTTTCCACAAACAGGTGGACGTGTCGGTAGGGGCTGCGCCGGGTGCTCATCGCAGGCTCCGGCCCACGAGGTCGAATGCGCGTAGCGCGTCGTGCCGGGACAGCAGCTCACGGAACAGCGCGTCGGTGACGGCGGTATCGTCGGCGCCCGGCGCGACTGGGTGTCCGAGCCGGGCGGTGAGCCGGCGCAGGGCCGCTGTCAGCCAGGTGTCGTCCGTGAGGAACGGGTCCGCGCGGTGCCGGTTGTGCCACCACACGCCCAGGCAGGCAGCGGCGGCCAGCAGCAGCGCGTACCGCTCGGCGAGCCGGAAGCCGGCGGGGCCGGTCAGCGGGCTGCGTTCGCGGGGCGGCAGTGCGGCGCATGCGTCGCGCAGCGCGGCCAGCTCGGCGCGCAGCACCCGGCAGAGCGGGCCCAGCCGCAGGTCGCCGTTGAGCTCGTCGGCAACGGCGAGGAGGGTGCCGATGAGCCGGTCGTCGGCGGCCGCCGTCATGTCCAGGCGCCCGAGGTCCGCGTCCGGCAGCGGTGTCCCGTACCGGAACAGCTCGGTGGGTGCAGGCCCGGAGACGAACCAGCTGCGCTTGGCCAGCCGCGGCAGTTGCGGGATCAGCATTGCCTGGCAGGGTGTCGCGCCCATGTGCGCCAGCGAGGCCACCGGTAGGTCCCGTGCGTGCTTCTGGAACGTGCCGTAGGGTCCGTCGCGCAGGAACGAGCGGGCGCCGAGGACGACGGACAAGTCGTCGGAGGCGTCCTGGACGAGCTCCGGCACAAGGTACTTGGTGGCGGCAGCGTACGCGCCGGTCTGCCGGGGCAGCAGATGCAACGCCCTGCACGCGGTCGTGGCGAGGCAATCCGAGATCAGCAATTCGGTGAAGGCACTCGTGAGTTGCGACCTGACCAGGGGCAACTCGCCGATCGACGCCCCGTACAGCCGCCGTTCGCGAACGAAACCGGTGACGACGCGGAGTTGGCTGTCGAGGCAGCCCAGCATGGCTGATGTGAGAACGGACTTCGTGACCTGGAAGGCGCGCAGCACCGTCTCCAATGCGGTGCCGGGCTCGCCGACCATCGCCGAGGCGGGGACCGGGCAGTCGCGGAAGTCGACGCCGCTCAGGTGCATCGCGCGGAGGCCGGACGTGCGGAAGCGGGGCAGGAACGCGACGCTGTCGCGCGCCACCGCGTCCATGTCCAGCAGGAACAGCGAATGGTCCCGGCTGCCCGTGCCGTCGCCGGTGCGGGCGAGCACGGTGACCGTGTGCGCCCGGGACACGTTGTTGATGACTTCCTTGCGGCCGGACAGAAGGAAGCCGTTGCCCGACGCGGTCGCCCGGACCCGGGAGCGGACCAGGTCGTGGCCGGTGGCCAGTTCGGTGTAGGCGCCGGCGGACTGGCCGCCGTTCAGCAGGACGTTCGCGAGGTGTCCGCGCTGCGCTTCGGAGCCCGCAGTCCAGACCGGGGCGGCCGCGATCAGGTTGATGCCGCCGAGGCCCAGCGCCAGCGCGCCGTCCCGCCCGAACAGCGGACGCAGCAGCCGCGCCAGAGCGTCCATCTCGCCGAGAGCGCCACCGAGTTCGCGGGGCACGAAAGCGGCCCCGAGCCCGCACGCCTCCAGGGCCGCACGACCGGCGTGCGGCAGCTCGCCGCGCTCGTCGGCGGCGAGAAACGCCTCGTGGCCGAGCGGGTTGGCGCGGTCGCCCGGGTCGCCGAGGAGGGCGTCCAGCGATTCGACAGTCGCGGTCATCGAGTGTTCTCCGTACGCGAGTAGGGCAGCAGCGACGGCAGCAGGCCGTCCTCCGCCTGTGTCAGCAGCACCTGGACCAGCCGCTCCGCCACGTCGTCCGGGCAGGGCTCCTGGAGCTGCGGTGCGAGCCGGTGCAGCAGACCGCTCAGGGCTGCCTCCAGCCACAGCCCCGACTCCCACAGCGCGGCGGTCGCCGTGTCGGGGCGGTCAGCGCCGCGGTTGCGCAGCCACAGCTGGAGCGCGGCGGATGCGGCGACACACCCCGCGTACCGCTCGGCCAGAGCAAACGCCTCCGCGGGCACCCCGGACGCGGCGGGCCGGTGGTCGGCGAGCCGGTCGGTCAGCTCTTCGGTGAACTCCTGCCAGTGCGTCGCCACCTTGGCCAGGGATTCCGGTACGTCGCCCGCGTCCGCCAGCCCGCGCAGTTCGCGGACCGCGTCCGGCAGGGCCTGCACCGGGCTGCACCCAGCGCGCGACAGCAACTCCAGCCGCTCCCGGTCGAACTCGGGCAGTTCCGCCCGCAGGTCGACCGCCGCGAGCAGCCCGGCTGTGTCGGTCCTGCCGCGCCGGTAGCCGCGCGCCAGTACCGGGAAGTGCGCGATCAGTGCCTGGAGGTTGACAACCGTAGAGCCGTCGAAGATGCCGACGATCCGGTGGTCGCGCTGCACCTTCTGGAACCGCCCGTGCCGGTGCGTGTCCCCGGCCAGCAGCGACCGCGACCCCATCACCTTGGCCAGCCGACGGATCAGCCGGTCCACGAGGGTCGGCAGGAGGAACTTCGCGGCAGCGGAGAGGACAGCCAGCTCACCGGGGAGCGCGTGGAGGGAGCGGGCCGTCACGAGCGCCATCGCCTCGGCGAGCAGTAGCTCGGCGTACGAGTCGGCGACCAGACGGCGGGTCTGCGGCAGATCGATCAGCAGGCGGCCGAAGTTGTGCCGCTCGACGGTGTACTCGATGGCCATGCCGAGGGCCTGGTCGGCGGCGCCCAGCGACAGCGACGAGCACAGCGTGCGGGTGAGCTGGAGGCTCTTGAGCACCGTCTCGATGCCGTCACCCTCGCGGCCGACCAGGGCAGCCGCCGGCACTTCGGCACCGTCGAAGGCGATGCCGCTGATGTCGGCGCCGCGGATGCCGTGCAGCGGCGGCGCGGGCAGTGGCCGGTAACGGTCGTGAGGCAGCTCCCGCTTGTCCACGAGCAGCACGCTGAACCCGCGCGCGCCGCCCTTGGCCGAGGTGCGCGCCAGGACGCACAGCAGCCGGCCCCGGGTGGCGTTGTTGATCAGCCACTTCTCGCCGGACAGCCGGTAGCCACCGCCTTCTGTGGGCTCGGCGACCACCTCGCCGGCCAGCAGGTCGCTGCCATGGAGGCGTTCGGTCAGCGCCCATGCCACGACTGCTCCCTCCGCGACGAGTTCACCGAGGCGGCGCGCCTGATCCGGGTCGCCCGCGACCCAGACGCAGACCGAACCGAGGAACGTCTTGCCGTGCGCGATCGCCACGGTCAGGTCGCGGCGGGCGATCACCCGCATCAGGTGCAGTGCCTCGTCGTAGCCGTTGAGGGCGCCGCCGTGCGCCACGGGGACGTAGTGCCGGGGCAGCCCCAGCGCGTCCAACTCCCGGCAGATCTCCAGCGGGAACGTCTCGGCGTCGTCGAGGGCGGCGCTGCGGGCGTACGAGAAGGTGCGGTCCGGGTTCTCCGGGTCACCGAGCAGCCGGTCGAGTGCGGCCCCGGGGCCGGCCGGACCCGGGTCGGTCAGGAGGGGGTGGGTCATGCCGTCGCGCTCCTGGTGTCGTCGGTCCCCGGGTCCCCCGCGCACGCGGTCGCCGTCGGGGTGGCGGCCCGGTGGCGGCGGGCGACCTCCGGGGAGAGGTCCTCGTACACCGTCTTCAGCTCGCCCGCGATGAACAGGTCCCGCATCAGCGAACGGCGCACCTTGCCGCTGGTGGTGCGCCGCACTTGCCCCGGCCGCAGGAAGACGACGTTGGGCACGCGTACGCCGAACTTCTCGCTCAGCTCGCCGCGGACCGTGCGGGCCAGCGCGGGCAGGTCCGCGCGCGGGGTACCGGAGGGCCGGAACTCCTGCATCACGACGATCTGTTCCTCGTCGAACGGCAGCGCGCAAACGCTCCCCTTCAGTCCCTGGAACCCCACGTGCAGGTCACCGACATGGCGCTCGAGGTCGTGCGCGTACAGATTCCGTCCGCGCACCACGAGCACATCCTTGCTGCGCCCGGTCACGTACAGCTCGCCGTCGTGCAGCACGCCGAGGTCGCCGGTGCGCAGGAAGCCCTCCTCGCCTGAGGCGGTGACCGCGTCGAAGGAGCGGGCGTTGTCGTCGGGCCGGTTCCAGTAGCCCGGCGTGACGCTGCCGCCGCGCACCCAGATCTCACCGATGGAGCCGGCGGGCTGTTCGGCCAGTGCGTCGGGGTCGATGATCCGCAGGTCCAGATCGAGCACGCGCCCGCTGCTGACCAGCTGCTGTGCGCCCTCGCCCGCCGTGGAGGTCCGGAAGTTGTGCTGTGCGAGGGCGGCTGGATCGACGGGTGTGACGCGTGGGCCGCGCCCGGTGGGGGTGCCCGCGACGAAGAGGGTCGCCTCGGCAAGGCCGTAGCACGGCAGCAACGCCCCGGACCGGAAGCCGGCCGGCGCGAACCGCTCCTGGAAGCGGGCGAGGGTCGCCGCGTCCAGCGGCTCCGCGCCGTTCAGGGCCCAGCGCACCGACGACAGGTCCAGCTGGGCGAGCTGCTCGTCGGAGAGCTGTCGCACCATCAGGTCGTAGGCGAAGTTCGGCGCCGTGATGAATGTGGAGCGGTGCTCCTGGATCAGGTCGAACCAGGTGTGCGGGCGGCGGATGAAGTCGGTGGGCGCGAACAGCACCACCTCGCAGCCCAGGTACAGCACGGCGAGCAGCATCCCGATGAGGCCCATGTCGTGGTACAGCGGCAGCCAGCTGCACACCCGGGTTCCCTCGTCGACGCCGAGCCAGCCCTCAATGGAGCGCAGATTGTGCATCAGCGCGCCGTGCGTGAGCATCACGCCCTTCGGCTCGCTGGTGGAGCCGGAGGTGTACTGGAGGACCGCGATCGTGTCGTCGGTGAACTGCGGGACCGGGGGGTCGTCGACGGGCCGGCCCGGGCCCGGGTCGATCGCGTCGACGGCGTAGCAGGGCAGGGCGTCGGCGCCCGCCTCGCCCAGCCAGGCCTGCACATCGGTGAGGTGGTGCGCGTCGGTCACCGCGAGCCGGGCACCCGAGTCCTTGGCGATACCCGCCGACCGGGCGCCCTTGGGATCGCCGATGCCCGGCGGCGGTGCGGGCACGGCCACCAGGCCCGCGTGATGGCAGCCGATGAGCGCGGTCACGAAGTCAAGGCCGGTCGGCAGCAGCAGCAGGACCCGGTCGCCGGGCTCGCAGCGCTCCTTGAGCCAGCGGCCGAGGCGCCGCGCCGTGCGGTCCAGGTCGCCGTAGGTGAGCCGTTGCTCGGTCCGGTCGTCCTTCCGGCCGCGTACGAAGATCACGGCGTCCTTGGACGGCTGCCTCCGTGCGTGTGCCGCGATGTGGTCCAGCAGGTTGTCGGCCACGGCCGGCTCCCTTCTCGGGCGGTGTCGATGGGTGTGGGGTCAGCGGCGTACGGACTCCGCAGGTGACCGCTGCGCCGGAGCCCCCCACAGGCGCGCCCGCGCGATGGGGGTGTCCGGGGACGTCGTCGCGATGTCCACGGCGCGCAGGAAGTGGGCGGCCAGCCGGGCGATGCTGTCCGGGTCGAACAGCCAGTCGTCGTAGCGGAAGTCGACGGTCAGGCCGTTGTCCCCGAGCAGGACGTCGACGCCGAGGTCCAGCTGGCCTTCCTGCTGCGGCAGCGGGTACGGCGCCAGCGTCAGGCCGGCGTACGAGGTCGTCGTGTCGGCGTGCGCGGTGTCGAGGAGCGGCCGCAGCGCCTCGTCGAGGCCGCCCGTGGCCAGCAGGTTGAACGTGATGCCGTACACCCGGGGCGACCCGGCCCCCGGCGACCTGCCGGCCCCGCGGGCTACGTGCGCGAACGGATACTCCAGGCCTTGCACCGCCGAACGGACCTGCGCGTGCACGGCCTGCGCGGCATCGCCGAACGTCGTCGTCGGTGTGAACCGTGCCCGCAGTACGACTGTGTTGATGAAGTTGCCGACCATCTCGCGGGTGGCCGGGCGCAGCCGGGTCGTCACCGGGCAGCCGAGCAGGAAGTCCCGCTGCCGGGTCGTCCGGTGCAGCACGCCCTGGAACGCGCCGAGTAGCACCGCGAAGGGCGTGACCCCGGCGGCGCGCGCGGCCCCCGTCAGCAGCTCGGCGGACTCCTTCGGCACGGTCACCCGGCAGGTCGCGCCGGAAAACGACTGCTCGGGCCTGCGCGGCCGGTCCGTCGGCAGCTGCGCGGCGACGGAACCCTCGCAGACCCGCCGCCACTGCTCGGCGAGCCGGGTACCGCGCGCTGATCCGAGCAACGCCTTCTCGCGCTCGACGAGTTCGTCGTGGTGCGCGCGCAGCACCGGCAGTCCGGCCGGGACCCCGGTGACCCGCTCCTCGTAGAGCTTCAGCACATCGCGAAGCAGCAGCGCGTCGGACAGGGCGTCCGTAGCGATGTGATGCCCGGCGACGAGCAACACCGCGTCGTGCGGGTCACGGGTGAGCAGCACGAACCGGAACGCGCCTTGCTCGGCCGGCCGGAACGGGTCGCGGAGTGCTCGCGAGACCGCCTCCGCCAGCTCGTCCTCCGTGGCGCCCGACAGAGGCCGACGATCCAGCCGGGGCGCATGCGCGTCGTCGACGATCCGCACCGGTGCGCCGTCCACCTCGGTGAACAGCGACCGCAGCATCTCGTGCCGCCGCCCCAGTGCGCGCACCGCGTCCCCGAGGGCCGGCACATCGACGGCGGACCGGATTCGTACGGCGATGCCCGTGTGGTACGCGGCGCTGTGCGGCGCAAGCCGGTGCAGGAAGAGCTGGGCCTGTTGTCCGTACGACAAGGGGTGCGCGTCACGCATGGGCGCCGCCTCCCGGCGCGGATGCCGGGGGCCGGGCCGCGGCCCGCGCACTCAGCAGTCGCAGATCGTCGGTGAGGTGCCCGGACATGTCTGCCAGCAACTCCGCCTCGCAGTGTTCCGGATAGAAGTGGTGGCCGGGAAAGAGGCGGCGTTCGAAACGGGACGTGGTCAGATCGGCCCAGGACCTCATCGCCTCAGGGCCCGACTCCTCCTTGTCCTGGGCGCCCGCGTAGCCGACGAGCGGGCAGCTCAACGGTTCGGGCCGCGGCCGCCAGTACGCGCACACCAGGCGCAGGTCGGCGCGGAGCGACGGCATCACCACCTCGGCCAGCGCCGGGTCGTCCAGTGCGGCCATCGCGGAGCTGCCGAGCAGCCGCAGCTCCGCCAGCATCGCCGCGTCGTCCGTCGGCTGCGCCAGCGGCCGGCGCCGGTGCGGGGCGCGGAACGCGGACGCGAACAGGCGCACCGGGCCGAGGCGGTGCCGGGTCTCCAGGCGGTGGGCCACCTCGTAGGCGACGCCCGCGCCCATGCTGTGTCCGAAGAAGGCCAGCGGTACGTCGTCCTCGGCGTACGGCACCAGCGCGTCCGTCACTTGGTCGGCCAGGACGTCCATGGTGTCCACCGGCGCGTCGAGCAGCCGGTGCTGCCGCGCCGGGTAGCAGACGGCGAGCACCTCGACGCCCGCCGGAAGCCGGCGGTGCCAGGGGTGGAAGAAGGCCGGGGTGCCGCCCGCGTGCGGAAAGCACACGAGCCGCAGGGCGGGCCGGGAAGAGCCGCCGCTCCGGTGGAACCAGACGCTGTCCGCTTGGGTCATGGCGGTCATGCTCGAAGGCGCGGCTATATTCCTGCGATATCGCGGATGGCACCCGCACGAAATTCCCTACTGAACCGCCGGATTACGCAAATCGCCGGTGCATTCCCGTTCACGGTCGCCGCTTCCATATAGGCGGGTGATAGGCGACCTCCGCAGTCTGTTTCCCCATCCGGGTTTTCCCCGGACCGATCACCGTCGACGCGCGGGGGAACATCTGTGACGCGGCAACCGCTTCTCCACCACCTTTTCGCGCTGCATGCGCGCCGCTCTCCGGACGCGGTCGCGGTCATCGACGGCGCGACCGTCACCACGGCAGCCCACCTCGACGAGCGGGCCGACCGATGGGCACGGCTGCTGCGTCACCGGGGCGCCGCTCCCGGCACCCGGGTCGGCCTGCGCCTCTCGGCGGGCGCCGACCTGCCGGCCGCGCTGCTCGGCGTCTGGCGCTCGGGCGGCGCGGTGACCCTGCTCGGTCCTGCGGACGCGGGACGGGAAACCGCCTGCGACCTCGTACTGACCGAAGCGGATGGGAACGCGGGGCCGGTGGAGGACGCGGCCGAGGCCCCGGCGACCGCCGGCGAGGCGCTGCTCCACACCGCCGCCGACGGCATCATGCAATCGGTCACCCACGCCACCGCCGTCCGCCAGGCGCAGTGGCTCCTGGACCACGGTGTGGTGACCTCCGACGACCGGCTCGCGCTGCCGCCGACCGGCGAACTCGACGGTCGGCTCTGGACTCTGGGCGCCGCCCTCGTCTGCGGAGCCCCCCTCGTCGTCCTGCCGGCCGGTGCCTGGACCGACGGAGCGGCGCTCACCGAGGCGATGCGCGACAACGGCATCACCGTGCACGCCTGGGACGTGAACGCCCCGCAGGCGCCGTACGGGAAAGCCGCCGCTCTGCGCGCCGTGGTGATCGACGGAATCCCCCATGACAGCGAGCCGTGGTCGTTCCCTGCCGCCACCGCCGTCTGGCGCACGTACGGTACCGGACTCCTGGGCGCCGCCGTCACCGCCCGCAGCGGGACGGGCGGCGGCCCCGGAATCGGCACCCCCCTCGACCCGGAGGGGGTGGTCGTGATCGACGAGTACGGTGAGCCCGTTCCGCCAGGCATCCCGGGCGAGTTGACGGTCCGCACGGCCGTGGCGGCCGGAGCCGAGCGGCTGCTGCCCGACCCGTACAGGCCCGAGGACGGTTGGCTCCACCCGACCGGGCTGCTCGTGCGGCAGCGCGGCGACGACTCGTTCGACCTGCTCGGGCCTGTCGAGGGTGACGCGGCGTCCGATGGCCTGCTCCTTGCGGATGCCGACCGGCCCGCGTACGTCGAGCCGCGCACCGCCGAGGAGCGGCTGGTCGCCGGGGTCTGGGCGGAACTGCTGGAGATGGACGGCATCGGCGTCGACGACGACTTCTTCCAGCTCGGCGGCTACTCCCTCCAACTGGCCGAGCTCGCAGGGCGCCTCGGCCGGGAGACCGGCCGGTCCCTGGAGCTGTCCGACCTGTACGCCGCCGTGACCGTGGAGGCGCAGGCCGCGCTGCTGACCGTGCCCGCCGACGACACGCCGCCCATCGTGGCCGTGGAGCGGGGCGCACCCCTGCCGCTGTCGTTCGGGCAGCGCCGCCTCTGGTTCCTGGACCGGATGCACCCCGAGAGCCCGGAATGGGTCGTCCCGCTGATCCTGCGCGTCCCGGCGAACCTCGCTGAGGGGACCGTACGGTCGGCGCTCGACCTGCTCGCCGTACGCCACACGTCGTTGCGTACCCGCTACCTGAGCCAGGGCAGCGAGCCCGTCCAGATCGTGGAGGAGCCCACCCCCGTTGACCTCCGGATCGTGGACTGCCCGCCGGACGACGCACACGAGGAGGTCGCCCGCGCCTTCGACACCGGCTTCGACCTGGCATCCGGGAAGCTGTGGCGGGCGCTGCTGGTACGGCGCCACGACGATGCCGAGGCGACGCTGTTGGTGACGATCCATCACATCGCATGCGACGGCTGGTCGGCGACTCTTCTGGAACGCGAATTCCGCGCTGTGTGTGCCGTGTTGGAGGCGGGTGAGGAGCCGGAAGCGGCCGCAACCTCGCCGCAGTACGCCGACTTCGCCGTATGGCAGCGGCAGTGGCGTGACAAGGACCGCCTCGCCCCGCAGCTGGACTACTGGCGCCGCGAGCTCGGGGGCGTCGGCGCCCTCGAACTCCCCACGGACCGGCCGCGCCCGGCCGAGCGCGACCCGCGCGGCGGCCTGGTGCCCATCCGGGTGCCCGCGTCGGTCGCGAAGGCCGTCGCGGCGCTGGGCCGGACCCACCAGGCGACCCCGTTCATGACCCTCCTCACGGCCTATGCCACGCTGCTCGCCCGGCACAGCGGGCAGTGGGACATCGCGGTCGGCGTGCCGGTCGCCGGGCGCACGCGCCCCGAGACGGACCGGATGATCGGGTTCTTCCTCAACTCGCTCGTGCTTCGCTGCCGCCTCGACGCCGGAGTGCCGTTCGCCGAGTCCCTCGACCGGGTGCGGCGGACCACTCTGGACGGCTTCGCCCACCAGGACGTCTCCTTCGAGCACCTGGTGGAGGAGTTGCGGCCCGAGCGCGACCTGTCGCGTACGCCGCTCTACCAGGTCGCCTTCAACTTCAACGACGAAGAGGTCGGCGGCGGCATGCCCGGCGACGTCGACAGCGAGCTGCTGCTGCGGCACCGCCGGGTCGCCAAGACCGACCTCACGCTGTACCTGCGGCGCGAGGCCGACGGGGAGCTGACCGGTGTCCTCGAATACGCGACCCAGCTGTTCGAGCACGAGACCGTCGAGAGGCTGGCCGGTCACTTCGGGCGGCTCCTGGAGTCGATCGCCGACGATCCGGGCGCCCGGCTCGGCGAGCTGGACCTGCTGTCCGAGGACGAGCACGCCGCGCTGGACGTCCACCGGACCGGGGCGGCGCGGGACTGGGACGACGCGTCGTTGCTCGACCTGTTCGAGGCGCGGGCGGCCAAGACGCCGGACGCGCTCGCCGTGGTCAGCGGCGAGCAGCGGCTGACGTTCCGCGAGCTGGACGTGCGAGGCAACCGCATCGGGCACCAGCTGGCCGCGGCCGGGGTGGGGCCCGACACGGTCGTCGGGGTGCTGCTGGAGCGTGGACCCGAACTGGTCCCCGCGCTGCTCGGCGTGTGGAAGGCGGGTGCCGCCTATCTGCCGCTCGACCCTGCGGGCCCGGCCGAACGGCTGGCGCACGCGCTGCGCGACAGCGGCGCCGATGTCCTGCTCACCGACACGGCCGCGCAGGGAGCGGCTTGTGACTTCGCCGGCGAGCGGGTCCTGCTGGACCGTGACCGGGACGCCCTCGCGTCCCGTCCCGAGACCTGCCCGCCCCGGGTGTCCGACCCGGAACTCCTGGCCTACGTCATCTACACCTCCGGTTCCACCGGCACCCCCAAGGGCGTGATGGTGACCCGCGGAGGGCTCGCCAATCACCTGCGGTGGGCCGAGGAGGACCTGATCGGGTCCGAGGGCGGGGCGCCGCTGTTCTCCTCGGTGGCCTTCGACCTGCCCGCGACCAACGTGTTCGGGCCTCTGATCGCCGGGCGTCCGGTGCACGTGCTGCCCGCCGGTGACCTGACGGGGCTCGGTGCGGCGCTCGTGGACGGCGGCCCGTACGCCTTCATCAAGCTGACACCGGGGCATCTGGAGATCCTCGGCGACCAGCTCGGTGACGCGGAGGCCGCGGCGCTCGCCGGGACGGTCGTCGTGGCCGGCGAGGAGCTGCCCGGCCGGCTCGCCGAGCGCTGGTCCGAACTCCTCGGTCCCGGACGGCTGCTCAATGAGTACGGGCCTACGGAGACCTCCATCGGCACGCTTGTGCACCCGGTGAACGAGAGGCACACCGGCACGGTCCCCCTGGGTCTGCCACTGCCCCGCACCACGGCGGTGATCCTCGACGTGTCAGGGCACCCGGTCCCGGTCGGCGTCACTGGCGAGCTGTACATCGGCGGCGCGGGCGTCGCCCGCGGCTACCTCGGCCGCCCCGCCCTCACCGCCGACCGCTTCGTGCCCGACCCGTACGGCGCGCCCGGCGGCCGCCTCTACCGCACCGGCGACCTCGCACGCCGCCGCGCCGATGGCGCGGTCGAGTTCCTGGGCCGCGCCGACCAGCAGGTCAAGATTCGCGGATACCGCGTGGAACTGGGCGAGATCGAGGCCCGGTTGCGCGAGCTGCCGGGGGTGCGGGACGCGGTGGTCGTGGTGCACGAACCGAGGCAGGGAGAGCGGGGCCTGGCGGCGTACGTGGTGCCCGGGGAGCCCGACCGGGCCCCCGAACCCGGCACCCTGCGCGAACTGCTTGCCGCCCTGCTGCCCGACTACATGGTGCCCGCCACCTTCACCGCCCTCGACTCCGTGCCGCTCACCGCCAACGGCAAGCTTGACCGGGACGCGTTGCCCACGCCGGACGCGGAGGCCGGCGACGCCGCGTACACGCCGCCGACCGGTGTCGCCGAGGAGCGCATCGCGGCCATGTTCGGCGATCTCCTCGGCGTCGAACGAATCGGCGCAGACGCACACTTCTTCCACCTCGGCGGCCACTCCCTACTCGTCATCCGGCTCGCCGCGCGCCTCCAGGACGAGTTTGACCTCGAACTGTCCGTGCGGACCGTTTTCGAGTCACCGACCGTGCGGCAGCTCGCCGAGGCCGTCGAGGACGCCGTCCGTGCCGAGATCGAGCAGATGTCCGACGCGGAGCTGCTGGCTGCACCGGACACGGCAGGAGACATCGACGCATGAGCATCGCCCTCACCGGATCGTCGGCCACGGCCGCGCCGCCCGTGGACCGCTTCGCGCAGCTCTCCCGCGCCGACCGGCGCGGCCTGCCCAACGGACTCGTCGACGCCTACCCGCTCGCCGAGGCACAGGCCGACGCGCTGGCCCGCGTCCTGACCGCCCCGGCCCCCGCGACCGGCAACCTGATCGCGGTGCGGCGCCAGGTGCTCGGCCGCCCGTTCGCGCTGCATGACCTGCGGCGCGCCCTCCATGCACTGACGGCGGCGCACGACACGCTGCGCACCTCGTTCGCCGTCGAACGCCATCGCGTGCCGCTGCAACTCGTCCACGCCGAAGCGGAGATCCCACTGTCCGTGCACGACCTGCGTGCCCTCGACGAGCCGCGCCGCGCCGCTGTCTTCGGTGCGCACGAGGTCGTCGAGCGCGAGGTCCCGCTGCCGACAGCTCCCCCGCTGCGGCTCGCCGCCCAGCTCGAGACCGACACGGCGCTGCGCCTTGTCCTCACCTACAGCCCGGCCCTGCTCGACGCGGGCAGTGCCGAACGACTGTTGGGCGAGCTGGCGGCGGTGTACGAGAAAGAGGCGTACGAGAAGGAGGCGTTCGGGAGCGGGGGCGTCGCGCCCGCTGTGCCGTACGCCGCGTACGTGGCCGCCGAGCGCGCCGCCCTCGACGACCCGGCCCCGCGCGCCCACTGGCGCCGCGTCGCGGACACCTGTGCGCCGCTGCTTCTGCCCGAGGGCTGGGGCACGCCGGACCACCGTGGGCGACGGCACACCGTGCGGGTTCCGTTCGGTGATCTGTCGGAGGAGCTGCGCACCCTCGGCGACCGGGCCGGCACGCCACTGGGCGCGGTCCTGCTCGCGGCGCACCTGCGGGCACTGGGGTCGCTGACGCCGGACGCGGCCTTCCACACCGCGGTCCGGAACGACGGACGTCCGGAGCAGTCCGGCACGGGGACGGCAAGCGCCGCCGGCCTCCCCGTCCTCTCGGACACGGCGTTCACCACCACCGGAATCCCGAACCGTTCCGGCGCCGTGGCGCTCGCCCCTCTCGCCCTCGGCTCGTACCGCAACACGGTCCCCTTTCCCCACCGCCAAGCAACGGGCACCTGGCGAGAGCTCGTCGCCGCCACCGAGCGCCGAGCGTCGGACACCGAGCCGTACCGCCACTACCCGTGGGCCGCCGTCCGCCGCGCGGCCCGTACCCCCGGCCGGCTTGCCGACGTCCTCTTCGATCCGGATCCCGCTGCCGGCCCCGACCACGACGGCACGGAGTTCCCGCTCGTCGTCCGGGTCTTCAAGGACGCGCTCGTGCTGGACGCGGCGTACGACGCCCTCGACGAAACGCACGCGGAGCTGCTGGCCGGGATCTACCGGGAGGTGCTCGTCGCGATGGCCGATGACCCGGACGGGGATGCCGCCATGAGCCGGATGCCCGGCCCACTCGCCCGGAACGTGCTCGCCGCGGGCGGCCCCCACCGGGCCGGCCACTGTGAGCCGCTCGTTCCGGAGCTGATCGCGGTCCGGGCCGCCGAGAGCCCGGACGCTGTGGCGGTCATTGCGGGGGAGACCACCCTCGACTACCGCACCCTCGGCGCCCACGCCAACCGCATCGCCCACCGACTCCGCGGACTCGGCGCCGGACGGGGCGACTTGGTCGGCGTACTCCTGAATCGCGGGCCCGCGCTGCTCCCCGCGCTGCTCGGTGTTCTCCGCTCAGGTGCCGCCTATGTTCCGCTCGACCCGAGCGTGCCCGACGAGCGGCTCGCCCACATCCTCTCGGTCACCGACGCGCCGCTCATCCTCACCGAGTCGGCGCTCACGTCGCGTATCCCGGCCGTGTACGCGGAGAGGGCCGTCGTCCTCGACTCCACCGCCGAACTCGGTGCCGTCGAACGGCAACCCTCCGACGCGCCCGCCGCCCACCACGGCCCCGACGACCTCGCGTACGTCATCTTCACCTCCGGTTCCACGGGCACCCCCAAGGGCGTCATGCTTCCGCACGGTGCGCTCGCGCAGCTGCTGCACTCCTTCGCCGAGCCGGAGTACACGGGTGACTGGCTCGCCGCGACCTCCGTGTCCTTCGACATCTCCGGGCTGGAGCTGTACCTGCCGTTGATCACCGGCGGCCGCGTGGTTCTCGCGGACGACACGCAGGCCAAGGACCCTGCGGCGCTGCTGCGGCTCGTCGACGAGCACCGGGTGACGCATGTGCAGGCCACCCCGTCCGGCTGGCGGCTGCTGCTGGCCGTCGGGTTCGACCGGCCCACCGTCACCGCGCTCGCCGGGGGCGAGGAATTGCCCGCCCGGCTCGCCGGGGAGTTGCGCTCCAGGGTCAAGGCCCTCACCAATGTCTACGGGCCGACGGAGACGGCCATCTGGTCCGCCTCCTGGCAGGTGGGTCCGCAGGTGACGGCTCAGGCACAGGCCGGAGCAACGGCAGGCATGGCGCTCGGGCAGCCGCTGAACGGTGAGTCCCTCCATGTGCTGGACCAGGCGCTGGAGCCGGTTGTGCCGGGCGTCGCGGGAGAGCTGTGCATCGGTGGTTCCGGGCTTGCCCGCGGCTATCACGGTCGCCCGGCACTCACCGCCGACCGCTTCGTGCCCGACCCGCACGGCACCCCCGGCGCCCGCCTGTACCGCACTGGCGACCTGGCGCGTCGGTACGCCGACGGCACCGTCGAGTTCCTGGGCCGGATCGACACCCAGGTGAAGATCAGCGGCCACCGCATTGAACTCGGCGAGGTCCGCGCGGTGTTGACCGAGCATCCGGCGATCCGGGACGCAGTGATCGTGGTCCGCGAATCGAGCCCCGGCACCAAACGGCTCATCGCCTATGTGGTCGCCGCGGGCCGGACCGACGTGTCGGCGCTGCGCCGCCACCTCGCGGCCAAGCTGCCCGGATACATGATCCCGGCCGCGTTCGTGGCCATCCCGCGGGTGCCGCTGAGCGTCAGCGGCAAGGTCGACCTCGGTGCCCTCCCGGCGCCGGGCGCCGAACAGGGGGCGGCCCGTCGCCCCAGCAATCCCACGGAGGCCCGCGTGGCCGCGCTCTGCGCCGAGGTGCTCGGGCTGCGCGGTCTCGGCCCCGACGACAACGTGTCGCAGCACGGCGCACGGTCCCTGTCGGTCGTCCGGATGCTCATGCGGATCCGCCGCGAGTTCGCGATCGACCTGCCCGTGTCCGCGCTCTTCGAACGACTGACGATCAGCGGTCTCGCCGCGGCGGTTCTCGCCGCGGACCGGGCCGTACCGGGCCCGGACACCGACACCCGCACCGGGCCCCCATTCGACGACGGCTGCACAGCGGCGAGGGAGTACAAGGCATGAGCGTCGACAGCACGCACACAGGCCGGGACGGCCGACAGGAGACCGACTCGCTGCGTGACGAACTGCTGCGCCGCCGGCTCGCCGGCCAGCGCGGCAACCGCAGGTCGGCCATTCGACCCGTTGACCGCAACGGACCGCTCCCGCTGTCCTTCGGGCAGCAGCAGATGTGGTTTCTCAGCCAACTCGCCCCGGACAGCGGCGAATACCTGGTGCCCGTGGTGCTGCGGCTGCGCGGCACCCTTGACACGGACGCGCTCGTCGACGCGTGGGAGCGGCTGCTCGCCCGGCACGAGATCCTCCGTACCCGCTACGAGCTCGCCCCCGGCACCGAGGCCGGGGCACGGCAGGTGATCGACGCGCCGTGTGCCGCCGGGCTGCCCGTCACCGACCTCGGCGCCTTCGACGGTGACGAGCGGGTGCGGCGGCTGCGCGGGCTCGTCGACGAGGAGATCGCGCGACCCGTCGACCTCGGCCGTGAATGGCCCGCCCGGGCCCGGTTGTTCCGGCTCGCCGACGACGAGCACCTGCTCACCGTTACTTTCCACCACATCGCCTGCGATGCCTGGTCGGTCGGCGTGTTCGCCGATGAACTGAGCACGCTCTACCGGTCCGCCACTGTCGGGCCCGTCGAAGAGCTGCCCGAACTCTCCGTCCAGTACGCCGACTTCGCCACCTGGCAGCGGAAGGAGATGAGCGGCGGCACGCTGGAGAAGGAGCTCGGCCACTGGCGTGACCGGCTCGCGGAGCTGAAGCCGCTGGAGCTGCCCACCGACCGGCCACGGCCCGCCGTGCGCGCCTGGTCCGGTGACTCCGTCGCCTTCGACATCCCCGCCGAGGTCGCGGACCGGGCCCAGGAGCTCGCCCGCACGCACGACACCACGCTCTTCACCGTGCTCCTGGCCGCGTTCCAGGGGCTGCTGTCCCGGCACGCCGACCGCACCGACATCCCCGTCGGCATCGTCGTGTCCGGCCGCGCCAGGCCTGAGCTGCAGCGGCTTTTCGGCTACGGCATCAACACGCTCGTCGCGCGCGCCCGCTGGGACGGCGACCCCACGTTCACCGGGCTGCTGGCCCACGTACGCGACACCGTCCTCGACGCCTTCGATCACCAGGCGGTGCCGTTCGCGCAGGTGGTCGACGAGCTGGAGCCCGCGCGCGACCTGTCGCGTACGCCGCTGTTCCAGACCGCGTTCGTGCTGCACGAGAGCCGGGATGCCGCCTTCGACCTGCCGGGTCTTGACACCACGTCGCTGATGGACGACCGGGTCGCCCGGTTCGACCTCACCCTGAACGTGGAGCAGGCGGCGACGGGCCCTCTCCGGGCCCGGCTTTCGTACTCCACCTCGCTCTACGACGGCGCGACCGTCGAGCGCATGGCCGCCCACTTCGCACGGCTGCTCGACGCGGTCACCGCCGACCCGGAGACCCTGGTCACGGCCGTCGACCTGCTGCCCGCGGCTGAGCGCGAGCGGCTCGCCGTCTGGAACGACGCAGCCCGTGCAGCCGACGACATCCGCGCCGTCCTCGACACGTTCACCGGCGCCCTGCCGGAGCGTCTGACGGTCCGGGTGCTCGACGGCCGCGGCGACCTCGCCCCGACAGGCGTGCCCGGAGACGTCTACCTGGGGCCGGTCACCTGCGTCGACGGCCTGCGCGCCCGTTACCTCGCCGACGGCACCCTGGAGATCGTCGACCGTCCCCGGGCCACCCGTCCGAAGAAGGGCGCCGCGCACGTCGCGCCGCGCACGCCGCTGGAGGAGCGCGTCGCCGCCGTGTGGGCGACCACGCTGGGCCGCGACACCGTCGGCGTCGAGGACAACTTCTTCGACCTCGGCGGGGACTCCATGCGTGCCGTGCGGCTCGCGGGCGCGCTGCGCGAGGCCGGGTTCGACGTCAGCATCCGCTCCATCTTCGAAGCCGGCACGGTCGCCGGGCTCGCAGAGTCGCTCGCCGGGCAGGAGCCGGACGCCACCCTCGTCCGCACCGTCGCCGCGTACGAACTGATCGGCGCCGAGGACCGCGACCGGCTCCCGGAGGGCGTCCTCGACGCGTATCCGCTGTCGCAGGTGCAGACCGGCATGATCGTCGAGATGCTCAACCATGCCGAGCGGAACGCCTACCATTCGGTGTCCAACTTCCGGATCCCCGATGAGCGCCCGTTCTCCCCGGGCGCGCTGCGCGGCGCGCTCGACATCGTCGCAGGGCGGCACGAGATCCTGAGGACGTCGGTCGCGCTGACCGAGTTCTCCCAGCCTCTCCAGCTGGTGCACGCCCACGCGGAGATCCCGCTCGCGCTGCACGACCTGCGTGGCCTCGACGAGGAGAGGCTGCGCAAGGCCGGGCTCGACTTCATCGACGAGGAGCGCGGCAGGCCGTTCGACCTGGCGGATGCGCCGCTGCTGCGGGTCACCGTGCACGTGGAGTCGGATGAGGCGTGGCGGATCACGTTCACCCAGTGCCACGCCATCACCGACGGCTGGAGCCTCAACTCCCTGCTGATGGAGCTGCTGAAGACCTACCGGTTCATACGGGACGGCGAGCCATTGCCTGCGTACGATGCCCCGTCGGTGCGGTATGCGGACTACGTCGCCGCCGAGCTCGAGGCGCTGGACAGTGCCGAGGACCTGGAGTTCTGGCAGCGCACCACCTCCGACCACGCGCCGTTCACGCTGCCTGCCGCATGGGGTCAACCCGGCACCAAGGGCGAGCCCTACCGGCTGCAGGTCTCCTTCCACGACCTGGAGGAGCGGCTGCGGCGCCTCGCCGTCGGCTGCGGTGCATCGCTCAAGTCGGTGCTTCTCGCGGCCCACTTGAAGGTGCTGAGCTCCCTGACGGCCGAACCGTCCTTCCACACAGGTCTGGTCACCCACAGCCGTCTCGAGGCGCCCGGTGCCGATCGTGTGCTGGGCATGCACCTCAACAGCGTGCCGTTCCCGGCCGACGGCTCGGCGCGCACCTGGCGCGAGCTGGTCACGCGTACCTTCGCGCGGGAGACCGAGACCTGGGGGCACCGCCGCTACCCGCTGCCGGCGATCCAGCGCGGCGCGAGCCCGGCCGGCACCGGCGACCGGCTGCTGTCCGTCGTCTTCGAGTACCTGGACTTCCACCAGGTCGACTCGGACTCCGTCGACAGCAAGGCCAGCGCGGGCGGCGCCGCCAACGAGTTCGACCTGACCGTCGTCGCCAGCGGCGGATACGTCAACCTGTCCAGCCACACCGACCTGATCAGCCCCGACAACGCCGAGCGCCTCGTCGACATGTACCGGCAGGTCCTCGTCGCGATGGCCGGCGGTCCCGACGGCGACGCCACCGTCGCCTTCCTGCCCGCGACGGAACGCCACCGGCTCCTCGTCGAGCTGGGCGCCACGCCGGGCACCGCGCCCGAACTGCCGGTGTACCGGCTCATCGAGGAGCAGGCCACGGCGACCCCGGACGCGGTCGCCGTCAGCCACCGCGACGGCAAGCTCACCTACGCCGAGCTCGACCAACGGGCCAACCGCATCGCCCACCGGCTGCGCGCTCTCGGCGCGGGCCCCGAAACCCTCGTCGGCGTCCGCCTCGACCGTGGCGTCGACCTGGTGCCCACGCTGCTCGGCGTCTGGAAGTCCGGCGCCGGCTACCTGCCACTCGACCCGTCCGTGCACGGGGCGCGGCTGCGCTACATGCTCGACGACACAGGCGCCCGCCTCGTCGTCACCAGCGGCCCGTACGCCACCGAGCTGGCGGATGTCCACGACGGCACCCTCCTGGTCCTCGACCGCGAGGCCGACCGCGCCGCCGTAGAGGCGCAGCCGGACACCCGGCCCGCCCCACTCTGCGACGGGGACAGCCTCGCGTACGTTATGTACACGTCGGGCTCGACCGGCTCACCCAAGGGCGTCCTGGTACCGCACATCGGTGTCGCCAACTACCTGCTGTGGACCTCCGAGGCGTACGGGGCACACGGCACCGGCGGCGCCCCCGTCTTCTCGTCGATCTCCTTCGACCTGGGCCTGCCCGACCTGTTCGCGCCGCTGCTGCTCGGTCAGACCGTGCATCTGTTGCCGCAGGACATGCCGTCCGATGAGCTCGGCCGGGAACTCGCCGCGGCCGGACCATTCTCGTTCATCAAGCTCACGCCTGGCCATATCGATCTGCTCACCCACCAGTTGACCGGCGAGCAGGCGGCCTCGCTCGCCGGTCTGGTGATCGGCGCCGGCGACAGCTTCAGCTCCCGCCTCGCGCTCCGCTGGCGCGAACTCGCCGGATCTCAGGGCACTCCGCTGGCCGCCGAGTACGGCCCCACCGAGGCATCCGTCGGCAACTCCGGCACCCCGCTGCCCGAGATCCCCGAGCTGGACCTCATGCCCCTGGGCACGCCGGTGCCGAACAGCTCCATGTACGTCTTGGACCGGTGGATGGAGCCGGTGCCGGTCGGGGTGCCCGGCGAGGTGTACATCGGCGGGATCGTCCTGGCCCGCGGCTACCTCGGCAGGCCCGGCCTCTCCGCCGAACGCTTCGTGCCCGACCCGTACGGCGAGAGCGGCTCCCGGCTCTACCGCACCGGCGACCTCGCGCAGTTCCGCGCCGACGGGGCGCTGGAGTTCCTCGGCCGGATCGACCACCAGGTGAAGATCCGCGGTTACCGCGTCGAACTTGGCGAGATCCAGCACGTCCTCGGTCAGCACCCGGCCGTTCAGGAGACCGTCGTCGTGCTGCACGGCACCGGCGGCGACGGCGCGCTCGCCGCGTACGTCGTCGGCACGGACGGACCCGAGGTCGACACGGCCGCACTCCGTGCCCACCTGGACGAGCGGCTGCCCGAGTACATGGTCCCCGCGTCCTTCACGGTCCTCGACCGCATCCCGCTCACCAGCAACGGCAAGCTCGACCGCAGGGCGCTGCCCGCCCCGGACCGCGACGCGTTCGCACACACCGAGCACACCGCGCCGCGCACCCCGCTGGAGCGGCAGCTCGCCGGCGTCTGGGCCGGCATCCTCGGCATCGACGACATCGGCGTCCACGACCGCTTCTTCGACCTCGGCGGGGACTCGATGCGTGCCGTGCGCATGGCGGGCGTGTTGCGCGAGGCCGGGTTCGACGTCGGCATCCGCGAGATCTTCGAGGCCGGCACGGTGGCCCGCCTCGCGGAGGGGCTCGCCGGGCAGGACACAGGCCGGGACCTGACGCGCACCACCGCGCCGTACGAGCTGATCACCGCTGCGGACCGGGCCGCGCTGCCCGACGACGTCCTCGACGCGTATCCGCTGTCGCAGGTGCAGACCGGCATGATCGTCGAGATGCTCAACCACACCGAGCGGAACGCCTACCACTCGGTGACCGGCTTCCGTATCCCCGACGAGCGCCCCTTCTCGTTCCCGGCCCTGCGCAAGGCTCTCGACACGGTCGTCGCACGGCACGAGATCCTGCGAACGTCCATCGCGCTGACGGACTACGCGCAGCCCCTCCAGCTCGTGCACGCCCGCGCGGAGATCCCGCTCGCGCTGCACGACCTGCGCGGCCTCGACGAGCAGCAACAGCAGCAGGCCGGGCTCGACTTCATCGCGGACGAGCGGGGCAGGCCGTTCGATCTGGCGGCGGCACCACTGATGCGCGTGAACGTCCACCTGGAGTCCGACCGGGCCTGGCGGATCACCTTCACGCAGTGCCACGCCATCACCGACGGCTGGAGCTACCACACGCTGCTCATGCAGCTCCTCGAGGTCTACCGGCACATCCGCGACGGCGAACCGGTGCCCCCTTACGACCTGCCGGCCGTGCGGTACGCCGATGTCGTAGCCGCCGAGTTGGAGGCGCTGGAAGACGGCAAGCACCAGACGTACTGGCAGGACGTCGTCAGCCGGCACACCCCCTTCGCGCTGCCGGACGGCTGGGGCCAGGACGGGCCCGACGAGGTATTCCACGTCCGCGTGCCCTTCCACGACCTGGAGGAGCCGCTGCGGAAGCTGGCCAACGAGTGCGGTGCTTCCCTCAAGACGGTCGTCCTGGCCGCCCACCTGAAGGTCCTGAGCAGCCTCACGCCTGAGCCGTTCTTCCACGCCGGCCTGGTCACCCACGCCCGTCTGGAGGCGTCGGGCGGCGACCGGGTACTCGGCATGCACCTCAACAGCGTCCCGTTCCCGGCGGACCGTTCGGCGCGTACGTGGCGTGAGCTGGTGGCGCGTACGTTCGCGCGGGAGACCCGGACCTGGGGGCACCGGCGGTATCCACTGCCCGCGATCCAGCGGCTCGTCGGCAGCGGTGACCGGCTGGTCTCCGTGACGTTCAACTTCCTGGACTTCCACCAGGTCGACGAGTCCGTGGACATGGCCGGAGGGTTCGGTGTCGGCGGCAACGAGTTCGCGATGAGCGTCTTCGCAATCCACGGCCACCTCGTCCTCGGCTCCCGCTCGCAGAACATCAGCCGGGCGAACGCCGAGCGCATGGCGGCCATGTACCGGCAGGTCTTCGAGGCCATCGCGGAGAATCCGGACGGTGACGCGACCGCCTCGTTCCTCCCCGAGCCGGAGCGCACGCGACTACTGACCGAGTGGAACGACACAGGCGTCGACTGGCCGGCCGGCTCGGTCGTCGACGTGATCGAGGAGGCCGCCGAACGGACCCCGGACGCGCCCGCAGTCATCAGCGGCGACCGGCGCCTGACCTTCCGCGAGCTGGACGAGCGGGCCAACCGCATTGCTCACCGGCTCATCGCGCTCGGTGTCGGCGCCGACACCCTCGTCGGCGTCCACCTGGACCGAGGGCCCGATCTGGTCCCCGCGCTGCTCGGCGTGTGGAAGGCGGGCGCCGCCTATCTGCCGCTCGACCCCGCAAACCCGGCGGACCGGCTCGCCCACATGCTCGCCGACAGCGGCGTCCGTGTCCTGGTCGCCCAGTCCACGCTCGCGGGTGCGGCCGGGGGCCACGACACCGTCCGCCTCGATCTCGACCTGGCCCAGGACGCCATCGCCGCCGAGTCCGCGGCCCGGCCGGCCCGTACGAGCGACCCCGACCACCTGGCATACGTCATCTACACGTCCGGGTCCACCGGCCTCCCCAAGGGCGTCATGGTGACCCAGCGCGGCCTGGCCAACCATCTGCGGTGGGCGGCCCGGGACCTGACCGCGGACGAGGGCGGCGCCCCGCTGTTCTCCTCCATCGCATTCGACCTGCCCGCCACCAACCTCTACGTGCCGCTGATGACGGGCCGACCGGTCACCGTGCTGCCCGCCTCCACGGCCCCCGGCGACCTGGGCCGCGAGCTGGTGCAGGCCGGACCGTACGGCTTCATCAAGCTGACGCCCGGCCACCTGGATCTGCTCACGCACCAGCTCGGCTCCGACGAACTGCCGAAGCTGGCCCGGCGCATCCTGGTCGCGGGCGAGGCCCTCCAGCCCCGCACCGCCAACCATTACGTCGCCGCGCTCGGCGCCGGACGGCTCATCAACGAGTACGGCCCGACCGAGACGTCCATCGGCGCGACCGTTCACCCGGTGGACGAAAAGCAGTCCGGCACCGCGCCCCTGGGCCACGCGCTGCCCAACACCTCCACCCATGTGCTGAACGCGTGGCTGGAGCCGGTGCCCGTCGGGGTCCCCGGCGAGGTGTTCATCGGCGGCGTGGGCCTGGCCCGCGGATACCTCGGCCGGGCGGCTCTGACCGCCGAGCGGTTCGTGCCCGACCCGTACGGTGAGAACGGGTCCCGGCTCTACCGCACCGGCGACCTGGGGCGGTTCCGCACGGACGGGGCGTTGGAGTTCCTCGGCCGGATCGACGACCAGGTGAAGATCCGCGGCTATCGCGTCGAACTCGGCGAAATCCAGCACGTGTTGGAGAATCATCCGGCCGTCCGGGAGGCCGTCGTGGTCCTGCACCGCAACGACGACGGCGACGCCTCCCTGGCCGCGTACCTCGTTGCCACGGACAGCACCGCGGCAACCGCGGACACCACCAGGGCGACCGTGGACACGGCCGCACTGCGGGAGCACCTCGCCGGGCGGCTGCCCGAGTACATGGTCCCGGCGTCGTACACCGTCCTCGAGCAGATCCCGCTCACCAGTAACGGCAAGCTCGACCGCCGGGCGCTGCCCGAGCCCGACCGGGGCGCGACTTCACGCACCGAGCACACCGCGCCGCGCACCCCGACCGAGAAGCGGCTCGCCGCGGTCTGGGCCGATGTGCTCGGCCTCGGCACCATCGGCGCCGACGACAACTTCTTCGACCTCGGCGGCCACTCCATCCTGGCCGTACGGATGCTCGCCGCGGCCCGCGAGGCCGGGGTGCCGCTCGCGGTCTGGATGATCTACCAGGCGGGTTCGCTTGCCGAGATGGCGGCACTCGCGGACCGGACCGAGGGGCCTGCGGTGGAGGAGCCGGGGGCCGGCGTGGGCGGTTCCGCGGGGACCGCGGCCGCGGGTCAGACGGAGGCCGGGACGGACGACGCCGAGCTGCTGCAGCTGCTCCCCGTCCAGCTCAGGACCGACGACGAGGCACCCGCCGACCGTACGCTGCGGCTCACGCTGGGCCGACGCCCTGACGCCGACCTGTTGGCCCAGGCGCTGGCGGCGGTCGTAGCGCATCACGATGCGCTGCGGCTGCGGCTGGACCTCCACCCCGGGCGCCGGGGCGGCACGGTCGCCCCGGACGAGTCTGCGTCGCTGCTCGATGCCGTCTCGCTCGCCCATGTCGCGGCCGATGAGCGGTCCGCCGCCCTCACCGCGGCCGTGGCCGATGCGCGTCGCCGCCTCGACCCGGTGGCCGGGCCTGTCGTGCAGGCGGTCCTGTTCGATGTGGGTGAGGACCGGCTTCTCGACACCGAGGTGCTGGCCGAGCTGTGGATCGTGGTTCACGGCACGGCGGCCGACGAGGCATCGCTGACCGTCCTCACCGAAGACCTCAACATCGCGTACGAGCGGCTGGTGTCCGGCAAAACGGTCGAACTGCCGACCGTCGCAACGCCGTTGCGGCAGTGGGCTCGTCGGCTCGCCGCCGAGGCCGTGTCGCCGGAGGTTCTCGACCAGGCCTCCGCCTGGCTGAACCGCAGGCCGGGCGCAGCCCTGCCGCGCGACCGCGCCGAGGCCCGTACCGCCACCGCCCACACGGTGACCACCATGCTCCCGGGCGGCCCGACTGCCGCTCTGCTGGCCGGGCAGGACCCCGAGGCGGCCGTACTGGCCGCGCTCGGCCGGGTGCTCGGCCGCTGGGCCGGCAGTGACCGGCTCGACATCGCCCTGCGCCACGACCCGCGCCAGGACGACACCGCGCTCGCCCGCACGGTGGGTCCGCTCACCGACAGCGTGCCGGTCGGCCTCTGGCTGCCGCGCGGACGTGAACTGCCGCAGCTGCTGCGCTCGGTGGCCCGGCAGCTCACCGCGCTGCCCATGCCCCGCTACGGCTACGGGCTGCTCCGGGACGGCGTCGCCGACCCGGACGCGGCGGCCGAGCTGCGCTCCCAGCCGCACCCCGAGGTCGGGTTCGCCCTCACCCACGTACCGGACCGGCAAGCCGGGGAGACGTTCCTCGCGCACGCCGCGGGCGGCGTCAGCGACGACACCGGCCGTCTGCTGGACGTCGAAGCGATCGTGTCCGGCGGTCAGTTGTATGTCCGCTGGACCCACCGCGGCGACGTCCACGACCCGGTGACGGTACGGCGGCTCGCCGATGAGCACCTGGCCGAGCTGACCGAGCTCGTGGGTGACGGTGACGACGACGGCGGTGCCGGCGGTGGGACTGGAGGCGGGAGCGACGGACCGGGCGGCGGCTCCGGCGGCGGCCGGGGCGCCCCGGGCGGCTCGAACACTCCGGCCGTCAGGCAGCCCGCGGCATCGGGGGTGTCCGAGGTGATGGCCGAGCACGGTATCCCCGGCGCGACCGTCGCCGTGATCCGCGGCGGTGAGCTGGTGTCCGTGGAGAGCCACGGCGTCCTCGACGCGCGGGGGCGGCAGCCGGTGACGCCTGACACGCTGTTCGCGGCGGCGTCCATCACCAAGCACCTCACGACCTTCACGCTGCTGCGACTGATCGCCGAGCGGGGCCTGGACCTCGACGACGACGTCAACCGGCATCTCGTGAACTGGCGCGTTCCGGCGGGCGGTCGGCCTGTGACTCTCCGCCACCTGGTTTCCAACCTGGCCGGCTTCGCCGAGCCCTCACCGGCCCGGCGCTCCGGCTACGACACCGACGAGCCCTGGCCGACCGTCCTCGACATCCTGCACGGGCGCGCCCCGGCGGAGGGGGGGCCGGCGCGGCGGGAGTTCGCGCCGGGTGCCAGATTCCGGCTGAACAACGTCCATTACCTGATCCTTCAGCAGGCCATGGAGGACCTCACCGGGGAGACCTTCCCCGAGGTCGTGCGGCGACTGGTCTTCGCACCGCTCGGTATGCGTGACAGCGGTGTGACCCCGGACCACCCGGAGACCTCCGGCAAGCCGGTCGCGCACGGCCACGACTTGAAGGGAGACCCGTTGCCCGGCGGGCGCCGGGTCTACCCCGAGTCCGCGGCACGCGGGCTGTGGACCACGGCCGCGGACCTGGCGAAGCTCGTCCTTGCGGTACGCGACAGCGCGATCGGACGTGAAGGGGCCTTGGTGTCACAGAATTTGGTGCAGCAGATGCTCACGCCGCACTCCGACCGTCCGTACGGCTGGGGCACGATCATCGACGACACCGGTGTCGACCTCGAGTTCGGACACGGCGGGCAGGCCACCGGCTATCAGGCCATGTTCGGGATCCGGGCGAACGCCGGCGACGGCACCGTCGTCCTCACGAACTCCGTGCACGGCCGATCCCTGGTCACCCATCTGATGGCCAACGGGTGGACCGACTCCGGGCGACTCGCGGGCTTCTGGCAGCGGGCGATGGGCGAGGCGGAGGCCCGCGAGCAGCGGCAGGAAGGCGCCCGCCGGTCATGACGCGCCGCACGCCCTCCGCGGCCGCCGCTCCGCCGGCGGCCGCGGATGCCGGCGCTCCCGTTCCGCTGCGCAGAAACCGCGACTTCATGCGGCTGTGGATGGGCGCGAGCGTCTCGCAGTTCGGTTCACGGGTGGGCCTCACCGCCTTCCCCCTGCTGATCCTTTACCACACCGGATCAGCCTTCCAGTCCGGTCTGGTCGGGTTCGCTGCCGCCCTGCCCAACCTGACCGTGCAGCTCCCGGCGGGTGCGCTCGTCGACCGCTGGGACCGTCGCCGGATCATGCTGTGGTGCAACGTCCTCGGCACGCTCGCCATGACGAGCGTGGCCCTGGCCGTGCTGTCAGGACACATCTGGCTCACGCATCTGATGCTGGCCGCTTTCGTCGACGGCAGCCGCGGCATCTTCGTCGACCTGGCCGAGCGCGCCACCGTCCGCACGGTCGTCACGCGCGACCAACTGCCCGTCGCGCTCTCGCAGAACGAGGCGCGACGGCAGGCCATGGGACTCGCGGGCCAGCCGAGCGGCGGCTTCCTGCTCACCCTCTCGAGTTCGCTGCCCTTCGCGTGCACGGCCGTCGCCGACGCGGTGGCGACGCTCTGCTTCCTGCGGATCAAGGGGAAGCTGAAGGGTGCCCCGCAGGGCCCGGCCCGGCCACTGCTCGCCGATATCAAGGAGGGCATCGGCCGACTGTGGCAGGCCAGGTTCGCGCGCGTCCTGGTCGGCCTGATCGCCGGGTCCAACCTGGTCTTCCAGGCCCTCGTACTCACCGTGATGGTGGTCCTCAAGAACGGCGGTCACTCCCCGTCCACGGTGTCCCTCGTCACCGCGTGCGGGGGCGTCGGCGGGCTGCTCGGCGCGCTGTCCACGCCGGTCGCCCGGCGCAGCAGCATGCGCGCCACGCTGCTGCTGGGTTGCGCCGTGTGGACGCTGCTCGTGCCGCTCACCGCGTATGTCCGCGGGCCGGTCGCGCTGGCGCTGCTGCTGGCCGCCGTCTCCTTCATCTGCGGTCTGCTCAACGTCGCCGCCGGGGTCTACCAGACCCGGAACACCCCCGACGAACTCCAGGGACGCGTCCAGGGCACCGCCCGCTTCCTCGGTTCCGGCGCCAACTCCCTCGGCTCCCTCACCGGCGGCTACCTCCTCGGCGCGGTGGGCATCGCCACCACCGGGCTCTGGATGGGCGCGGTCATGCTGCTGCTCACGCTCCTCGTCCTGGTCCTGCCGGCCGCCCGCGCGGAACGGGATCCATTCCCCGCCGGACCCGGCTCCTCCGTCCTGAAACAGAACGACGACAACACCCGAGGTGATCAACCGTGACCCACCCCTCGCATCCCGCGGGCGTGTTGCCCGACGCCCCGGTGCCGCGGATCAATCGTGGACGGCTGCTGCGTGACCTGGACGTCTTCGCGACGTTCGGGGGACGGGCCGACGGCGGGGTCGACCGGGTCGCCGGGTCCCCGGCGGACGTGGCGGCGCGGGCCTGGCTGATGCGCCGGATCGAGGACGCCGGGCTGCTGACGGACACCGACGAGATCGGCAACGTCTTCGCCCGCTCTCCCGGCGGGACCGGTCCCGCGCTGCTGCTCGGCTCACACACCGACAGCGTGCCCGCGGGTGGCCGGCTCGACGGCTCGTACGGAGTCATCGCCGCCCTGGAGACCCTTCGCACCCTGCGTGAGGCGGGCCACCCGGCTGCCGACCGGGTGCGGATCGCCGGGTTCTGGGACGAGGAGGGCGCCCGGCCCGACTCGGCCGGCGGGCTCACCGGCTCCACCGCGTTCGTCTCCGGCGACGGGCTCCGCGACATCGCCGCGTTCTACGAACTCCACATCGAGCAGGGCCCCCGTATGGAGGCGGCCGGTACTGATCTGACCGTCGTCGAGGGCATCGTCGGCATCGAGCGGCATGAGATCAACGTCTTCGGCGTGCCGAACCATGCGGGCACCACGCCCATGGCCGATCGGGCCGACGCGGGCAGAGCCGCCGCCCGGCTGTTGGCGGGGCTGACGCCGAAACTCGCCGCGATCGACCCGGCGATGGTCTTCAACGTCGGATTCATCGAGTTCCTGCCGGGCGCCCCCAATGTCGTACCCGGACAGGCCCGGCTCACCGTCGAATGGCGCTCCGGACGAGCGTCCGCGCTGCGCCGCGCCTGCGACGAGCTGACCGGGGCCGTGCATGCCGCAGCGGCCGAGGAGAACTGCACGGCGAGCGTCGAGCTCCTCTCGCACAAGGCGATCACCGGCTTCGACAGCGAGGCGGTCAAGGTCCTTCAGGACGCCTGCCTCAAGACCGGCGGTGTCTTCGGTGGCTCACTGCTGAGCTTCGCGGGCCACGACGCGAGCGTGCTGAGCGCGCACGTGCCGACGGCGATGCTGTTCGTCCCGAGTACCGGCGGCATCAGCCACTCCCCGCTGGAGTCCACCCCGGACCGACAACTGGCGCTCGGCTGTCAGGGGTTGCTCCGTTCCGTCGTGGACTGGTACGGCCACCACGCCTGACCGCCGCCCACCGGCCCGCGCGCGCGGAACGGAGCTCCCCACCGAGGCTGGGCTTCCAGGAGTCGTTGCACCACCACAGTTCGGCGCATCGACTTCGAGATCCGTGAGGACCGGCGAAGCCTCAGGGGCTCCAAGAAGCGCACGAGGGAGCGGGAGGCATACTCCCGAGCTCATGCGGCAGGGCCTGAGCAACGGGGAAGCGTGCCGGATCGTCGGGACCGACGAACGGACCGGCCAGAAAATGGCGCAACAGGCGCCCCGCATACGCAAACCGGAAGGCGCTGCCGCCGATCAGCGCAGTGGCAGCGCCCTGCGGGCCGCCCGGTCGGCCCGCGTCCTGCGGACCGGCCGCGCCCGGAAGCCCGCCCCCAGGCCCAGCAGTACGAGCCGCGCTACGCCACCCCCGTGATCCCCGCAGGGATCAACGGCCGCCCGCGCAAAACGCTCGACCGGAGAACCCCGGCCGAGCGCCTGCGTGGACTGCTCGCGGCCTGATGACGCGGCCACGTAGTGCGACGGCTCCTCGAAACCGCCAGGTGGGGGGAGCCCCTTCCGTGTGAGGGGTCGATTGGTCAGGGGCCCCAGGTGTTGTCCACGTGTGTCTCTTCGAATGCGGAGGCACGGAGGGTGTGCGACCCGCCCCCGTTCGGCTCGGGGGTCGCGTGTGCCGCGGCGCTGATGCCGAGAGCACTGGTCATAGAGAGCAAGCAGACCACCAGAGCCCTGATGGAGCGCGCTGACCTTTGCATGCAAATCTCCAGCGGTATGACATCGATACATCGTTCTGCCGGTTGTTCCGGCCTCTCAAGCTTGCCCAGCTCCTGGCTGGTTCGGGACCATTCCTGCTGTCAAGACACTGCAACCGCAGGATGTTGCCAACGTACGCACCCGTTACGTGGACAGATAACGACGTGATTACAAAAGATCTTGCTTGATCGCTATTGGCTCATGAATGATTACCTGCACCATGCGGCGCACGGGGGCGCCGAGGGGGGAGTAGTCGTGGCATTGGATCAGCTCGGCCTCATGCCAGAGGTGGAGGCCCTGTATCGGGCCATGCTTCAGCATCCAGGGCTCGGACTCGACGGTTTGAACGAGCTTTTGGGATGGTCACAGCATCGAACAACTTCTGCCATGGACGAGTTAGCCCGCCTCGCGCTGGTCCGGCCGTCCGCCGTGGTTCCGGGCGAGTTCCGGACCATTCACCCGGAGTTTGGCCTGAATATGCTTCTCCTTCGGCAGCAGCTCGACCTGCAGGATCATCAGCGCCGCGTCGACGACAGCAAGCGCGCCGTGCTCGTTCTCCTCGACCAGGTGGGCGGACTCGGTACGGCGATCGGTGAACCGCAACTGCTGCGGTTGCACGACCTCGACAGCATCCAGCAGCACATCGAGCAGCTCGCCCACGCCTGCACCACGGAGGTCGCGGTCTTCGCGACCGGTGGAGCCCAGACCGGCGAGAGTCTGGAGGCGGCGCGCCCGCTCGACGAGGACGTGCTCGCCCGGGGCGTACGCGTGCGGAACCTCTACCTGGACTCCGCGCGCAACGACCCGCCGACCGTGGACTACGCACACTGGCTCGTCTCCGAGGGCGGCCAGGCCCGCACCACCCCTCACCTGCCGCTGCGCATGGTCATCTACGACCGCCAGTACGCGGTGCTGCCCACCGACCCCGAGGCCGCCGACGCCGGGGCGATCGTGCTCGAGAGCCCCGGCGTGGTCGCCGCGCTGCAGAGCCTGTTCGAGCAGACGTGGCGTCGCTCCACCCCGTTCGACCGGGAGCCGCGGCGCGACGAGGAGGGCCTGTCCGAGCGGGAGCGCGCACTCCTCATTCTGCTGGCGGAGGGAGATACCGACGAGACCGTCGCCAACAAGCTCGCCGTCTCCGTGCGCACCGTCCGCCGCATCACCGCGGAGCTGCTGAAACGACTCGGCGCCCGCTCCCGCTTCCAGGCCGGTGCACTGGCTGCCGAGCGGGGTTGGTTGGATGCGGTCACGCCCGGGAGCTGCTGACCCGCCGCACGGTGTGTGAGCGAGTGACGACACCAAGTAAGAGAAGTTCTATAGGTCCACCCCGGACACTGCACCATGTTCATGGTCCATGCCCGCATCGAGCCGGGTCCTCGCAGTACACGGACACACTCCGTGGACGCCGTCGCCCTGCACCGCCACGTCCTGGCGAGAGCCTCCACGGACGACCTGCTCCAACACGTGTACGTCAGCGTCCATGCCGACGGGGGCGACCTGGTGCTCTTCGTGGCTCAACCCACGCTGCTGGCCTCCGAGTCGGTGGCCAGCCGGCTCACCCTGGCATGTCTGGGCGACAGCCCCGCCACGTCCGGCTGGACCCTCGCCCACTGCGGCGGCACCCTCCCTGGCTCCCTTGCCAGGCGGCTGCTGCTCGGCGAAGGCAGAATACTGCCACTGCAGCCACCTGACGTCGAGGGATACTGACCGACGCCTTCCGCCCCGCACAGAATGTCAACGCCGGACGCATCACGTCCGGTGCCCGGCGTACGGGCAACACGGGGGAACAGGTGAGGACGTCGATGGAGTTCAGGATCCTCGGACCGATAGAGGCATCGAGGAACGGTGACCGAATCGCGCTGTCGGGAATGAAGGCCCAGACCGTTCTGGCGGCACTGCTGCTGGCCCGGGGCCGAGTGGTTTCCGATGCGCGGCTCAGCACCCTGTTGTGGGGCTGGAATCCGCCGGCCACCATGAGCGCGCAGATCTACACATACGTCTCCCGGCTGCGCAAGCGCCTCGGGCCCGAGGTCGACCTGGTGCGGCAGCCGCCCGGTTATCTGATCCTCACGAACGACGCGCGCGTGGACGCCGTCGAGTTCGAACGACTGGACACCGAGGGCCGCCGCGCCCACGCGGAGCGGCGCTTCGACCGGGCCGCCGCTCTGCTGCGGTCCGCGCTGGACCTGTGGCGCGGGCCCGCCCTCGCCAACGTCACCGAGCATCTGGCCGAGGCGGAGCTGCCCCGCCTGGAGGAGGCCTGGACGGCCACGCTGGAACATCGCATCGACGCCGACCTGGCAATCGGCAGGCACCACGATCTGGTGCCCGAACTCGCCGGCCTGGTGGCCCGCTTTCCGGTCCGGGAGTCGCTGCGCGCCCAGTTCATGACCGCCCTGTCCCATTCGGGTCGCCAGTCCGACGCCCTGAACACCTACCACCAGGGCCGCAGACTCCTGGCGGACGAGCTGGGAGTGGACCCCGGCCCCGAACTCACCCGCGCCTACTACGCGGTACTGGAGGGCGACCTCGAACATCCGGCTCAGGCGCGGCTCGTGGCGGTACCTCCCCGGCCCCCGCAGAGCGAGCCCTCCCAGGTGCTCCCGCTCGCTCCGTCGCCGGCAACGATGCCTTCCGCGGGCATCGACCTGGTCGGCCGCGAAGAGGTGTTGGCCGCACTGCGAAGCAGGCTGACGGAGAACATGCCACCCCCGGATCAGCGCGCCCCCGACCCCGGCCGGACCCCACGCCGTGTGCTGCTCACCGGCATGCCGGGCAGCGGAAAGACGGCGCTGGCCCTGAGCGCCGCGACGTCGCTCGCCGCCCAGTACCCGGACGGCCGGCTCTACGCGGACCTCACCCGCCTCGACGGCACTCCCGCGGACGTGCGCCAGGTTCTGCTACGCCTCCTGCGCACGCTCGACCCCGAGGGCGCCCCGCTCGACGAGGGGGGCGAAACCCTCGACGACCTGATCCACCGCTACCGCACCCGCACCGTGGCGCGTCGCATCCTCGTCGTCCTCGATGGAGCCGTCGGCGACCGCCAGATCCAACCCCTGCTCCCAGCGGGCCCCGACGCGGCCGTACTCCTGACCGCCCGCCGCCCGCTCGCCACGGTCCCGCCCACCGGCACGGTGCACATCGGCGCCCTGCCCCGCACGGACTCGCTGTCCTTGCTCGCCGCACTTGTGGGCGCCGACCGCGTCGCCGCCGACCCGGACGCCGCCGAGGAGATCGCCGGTCACTGCGCGGGCCTCCCGCTGGCCCTGCGCATTGCGGGCGCCCGCCTGGCCGCCCGCCCGCACTGGCCGCTGGCCCGGCTCGCGCAGCGTCTCGCACCGTCGTCGACCCGGCTGCGCGAACTCCGGTACGGCGACCTGGACCTGACCCGTGACTTCGCCTCCTGCCTGCCGGGCATCGACGCGCACGACCACGGTCGGCTGGCCCGGCTCTCGGCCGTCACGTCCGGGCCGTTCCGAGCGGGCGCGGGCGCCCGGGCCATGGGCCTGCCGGTGCAGCGGGCGGAGGACTTCTTGGAGGACCTGGTCGACGCGGCCCTCCTGGAGACCGCGGGCCTCGACCGCAAGAGGCGACCGCTCTACCGCTTCCATCCGCTGGTCAGGCTGTTCGCCGCCGCGCTCCCCGACGAGAGCGCGGAAGCCTTCGACGACGCCGTGGCCTGACCGCGCTCCGCTCTTGCCGCGCGCCCGCAGAGCCTGTGACACAAGCTCTCAGCCGCGTACCGCGAACAGCATGTGCCGGTCCGTTCCGGCCAGTTCCTGCGCCTGCTCCGTGACGACCCGGAACCCGCGCCGCCGCAGCCGTCCGACCATGGTGTCGAGCCGGCCCTCGGTGCGGGTACCGGGCTCATCGTGGACCTCCACCGCGATCTGCCGGACCAACTCCCAGTGCCGTTCCTCAAGACCTCGCAGGACATCCGCCTCGGCGCGCTGTACATCGATCTTCAGCAGGTCGATGCGCTCGACGCCTTGTTCGTCGATGACGTCGGACATCCGCCGCACTACGCACTCGTGGGTCACTTCGCGAAGCCGGAAGTCGAGCATCTCGTCGAGGAAGGCGTCGAGCCCGTCGCCGGTCGCTGCTCCTGCCTGCACCATCGACCGGCGCACCAGGGCCCGGTCGGCCGCGGTGTCGGCGTACGAGCGCTGTACGGACATCGTGGAGAAGCCCGGGTAAAAGGTGAAGGGAAGCCGACGTTCCGTGTCGGACAAGCCGTACTCGAAGAGTTTCACGTGCGCGCCGAGCCCGGCGACATTCAGCCGGAGCTTCTCGAAAATCGGGGGCATCGGCTCGAAGGCATACACGGTGGTGTCCGGGCAGATCGAGGCGGCAAAAAGGGAGAACATTCCGATATTGGCGCCCACGTCGAAGATTACGGGGTCTGCGGTGTCCAGCCGTATGCCGCCCGACAGATAGGAGCGATGAATGAATATCTCTTGGTACAACTGTGAAGTTTCATCGCGGTTAAGTCCTGCGATCATGGCCGGATTCTTCATCTCGATGCGTTCCCTCCGCACTCGACTGCTTAGGCAGGGGAGGACCCCACGCCATTCAGACTCGTCCATACACGCCCCGAGGTCATGACCATTGGTATCCGTGGCGAGGTGGTACTGGCTTCACCGCGGAACTACCGAAAGTGCCGCTGCCCGGCCCGCCATGATCACCTATCGTGGGCTCATGCGACCTACCGCCGGCCTACGGCGCCGACTTGGGGGGATCCGGCAGCGCACCGCCTTCCTGACCGCGGGCATTCCGCTGCAGTGCGCGGCGTTCTGTCTCGCGCTCGCGGTGCTGCCGGTGCCGGTGCTCACCGCTGTGCAGCGGCACCGGTTCCGGGCCATGCTCGACATCGTCGTGCCGCCCGCGACGACCGAAGCGATCGCGTCGCGCGGACTGCGTGACCGGCTCGCATCGCCCGTCGTCCGGCGCCAGCTGGGCTACCACCTCTTCGCCGGACCGCTGGTGGCGCTCGGCGCGGTGGGCACACTCGTGCTGGGGGCGCTGGGCGTCGCGGCCGTCACCGTTCTGCTGTGGATCTGGGCCCTGCCCGCCGAGTGGCGCATCGACCACCGCGGCTACCTGAACACCTCCGCGTACATATCGGTGGGCGGGCTGCTGGTCCTGCTCGCCGCGGTCCGGCTGACCGGCGCTCTTGTCCGTGCCGACGGCTACGCCGCCTCGCAGTTGCTCGGTCCGAGCCGCACCGAACAGATGCGGCGCCGCATCGAGAACCTCTCCGAGAGCCGTGCCGGCGTCGTCGACGCCGCCGACCTCGAACGCCGCCGTATCGAACGCGACTTGCACGATGGCGCCCAGCAGCGCCTGGTGTCCCTCGCAGTCAACCTCGGTGTAGCCAGAGCCACGTTGAAGGACCTGCCGCCGGACGTGCGGAAGGTCATCGACGAGGCGCACCGGGAGGCGAAGGAGGCCATCACCGAACTGCAGGACCTGGTACGCGGCCTGCACCCGGCGGTGCTGGAGGACCGCGGCCTGGACGCGGCTCTCACCGGGCTCGCCGCGCGCGTACCTGTTCCGGTGCGTCTGACGGTGGCGGTGGACCCGCGCCCGTCGCCGACCGTGGAGGCGGTCGCCTACTACGTCGTCTCCGAGACGCTGACCAATGTCGTCAAGCACGCTCAGGCCTCCCAAGTGGTCGTGCATGTCGAAAGGAAGAGGGGGACCATGTCCGTGACCGTTGTCGACGACGGGGTAGGGGGCGCCGACCCGTCCGGCGGGACCGGTCTGACCGGGCTCGTGAAGCGGGTCGCGTCCGTGGACGGCTCGCTGGCCATCGACAGCCCCGTCGGCGGGCCCACCACCGTCACCGTGGAGTTGCCGTGCGCGCAGTAGTGGCAGAGGACTCCGTCCTGCTGCGGGTCGGACTCGTCAAGGTCCTGGAAATGGCCGGCTTCGAGGTGGTCGCCGAGGCGGGAGACGAGCGGGGTCTGCTCGCCGCGGTCGAGGAACACCGCCCCGACATCGCGGTCACGGACGTACGGATGCCGCCTACCTACACTTCCGAGGGTGTGCGGGCCGCTCTCGTCATCCGCAAACAGTGGCCGGAGACGGCGGTGCTGCTCCTTTCCCAGTACGTCGAGGAGCAGTACGCCGCCGATCTGCTCGCCAGTGACACGGCCCGCGTCGGCTATCTGCTCAAGCAACGTGTCGCCGATGTCGAGGAGTTCGTGGAGGCGCTGCGCCGGGTCGCCGCGGGCGGCACCGCCCTGGACCCGCAGGTCGTCTCGCAGCTCCTGCTGCGCCGACGCAGCGATCCCCTGGACCGGCTGACGGCGCGCGAGCGCGAGGTGCTGGAGCTGATGGCCGGTGGGCGCTCCAACCTGGGCATCGCCGAGCAGTTGGTGGTGAGCGAGAGCACGGTCGCCAAACACATCAACAACATTCTGGCGAAACTCGACCTGCCCACCGCGGACGCGGACCACCGCCGGGTGCTGGCGGTGCTCCGCTTCCTCGGAATCGCACAGTGAGCGCCGGCCTCATGCGCCGGCGACCCGTGTGGCGATGAGCTGCAGCAGCGGTTTCGGGGCCCCGGCGAGGTACATGTGCTCGCCGGGCAGCTCCACGGTCTCGAAGCCGCGGCCGGCCACCTCGTCCCAGCTCCCGATGGAGTCGAGAGAGACCAGCGTGTCGTTCCGCCCGCGGATCGCGGTGACCGGAACCGGCAGCGGCTTCCGCTCCCGCGGTTCGTACGTCTCGTGCATCCGTACGTCGGCCCGCAGCGCCGGCATCAGCAACTCCCGCATCTCGGAGTCCGCGAACGCCTCGTGCTGGTAACCCGCGAACTCCTTCACCCGCTCCAGGAACACCTCGTCGTCCTCGATGCCGGTGGCCTGCCGCTCCGGCGGGGTCAGCGGCACGATCGGGGTGCCGCTGACGAAGAGGCGCACCACCCGCAGCCCGTCGGTCTCGAGCAGCCGCCGGGTCAGCTCATGGGCGACGAGGGCGCCCAGGCAGTGCCCGAACAGCGTGACGGGGCCGCCGTCCGGCAGCAGGTCCAGCACCTGGGGTACCAGCCCGTCGGCGGCCTCGTGGACATCGGTGTACGGGTCCTCGACGATGCGGCGCTCCCGGCCGGGCAGCAGCAGCGGCAGGACGTCGATGCCGGGGACGCCGAGGTCCTGCCAGGGAGCGTAGAAACTGGCGCCGGCTCCGGCGAAGGGCAGGCAGAGCAGGGGTGTGGCCATGGGGGTCAGCCTTTGCGTGGGGTGGGAGGGAGTGGGCTCGGGGCGCTCATGGCGGTCGACGGCGGGCTCATGGGAGCCGTACGACCTGCGCGGCCCAGGACAGGCCCGCGCCGAAGCCGACGAGGAGTGTGCGGCCGCCGCGGGACACGGCACCGATCTCCCGCAGCCGGTCGATGGCGAGGGGCACGGACGCGGCGGAGGTGTTGCCCGCGTACTGCACATCCCGCGCGATGGCCACATCCGGCGACAGCGCGAGACGGGCGGCGAGCGCATCGGTGATCCGCAGATTGGCCTGATGAGGCACGAACGCGTCCAGCTCGGCGGCGGTGATCCCGGCCGCGGACAGCGCCTTCTCGGCGACGGCAGGGATCTCGCCGACCGCCCAGCGGAACACCTCGGTGCCCGCCATCCGCATGGTCGGCCATGGCAGTTCCGGCTGGTCGCGATGGTCGACCCAGGTCGCAGAGTGTGCGATCAGGTGTCGCTGCCCGCCGTCCGAGCCCCACACGACGGGGCCGATCTCGGCGCGGTCGCCTGGGCCGACGACCATGGCTCCGGCTCCATCGGCGAAGAGGAACGCGGCGGACGAGTCGTACGGGTCGACGATGTCGCTCATCTTGTCCGAGCCGATGAGGAGGACGTGGTCGGCGGTACCACTGCGGACGAGCCCGTCGGCGAGGCCGAGCCCGTAGCAGAATCCGGCGCATGCGGCGTTGAGGTCGAGCGCTGCGGACCCGGTGCCGAGCCGGTGCGCGATCTCGGGAGCGCCGCCCGGGCTCTGTCGGACGTTGGACATGCTGGTGAGCAACACCATGTCCACGCGGTCGGGGGCGACGCCCGCATCGGCGAGCGCCTTGTGGGCCGCCTCGACGGCCATGTCCATCACGGTCTCGCCGGGCTCGGCCCAGCGGCGTTCGACGATGCCGGTACGGCGCCGTATCCAGGCGTCGGAGCGGCCTGTACGGGCCTCCAGTTCATCGTTGCCGACGATCCGTCGTGGCCGATAGGCCCCGATGCCTAGGATCCGGGCACCTCTGCCGGGCCGTTGCTTCATCATGCCGCTCGAGTGTGGGAGCCGCCCCTATCGTGCCCCTATACGCTCCAGCGCTCGACGCCACCATCGCAGCGGGTGACCGCGACGCGGCTGAACCTCCCTTGCGAGACGCACAACCAGAAGGAGCCGCCGATCACGGCTGCCTGGGTCTCCCGGCTCCTGACCCACCACCCCTTCGGCGTGAAGACCACCCGCGGCGCCGCCGCCCGGCCTGGTTCGAGCACGCCCCAGGCCAGCACCTGCCGGCCGCTGTCGGTCACACCGACGCAGGCGCCCCGCAGTAATCGGGTGTCCAGTGACGTGGCCACCAGAACGTCCAGCACGTCATCCCCGGCGTACAACTCCAAGGCGGCCCGCCCCCCGGAGGCGCGGGCCATCCGCACCGACCAGGGGGTGCCCGGAAGCCGAACGGGCGGGACCCCGGCAAGTCTCGACGTCGACAGCGTGTACTCCACTGTGCCCTCTCTCCCGATCCCGATCCCGATCCCGTCATCTCGGACGGGACCCAGTCTTGCCAGGACTGGCGCGCGGGTCTTCAGCGCAGGTAGGTGCATTCACGGTGGTGCTGTCTTCACCACGGCGCTCATCCGGAGGAGCACGGCCAGGAGCCATCGGCGGGGCTTCGGGTGTATCCAGTACCACCACGCTTCTGGGTACCGGCGCTGAGGACAGCAGCCTGTGCCTCCGGAGAGGGTGGGAATGGCAGGGGCGCGCCCACGGAGGACGTCTGCTGACGTGTGCGGCCCGGGGCTTGAACGACGACGCCTCCCGCTACGGGCCGCCCGTCCGACGAGCATCCCGAGAAGGAGACCGCCGACCGTGAAAGCACTGGCGCCCGTCACCCCGAGCACATCCAGGAAGAACCTGTGGCGAGTGGCGGCCGGCGTGTCCGCCACAGCGGCGCTCACCGCTTGGTGGGTCACCGACTCCGCCCCCTACCCGTATGCCCAGCGCTGGCTGCTGGACCTTCCGCTGCCGTTCCTCACGCTGCGTCGTCTCGAACGGATGCTGCGCCCGCAGCCCGGCATGCGGGTGCTCGAGATCGGGCCGGGTACGGGACTCCAGTCACTGCACGTAGCGCCTCGACTCGGTGACGAGGGACGGCTGGACATCGTGGACATCCAGCAGCAGATGCTCGACCACGTGATGGGGAGGGCTTCCGAGAGCGGCATCTCCAATATCGCGCCCACCTTGGCTGATGCCCACGAGCTGCCGTTTCCCGATGCCTGCTTCGATGCCGCCTACCTGGTGACCGCGATCGGCGAGATCCCGGATCCCACGGTGACACTCGGCGAACTGCGCAGGGTACTGAAGCCCGGCGGGCGGCTGATCGTCGGCGAGTTCTTCGACCGCCATCAGATCCGCCCGGCCCAGCTCATCGACCACGCGACCACCGCCGGCCTCCACGTCACCAAGGTCATGGGCCCGCCCTTCGCGTACTACGCACTGCTGCGCCCGTGTGCGGGTGCCCTCTGAGCAGCAAAAAGGCCCTCCCACAGAGAGGGGTGGGGAGAGGCGCCCCCGGTGGGGGACACGGAACCGTACGGCGCCGGAATGCTCGGCCCTCCGCCGGGACCACGGCGTGCACCTTCGTCCCGGCATGCACCCGATGGGGCGCGGGGCGGAAGGCCCGCAGGCGGTGGGGCGGCCCGGGTGCCGGATCGCCGTGCCGAGCGGGATCAGGACGAGCCGGAGCGCCGGCGTCCGGTCTCGGCAGCTCGTGGTGCCACCACTGCTGACAACATTGCTACTGGCAAGTAGGGTCATGGGCCCCAGGAACGGAGCCGTCATGACCCGTACGTTCACCGTGGCCCGCAGCATCCTGATCGAGGCCCCAGCGTCGTCGGTCTACGAGCAGATCAGCAGGCCCGCGCAGATGGGCCGCTGGAGCCCGGAGAACCTCGGGGCGACCGTGCCGGGCGAGGACGAGCCGGCCGGGCTGGGGGTGGTCTTCGACGGGCGGAACAAGCGCGGCCCGTTCCGCTGGACGACCCGTTGCACGGTGACCGTCGCCGAGCCCGGGCGCCACTTCGCCTTCCGTGTCCACGCGATCGGGCTCGGCCGTCCCCTGCTGAGCGCCCCCATCGCCACGTGGGCATACCGCTTCGAGGACGCGGGAAACGGAACGAAGGTGACCGAGACCTGGACGGACGACCGGCGCTCGTGGCCCACCTTCGTGGCCAACACCTTCGACCGGATAGCGACCGGGGGGCGCACCTTCGCCGCGTTCCAGGTCCGCAACATCGAGAGGACCCTGGCCAACCTGAAGCGGGAGCTCGAGGCGGCGCCCCGTTCCTGACGCACGCCCCAGCCGATGAGCGGATGAGCCGCCAGTTATTGAGAGGGCGGGTGCGGACCGGCCCCTCCCGGTAGCCGTACCGCCCGCCGTGGTGACCCTCACTGTGGCGAACCAGCCGCCTACGACCCCGAGTGCGCTTCGGCCCGGGCTTCCACGTCCGGCCGGTGCGTCTTCGCCGCTGCTGCTGCCGCCGCGCCGATCAGCCCGGCGTCCAGGGCGAGCAGGGAGGGCACGATCCGCACCTGCCGGGTGAAGTCGAGCTTCGCGTACCGCGCGAAGTGGCGTCGCAGCGGGCCGAAAAGGAGATCGCCGGCCTGGGCGACCCCGCCGCCGATCACCACCAGGTCCAACTCGACCAGAGCGGCCGTCGCGGCGATTCCGGCCGCCAGCGCTTGCCCCGCACGGTCATAGGCCGCGGTGGCGCGAAGGTCGCCGGTCCGGGCAGCCGCCGCCACCGACTCCGCCGAAGCGGCCGTGCCAGGAGGCGGCGTCCAGCCCGCGTCGAGGGCATGCCGGGTGATCGCCGCGCCGCTGGACAGGCCCTCGACGCAGCCGCGGGCACCACAGGGGCACGGTGCTCCGTCCAGGGCGACACTGATGTGACCGATGTGGCCGGCGTTGCCGGTGGGGCCCTGGTGGAGGGCGCCGTTGAGGATCAGGCCGCCGCCGACGCCGGTGGAGACCACCATGCAGAGCGCGTTGTCGACACCGCGGGCAGCTCCGAGCCAGTGCTCGGCCGCGGCCATGGCGACCGCGTCACCGATCAGCACCGGGCTGACCGACGCGGGCAGGCCCGAGTGTGACCGCACCTCGTCCACCAGCGGAAAGCCACGCCAGGCCGCGATGTTCACCGGGCTCACCGTGCCGGCCGCAGCATCGACGGGACCCGCGCTGCCGATGCCAAGGCAGCTGAGCGAAGCCCAGCGCGGATCGCGCGCCAGCTCGTCGAGGACGGCGGTGACAGCGCCCATCAGCACGGCGGCCGGCTCCCGTGCGGGTGTCGGCCGCTGGGCCCGCAGCAGGACCCGGCCCTCCGTGTCGATCAGCGCACCGGCGATCTTCGTGCCGCCGATGTCGAGTGCCCCGTACACGTGGCTGCCCCCTTCTGCCCGGCTTCCGGCAGGACCCGTCTGCCAGCATGGGCCGAGTCGCTCGACGGGACACTTTGCATGTGTCTGGACAACGTTGTCTAATCGCACCGCGAATGTCACAGTATTTTTAGTAAAAGTTAGGTCATGTAAGGGAGTTGAGGTCATTCATGCTGACCGGGAAAACTGGACCGGTTCAGGATGACGCCTCGCTGTGAAGCATCCGGATGGAGCTGCCCGTATGAAGGACGTCACCCCCCTGACCGAAGGCTGGGCCCTGCGGCACGACTCGTCCCGGGTGCCCGCGCAGGTTCCGGGCTGCGTCCATACCGATCTGCTCACCGCAGGGCTGATACCCGACCCCTTCCTCTCCCGCAACGAGAACGACGTGGGGTGGGTGGGCCGCCGGGACTGGCGGTACGACACCGTGCTAGCTCCGCGCGACAGTGACCATGAGCGCACCGATCTGGTCTTCGACGGGCTCGACACCGCCGCCGCGGTCGTCATCGGCGGCGAAGTGATCGGCCGCACGCGCAACATGCACCGCGGATACCGCTTCGACATCACCGGAAAGCTCGACGCAGAGGACCCGGAGACCGCGGAGACCGCCGGGACCGGACTCTCGGTGCTCTTCACCTCCGCCTACACCGAGGCCGAAGCGGTCCGCGCGCAGCTGGGGGAGCGCCCCAACTCCTATCCGGAGCCCTTTCAGTACATCCGCAAGATGGCTTGTTCGTTCGGCTGGGACTGGGGCCCGACCCTGGTCACCGCAGGTATCTGGAAGCCTGCCAGGCTCGAGCACTGGTCGACGGCCCGTCTCGCCGGGGTACGCCCACTGGTCACCGTCGACGCAGGCACCGGCCGGGTCGAGGTGCGTATCGAGGTCGAACGCACGGCGTCGGGCGCCGGACAGCAGCTCACCGCGGATCTCCGCGTCGGCGACCGGCCGATGGCGTCCGTACGCTTCGACGGCCCGCAGGCCACGGTGACGTCGGAGGTCGCCGGCCCTGCTCTGTGGTGGCCGCGCGGATACGGCGAGCAGCCGTTGTACGACTGCGAGGTGATCCTCAGGGACGGGAGCGGTGCCCCCCTCGACAGCTGGTCGCGCCGCATCGGCTTCCGTACCGTCACCCTCGACACCTCCACCGATGAGCACGGCACCGGCTTCACCCTGGTGGTCAACGGCGAGCGGATCTTCGCCCGCGGGGTCAACTGGATTCCCGACGACGTCTTTCCCTCCCGGATCACCGCCGAGCGTTACCGCGCCCGCCTCACCCAGGCCGCCGAAGCCGGGGTGGACCTGATCAGGGTGTGGGGCGGCGGAATCTACGAGTCCGGCACCTTCTACGAGCTCTGCGACGAACTCGGTCTGATGGTCTGGCAGGACTTTCTCTTCGCCTGCGCCGCCTACCCGGAGGAGCAGCCGCTGCGCTCCGAGGTGGAGGCGGAGGCGAGGGAGAACGTCACCCGGCTCATGCCGCACCCCTCTCTCGTGCTCTGGAACGGCAACAACGAGAATCTCTGGGGCTTTCGCGACTGGCAGTGGGAGGAGGGCCTCGCGGGGAACTCCTGGGGTGAGGGGTACTACCTCGGCCTGCTGCCGCGCATCGTCGCCGAGACCGACCCCACCCGGCCCTACTGGGCGGGCAGTCCCTGGTCGGGCTCCTGGGACCGTCATCCCAACGATCCGGCACATGGCACCTCGCACTCGTGGGAGGTCTGGAACCGCACCGACTACACCGACTATCTCGACCAGTTCCCGCGCTTCGCGGCGGAGTTCGGCTGGCAGGCGCCACCGGCCTACGCCACCCTGCGCCGTGCGCTGCCGGATGAGGTGCCGGCCGCCGACTCGCCCGGCATGCTGCACCACCAGAAGGCGGCCGGCGGCAACGGCAAACTCGACCGGGGCCTGGCCAGGCACTTCGCCGTCCCCGCGGACTTCGACCGCTGGCACTACCTGACCCAGGTCAACCAGGCCCGCGCGGTGGCCACCGGCATCGAGCACTGGCGCGCGCAATGGCCGCTCTGTGCGGGGACCGTCGTCTGGCAGCTCAACGACTGCTGGCCGGTGACCTCCTGGGCCGCCATCGACGGCGACGGACGCGCCAAGCCGCTCCTCCACGAGCTCCGGCGGGTCTACGCGGACCGGCTGCTGACCCTTCAGATACGCGACGGCGGCCTCGCCGCGGTCGCGGTCAACCAGTCGGCAGCGCCGTGGCGACCCGAGGTGAGGCTGCGGCGGATGAGGGCAGACGGCCAGGTGCTCGCCGATGCGGTCCTGGAACCGGCGGCCGGGGCCCGTGCGGTCGCGGCCGCGCCGGTGCCCGCCGGGCTGATCCCGGACGCCGGATCGGCCGATGAGTTCCTGGTGGCCGACGCGAAGGGCCTGCGCGCTGTGCACTTCCCGGTGCGCGACCTTCTGTTCGCCTATCCGGTACCGGATTTCGATGTGGCGCTGGAGCACCACGAGGACCGGGTCGATGTGCGGGTCACGGCCCGGACGCTGGTGCGCGATCTGCTGCTCCAGGCCGACCGTCTCGCCCTCGCGGCCACCGCCGACCGGGGCCTGCTGACGCTGCTGCCAGGGGAAAGCGCCACCATCGGGGTGCGCGGCTGGGACACCCCGGACGCCGGAGCGGCGAGAGCTGCTCTGTTCGCGGTGGAGCCGGCATGAACCGGCCCCGCCCGACGATCAAGGACGTCGCGGCGCAGGCCGGAGTGTCCAAGGCGGCGGTCTCTCTGGCCTTCAACAACAAGCCGGGAGTCTCGGAGACCACCCGCGCGCGCATCATCGAGACGGCGCGGGCGATGGGCTGGGAACCGCACCTCTCCGCACGCTCTCTCACCACGGGCAGTGGGGCCGTGGGTCTCGCCATCCGCCGTCCGTCCCGGCAACTCGGCCTGGAGCCGTTCTACATGGAGTTCATCTCCGGGATGGAGAGCGTCCTCACCGAGCGTGGAGGGGCGCTGCTGCTGCGGCTGGTCCGTGATGCGGACGAGGAGATACGGCTCCAGCGGCACTGGTGGAAGTCGGGGCAGATCGCCGGGTCGGTCCTGGTCGACTTCCAGCAGGACGACCCGCGCGTCCCGGAGCTCGCCCGTATCGGGCTGCCGGCCGTCGCGGTCGCCCATCCGTCGCTGGCCGGACCGTTCGCCGCGCTGTGGACCGACGACGGCACCGCCGTCGGCGACGCGGTCCGCTATCTGGCCGCGCTGGGCCATCGGACCATCGCCAGGGTCGGCGGTTCGGCCCGCCTGGGGCACAGCGTCATCCGCAGTACGGCGTTCGCCACGGCCGTCGCCGGTCTCGGTCTGCCGGAAGGCCGTCAGATGGCGACCGACTTCTCCGGCGCTGCCGGCGCCCGGGCCACCCGTACCCTGCTGGCGTCGGCGGTCCGGCCGACGGCGGTCATCTACGACAACGACCTGATGGCCGTCGCCGGGCTCTCCGTCGCGGCCGAGATGGGCCTGCGCGTCCCCGCGGACGTCTCGCTGCTGGCCTGGGACGACTCTCAGCTCTGCAGGCTGACCCACCCCACGCTGTCCGCGATGAGCCATGACATCCACGCCTTCGGCTCCGACGCGGCCCGTGCGCTGTACGCCGTCCTGGGCGGTGCGCGCGCCGTGTCGCACCAGGCCGCCACGCCGGTGCTCACCCCGCGCGGGTCGACGGCACCGCCCGCGCGCTGACGGCGGGCACGGCCCCCGTCGCCCCGGCGGATGCGGCGGGGCACCGGGCGGCCGACTATGGAAGCAGGACACGTCCCAGGAGGTCGTTTTGTCCGCCGAAGTGGAGGATGCCCTGCCGTACGACGCGGCAGCTCTCACCGCGCTGGTCGGCTCCACCCTCGCGGCGGTCGGCGTGCTCGACCCAGGTCTGCGCTACCTCTATGTCAATCCGGCACTCGCACGGCTCAACGGCATCCCCGCCGCGGATCATCTGGGCCGGACCATCGCCGAGGTCGTTCCCGACGTCGACGCGCACGAGGACATGTTGCGCAGGGTGATCGCGGACGGCCGGCCGAGGGAGGTCACCGCCAGTGGCCGCACCTCCGCCACCGGCTCCGGCGGCACCCGCTACTGGCACGGGGTCTACCACCGGCTGGAACGTCATGGCCGGGTGGTGGGTCTGGTGGGCATCCTGCTGGAGGTCACCGCATCCGTGCAGCAGCAGGAGCGACTGGAGCAGGCCAGGCGGCATCTGGCCCTGCTGGACACCGCGGCCACCAGTATCGGCACCACGCTGGACATGAACACCACCTGCCGGGAGCTCGCCGAGTTCGTGGTGCCCGACCTCGCGGATGCCGCGAGCGTCGAGATCTTCCCGCCCGAGGTCGGCCAGTCCGTACGGCCTGCGCCACCCGGCGTGACCCGGCTGCGCAGGGCGGGGATGGCCGCCCTGCCGCGGCTGAAGAGGGCGGTGCAGCGGTTCGGCGGGCCGGGGGAGTACGTCGACTACCAGGAGGGCGGGGCCATTCCCCGCTGCATCGCGACGAACCAGCCGGTGCTGATCAACATGTACAGCGACGAGCAGATCCTCGTGTCCGCCCCCAACCGCGAGCGGGTCGCCGCCTACCGCGCCCTCGGTTTCCACTCGTCCTGTGTGGTGCCGCTCACCGCCCGGGGGATGCCGCTGGGCACCATGACGCTCGTGCGGGCCGGGGAGTCGCCCGCCTTCACCGAGGACGACGTGGTGGTGGCACGGGAGCTGGCCGGCCGGGCCGCCGTCGATCTGGACCATGCCAGCCGCTATACGCGTGAGCGGGGCATCGCGCTGGAACTGCAGCGCTCACTGCTCTCCGAGCCGTACGAGCCGCACCCGCACGTCGAGGTCGCCACCCGCTATCTGGCTTCGGGTCCCGGTGCGATGGTCGGCGGCGACTGGTTCGACGTGCTGCCGCTGTCCGACGCCCGTCACCTCAAGGCGATCGGCGATGTGATGGGTCACGGGGTCGAGGCGGCCGTCGCCATGAGCCACTACCGTTCGATGCTGCGGATACTGGCCGTCGACGAGCTGCCCCCGCACCGCATCCTGGAGCAGCTGGACCGGATGGTGGAGAAGTCGGGCTTCGACCGCGCCGCCACCTGTCTGCTGGCGATCGTCGACCGGATCCACGGGGTGTGCCAGGTGGCGAGCGCGGGCCATCTGCCGCCGGTTTTCATCGACCCGGGTGCCGGAGCCAGGATCATCGACGTGCCGGTCGGCCCGCCGCTCGGCACCGGGGTCGGCGGGTACGAGTCCGCGATCGTGCCGTGCGGTCCCGGGTCCGTGCTGTTCATCTACACGGACGGCCTGGTGGAGCGGCGGGGCGAGGACATCGATGTGTCCGTGGCGCGGCTGGCCGGCCTCAGGATGCCGGCCAGCGGGCTCCTCAACGATCTGCTGGACGAGGTGCTGGAACGCTTCGGACAGGATGCCGAGGACGACATCGCCGTCCTCGCCTCCCGGATCCGGCAGGGCGCGGATCCGCTGCTTGTCCAGTTGCCTCTGGATCAGGAGTGATTCTCCGCCTGGAACATCCAGCGCTGCTTCTCGAACTCGGCGGTGAGCCCGATCAGCAGATCCTGGGAGACCGGGTCGGGCTTGTCGGTCGCCTCGATCCGCTCCCGCATCCGGGTGATCACGCCGCCCAGCGCATTCACCATCAGGGCGACGACGTCGTCGTCGGAAATCCAGCCGGTGGCCGGCTCGGGCAGCTCGCTCGTCTTGCCCAGCGCGGTGACGCGTCCGTCCGGCGGGACACCGATGGCGGAGCAGCGCTCGGCCACCGTGTCGGCGTAGTCGCGGGCGGCGGTCACCACCTCGTCGAGTTGCAGGTGGACGGAGCGGAATCGCGGGCCCACCACGTTCCAGTGCGCCTGCTTGGCGAGAAGTGAGAGGCCGAGCAGATCCACCAGAGCGCCCTGCAGGGCGTCCCCGGTGGTGTCGCGCGAGTCGGCGGGCAGTGTGCTCTTCACGGTGGCGGTCATCGGTGCGTGCTCCTTACGTGTGTGCTCTTGGCGGTCGGGCCGGCCGGTGCTACCGGCCGGGGGGTTCCGGCCGGCCGGCTGTGTTGCCGTGGCCCTTGAGCTGATGGGGGGTCAGTCGCTCGTCGCTCCTGGGCAGCTCGTTCGACTCCGGATGGTCCAGGACCTCGCCGGGCGGCCCCGCCTCCGGCGGGCGCCGCGGCTGTTCGTCGGGGCGGGGCGGGGCCGGTTCCCTCGACCGGATCCGGATGCCCCACCAGACAGCTGTGATCAGCACGCCGGCGATAACGAGACCGGCGAGGAACGGCGCTGCGCCGGCGAGTCCCATGCTCAGTTCGTACATGGTTCTCCGGCTACCCCGGGATCCGGCGGGCACGCATGAGCCGGCTCCGAGCTCCCGCACACTCCGCTGGACGGCGATGAAACATTTGAGCCGGTCCGGCGCGTCAGTGAGGTGTAAGGACGCACAGGGGGGCGAAGCAACGCATGAGGCAGTCCCGTACGGACGATTTCCGCGAGTTCGCGGTCGGCCGCGCGACTCACCTTTTCCGTTCGGCCTGTCTGCTGACCAGCGGCGACACCCATCTGGCCGAGGATCTGGTGCAGGAGACGCTGGGCCGGATGTACGGGCTGTGGGGCCGGGTGGCGCGGATAGACAATCCGGCCGGCTACGCCCAGACCGTTCTGGTCCGCACGTTCCTGACACACCAGAGGCGGCGGTCGTCGGCCGAGCGCCCCGTGGACGAGGTGCCCGAAGGGCCGGTGTACGGCGGTGAGGACCTGGCCCTGCGGGTCGCGCTGCTCGACGCGCTGAGCCGGCTCGCGCCCAAGGACCGGGCGGTCGTGGTGCTGCGGTACTGGGAGGACCGCAGCATCGAGGAGACCGCCGACGCGCTGCACCTCAGCTCGGCCGCGGTGCGGACCCGTTCCGTACGGGCTCTGGCACGGTTGCGTGAACAACTGGGCGGGAGCCTGACCGAGTTCGCCACCCGCTGAACGCCGCACTCCGGAGACTCTCCTGGATCGCACCACCATGAAGGGGTGGGTTTGTTATGCCTGTTGAAGAATTCGAGGACGGACTGGGCCCGGCTCTGCACCGCGCGGCGGACACCTTCACGCCCGGTGACCGGCCCGCGCTGGTGGAGGACGGGATACGGCGCGGCCGTCGCAGGATGGTGCGCCGCCGCGCCGCGGTGACCGGCAGCGTGCTGGCGCTCGCGCTGATCGGCTCGGCCGGTGCCTGTGCGAGCGGGCTCTTCGCCGACGGCACGCGGACCGGCCGGACCGCGTCGGTTGCGGCCCCGCCGAAGCCGGACACGCGACCGGGCAAGGTATCCGGGCAGCAGATGGTCGCGCTGCTCAAGAACCTCCTCCCGAAAGGCACGTTCAGTGAAGAGGAGGGGCGCGGCACCGACGCCGCGACCGGACCGCTGGCATACGCGGTCTATGACGACGGCCGGGGCAAGTCGGCGATCTCGCTGTCCCTGAGCAGGACCGCGCTGCCCGGATCGTCACCCGCCGGCGACGAGCGGGTCACCTGCCCGGACCGGGCGCTCAGCCGCTACGACGCGTGCACCAGCGAAAAGGTGGGGGGCGGCGCGCAGTTGAGGATCCTCCAGGGCTACGAGTATCCCGATCGTCGGGAGGACACCAAGGACTGGACGGCGACTCTGCTCACTCCCGGCGGCTATCTGGTCGAGGCCAGTGAGTGGAACGCGGCGGCGGAGAAGGGCGCCGAGGTCAGCAGGAAGCTGCCACCGCTGTCTCCCGCCCAGCTGAGGAAACTGGTGACGGCGCAGGCCTGGCGTCCCGCGCTGAAGGCCCTTCCCGCGCCGCAGAAGGAGCAGCCGACCGCCGAAGCGCGGCGGGCGGAGGTCAGCAGCAAGAAGATCCGTGCCCTGCTCACCTCGCTGCTGCCGGACGGGGTGCGGGTGGCCGCCGAGGGAGGGCAGGGGACCGAGTGGGCCTGGATGACCCTCGACGACAAACGCGGCAGGACCTTCCTTGAGATCAACGTGCAGTCCCTGATGACCGATGTCGCGGAGGACTTGGCACGCCGGGCCCAGCATGTCGGGACCCTCGCCGACGGTACCGAGGTCATGACGTCCCAGGGACCCGCGGAGAAGGGCGGCGCGGGGGTCGTGCAGTGGACCGCCGACACGATCCGCCCCGACGGATACCGCGTCGTCCTCCTCGAGATGAACACCGGTTCGCTGCAGGGCGGCTCGGTCACCCGTTCCACCCCGGTGATCACCATGAAGCAGCTGCGGGCCGTCGCGAGCAGCGACAAGTGGCTCGCGCTCCGACCGGGCGCCTAGGCCGGGCCCCGGGACCAGGGCAGGGCGGGCACCCGGCACCGGGGCGGGCGCCTCGCACCGGGGCGGGCACCTGGCATCGGCCCTGCCCGCCGGGCCCGTCGGTCACTTCGCGTCGGCGTAGCACTCCACCACGGCCGTGGTGAACGGAAACCGCACCGGTGTCTCGCCGAAGGCGGTCCGTCCGGCCAGATCACCTGCCGCGCGGATCGCCTCCACCACCTGCTGCGCCTCCTGCTGCGGACAGTGCACGATCACCTCGTCGTGCTGGAAGAAGACCAGCTCGGCCCGGAGGCCTGCGGTGTGCAGGGCCTGCCGCAGCGCGGCAAGCATCAGCAGCGCCCAGTCCGCCGCACTGCCCTGGACCACGAAGTTCCGGGTGAACCGGCCCCAGGCCCTGGCGTCCGACGAAGCGCGCCCCTGCGCCGGATCGTCCCCTCCCTCCTGCGGGATTCCCGCTTCCCCCTCGTCGTCCGACCCGGCGGCCCGCGGGCTGGTGCGGCCGAGCCAGGTGCGGACGAGCCGCCCCTCCTCACCCGCCCTGGCCGCGTCGTCGACGTACGCCACAGCCGCGGGGAATCTGCGCCGCAGTGCGGCGAGATTCTTCAGGCCGTCACCGGAGGTCTGCCCGTAGATCGCGCCGAGCAGTGCGATCTTGGCGTGGTCGCGGTCACCGCTGAAGGCCCACCGGGAGAGCGCGCTGTAGAGGTCCCCTTCGTGGCCCGCCACCTCCATCAGTCCCCGGTCGCGGGAGATCGCCGCGAGCACCCGGGGCTCCATCTGGTCGGCGTCGGCCACCACCAGCCGCCAGCCCTCGTCCGCCACGACGGCGCGCCGGATCACCTTCGGGATCTGCAGCGCCCCGCCGCCGTTGGTCGTCCACCGCCCGGAGACCGTCCCGCCCGGCTGGTACTCCGGTCGGAACCGCCCGTCGCGCACCCAGTCCTGGAGCCACCCCCAGCCGTGCGCCGTCCAGATGCGGTAGAGCTTCTTGTACTGGATCAGCGGCTGCACCGCCGGATGGCCGATCCCCTCGATCTCCCAGCGTCGCGTCGACTTCACCCGGATTCCGGCCTGGGCGAAGGCCTTGATGACATCGGCCGCCAGCTCCGGTCTGACCCGCCGTCCGAACGCGGCGGACACCTCGTCGGCCAGTTCCGCCATCCGGCGCGGCTCCCCGCCGCCCGCATACCTCTCGCCGAGCAACTCGTCGAGTACCGCCCGGTGCACATCGGCCCGCCAGGGCAGCCCGTGGCGGTTCATCTCGGCGGCCACCAGCATGCCCGCCGACTCCGAAGCGGTCAGCAGCCGCATCCGGCCCGGGTGTTCGGCGGTGTCGTGCCGCCGCAGCTGATCCGCGTACACCTCGACCAGGGCCTCGAAGGGGACCTGTGTGGGCGACGGCTCGAAGAGCGAGGACTGGGAGCCCGGCTCGGCGGACCTCGGCCGGGGATCGGGCGGTACTGGGGCGTTGTGCAGCCGCGCCCAGGCGGCCGCCGCGGAGCGCGGCTCGCCGTACCGTCCGGCATGGCCGAGCAGCAGCAGTTCCGCGTCCTCGATGTCGTAACACCGCTCGACGCGCACCCCGGCGGCCAGCAGCCGCGGATAGATCTCGGCCGTCGAGCGCCACACCCACCGCCCGGTCTCCGGCCTCGACCTGACGGACTGGGCCAGATCGGGCTCCCGCAGCACCTCTCCCACCGGCAGGCCGTCGGGACCGAGCCGCGCCAGCTGTGCCCCGCCGCCCTCCACCGCCGCCAGCGCCCACCGCTCGATCATGGGATCGAGTCTCCCAGCCGGCACTGACATCGGGCCGGAGATCCGGCGGGCAGCGGCCGCTCAGGCCACGGCGCGGAACCTGGCTGCCGCCTCGCCGCGGGATCCGACCCCGAGCTTGGTGAGGATGTTGGTGACGTGGAACTTCACCGTCGACTCGCTGATGTGCAGCTCGTCGGCTATGGCACGGTTGCGCTGCCCGAGCGCCAGATGGCCGAGTACCTCGAGCTCCCGGCCGCCGAGCGCGGCCAGCGGATCGGCCGACGGAATCTCCGGTGTACCGAGCGGCACGGTCGCGGTGACCGTCGTCCCCCAGCCGGGCACCGCATCGACCGTGACGCTGCCTCCCACCGCGTCAAGCCGCTCGCTGACCCGGTGCACGGCAAGTGAGCACCGGGTCAGCTCGCCGGGCCCGTCGTCCCGCACGGTCGCGCGCAGTTCACCGCCCGCCAGCTGCCAGCCGACGTGGATCCGGCGCAGCGGAGTCTGTTCCAGTACGGACAGCACGACCGCCCTGACCGCCGCGCGCATCGCATGGGCGGCATTGGCGGGCAACGGCCGGCTGCTGCCGGGCGGCGCGAGTTCGAGCCGGACCTCGCTGTGCCGGAACATCGGTCCCAGCGAACCGGCCAGTGCGGTGAACGCCTCCTCGGCCGGTTCCTCGGTCAGTGCCTGGTCCCGCTCGGCCTCGGCCCGCTGTTCGAGGAGCGCGGTCACCGCGAAATCGGTGGCCCGCGCCCGGGCGGCCGCGTCGTCGAGACCGCGGCTGCGGAGCACCCCGAGCAGTCCGGTCAGCGCGGCTTCGTGCGCGTCCCCGAGTTCGGCGATGATCCGCGCCCGCTCGGCGGCGGTGGCCCGCGACTGCGCCATCGCGCCCGGCACGGCCTCCACGGCCATCCGGTCCGTGTGGCTGGTCAGCAGATCCCAGAGCGCCTGCACGGTCGAGACCGCGTCGTCGCCGAGCACCGCCCCGTCGGTCCTCACGAGCACCAGCAGCGCCCCCTTGGGGGTCGCCGCGCTGCGTACGGCAAGCACCGGCCGGGCTTTCCCGCCGATCCTGGCCTGCCCCTGCCGGGCGGTCCCCGGCGTCACCTCCCCGGACAGCCGGTCCAGCTCGGCCAGGGTGATCCGCCCGGTGACGTCCCGCTCCCCGCACGACTTGAAGGGGGAGTGGGCACACTGCCCCGAGAGTTCGGCCGCCGCGCTGTGCGGTGCGAGGGAGGCCAGTGCGGCGGAGAGCCGCGGCAGGATCTCGGGCAGTGGTCCCCGGACGATCTCGGTCGCGGCGGCCAGTGCGGGGGCCGCGGATCCGGTGAGCTCCATGCCGCTCAGCGTACGGCGGGCACGCTGTCCCGGAGGCTGTACCGAAGGACAGGTGGAACTGTCCGAAAGGCGGGCGGACCGGAGTGCGGCGACGATCAATTCTGGAGCAGGAGATCCACTCGGCCGACAATGGAGGAAGCGTCATGAAAGCGATTGTTTTCGAGGAGTTCGGCGGCCCCGAGGTTCTTGCGTTCACCGACGCGGAGACACCGGACGCGGGCCCGGGGCAGGTCAGGGTGGAGGTGGCAGTGGCCGGGGTGAACGCGCTCGACTACAAGATCCGCCGCGGTTACATGGAGGCCGTCCGGCCCACTCCGCTTCCCGCGATCCCGGGACTCGAGGTGGCCGGGATCGTGGACCAGCTGGGTGAGGGTGTCACCGGACTCGCGGTGGGTGACGAGGTCGTCGGCTGGAGCGCCACCGGGGCGTACGCGCAGTACGCACTCGCCGATGCCGATGCCTTGGTCCGCAAGCCGGCCGGACTCGACTGGGAGACCGCGGTCGCGCTCCCGGTGGCCGGTGAGACCTCGCAGCGGGTGCTCGATCTGCTGGATCTGGCGGAGGGCGAGACCCTGCTGCTGCACGGCGGAGCCGGTGCGGTCGGCTCGATCGCCATCCAGCTGGCGGTATCGCGCGGGGCGACGGTGGTCGCCACCGCTTCCGCGGCCAACCACGACTATCTGCGGGTGCTCGGGGCGATCCCGGTCACCTACGGAGACGGTCTGGCCGAACGGGTGCGGGAGGCCGCACCGCAGGGCGTCGACGCGGTCTTCGACGTGGCGGGCAAGGGCGCCCTGCCCGACTCGATCGAATTGCGCGGGGGCTCGAAGGACCGCATCGTCACCATCGCCGACCCGAAGGCCGCGGAACTGGGTGTGCTGTTCTCGGGCGGCGGTACGGCCCGTCCGCAGGATGGGCTGGCGGAACAGGTCCGGCTCGCCGCGGACGGGGAGCTGCGGGTGGAGGTCGCCCGGGTGTTCGCTCTCGCCGAGGCGAGCGACGGGCAGCGGGTGAGTGAGGAGGGGCACACCCGGGGGAAGCTGGTGCTGAAGGTGTGATCCCGGCCGGGTGTCCGCGGCGGACCGGCCGGCGGGCGGCGGGCCGGCCGGTCACGGACATCCGCGCGGCACGTCCGGCGGGTGTCCGTGGCGCCGTCCCCCGCAGCCCCGGCGGGCGCACGGCGCAGAAGCGGGCTGTCGCCGCCCGTGCGGCGACAGCCCGCGGCACACCCGATGGGCGCCTACGCGCCCATCTTGATCAGCTCGAACGCCGTTCTGCCGTCGAGCGACTCCCGGATGACGTCGGCGTGGCCCGCGTGCCGGGCCGTCTCCCTGATCAGCGTCAGAAGCAGCCATCGCATGGACACCGCTTCCTCGTCCGGGAACCACGGCTGATCGGGCAGCGGAAACGTGTCGTCCAGACTCGGCAGCCCGAGCACGAACTCCTCGGTCCTGGCAGCCACCTTGTCCCAGTAGGCGAGTGTCGACTCGACGGTCTCGTCCCCGACCAGACGGAAGCTATCTCCCCAGGTGCTCTCGTCCCGCTCGGTGTCGGGCGCGACCTGCTGGGCCCGGGCCACCCAGCTCTGCTCGACCTCGGCGACGTGTTTCACCAGCCCCGAGAGCGACAGCTCGCTGGCGCTTGGCTTCGCGGCGGCCTGGGCTTCGGTCAGTCCGTACAGCGCGCGCCTGAGGCCTCCGCGCTCGGCCGTCAGGAAGGACAGCAGCGCGCCGCGCTCGTCGCCGGGTGCCTCTGCGTTGACGTGGGAGACCATGGGGTCCGCCTCTCTCTCGGTACGCAGAACACTACGAACCGTTGCGGACACCTTCTGTCCGCAATGAGAGGCGGGCCGGGAGATCTCAGAACGGGAAGTCCGTCCGGCCGTGCTGCACGGAGATCCACTTCTGGGTGGTGAACGCCTCCACCGTGGAGTCGCCGTTCAGCCGCCCCAGGCCCGAGTACTTCTCGCCGCCGAACGCGACCATCGGCTCGTCCTGGATCGTCGAGTCGTTCACATGCATCATCCCGGTGACGATCCGCTTGGCGAAGCGCACACCCCGCTCGACGTTCCCGGTGTGCACGGCACCACTCAGCCCGAAGGGGGTGTCGTTGGCCAGCCGTACGGCTTCGTCCTCACCGTCGAAGGTGACCAGCAGCACCACGGGTCCGAAGATCTCCTGCCGGTGCAGCGGAGAGCCGGCCGGCAGCCCGGCCAGGACCGTGGGCTCCACCAGGTTGCCCCGGGTGGTGCCGCGGACCAGGGCGGTGGCGCCTTCCGCGAGAGCCTGGTCCACCAGCCCGGTCAGTGCCTCGGCCTGGAAGCTGTTGATCACCGGGCCGATGTCCGTCTCCGGATCGGCGGGGTCGCCGGTCCTCAGTGCCGCGATCCGGGCGGTGAACTTCTCGGTGAACTCATCGGCCACCGCGCTGTCCACCAGGACCCGGTTGGCGGCCGTGCATACCTGGCCCTGATAGGCGAAGCGGCTGAAGACCGCGGCGTCCACCGCGTAGTCGAGATCCGCGTCGTCCAGCACCACCAGGGCGCTGTTGCCGCTGAGTTCGAGGACGGCCCGTTTGAAGTGGCTGCCCGCGACGGCGCCGACATGCCGTCCGACCCGGTCGGAGCCTGCGAAGGAGATCACCTTGGGTACCGGGTGCTCGATGAGCGCGTCACCGATCTCCGCGATATCGGTGACCAGGACATTCAGCAGACCGGCGGGCAGGCCGGCGTCCTCGAAGATCTTGGCGATCAGGCCGCCGCCGACCACCGGCGCGTGCTGGTTCGGCTTGACCACGACCGCGTTGCCCAGCGCCAGCGCCGGCGCGACCGACTTGAGTGTCACCAGGAAGGGGAAGTTGAAGGGACTGATCACACCGATGACACCGACCGGCAGCCGGTAGACCCGGTTCTCCCTGCCGTCCACCGTGGAGGGCAGGATCCGGCCCTCGGGGCGCGGCGCGAGCTGTATCGCCTCGCGCAGGAACTCCATCGCCAGCCGGACTTCGAGCCCGGCCTTCACCCGGGTGCCGCCGAGTTCCTCGGTGATGGCCTCGGCGATCGCGTCCGTGCGCTCCTCGACGATCCTCAGCGCCCGCTCGAGGACCAGCCGGCGGGTGTACGGATTGGTCTCTCCCCAGGACCGCTGCGCGCGCTCGGCGGCTCGGTAGGCCTGATCGACCTCCTCGACGGTCGCCACGGTGATCGCGGCCAGCTTCTCCCCGTTGTAGGGGTTGAAGTCGATGATGTCCCACGAGCCGTTGCCGGTCCGCCACTCGCCGTCGATGTACTGGTGGGCCAGCTCGGTGAAGAAGGACATGTCATCCCCTACTACTGCTGCTACTGCGGGTACAGACCGCTGATGAGAAGTCATCGTACTGACGCATCAGGTGAGTTGGAGCAGACCGCGGAGAACGTCCCGGCTTCCCGGTCCGTCGGGGCTCTCGCCCTGGAGCTCTCTCATCACGGTCTCGTACTGCGCGACCTCTTCGGCTTTGTCCAGATACAGCGCACTGGTCAGCTGCTCGAGATAGACAAGGTCGGACAGATCGGACTCGGGGAAGCGCAGCAGCGTGAAGGCTCCGCTCTCCCCGGCATGACCGCCGAAGTCGAACGGCATCACCTGAAGCGTGACGTTCGGCTGCTCGGATACCTCGATGAGGTGCTGGAGCTGCCCGCGCATCACGGAGCGGTCGCCGTACGGCCTGCGCAGCGCCGCCTCGTCGAGCACCGCGTGGAGCTGGGGCGCGTTCTCCGAGACCAGGACCTTCTGGCGCTCCAGGCGCAGGGCGACCCGGCGGTCGATCTCGGCCGGCGACGCCTTGGGGTTGCCGCGGGTGACGACGGCGTGGGCGTACGCCTCGGTCTGCAGCAGGCCGTGCACGAACTGCACTTCGTAGACCCGGATGAGTGAGGCGGCGCCCTCGAGGCCCACATATGTCTGGAACCAGCCCGGCAGGACATCGCCGTAACTGTGCCACCACCCGGCCAAGTTGGCCTCCCGTGCGAGCCCGAGCAGTGACTCGCGCTCCGCGTCGTCGGCCACTCCGTAGAGCGTGAGCAGATCCTCGACGTCCCTGGCCTTGAAACTCACCCGGCCCAACTCCATGCGGCTGATCTTGGATTCGGACGCGCGGATCGAGTAGCCGGCCGCCTCGCGGGTGATGCCACGCGATTCACGCAGGCGCCGCAGCTGGGACCCCAGCAGAATGCGCCGAACAACAGAACCTCCACCGGGGCTCAACGTCTGGGACGAACCCCAGGACTCGCCTGCTGACACTTTTTCAACCCTCCCCGGTCGCGATATGGGCCGCAGTCTGCCACCAAAACGCTTCAGCCTGTACTCATTCGATTACGGAAAGAGCAAAGCTACAAAATCAGCCGAAGGAAGAAATGGGCAAGAAACGGCATGGGGCCGCGCAAGTCCGGCGCGTGCACGTGCATCTGCCCTTGCATCTGCCCTGCGCATTCGGAACCATGGTCCCCGCGCACCTGCGTTCTCGTACCACCGCACGCTGGCCACGGCCGCGAAACCGGGGAGTGCCTCGCATGGGGACGAATGGATCGACCATGCTCGAGCCGTTAAGGCAGGGCCTTCCTCCCATCGACCCCGCAGCCGTGTCCAGTTCCGCATCCTGCGCGCTGCCGCCGCGGTTCGAAGCCGTCCGGGGCGCACGGCACTTCACCAAGTCCACGCTCGCCGGCTGGGGTCTGGGTGAACGCTTCGACGATGTCGCTCTCGTCGTCTCCGAACTCGTCACCAACGCGCTGCGGCATGCCCTGCCCGCTGACGCCCCGCGCACCGAGGACGCCCCGGTCCGCTTGCATCTGATGCGGTGGACCTCACGGCTGGTGTGTGCGGTGCGCGATCCCAGCCAGGAGAGCCCCGTTGCGGGGAACTCCGGGGATTTCGCGGCGGAGTCGGGTCGTGGCCTGTTTCTGGTGGATTCCTTCGCCGACAGCTGGGGCTGGCACCCGCTGGCGGGGACGCTGCGCGGCAAGGTGGTGTGGGCGCTGTTCCGGCTGCACGCAGCCGACTGAGAACCATCCCGCAATCCTCCGTGGCCCCGCAGTCCCGGTGGTCCCGATGACCCCCGGTGGACGGGTGCCTCGCGCCCCGGGGCCCTCAGCTCTGCTCCGCCGCCAAGTGGTCGAACTCCCCGGCCTTGGCGCCGTGCAGCATCGCTGCTATTTCGGCCCGCGTGTAGACGAGAGCGGGTCCTTCGGGGTGGCGTGAATTGCGTACCGCCACCTCTCCGCCGGGCAGGCTGGCGAACTCCACGCAGGATCCCTGGGAGTTGCTCTGCTCGCTCTTCTGCCAGACGACCCCGTGCAGTTCTGTTGCCGCCATGCCGTTGTACGGGTGGTGCACAGGTAGCTCCCGGGAAGGACAGAAGTGCGGAAGTACAGATGTCAACTGTGCTGGATCATAGCTGTGTTCATATGCAGATGCATGAGCAAATGCACGTGCACGGGCGGTGTTCGTCCCGCTACAGCTTCGCCCAGAACCTGTGCTCACTCATCTAGACGTACGAAAGCCCGATCCGGCTCCCTGGTAGCTTGGCGCGTTCCGTCTTTCGAACGAAGGGGAAGCAGTGCACAGGCTCGTACGTACCACCACCTTCGCGGCAGCCGGCCTGATGGCCGCCCTGGTGATCAGCGGCTGTTCCAGCAGTGACGACAACGATTCCGCCCCCGCCCGCGACAGCGGTACCAGTGCCCCCACGCCGTCCGCGACCTCCGGCGGGGGCAGCGCCGGTGCGGACGCCGGAGGTGCCGGCGGTACCGGTGGCGCCAAGGCGGCGGACGTCGAGGGCAGCTGGGTCGCCACCACCGCCGGCAAGTCCACGGTGATGGTGATCCAGGGCCGGAAGGCCGTGCTGCTCGGCGGGGCGGTGTGCTCGGGTACCATCACCGACGCTGCGAAGCTGTCGCTCAAGTGCCCCGACGGAAACACCGACCGCACGGCGGGCTCGGTCGAATCCGCTGACGGCAAGACACTGTCCGTGTCGTGGAACTCGGGTGTCAAGGACACCTTCAGGAAGACCGACGGGAAGAAGATTCCTGGCGATCCGTCAGGTTCCTGAGGGGTGCGCCGGAAACGGTCCTGGCCGGCCGCCTCGCTCCCGGATCACGGGGCGGGGCGGATGCGGGAGAGACCCGGCCCGGCGGAGTCCCGCCCTTCCACCCGGGCCTCGTCCGCCGCGGCGGTGCCTCCCACCCACCCGGCCTCGTCCGCGACCGATCCGCCCCGGACCCGGCTGACCGTCGTCCGCGGGAACATCCGCTCAGCCTCGGACACCACCGCCACGTCCCGTGCCGCCAGCACGGGAAGCAGGCTGGGCTCCTCGGCCGCCACCTGCCCGGTGGCCTCGGCCAGACGGTGGCCGAGCCTGCTCGCGTAGGCCATCAGGAAGGACTGGCGGAAGGTTTTCGTGCGGCGCCTTCCTCCCGCCCGCTGGGCCGCCTCGGCCCGGGTCATCGCCGCGGTTCCCTGCACCAGCAGTGAGGTGTACAGCAGCTCGACGACCTCCAGGTCCGGTTCGAAGCCGACAACCGTGGAGAAGGCGAAGGCGCCGTTCCAGACGGCGCGGCAGCGGTTGGCGGTGGCGACGGCGTCGAGAAGGACCGCCTTCGCGGTCTCATAGGGGGCGTCGACCCCGATCCGGCAGGCCGCCGGGGCGCCCTCCGGCCGGCCGTCCGCCGCCGGCCTGGCCTCGTCGATGCTGTGCCGCGCCATGAGCTCCTGGGCTTTCGCGCTCAGTGCCTCGGCCTCCGCCGGGTAGCCCGTCGCCTCGGCCTTGGCGAGCAGCGCGCGGATCCGGGTGAGCGCGCGTGGCTCGGCGTGGTGCGGCGGTGGTACCGCGCCGCACGTGCCGGGGGCCGCCCCCACCGGCTCGATCGACGGAAGCCGGAGCAGCAGCCGGTACAGCTCGAGAGCGACGGTGGCCTGTGCGAAACGGTCCGGCCTGCGGTCCCGTGCGGCCGATCCGCCCGGCCCTTCCAGTTCGTCCAGCTGGATTTGCCAGCGCGGCGGCAGCACGTCGTACGCCCGTACCTCGGAGAGGATCAGGGACGACAGCAGCTCGACGTGCGGTTCGGTCAGATCGCGGCGGACGACCCTGACGACGTCGGACGGCTGCCAGCCTCGCTGCCAGGCCCGGCGCAGGAAGTCCTCGCCGCGGCGGGTGAGCTCCGCGTCGGCCCGGGGGTCGGCGGCCAGCAGCGACGCCCCGGTGTCCAGGCCGTCGTCCGCCTCGGTGTAGAGCGCCGCGGCGAACGCCCGGTCGGTCACCGTGTCCATAGGTCTTCCATACGGCAAGGGTAGGTCTGGCCCTGCCCCGGGAACGCCCGCCGGTGGTCGTGATCGCAGCCGCCGGAGACGGTCAACGCTGGGTGCGGACACAACTGCCGTAAGCCTCACCGCAGTCCGGCGCGTCCACCGCGATGTCGCCGCCCTCGGCGGGGTCGATCCGGGTTCCGGGCCGGTACGTTCACCGCCGTTATGGACCGGGCCGGGGAAGTCGCCGTCACCGTGGGACGGCGCTCCGAGCGGATTCCTTGTCCACAGCCTGTGGACAGAGATCTGCCAGGGAAACGGAGATCCGGGGCGAGGGCGATGAGGGCTGCCGGGCCCGGCGGCCCCTCAGTGGTGGAAGGCCGTCGCCTCCGCCGCGCTCCGCTCCGCGGGCCCCGACTGCCTCCGCAGTTCCGGCAGCAACGATTCCAGGTCCCCCATCAGCAGGTCCCCCAGATCCTCCGAGAAGCCGTTGCGGCAGACCACCCGCAGCACCGACAGATCCGTCCGGTTCTCCGGGAAGGTGTACGCGGGCACGAGCCATCCCCGCTCGCGCAGCCGGCGGGACACGTCGAAGACGTCGAAGCTCGACACGCCGGGCGCGGTGGTGAAGGCGAACACCGGTAGCTCGTTGCCCCGGGTGAGAAGCCGGAAGTCACCCAGTTCCTCGATGCGTTCGCCCAGCCGCATGGCCACATCCCGGGTGGTCTGCTGGACGGCTCTGAAGCCCTCCCGGCCAAGGCGCAGGAAGGTGTAGTACTGCGCGACGACCTGCGCCCCCGGCCGGGAGAAGTTGAGGGCGAAGGTCGGCATGTCGCCGCCCAGGTAGTTGACCCGGAAGACCAGTTCCTCGGGCAGTTCGGCGGATGAGCGCCACAGGGCCCAGCCGACGCCCGGGTACACCAGGCCGTACTTGTGGCCCGAGGTGTTGATGGAGGAGACCCTGGGCTGCCGGAAGTCCCAGGCCAGGTCCGTGTCCAGGAAGGGGGCGACCATCGCGCCCGACGCCCCGTCGACATGGACCGGGATGTCCAGGCCTGTGCGTTCCTGGAGGGCGTCCAGTGCCGCGCAGAGCTCGGCGACCGGCTCGTAGCTGCCGTCGAAGGTGGAGCCCAGTACGGCCACCACCCCGATGGTGTTCTCGTCGCACAGATCGGCCGCTGCCTGCGGGTCCAGATGGAAGCGATCGCCTTCCATGGGGACCTGGCGTGCCTCGACCTCCCAGAAGTTGCAGAACTTCTCCCAGCAGACCTGGACATTCACGCCCATCACGAGGTTGGGCCGGGCGGCGCCGGGATAGCGGCTGCCTTCCTGCCGCTTCGAGGCCCGCTGCGACCAGCGGCGCTTGAGCGCCATCCCGGCGAGCATGCACGCCTCGCTGGAGCCGGTGGTCGAACAGCCGACGACGGCGGACGGGTCGGGCGCGTTCCAGAGATCGGCGAGCATCGAGACGCAGCGGCGCTCCAGCTCCGCGGTCCGCGGGTACTCGTCCTTGTCGATCATGTTCTTGTCCCGGCACTCGGCCAGCAGTACTCCCGCCTGTGGCTCCATCCAGGTGGTGACGAAGGTGGCGAGATTGAGCCGGGAGTTGCCGTCCAGCATCAGCTCGTCATGGACCAGCTGGAAGGCGGTCGACGGCGGCAGGGGGGTCTCCGCGAGCCGGTGCTTCGGCGGGGCGGTGTCCATGCCCGCGACCGGATTGGCCTCGCCGAAGAAGGGGTTGACGGCGACCTTGCGCTCTCCGTCGGAATCCTGGGACCGGTGTGCGCCTCGGTGCAGTGCCATCGTTGGGGCTCACCTTCCTCGGAGGGGCAGGGCATCGATGTGACGATACGTAACCGGTCGGGCACCCGCACGCGGAGCGGGTCCAGACGGCGGGCAGCAGGCGCACCCGGTCGTGGCGGTGGCGGGCCGCCGCTCGGCGGCGCGGGCGCCCGGGAGCGGTGCGGGCCGGGGGAGCCGGCCCGCACGGCCCCGCGTCACTGCCGGCTGATCACGACCGCGGTGCCGTAGGCGCACACCTCGGTCCCGATGTCGGCCGCCTCCGTCACGTCGAAGCGCATGGCGAGCACCGCATTGGCCCCCCGGGCCCTGGCCTGCTCGATCAGCCGGTCCATGGCCTGGTTCCGGGTCTCCACCAGGGTCTTCGTCAGTCCCTTGAGCTCGCCGCCGATCATGGACTTCAGCCCGGCCCCGATCTGGCTGCCCAGATGCCGCGAGCGGACCGTGAGCCCGAAGATCTCGCCGATCACCTGCTGTACCGCGTAACCCGGGATGTCGTTCGTCGTGACCACCAGAACGTCGGACTGTGGGGTCTGCCCGCCGCCGTAATCCTCGATGCTCATCGGCATCCACCTCCTGCCGATCACCATTGCCGGTAAATGCTCATATCGCACCTTCACGGGGGCCCTGGAACCAGGAAACGCTCATAGGCGTTGATAACTTTGGCCAGCCAATCCCGCATGGCACCCATGCCGACTGACCCCAGGAGCCCGGAACCCGTGACCACTCTCGCGCTCGGACCGAGCTGGCTGGACCCGGACTATCTGATCAGTACGTTCGGTGTTGCCGGTCTGCTGGCGATCGTCTTCGCCGAGTCCGGCCTGCTGATCGGTTTCTTCCTGCCCGGTGACTCGCTCCTCTTCACCACAGGTCTGCTGGTCACCACGGACAAGCTCGGCACTCCGCTGTGGCTGGTGTGTGTCCTGGTGGCGATCGCCGCGGCAGCCGGCGACCAGGTCGGATACCTCTTCGGCCGCAAGGTCGGCCCCTCGCTCTTCAAGCGCCCCGATTCCAGGCTCTTCAAGCAGGAGAACGTCGAGAAGGCACACGAGTTCTTCGAGCGGTACGGCCCGAAGTCGCTGGTGCTGGCGCGATTCGTGCCGATCGTGCGGACCTTCACGCCGATCATCGCGGGCGTCAGCAGGATGAACTACCGCTCGTTCGCGATCTACAACGTCATCGGCGGCACGCTCTGGGGCGTGGGTGTCACGCTGCTGGGAGCGGCGCTCGGCAAGGTCGCCTTCGTCAACGCGCACATCGAGCTGATCCTGGTCGCGGTCGTGCTGGTCTCCGTCGTGCCGATCGCGATCGAGTTCCTGCGGGCCCGTTCCAAGGCGAAGAAGGACGGCGGTACGGAGCGGACCCAGGAGGGCGAGGCGTCGCCCGCCGCTCAGCGGGGACGCCACGCCAGGCGGTGACGGCCCCGCACGCCGGGGAGAACGGGCCGCTCCGCCCGCGCACGGCCCTAGAAGCCGCGGGTCCGCTTCGCGGCCCTGCGCTGGCCGCCCACCACGCCGGGCGCCCACATGAACAGCCGTGAGATCTCGCCGCCGAGATTGACCCCCACGGCGATCGCCAGGGCCAGCGCCGCCGCCTTGATCAGCGAGGCCAGTCCCTTGTCGAGATCGTTGTGCGCGATGTACAGCATTCCGAAGTACGACGCGGAACCGGGCAGCAGCGGCCCGATCGCCGCGGTCACATAGGGCAGCGCGGATGCGTAGCGGTAGCGCGAGAACAGCTGCCCGAACAGCCCCACCAGGCCCGCGGCGACGGCCGTCGACGGCACCGCAGACAGGTTCGCCGCGTAGTGCAGCCCTCCGTAGATCACCCAGGCCACACCTCCGTTGAGCGTCACCACCAGCACCGTGGAGCGGTCCTGCTGGAGCAGGATCGCGAAGGCGAAGGTCAGCAGCATCGAGGCGAGGATCTGCACCACGGGCCGGTCGACGGTGTGCAGCGCCGCCTCCGCGTCCAGCTGGTCGGCGCCGAGTTCGAGACCCAGGTAGATCACGATCAGCACACCGATGACGATCGAGATGAAGAAGTAGATGACCTCCAGCAGACGCGCCGACGCGGTGATGTAGTAACCGGTCAGACCGTCCTGCACCCCGGCGACCAGCGCCCTTCCCGGCAGCAGGGCGAACAGCCCACCGGTGATGACCGCCGATGCGCGGAGATTGGGCACATGGGCGAGCGTGAGCGCCACCGCCACCGCCGCGGGGGGCATCGCGGCCACCGCGAACTGGTAGAACTCCGGCAGCCCGCGCCCGGCGAGCAGCCAGGCGAGCCGGTCGCCCATCATGGCGCCCACCATGGCCGCCAGGAAGACCAGTGCGCCACCACCGACCAGTACCGATGCCGCACCGGCCAGCAGGCCGTTGGCGACGGTCAGCGCCCAGCCGGGGTAGGGGTGGCGGTTACGGCGGATCACGGCCAGGCCGCGGTATGCCTCTTCCAGTGACACATCGACGTCCTCGGACGTGATGTCGTCGATCAGGTGGTAGACGGCGGCCAGTCGGGTGTAGTCGGTGCCCCGGCGGCGCACCGTCCGGCTCGCCGTGACCGGATCGTCGACCAGCGAGGGCTGGTGGGAGATCGACAGCAGCGTGAAGGTGACCGTCGGCTCGCAGCGCTGGAGCCCGTACGCCTGGGTGACGGCGAACATCGCCGCCTCCACGTCCTCGGCTCCCTCACCGCCGGCGAGCAGCAGCTCGCCGATACGCAGCGTCAGGTCCAGCACACGGGGGACGGCGGGCCCCGAGTCCTCCTCGTGCTTCTGCGCGGCCTCCAGGGCGGGCCGTTCGTGGACCGGCATCCGCAGCATGGTGCGCATCCGGTCCTGCCAGGGCGCCTCCTTGGCCAGCCTGATCATGGGAATGCCATGGGCGGGGGTGAAGGCGGGCGGCGAGTTCTGGGCGCTGTAGGTCTGCGGCGTGGTGAAGGCGGAGCCTTCGGGTTCGGCCGCGGCCTCTGCGGAGAAGCCCGCGGGTACGGAGAATTCCGAGGTGGTCGACCCGTCCTCGGGAGTGACCGCGGGGGAGGAGCCCGTGCCCGCCGGCGGTACGAACGCGCTCCGTACCTCGTCCGACTGCGGCTTGTGGCCCTCCGGACCTTCCGACTCAGCGACCACTCGCTCCGCTCCGACCTCTTCCGTGTGTGTGTGCCTGCCGCCTGCCCAGTATGGACACGGATACGGTTCCCGCCGCCCGGGGACGCACTGAGGGCGGTGCACCCGGAAGAGTGCACCGCCCGCAGCAGGCAGTTCAGTGGCGCCTCAGCACCGGGGCCGCACCGGGATCAGTGCGAGCCGCCCTGCGCCTGAAGGCGCTTGTACGAGGCCTCGACCTCGGCCTCGGCGTCGCTGCGGCCGACCCAGTCGGCGCCCTCGACGGACTTGCCGGGCTCCAGGTCCTTGTAGACCTCGAAGAAGTGCTGGATCTCCAGGCGGTCGAACTCCGACACATGGTGGATGTCGCGCAGGTGCTCGACGCGCGGGTCGGAGGCCGGCACGCAGAGCAGCTTGTCGTCGCCGCCCGCCTCGTCGGTCATCCGGAACATCCCGATGGCGCGGCACTTGATGACACAGCCGGGGAAGGTGGGCTCGTCCAGCAGGACCAGGGCGTCCAGCGGGTCGCCGTCCTCGCCGAGGGTGTTCTCGACGAATCCGTAGTCCGCGGGGTAGCTGGTAGAGGTGAAGAGCCGACGGTCCAGACGGATCCGCCCGGTCTCGTGGTCCACCTCGTACTTGTTCCGCGAACCCTTCGGGATCTCGATGGTGACGTCGAACTCCACGGGTGGCTCCTCCATGATCAACACTGACTTCGAGTGGTGCTGCGTCCTGCCGAGCCCGCCGGGTGCCGTGCTCGCAGCAAACGCAGTGGTTAAGTGTCCCCCACGACGATGTGTGATCGCGAAAGGGGCTGCTCCGAGGTGCCGATGCCGAAGGTGACGATGCCTGGACCGGCGATGCCGAAGGTGACGACATGGCAGCTCGCGGCGGCCTCCGCCGTGATCGGTCTGGCGCTCGCGGCCGGGCTGATCGTGGCGTCCGGACCCTGGGACTCAGGTCAGCGTAAGGCCGAGCGGGACTGGGCGGCCGCCAGGGGCCGGACAGGTGGCGCAGATCACGGACACCCCGCGCGTCCCAGTGCCCCGGCGGCCGCCCCGAGCGCCCCGGCGGTGCTGGCCGCGCTCGGCCGTGCGGCGACACCCACCGGGAAGGGGCTCGGCAAGGTGCTCGGCCCGCTGATGGACGATCCGGCACTCGGTCCGGTCCGCAGCGGAGTCGTGATCGACACCGCCACCGGCGAACGGCTCTTCGGGTCGAAGCCGGACCGGGCCATGACCCCGGCGTCCACGGTCAAGCTGGCGACCATGGCCGCCGGTCTCTCGGCGCTCGGCCCCGGCCACCGGATCGCCACCACGGTCTCCGCGAGCCCGGACGGCAAGCGGCTGACCCTGGAGGGCGGTGGCGACCCGACGCTGGACCGGGACCGGTTGCGCGCACTCGCCGACGAGACCGTCCGGGTCCTGCGCGACCGGGGCGTCACGTCGGTACGTCTCGGCTACGACACCTCGCTGTACTCGGGACCCGCGCAGCACCCCATCGGCCCCAACGACAACATCGCCCCGGTCAGCGCGCTGATGACGGACGAGGGGCGGCTGGAAACGAGCGACCACGGGCCCGCCCCGCGCAGCGGCGACCCGGCCGGCGACGCGGCCCGTGCCTTCGCCGGGCTGCTGGCCGACCGGCACGTCGGCTCCTCGCGTGCCCCGGCCCACGGCGAGGCCCCGCCGCACTCCGAGCCGGTCGCGAGGACGTACTCCGCGCCCCTTTCCGACCTCGTCGAGAGAGCCCTCACCAACAGCGACAACGACATCGCGGAAGCCGTCGCCCGGCAGACCGCGCTGGCCACCGGCAGGCCGGCGAGCTTCGAGGGCGCGGGGCGGGCGGTGGCGGCGCAGCTCAAGAAGCTCGGCATGCCGCTGGACGGGGCCCGATTCGCCGACGGCAGCGGTCTCGACCGGCACGACAAGGTCTCGGCGGGGTTGCTGGCCACCCTGCTGAGCCGGTCCGGTGAACCGGCGCACCCGGAACTGCGCCCGGTGCTGACCGGTCTCCCGGTCGCGGGGTTCAGCGGCACACTCGGGGCGCGCTACACCGACGCCTCCCGCGCCACCGGTCTGCTGCACGGCAAGACCGGCACGCTGACTGGTGTGAACACCCTGGCCGGCACCGTGGTGGACGACAGGGGCAGGCTGCTCGCCTTCGCCTTCATGGCGTCCGGTACGGCCTCAGCGGCGGAGGCGGAGTCGGCCTTGGACCGCCTCGGCACGGCGGTCGCCTCCTGCGGCTGTGCGCAATAGCCGCGCAGAGCCCGCGCACCGGCGGCCCCGACACCTCACCGTGCGCGCAGCCCAGCACGTACGGTTGACGCATGACGCGCATCGGTGGTGCCGAGATGGTCGACTGGAACCTCGCCATGGCGACCGCGACCCGCTTCGCGAAGCAGGGTCCGGACGTCAGCAGGGACGAAGCCCGGGCGGTGGTCGCTGAACTGCGGCGGCACGCCAAGTCCGCCGAGGAGCATGTCCGGGCCTTCACCCGGATGATCCCGGAGGACACGGACCTGGCGGACACCCCGGTGCTCGTGGTGGACCGGGCAGGCTGGGTGAAGGCCAATGTGGCCGGCTTCCGGGAAATCCTGAAGCCGCTGATGGAGAAGATGCAGAACCGCCGGGCAAACACGCCGGGCGGAGCCGTGTTCGGTGCGGTCGGCGGCAAGGTGACAGGCGTCGAACTGGGCATGCTGCTGTCCTTCCTCTCCTCCCGGGTACTCGGCCAGTACGAGACCTTCGCCCCGGCCGGCCGCGACATGCCGGCGGGCGGAGGCGGACGCCTGCTGCTGGTCGCCCCGAACATCGTCCATGTCGAGCGCGAGCTCGAAGTCGAGCCGCACGACTTCCGCCTCTGGGTCTGCTTGCACGAGGAGACCCACCGCACCCAGTTCACCGCCGTGCCCTGGCTGCGCGACCATCTCGAGGGCGAAATTCAGTCGTTCCTCAGTGAGACGGACATCGACCCGATGACGGTGCTCGAACGACTGCGGGAAGCGGCCCAGTCACTCGCGGGCGGTCGCCCCGAGGGCGAGGAGGACGAGAGCGGCGGTTCACTCGTCGAGCTGGTGCAGACCCCGGCCCAGCGCGAGATCCTCAGCCGGCTCACCGCCGTGATGTCCCTGCTCGAAGGGCACGCCGATTACGTGATGGACGGCGTCGGCCCCGAGGTGGTGCCCTCCGTCAACGAGATCCGCGAGAAGTTCCAGCAGCGCAGGGCCCGCGGGGCGGGCAGGCTCGACCAGGCGCTGCGCAAGCTTCTGGGCCTCGACGCCAAGCTCCGGCAGTACCGGGACGGCGAGCGGTTCGTGCGGACGGTCGTCGACGAGGTCGGCATGGACGGCTTCAACCGCGTCTGGACCTCACCGAACACGCTTCCCACCAAAGCGGAAATCGCCGCTCCGGCGGAGTGGATCGCGCGGGTGCACCGTAAGGGAGACTCTGCATCCTGATCAGGCCTGCGGCAGAAGGACGCCGTGCTATTCACCCGTCCGAGGGACCGTAGGCGGGGGGTTGGCGTGCAATGCTCGGGGAACGGCCCGGTTCTGTCACCATCTATGCACTCTGTGTGACTTGGCCATCTTCCCCCGATGCACCCCCCAACTCCAGCGAAGGGCACCGGACATGGGTCCCCATCCAGCGGTCGCGGCGATACGCCTCGCGGTTCGCCGCGTACTCCACGACGTACTGAACGAGCACTCCGCACTTCTCGCGAGCAGTAGCCATCCCCCCCGATCCTCCGGCGGTACCGGCCCGGGCGGCACCCCGTACGAGCAGCGACAGCCACTGGTGCTGGTCGCGTGCTCCGGTGGTGCCGATTCCATGGCGCTCGCCTCCGCCCTGGCCTTCGAGGCCGGAAAGCTCGCCGTCCGCGCCGGCGGCGTCACAGTGGACCACGGCCTCCAGGCCGGCTCGGACCTCCGCGCCGCCGAGGTCGTCTCCCGCCTGGCCGGGCTCGGCCTCGACCCCGTCGAGTCCGTCGCTGTCGCCGTCGGCAAGGCAGGCGGACCCGAAGCAGCCGCCAGGGACGCCAGATACGCCGCGCTCGACGCCGTGGCCGAGCGCCACGGGGCCGCGGCCGTCCTGCTCGGCCACACCCGTGACGACCAGGCTGAGACCGTCCTGCTCGGTCTCGCCCGCGGCTCCGGTATCCGCTCACTCTCCGGGATGGCGGCCGTCTCGGGGACGGCCGGACGCTACCGGCGCCCCTTCCTCCAGCTCGACCGGCAGACGGCCCGCAAGGCCTGTCTGATTCAGCACATCCCGGTCTGGGACGACCCGCACAACACCGACCGCGCGTACACCCGCTCCCGGTTGCGCCACGAGGGTCTCCCCGCACTGGAGAAGTCGCTCGGCAAAGGTGTGGTGGAGGCCCTGGCCCGTACGGCCCGCCTCTCCCGCGACGACGCCGACGCCCTGGACGCCTGGGCGGCGGACGCCGAGGCCGCCGTCAGGGACGAGGCGGGCCGGCTGGTGTGCGGCAAGCTCCAGGCCCTGCCGCCTGCCGTCCGCCGCCGCGTGCTGCGGCGCACGGCCATCGCGGCGGGCGCCCCCGCAGGTTCTCTCTTCGCCCGCCACATCGAGGAGATCGACCGGCTGATCACCGGCTGGCGGGGGCAGGGAGCCATCAACCTCCCCGGCCGGGTCGAGGCCCAACGGCAGGGTGGCAGACTGGTCATCCGGCCAGGCGGTCCGAAACCGAGCTGAGCCTGAAGCTGAAGCACAAGCAACCGAAAGTGGCCCGGGTGAACGAGAAAGACATGGGCACCGACCTCGCGTCGGTGCTCATCACCAAGGAAGAGATCGACGCCAAGCTGGCGGAACTGGCCGCGAAGATCGACGCGGAGTACGCGGGCAAGGACGTCCTGCTCGTGGGCGTTCTCAAGGGTGCCGTGATGGTGATGGCGGACCTCGCCCGCGCACTGTCCTCATCGGTCACGATGGACTGGATGGCGGTGTCCTCGTACGGCGCGGGTACCCAGTCCTCGGGCGTCGTGCGGATCCTCAAGGACCTCGACACCGACATCAAGGGCAAGCACGTCCTGATCGTCGAGGACATCATCGACTCGGGTCTCACGCTCTCCTGGCTGCTCTCGAACCTCGGATCCCGCGAGCCCGAGTCGCTCGAGGTCTGCACCCTGCTGCGCAAGCCGGACGCGGCGAAGGTCTCTCTCGACGTGAAGTGGGTCGGGTTCGACATCCCGAACGAGTTCGTCATCGGGTACGGCCTCGACTACGCCGAGAAGTACCGCAACCTGCCCTTCGTCGGCACCCTGGCACCGCACGTCTACGGCGGCTGAGGCCGTCCGGTTCCGCCGGACGGCCCCACGGGTTCAGCCGTGAGCCGAACGGGAACCCTCACCTGGTTCCCGCCGTTGGAGCAGGGGAAGACAGGATCGTCAGTGGTCCTGTGCGGTCACCGGCTCCGATGCTGGGGTACCGTCCGAAGAACAGTCTTTACTCACAGCAGCATTTACCTACGGGCAGGAGGGACGGGGCGTAGTTCCGCCCCGTATGGATGGACGTGAAGCGATACTTCCGTGGGCCGGTCATGTGGATCGTGCTGGCCGTCCTCGCCGTGGTCGTGTTGATGCAGGTCGTCGGCTCGTCGGGCGGCTACAAGTCAGTGGACACCTCTAAGGTCGTCCAGGCGATCGACAAGAACCAGGTCGAGCAGGCCAAGGTCACGACGGGTGACGAGAACGTCATCAAGGTCGAACTGAAGGACGGCCAGAAGCTCGCCGGCGAGTCCGGCAGCAAGTTCCAGTCGAACTACATCGGCGATGCGCAGGGCACTGCCCTCGCCGCCAAGCTGCAGAGCAAGGTCGACAGCGGCGACATCGCGAAGGGCTACACGGTCTCGCCGTCGAAGCAGAATCCGTTCGTCGGAATTCTGCTCTCGCTGCTGCCCTTCGTGCTCATCGTCGTGGTCTTCCTCTTCCTGATGAACCAGATGCAGGGCGGCGGCTCCCGCGTCATGCAGTTCGGGAAGTCCAAGGCCAAACTGATCACCAAGGACACCCCCAAGACGACCTTCTCCGATGTGGCGGGGTCCGACGAGGCGGTCGAGGAACTCCACGAGATCAAGGAGTTCCTGCAGGAGCCGGCGAAGTTCCAGGCCGTCGGCGCCAAGATCCCCAAGGGTGTCCTGCTGTACGGCCCGCCGGGTACGGGCAAGACGCTGCTCGCACGCGCCGTCGCGGGTGAGGCCGGCGTCCCGTTCTACTCGATCTCCGGTTCCGACTTCGTCGAGATGTTCGTCGGTGTCGGTGCGTCCCGGGTGCGTGACCTCTTCGAGCAGGCCAAGGCGAACGCTCCCGCGATCGTCTTCGTCGACGAGATCGACGCCGTCGGCCGGCACCGTGGTGCGGGTCTCGGCGGTGGTCACGACGAGCGCGAGCAGACGCTCAACCAGCTGCTCGTCGAGATGGACGGCTTCGACGTGAAGGGCGGCGTCATTCTGATCGCCGCCACGAACCGTCCGGACATCCTCGACCCGGCGCTGCTGCGTCCCGGCCGTTTCGACCGGCAGATCGCGGTCGACCGTCCGGACATGCAGGGCCGTCTGGAGATCCTCAAGGTCCACCAGAAGGGCAAGCCGGTCGCCCCGGATGTCGACCTGGGTGCCGTTGCCCGCCGTACGCCCGGCTTCACCGGTGCCGACCTGGCGAACGTGCTGAACGAGGCCGCGCTGCTCACCGCGCGCGGCAATCACAAGCTCGTCGACAACGACTCACTGGACGAAGCGATCGACCGCGTCGTGGCGGGCCCGCAGAAGCGGACCCGGATCATGTCCGACAAGGAGAAGAAGATCACCGCGTACCACGAGGGCGGACACGCCCTGGTCGCGGCGGCATCTCCCAACTCGGACCCGGTCCACAAGATCACGATCTTGTCCCGAGGCAGAGCCCTGGGTTACACCATGGTCCTGCCCGACGAGGACAAGTACTCGACCACGCGCAACGAGATGCTCGACCAGCTGGCGTACATGCTGGGCGGGCGCGCGGCCGAGGAACTGGTCTTCCACGACCCGACCACCGGCGCCGCCAACGACATCGAGAAGGCCACGGCCACCGCTCGCGCGATGGTCACGCAGTACGGCATGACCGAGCGTCTCGGCGCGATCAAGTTCGGTGGCGACAACTCCGAACCCTTCCTCGGGCGGGAGATGGGTCATCAGCGCGACTACTCGGAAGAGGTCGCCGCGCTGGTCGACGAAGAGGTCAAGAAGCTCATCGAGACCGCGCACAACGAGGCCTGGGAAATCCTCGTCGAGAACCGCGACGTTCTCGACAATCTGGTCCTGCAGCTTCTCGAGAAGGAGACGCTGAACAAGGAGCAGATCGCCGAGGTCTTCTCCGGCATCGTGAAGCGCCCGGCCCGCCCCGCGTGGACCGGCTCCACCCGGCGTACGCCGTCGACCAGGCCCCCGGTGCTCTCGCCGAGGGAATTGGCGCTCACCAACGGCGCGGTCGGTGCGGTCACCAACGGCGCCACCCCGGTGGACAACGCCATCGAGTCGGTGCCCGAGGACAGGCCGGAGAGCTGATCGCACGCCGGTCGTGAGCCGTCTCCGTCCCGGTAGCCCCGGAATGCATGCCGCGTCCCCCAGGTTCTAGCCTGGGGGACGCGGCATTTTTCTTTCACGGAGCGAGGCACAGATGACCGACCCGATAACGCTGGACAGCGCGAGCCCCGTCCGTGAATTCGACGAGAAGCGGGCCGAGAACGCCGTGCGTGAGCTTCTCATCGCCGTCGGAGAGGATCCGGACCGCGAGGGCCTGCTGGAGACCCCGGCCCGGGTGGCGCGCGCGTACAAGGAGATCTTCGCCGGCCTGCACCAGCGCCCCGAGGATGTCCTGACGACCACATTCGACCTGGGCCACGACGAAATGGTCCTGGTGAAGGACATCGAGGTGCAGAGCCACTGCGAGCACCACCTGGTGCCGTTCACCGGTGTCGCGCACGTCGGGTACATCCCGTCCACCGACGGAAAGATCACCGGCCTTTCGAAGCTGGCCAGGCTCGTCGACGTCTACGCCCGGCGCCCGCAGGTCCAGGAGCGCCTCACCACACAGGTGGCCGAGTCGCTGATGTCGATACTGGAGCCGCGCGGAGTGATCGTGGTCATCGAGTGCGAGCACATGTGCATGACGATGCGCGGAGTCCGCAAGCCCGGTGCGAAGACCATCACTTCCGCGGTACGCGGTCAGCTGCGCGACCCCGCCACCCGGGCCGAGGCGATGAGCCTGATCATCGCGCACTGACCTGTCGGTGACCGGGGGGCGCCGCGCCGTTCGTGACCCTCGCAGCGGCCGCCGGCCCGGTCCGGGCTGCGGCCGGCCCGACACCCGGGAGGCGGGGCCTGCCGGGTGTCAGGCCGCCGCGCCCTGCCCGTTCTCGTCCTCGTCGTCGGGCAGCTTGCACACCCGTTCCAGGAAGAACGCGGCGGCGACCACGCCCACCCCTGCCAACACCGAGAAGCCCGCGTAGATGGCCTGGTCTCGACGTGCCGGATCGTCCAGGGAGCCGAGCAGACAGACCCCGGTGCCGCCGTACATTCCGCAGACCAGTGCCGCGACCAGCGCGCTGGCCTGGGCGAAGACCACCGCACGGGCGGCCATCAGCGGGTCCACGCCCTTCGCTCCGGGACGCCGCTCGCGCTGGGCGCGCAGGCGGGACCGGAGGGAGAGCGCGGTCGCCAGCAGCACCACCGCGATGGCCGCCAGCACGATGGGGGCGGCCAGCGGCACGCCGGGCAGGGTGCCCAGCGTGTCCCAGAGCCGGGCACCGGCCCAGGACAGCACTCCGGCAACGATGAACAGGCCGGCCAGCACACCGAGCCGAAGTTGCTTCACGTAACTCTGCTTCCCAGGAGACCGACCGTCGCACCTCACAGGCTAACGACTAGTCGGGCAGGCAGAGTTCCAGGTCGGCGCGCGGGAAGACGCCCTCGCTGCCGACCGCGGCGAGCAGCTCGGCGACCGGTCCACGGCCCGGCACCTCGGCCTGGGGATCGAGGTCGTGCCACGGCACCAGGACGAAGGCGCGCTGATGGGCGCGGGGGTGCGGGAGAGTGAGCAGCGGGTCGTCGGAGACCACATCGGCGTACGCCAGGATGTCCACGTCGATGGTGCGCGGTCCCCAGCGCTCTTCGCGGACCCGGTCGAAGGCCTCCTCGATGGCCTGGCCGCGTTCCAGCAGGGACGACGGCGGGAGCGTGGTCTTCACCAGCACCACCGCGTTGAAGTACGAGGGCTGGGAGCCGGGGTCGACGCCCCAGGGCTCGGTCTCGTAGACCGGGGACACGGCCTTGACCCGCAGACCCGGGGTGTCCTCCAGGGCATCGATGGCGCCCTGGAGGGTCTCCAGCCGGTTGCCCAGGTTGGCGCCGAGGGAGATCACGGCGCGTTTCGGATTGGACAGGGTCACATCGGCTGCATCGACCTGGGCGACCACGGAGGCCGGTACCGGCTGCACGGTCGGGTCGCTCTGCGGCCCGCTGGGATACACGGTCATACTCGGCTCCGGATGATGGTGATGGTCACGTCGTCGAAGGGCACGGTGATCGGGGCATCCGGCTTGTGCACGACCACCTCGACCTCCTGAACCCCTTCGTGTTTGAGGCACTGCTGGGCGATCCGTTCGGCAAGAGTCTCGATCAGGTCGACCGGCTCGCCCTTGACCACATCGACGACCTCCTCGGCGACCACGCCGTAGTGCACGGTCTTCGCCAGGTCGTCCTCGGCGGCCGCAGGGCGGGTGTCCAGGCTGAGCACCAGATCCACGATGAAGGTCTGGCCCTCCTCGCGTTCCCGGGGGAAGACGCCATGGTGCCCACGGGCCTTGAGGCCGCGCAGCGCGACACGATCCACGCGAATCACTCCTGCTCTTCGTCGGTAGGGCGGCCCGCGCCGAGTGCGGTCGGCGCAGCCACTCACCCGAATCTACCTGCGGGTGCTGACAGCGCCCGTCCATGGGGGCTATGGACAGAACCAGAGGCGGGTGGTACTCGCCCCTACCCGCAGCCCGGGGTGGCGAACCCTGTGACGGCGACTCCCACTCAGGCGGGCGACTCGTCGTCGTCGCCCTCGTCCTCACCGGACTCGGCGAGGACGGGCGACCCGTGGTGGGACCAGAGCTTCCAGCCGTCGGGGGTTCTGCGGAACACGTTGGTGGCCACCACCAGTTGCCCGACCAGCGGGCCCAGCTCGCCGCCCTCCTCGGCGGGGCCGCCGCTGAGGATGTTCTCGGTGCAGGTCACCAGAGCTGTGTCGGCCATCACATTGACCTTCACATCGGTCAGGAAGAACTGGATGTAGTCGGTGTTGGCCATGATGAGCGCATACGACCTGAGCACCTCCCCGCGCCCGGAGAGAACCGGCCAGCCGGGGTGGACGCAGGAGATCTCGTCCTCCAGCCAGAGCCCGGAGAGCTCGTCGAAGTCGCCCCGCTCCATCGTTTCGTAGAAGGCGGTGTTGGCGAGCTCGATCTCTTCGATGTCGGTGCCCGCGGTCATCTGGCTCCCTCGACGGCACGGGCCACCCGGACGGCGTCGGCGCTCGCGCGCACCTCGTGGACCCGTACGGCCCAGGCGCCCTCGTGGGCGGCCAGCGCGGAGACGGCGGCCGTGGCGGCGTCCCGCTCGCGTGCGGGCGGCGGTCCCGCGCCCTCCCGGGCCAGCACCCGGCCCAGGAAGCGTTTGCGGGAGGCGGCGACCAGCAGCGGGTGCCCCAGTGCGCGGAGCTCACCGAGGTGTGCGACGAGGGCGAGATCGTGCTCGGCCTCCTTGGCGAAGCCGAGGCCTGGGTCGACGACGATCCGCTCCGGTGCGATACCGCCCGCGACCGCGGCGGCCACCCGCTCCCGCAGCTCGGTCACGACCTCGCCGACCACGTCCCGGTACACCGCGCGGGCGGACATCGACTCGCTGAATCCGCGCCAGTGCATCACGACGAAGGGTGCCCCCGCGGCGGCGACCGCCGGGATCATGGCGGGGTCGGCGAGCCCTCCGCTGACGTCGTTGACGAGTTTCGCGCCGGCCTCGACGGCCTGTTCGGCGACGGCTGCCCGCATGGTGTCCACGGAGACGGTGACACCTTCGGAGACAAGACCGCGCACCACAGGTACGACCCGCCGGAGCTCCTCGTCGGCGTCGACCCGGCTGGCGCCGGGGCGGGTGGACTCACCGCCCACGTCCACCAGGTCGGCGCCCGCTGTGACGAGATCGAGGCCGTGCTTGACGGCGGCAGTGGTGTCGAACCAGCGGCCGCCGTCGGAGAAGGAGTCGGGCGTCACATTCACGACGCCCATGACCGCGCAGCGGTCCCACTCGGGGAGCCCTGCGACGTGGCCCCGGCCGTCCAACGTACTCATGCCCCCAGCCTAGGCGGTGTGTGAGCAGTAGCGGTGTCCGCCCGAAGGGCGGGCCATGCGGCGTCCGGTGCGTGCCATCGCACGTCGGAGGATTGTCCGTGTACGGGGGGCGTGCTCAGCCGACTCCGACAACGCGGCGAGTGTGCGTGCCAGGCGTCGCGGGGCGGCCGGGGCTTCGCATGCACGGCTCAGGCCTGCGGACCGGGCCGGAAACTCCACGGGCGGCAGGGGAGAAACAACCGCGGCGCCGCTCTCCGCCCCGTCATACCGTCCGCGCCCCGCTCTCCCGACCCACCAGATGCGGGCAGGGCCGGCCTGCCACCCGGCTCCGCCGCGCCAGTGGCCAGGGCAGACCCAGGTTCACGAATCCCTCCGCCTGCATCGCGGCGAGTCCGATCCGCGGCAGATCGCTTGTGTTGCGGAACACCACGAACCTCGGCTCCCAGCGCGGCCGGAACTTCGCGTTGAACTTGTACAGGGACTCGATCTGGAACCAGCGGGAGAGGAAGACGAGCAGCGCCCGCCACCCCCGCAGCACAGGTCCCGCGCCGAGCTTCTCGCCACGCGCCAGTGCGGAGCGGAACATCGCGAAGTTGAGGGAGACCCGCTCGATGCCGAGCCGGGGGGCGGCTTCCAGAGAGGCCACGATCAGCAGTTCGTTCATCCCGGGGTCGGCGGCGCGGTCGCGGCGCATCAGTTCCAGGGACATCCCGTCGCTGCCCCACGGGACGAAGTGGATGACGGCCTTCAGGTCGCCGAAGGGGGATTCGGGGCCGCCGGACCGGTGTGCGGTGGCGATCACGCAGTCGCCGTCGCCGGGGTCCCCGATCCGTCCGAGCGCCATCGAGAAGCCGCGCTCGGTGTCGGTTCCGCGCCAGGCCGCCGCGGCCGCCCTGATGCGCTCCAGTTCGGCCTCGCCGAGATCATGGACCCGCCGGACCCGGGTCTCGTAACCGCCCCGCTCGATGCGCTTCACCATCTGGCGTACGTTGCGCATCGCCCGCCCGGCGAGCGAGAAATCCACGACATCCACCACCGCCTCGTCGCCGAGTTCCAGTGCGTCCAGGCCGGTCTCACGGGTCCAGACCTCGCCACCGGTCTCGCTGCAGCCCATCACGGCGGGGGTCCAGGAGTGCGCCTTGGCCTCGTCCATGAAGCGCTCGATGGCCCCAGGCCAGGCCTCCACGTCGCCGATGGGATCGCCGCTGGCGAGCATCACGCCGGACACCACTCGATAACAGACGGCGGCCTTCCCGCTGGGCGAGAAGACGACGCCCTTGTCGCGCCGGAGTGCGAAGTGGCCGAGTGAATCGCGTCCGCCGTGCTTCGCGAGCAGGGCGCGCAGCTGCGCCTCGTCCTCGTCGGTGAGGCTCGCGGCCGGATGTTCCGGCCGGAAGGCCAGGTAGATCGTGCTGACCGCGGTGAGCAGTCCGAGCGAGCCGAGTGAGTAGGCGACGGTCCAGGAGGTGTCGCCCGCATACTCGACGGGCCCTTCGAACCCGACGAGTCCGTACAGCACGTGCTGGAGCCGGTCGGCGATGCTGGGGCTGCCGACGACCAGGCCCGGATGAACGCTGACGATGACCAGGCCGAGGCCCAGCGAACCGGCTCCGAGCAGAACGAAGTTCGCCAGCGCCCGCCATCGGCTGCGGGGATCGGGCAGCGCGGCGAACTCGCTGCGGTGGCGTACGAGCAGGGTCAGCAGCACCAGGGAGATCAGCACCCCGATGACCGAGTGGCGGTAGACGAACTGCGACACCGCGCCGGCGGGCAGCAGCACGACCGCGGCCCGCCAGGCCCTGCGTTTACGGCGTTTGAGGCCGTGTGCGAGCAGGAAGAGCACCACGCCCGAGCAGAGCGCGAGGGCCGCGGTGAACGGGCCGAGCGTGCCGGGGAGTACTTCGGCCACCGCGTGCATGCGGCTGTGCCTGAAGCGGGGGAAGATCCCGCCCGCCGCGTCGAGCAGGCCGACGACCGTACAGGCCGTCCCGATCAGTGCGGGCACCGATTCGGGACGGGGTCCGCGAAGGATCCGCCGGACGTGATCAGGAACCATTACCGACTTATCCCCATCTACCGGCACAGACATCGCTTCCCACGGCTCCACAACAGGTTCTGTGTCCGGCCGCCGCGCACTCGGCGAGGCATCCGGACATTTTGTGCCCTCTAGGACGGCGCAACGGGGAGGCGGGTTCATCCGCCCCAGGGAAAATCTCACGGCAGAAAGCTCGGCAAACCATGGGTCTCACCAGTCACAAGGTTCTGGCGCTGGCCGCCGCGCTGGCCGTCGTCTTCTTCACCCTCACCGTCTGGCTCTGGCCGCGCCTTGCCCGCCGCAGCATACGGGCGATAGCCGGCCGGATAGGTCTGCTGCTCGCCACTCAGCTCACGGTCTTCCTCACTGTCGGGCTGATGGCCAACAACTCCTTTCTCTTCTACGCCTCCTGGGCCGACCTCATCGGCCGGGAGCAGACGCCCGGCGTGGTCGTCGACCACGCGGCGGGGGTCCGGGTGGTGGCGGAACGGCAGGTGGACGTACCGGGAGGTGCCCGGCCCGCCGTCGGAGGCCGCATACAGCAGGTCGTGATCCAGGGTCGCACGTCGAAGATAGCCAGTTCGGCCTATGTCTATCTGCCTCCGGAGTACTTCCAGAAGGCGTACGCCGAACGAACTTTTCCGGCAGCGGTCGTGCTCACCGGCTACCCCGGCACGGCGGAGAACCTCATTCACGGGCTGCGCTTCCCGAAGACCGCCTACGACCTGGTCAAAGCCGGGAGGATGCGGCCGATGGTGCTGGTGATGCTGCGCCCGACGGTGGCGCCGCCGCGCGACACCGAGTGCGTGAACATCCCGGGCGGACCGCAGACCGAGACATTCTTCGCCGACGATGTGCCGGGCGCGGTCCGCGCCGCGTACCGGATCGGCCCCGGCCCGCGGAACTGGGGGTCCATCGGGGACTCGACCGGCGGCTACTGCGCGCTGAAGCTGGCGGTGCATCACCCGGACATGTACGGAGCCGCGGCAGGGCTCTCCGCCTACTACCGGGCGGCCGAGGACCCGACGACCGGCGACCTCTTCCGGGGCAGTGCACGGGAGAAGCAGCGCGCCGATCTGCTGTGGACCCTCGCGCACGGGCCGGCCCCGCGGACTTCGCTGCTGGTCACCACCAGCAGGCACGGCGAGAAGAACTACCGGGGCACCAGGCGGTTCCTGGCCATGGTGCGGGCGCCCGCCAGGGTCTCGTCGATCACGCTGGAGAGCGGCGGGCACAACTTCAACACCTGGCGCCGTGAGATCCCCCCGAGCCTGGTGTGGCTGAGCGGAAGGCTCAACGGCCGCTGACGGTCTCCAGTTCCACTTCGTCGCGCGGGATGTCCTGTGCGTCGGCCGCGGTGGATCGGCGCAGTGCCTCGTGCAGCCGGGCGGGGGTCAGCACGCCGAGGAAGCGCCCGTTGTCCGCCTCGTCGGTCACCGCGATCCAGCCCGCGTCGTACTGGAGCATGGTGGCGAAGGCCTGCTTGAGCGAGGCGCCGACGGGCAGCCGGGCGTCCATCCGGTGGGCGTGTTCGCCCACCGTGCCTCTGGCCAGGGAGGCTTGCTCTGCGGAGATCCAGCCGTGCGGCCTTCCTCCGGGGTCCAGCACGACGGCCCAGTGGGTGAGACCGGATGGCAGCGGGTCGTCGGTGTGCACCACCGGCGGCTGCTCCAGATCCCCCGGCTCGACGGGGGTGACGGAGAGCCGCTTGAGTCCGCGGTCGGAGCCGACGAAATCGGCGACATACGGAGTGGCCGGGGCGCCGAGCACTACGGCCGGGGCGTCGAACTGTTCGATGGAACCCTGGCCGTAGACGGCGATGCGATCGCCGAGCCGCACCGCTTCCTCCAGGTCGTGGGTGACGAACAGAACGGTCTTCCGCAGCGACTTCTGCAGCGTCAGGAACTCGTTCTGCAACCGCTCACGCACCACAGGGTCGACCGCGCCGAACGGCTCGTCCATCAGCAGCACGGGCGGGTCCGCGGCCAGCGCCCTGGCTACGCCCACCCGCTGGCGCTGGCCGCCGGAGAGCTGTTCGGGGTAGCGGCCGCCGTACACGGCCGGGTCCAGGCCTACCAGGTCGAGGAGTTCCGCGGCGCGGGCGCGCGCGGTGGCGCGCTTGACGCCCAGCAGGTGCGGGACGGTCGCGGTGTTGTCGAGGACCGTCCGGTGCGGGAAGAGGCCGACCTGCTGGATCACATAGCCGATCCGGCGGCGCAGCTCGACGGGGTCGACGGCTGATATGTCGTCCCCGCCGAGGAATATCCGGCCGGCGGTCGGCTCGATGAGCCGGTTCACCATCTTCATGGTGGTGGTCTTGCCGCAGCCGGACGGCCCGACGAGCGTGACCAGTTCGCCGTCGGCGACTTCGAAGGAGAGGTTGTCGACGGCGGTCGTGCCGTCCTCGTACTTCTTGGTGACGTGCTCGAACCGGATCATGATTCCCCATTGTGACGCGCCGATTGTGAAAGCCATGTTGCCGCCGTGCGACGCCTCTCGGCATTGTCAGTGGTCAGGGTTAGGCTCCCCGGACAGCAGGACGAACAGGGTTTCGACGGACGCCCGAGGCCGGGGGAGGGGTGGCATGGCAGGCACGGACTGTGTGGTGGCCAATGACTGGGTCTGCTGGCGGTATGTCACCTCCCGCAGCCAGGAGCTGACCGACGCCACCGTCCAGCATGTCTGGATCACCGCGGTGTCGGTGGCGATCGGTCTCGTGGTGGCACTCCCGCTGGCGCTGCTCGCGCGTCGCGGCCGGGGTTTCGCGGGGCCGGTGCTCGGGCTGACCACCGTGCTCTACACCGTGCCTTCGCTGGCGATGTTCTCGCTGCTGCTGCCGCTCTTCGGTCTCTCGGCCGCTCTGGTGATCACCGGACTCGTCCTCTATTCGCTGACCATCCTGGTGCGGAACATCATGGCCGGGCTCGCCGCGGTGCCCGAGGACGCCCGGGAGGCCGCCCGCGGGATGGGGTACGGCCCCGGCAGGCTGCTCTGGGAGGTCGAACTGCCGCTGGCGCTGCCCGCGCTGCTCGCCGGGGTGCGGATCGCCACGGTCTCCACCGTCGCGCTGACCACGGTCGGTTCCATCGTGGGCAAGGGCGGTCTCGGCAACCTCATCGAGGACGCACTGCCGACCTTGTTCAAGGCGCAGGTGCTCACCGCATCGGTGCTCTGTGTGCTGCTGGCCGTGGTGGCCGACCTGCTGCTGCTCGGCGTACAGCGCCTGCTGACGCCCTGGACCCGAATACGGACGCCCCGAGCGGCTCGTACGGATGGGACGGGCTGATCATGGGCGAGTTGACCGAGGCCCTGACCTGGCTCACGACGGGGTCGAACTGGAGCGGAGAGAGCGGCGCGGGACGCCGGCTCACCGAACATCTGACGGTGAGCGGGATCGCGTTCGCGCTGGCCTGTCTCATCGCCCTGCCGGTCGCCCTGTACCTCGGTCACATCGGCAGGGGCGGGACCCTGGCGGTGAACATCTCCAATATCGGCCGTGCGGTGCCCACCTTCGCGGTGCTCGCACTGCTGCTGCTGACCCCCCTGCGCACCCGGGGCGATCTGCCCACGGTGATCGCCCTGGTCCTCTTCGCGGTGCCGCCACTGCTGACCAACGCGTACACGGGCATGCGCGAGGTGGACCGGTCGGTGGTGGAGGCGGCGCGTGGGATGGGGATGTCCGGGCGGCAGCTGTTCGTGCGGGTCGAGCTGCCGCTGGCGTACCCCCTGGTCATGACCGGGCTCAGGTCGGCGGCGGTGCAGGTCATCGCCACCGCGACGCTCGCCGCGATGACGGGCGGCGGTGGTCTCGGCCGGATCATCACGGCCGGTTTCAACACCTACGACACCGCCGAGGTGGTGGCGGGCGCGCTGCTGGTCGCAGCACTCGCCCTCGTGGTCGAGGGCCTGTTGGTGACGGCGGACCGGCTGCTCGACCCCCGCCGGAGGGCACCCTGACGTCCGCCGCGCCTCCGGTCACGCACTTCGTCGAGCCTCGGACACCGGCTTCCGGCCGCTGTCGCCACCCCTATCCCCCCAGCCCATATCTGTCACTTGGAGCGGACCTCATGAGCAAGACCTCGCGCATAGCCGGCGCGGTACTCGGTGTGGTGGCCCTGGCGGGCTCCCTCGCGGCGTGCGGCGGAGACAGCCTGGAGAAGGACAAGGGCGGCGGCGCGGGCTCCGCGCAGGGCGGCGGGGGCAAGAAGGGGTCGCTGGTCGTCGGCGCGGCCGGCTTCACCGAGTCCAAGGTGCTCGCGGAGCTCTACAGCCAGGTGCTCCGTCAGGCCGGCTACAAGACCTCGGTCACCACGGTGAACAATCGTGAGCTGTACGAACCCTCCCTGGAGAAGGGGCAGATCGACGTCGTACCGGAATACGCGGCGACGCTCGCGGAATTCCTCAACGCCAAGGTGAACGGTGCGAAGGCGGCCGAGAAGAAGCCGGTCGCATCGGGCGATGTCGCCGCGACCGTCGCCGCCCTGAAGAAGCTCGCGGAGCCGCGCGGACTGAAAGTGCTGCCGGCCGGCGCCGCCGTCGACCAGAACGCCTTCGCCGTGACCAAGGAATTCGCCGCGAAGAACAAGCTCAAGTCCCTTTCGGACCTGGGTGCTTCAAAGACCGAGGTCAGGATTGCCGCAGGTGACGAATGCACCGTGCGGCCGTTCTGCGCGCCCGGCCTGAAGTCGAAGTACGGCATCGGTGTGACCGGCATCGACCCCAAGGGTGTCGGCACCCCGCAGGCCAAGCAGGCGGTCAAGGACGGCACGGACCAGCTGGTGCTGACCACCACCACCGACGCGACCCTGGACACATACGGACTTGTCCTGCTCCAGGACGACAAGAAACTGCAGAACGCGGACAACGTACTGCCGGTGGTGAATGCCGGGGACGCCGGCGGTGCGGACATAGCTGCCGCTCTCGGCAAGCTCACCACCGCGCTGACGACCGGTGATCTGGTGCAGCTGAACCGCAAGGTCGACTCCGAGCGGGCCAAGCCGGCCGATGTCGCGAAGGACTATCTGAAGACCAAGGGCCTGATCGGCTAGGGGCGCGTGGGGGGGAATGGAGGTAACCGCTGGGGAACAAATCCCAGTGCGGCCATCCATTCTGGTCGTACGCACGGTAAATTTCACGCCATGCCACGTGGACGCCACCGCCATTCCCCACCCCTGCACCGGGTTCTGCAGCCCTCGGCCGTAGCCGGTGCCTCGCTCCTCCTTGCCGTCGGGGCCTGGCTGTTCGCGGATCCGCTGGTACTCCGCTGTCTGGTCGCGGTCGCCGCCGCGGCGGCCGTCACCGGTGCGGTGCTGATGCGCAGCTGGGACCGGGTCGCCGGGCGCCGGGTCGCTGACCTGATCCGTGCGCGCGCGAGCGACGAGTGGAAGTCCGAGGAGCGGCTGGCCGAACTGGAGGGTGACCTCGAGGAGTCGCGCGAACTGCGCGCCAAGCTGGAGGCGAAACTCCGTTCCAAGCGGATCGAACTGGCCGGGCTGCGCGGGGAGCATGCCGCGCTGCTGCGGCGCTACGCGAACGCCGAGACCGAGCGGGCGAGCGCACTCGAGGGTCGCAGGCTCCTCGCGATCGAGGCAGCGGCTCCGCCGAGGGCCGCACTGCCCGTGGCGGGTTCCACTCCCACACCTGCCGCGTACGCCAAGGCGGCCCACGCCCTGGAGGCACTCACCCGCAACGCGGCCTTCCAGCAGGAACAGCGGGAACGGCAGCGGCAGCAGGAAAAGCTGGAACAGCTGAAGCAGTCACAGCAGAAGAACGGCCGGCAGGGCAACGGCCGGCGGAGCATCGAGTCGCGGTCCGGGCAGGATCAGGGGCAGCAGGAGGCGGCGGAGCCGGAGGGGAAGCCCAAGGCGGCCGCAGGCGAGCACACCCGCCCGTCGTCCGCCCTTCCCGCCCCCCGCAACGTCCCAGCGACGGCCGTCGTGCCGTACACCGCGCAGCAGGTCAGGACCCGGCGACCGCAGGGCCGGTTCGATTTCTTCGGTATGCAGAAGGCGTCCGCGGCTCCGGAGCCCGCGCAGTTGGAGGCGGTGCAGAACGAGGACCTCGCGGACGTGGTGGGCGCCGAGGCGATCGAGGCGCACAGGGCCGAGACCGAAAGCGATGGCACAGCGGAGAGCGGCGGCGGCAAGGTCATCGATCTGACCGCGCACGACGAGACGGAGCAGATCGACGTGGCGGGGCTTCGCAGCGCGATCTCGTGACGGCGGTTCCACTCACGGCCGCGGGCCCGAACCCTCGGGGGGTTCGGGCCCGCGGCCATGCCGGGACGGTGGCCGGTCCGGCCGTCACTTGTCGATGTCGCCCACGACGAAGAAGAGCGAACCCAGGATCGCCACCATGTCGGCGACCAGTGTGCCGGGCAGCAGTTCGGTCAGCGCCTGGATGTTGTTGAACGACGCCGAGCGCAGTTTCAGGCGGTAGGGCGTCTTCTCGCCCTTGGACACGAGGTAGTAGCCGTTGATCCCGAGCGGGTTCTCCGTCCAGGCGTAGGTGTGGCCCTCGGGGGCCTTGAGTACCTTCGGCAGCCGCTGGTTGACCGGTCCGGGAGCGAGAGCGGCCAGCCGGTCCAGACAGGCGTCGGCCAGGTCGAGCGCGTTGTGCGTCTGACCGAGCAGCACCTCGAAGCGGGCCAGGCAGTCGCCCTCGGAGCGGGTGATCACCCGCAGGGTGTCCTGGAGCTCGCCGTAGGCGAGGTACGGCTCGTCGCGACGCAGGTCGAAGTCGACGCCTGAGCCGCGGGCAATGGGGCCGCTGACGCCGTAGGCGTGGACCGTCTCCCGGGACAGCACGCCCACCCCGCGGGTACGGCCACGGAAGATCTCGTTGCCGAGGACCAGATCGTCGTACACATCCATCCGGGAGCGGACATCGGCGACGGCGTCCCGCGCCCGGCCGAGCCAGCCGGCGGGAAGATCCTCCTTGAGACCGCCCACCCGGTTGAACATGTAGTGCATCCGGCCGCCCGAGACCTCCTCCATCACGGCCTGGATCTCCTCCCGCTCGCGGAAGGCGTGGAACACCGGGGTGATTCCGCCCAGTTCGAGGGGGTAGGACCCGAGGAACATCAGGTGATTGAGCACCCGGTTCAGCTCGGCGAGCAGCGTACGGGTCCAGACGGCCCGCTCGGGGACCTCCATGCCGAGCATCCGCTCGACCGCCATCACGACACCCAGCTCGTTCGAGAAGGCGGAGAGCCAGTCGTGGCGGTTGGCGAGCATGATGATCTGGCGGTAGTCGCGCGCCTCGAAGAGTTTCTCGGCGCCGCGGTGCATGTAGCCGATGACCGGCTCGGCGTGCTGGATGCGTTCGCCGTCCAGTACGAGTCGGAGGCGGAGTACGCCGTGGGTGGAGGGATGCTGGGGGCCGATGTTCAGCACCATGTCGGTGCTCTCCGCGGCACCGCCGATGCCTACCGTGGTCTCCGTCATGGAGCCAGTATCCCCCGGCCGGGGGTGCCGGCCGCGGCGGGCCCGTCCCCGCAGCCGACCGGACCCACGGCACGGCTTGGGCGCCTCCCGCTCAAGGGAAGCCCGCCCCCTGCACCAGCCAGCCGAAGTCGCCGAGCCCGCCCCGCCCGGTCAGCTCGGCCGCCTCCCCCGCATCGGCCAGGCGGCGTACGTAGGCGAGCGGATCGGTCGATGCCAGGGACAGCGGAGGGCGCTTTCCGCTCACGCCCAGCCGGCCCAGCGCTTCGCGCTGGCTGAGAAGTTCCGCCCCGGGCAGTGCGCATGCGTCCAGGGCCACATGGGCGGTGATGTCGCAGCTCCCGTCCGGTACCGGACGGACCTCCCGGCCGGCCCGGAAGCCGGCGAGGGTGCCGAAGGGCGGCCGGCTCTCACGGGTGTGGGCGTAGTCGACGGCCACCGCGAGACCCGAATCGAGGGTGCCGACCGCCGCCGCCCACGCCTCGTCGCGGGGCCGGCCGATCTCGGCCCGCTCGCCGGGCCCGGCCGGCGGCCACCAGCGTTCGAGCCACGATGCGTCCGGGCCGGTCACCGGATCGCCGAGCCGCTCCGCGCCGTCGGATGTCCGAACCTGTACGTAGCGCACCGTCCCGTCCGCGTCCGCCTCCGCGACATCGACCGGCACGTTGTCCAGCCACTCGTTGGCGAAGAGCAGCCCCCGCACGCCGGCCGGCGGCTCCGCGCACCAGACGATCCGCTCGTCGAGACCGGCCGGCCTGGCCGCACGCTCGACGGCGTAGGCCCGCACCGGGAAGGAGGAGGGAAGCGCCGCGAGTACCCCGGTGAGCAGCTCCCCGCGGCCCGCTCCCATGTCGACCAGGGCAGGCTCGGGGACCGCCAGCCCGGTCAGCAGGCGGGCGACCGCCGACGCGAAGGCCGGGGAGGCGTGCACCGAGGTACGGAAGTGGCCCGCGGGGCCTTCCGGCCGCAGATAGAAGCCGTCCTCGCCGTACAGCGCGGCCTCGGCCGCCTCGCGCCACCCGCGCCACTCATCAGTCACGGGGTCAAGTCTCCACCTTGGGGAGTACGCCCAGGGTGACCGGATCGCCCCTTCGGTTGACCCGGGCACCTGTCCGCCTTGCCTACGCTGGGTCACGTGCAGCGCCTCTACGACTTCATCCGCAGACACCCGACGTGGGTCGACAGCTTCTGGGCCGTCATCCTCCTCGGGATCTCGGGTGCGCAGTACGCGGCCGGGGACATCCACGGGCATGAGGGCATCGCGGGCATCCCGATCTTCGTCGGGCTGTGCACCGCGGTCGCGCTGCGCCGCCGGTGGCCCGAGAAGATGCTGCTTCTCGTCGCCGTGATGGGCGTCGCCCAGCTGATCTTCGACGTCCATCAGGCGCCGGCCGATTTCGCGATGCTGGTGCTGATCTACACGGTCGCCGCCGACGGAGAGCGCTGGGCCTCGCGGTTCGCGTTGACCGGCGGAGTGTGCGCGGGCACGCTTTCGCAGCTTCGCTGGCCGTCGGACGGCACCCACGGGTGGCTGCAGCATGTGTTCGTCGTGGTCGTACTGACCGTGCCGTTCGTCCTCGCGTGGGTGCTGGGCGACTCCATGAGCACCCGCCGGGCCTATCTCGCCCAGCTCGAGGAGCGGGCCGCGCGTCTGGAGAAGGAGCGCGAGGCCCAGTCGAAGGTGGCCGTAGCGGGCGAGCGGGCCCGTATCGCCCGCGAGCTGCACGATGTGGTGGCGCACAACGTCTCGGTGATGGTCGTGCAGGCGGACGGCGCCGCCTATGTCCTGGACGCCTCTCCGGATCAGGCCAAGCAGGCGCTCGAGACCATCTCGTCCACCGGTCGTCAGGCACTGGCGGAGATGCGCAGGCTGCTCGGCGTGCTGCGGACCGGCGACGCGCGGGAGAGCGGCGAATATGTGCCGCAGCCCGACGTGGAGCAGATCCAGGAACTGGTCGACCAGGTCAGGACGGCCGGGCTGACCGTGAACTTCCAGGTCGAGGGGACACCGCGTCCGCTGCCCAGTGGCGTCGAGCTCACCGCGTACCGCATTGTGCAGGAAGCACTCACCAATACGCGCAAGCACGGCGGTCCGGATGTCGGTGCCAGCGTGCGTCTCGTGTACTTCGACGACGGGCTCGGCCTGCTCGTGGAGGACGACGGCCGTGGAGCCGCCCACGAGATGTATGAGGACGGCGGCGCGGACGGCCAGGGACACGGCCTGATCGGGATGCGGGAGCGTATCGGGATGGTCGGCGGGACCCTGGACGCGGGACCCCGGCCCGGCGGTGGATTCCGGATCAGCGCCCTCCTCCCGCTCAAGCCCGCCCACTAGCCTGCCTCCGGGCCGGTCACCAGAAGGGACATGTACACGATGGCGATCCGCGTGATGCTCGTCGACGACCAGGTGCTGCTCCGCACCGGTTTCCGGATGGTGCTTGCCGCCCAGCCGGACATGGAGGTCGTCGCCGAGGCGGGCGACGGCGCGGAGGCCATCGACATCCTCCGGGCGACGAAGGTCGATGTGGTGCTGATGGACGTACGGATGCCGAGGCTCGACGGTGTCGAGGCGACCCGGCAGATCTGCGCGCAGTCCGACCCGCCCAAGGTCCTGATCCTCACCACCTTCGATCTGGACGAATACGCCTTCTCAGGACTGAAGGCGGGCGCCAGCGGCTTCATGCTCAAGGACGTGCCGCCGGGGGAACTGCTCGGGGCGATCCGCTCGGTGCACAGCGGTGACGCGGTCGTCGCGCCGTCCACCACACGGCGGTTGCTCGACCGCTTCTCGCCGATGCTGCCCAGCACGGTCGCCGATCCGGCGCACAAGGACATCGAGCGGCTCACCGACCGGGAACGTGAGGTGATGCTGCTCGTCGCGCACGGCATGTCCAACGGCGAGATCGCCGCCCACCTGGTGCTCTCCGAAGCCACCGTGAAGACCCATGTCGGCAGGATCCTCACCAAGCTGGAGCTGCGTGACCGGGTGCAGGTGGTGGTCCTCGCCTACGAGACGGGCCTGGTCCGGGCCGGCGGCTCCGGAGGGCGCTGAGGCCCTTGCTGCTGTGGATCAGCGGCCCCGTCAGGGGCAGCAGCGGGCCGCGTGCCCGCCCCGCGCGCCGAAGACCCGCGCCAGCGCCCTGCGCAGCTGCCCGGGCCGCACCTTCCGCGCTGGACGATGGTGTTCCCGTGCCGCCCGCACCACTTCCCAGTCGTGGCGGCCGGGCAACGGGGGCGCGATCTCGCCCCGCTGGGCCGCACGGTACGCATCGATCATGTGCTGCTGATTCGCGTTCATGCCGTAACCCTGTGCGCGGCCGCCCCACGGAGGCGCACCGTTTGACGAGGCCCGTCAATCGACGGGCCCGCTGTCGGTGGGGACGGGCACGATGGGGCCCATGAGCGTGGACATCGACATCACCGGGCTTCCGCCTGAGCGCATCGTCTTCGGCCTTTCCCCGCTGGCCGAGCTGGGTAATGCGCTGCATGTGCTCTGCGAGCCGGGCCACCACCCGGGGCTGCACGGCTGGGCCACGGCGACGGCCGCCTCGCTCAAGCCGGACCTGGCGGACCGGCTGCACGAGGCGGACTTCCTCTGGCTCACCACGTTCTCCGACATCCTGCTGCCGTTCGCGGGGGTGCGGAGCGGCGGCGGCGCCGGGCCGGGCGGGACGCTCGCCGAGGACCTGGATCTGCTCGATCTGCTGCCGGACGACGAATTCGTCTCCGTGGCGCTTGAGTTCACCTGCTCGGCCTCCTACGACAAGGGCGGGCTCTCCCCGCTCACCGACGCACCGGCCCGTGCGCGTGCCCTCGACCTCGCGGCGGCCCGTGGTCCCAGGCAACTGGACTTCACCGAGCGGCTGCTGAACGAACCGGTCTCCGTCAGGGCCTGGATCCGGCGGCTGTTCGAGGACTGCGAGCAGGCGTTCTTCGGCGATACCTGGCGCCGGGTGCGGGTTCAGCTGGCCGCCGACGCCCGGCACAAGACCGAGATCCTGCGGCACAAGGGTCTCGGTGACGCCATGACGGCGGTCTCCGCGGCGCTTTCGCTGGACGAGACCGGCACGCGCGTCCGGGTCGACAAGCTCGCCGAAGGCCGTTCGCAGGCGATGGGTTCGCCCGCGGGCGACGGGCTCACGTTCATCCCCACGAGCTTCGGCTGGCCGCACCTGCAGGTGCTGCACCGCCCGGACTGGCGCCCGGTGATCCACTATCCGGTGGCCGCCCCCGAGCTGCCGTCGCCCGCCTCGGTCGAACTGCTGAAGCTGCGACTGGAGGCGCTGGCGCATCCGCTGCGGATGCGGCTGTGCCGGAGTCTGGCCCGCTCCGCACAGACCACCGGTGAACTGGCCGACACCTACGGCATATCCGCACCGGAGGTCTCCCGGCATCTGGCCGTGCTGAAGCGGGCCGGGCTGCTGACCACCAGGCGCCGCGGACGGTATGTGCTGCACCAGCTGGACCTCACCGTGGTGGCCCGGCTGGGCAGCGACTTCCTCGAGGGGGTGCTGCGGTAGCGGACCCGGCGGCCGTCCGGTCTCCGGGGCCGCCCGCGGTCATCCCGCTCTGCGGACGAACTCCGCCACCGCCTCCACGACGTCCTGCGCGGTCCAGTCCAGTGCGGGTCCGGCCACCGTCACCTCGGTGAACGACACCCCGGGGGCCCCGCCGCCCGGCGCGGGGTGGAACCGGTGGAACAGTCCCACCCCCGTCTCCTCCGCCTGGGCGACGGCGGCCTCCGACAGCGCATCCGCCCCGTACGGCAGCCACACCTGGAACTGATGGGTGTGCGGAACCTCCGGACCGACCCGGAACCACGGCACGCCGGCCGCCCTGAACCCCTCGGCCATCGCTGTCGCGACGACCTTCGCATGGGCCACGTAGGACGCGAGACGCGGCAGCTCCCGCTCGATGCCGAGCAGCGCGGAGAGCGCGGCCGGGTACTGCTGGTAGACCTGGCCCCCGTACCGGTGCCGCCAGGTCCTCGCCTCGTCGATCAGTGACGACGGGCCCGCGAGAACCGCCCCGGACATGCCGTCCAGCGACTTGTAGAAGGAAACGTAGACACTGTCCGCGAGACCCGCGATCTCCGCGAGACCGCGGCCGAAGTGGGGGGCGCACTCCCACAGTCGCGCGCCGTCGAAGTGCACCACCGCATCACGTTCCCTCGCGGCGCCGACGACGGCGGTCAGCTGGTCCCAGTCCGGCAGGACGAAGCCGGCGTCACGCAGCGGCAGCTCGAGCATCAGAGTGCCGAAGGGCTCGTCGAAATCGCGCACTTCGCCGGCGGTGGGCAGCCGGGGCGCGGTCGTCGGATGGACCGTACGGAGCCCGCTCAGCGCCCCGAAGGCTCCCCGCTCGTGCACCTCGGGGTGCGCCAGCGGATGCAGCGCCACCGTGGAGTTGCCGGTGCGTCCGGCCCAGCACCGCATGGCGACCTGCTGGGCCATCGTGCCGGTCGGGAAGAAGGCGGCGGCGGGGAAGCCGAGTAGCGCGGCCACCCTGCGCTCCAGCTCGGCGACAACTCCGTCACCGTAGATGTCGGCGGGAGTGTCCAGGTCGTACACCGAGCCGGCGTCCGCGGCCAGTGCTGTCAGCCGCTCGCCGAGCGGGACGACCGAGGACGGGCGGGACAGCACCCGTCCGGCCTTGCGCAGCGCCGCCGACCTGCGCCGGCGTTCGTCCTCCTCGCTTCGGGTGCCGTCCGGGGTCATCGCCGTTTCGTATGCCATGGTCCGATCATCACCCACAGCCTGTGGACGGTTCTGTGGTCCCCCGAATCCTGGGCGTAGCATGACGGTGAAATCGTCCGGTACCCCTCGCGGACTGGAACGGAAGGCCGTCTCCACGTGAACGCACCCGCAGAAAACCGCCCCGCGCGGCTCACCGTCGGCGTTGTCGGCGCCGGTCGGGTGGGCCCGGCGCTCGCCGCTTCGCTGCAGCTCGCAGGTCATCGCCCGGTCGCCGCGTCCGGCGTCTCCGACGCCTCCGTGCGCAGGGCCGCCGTGCTGCTCCCGGATGTCCCGCTGGTCACACCCGCCGAGGTGCTGGCCCGTGCCGACCTGGTCCTGCTGACCGTCCCGGACGACGCGCTGCCCGCACTGGTCGAAGGCCTGGCGGAGACCGGCGCGGTCCGCCCGGGACAATTGCTGGTGCACACCTCGGGCCGCTTCGGGACCGGGGTGCTCGATCCCGCCCTGCGGGCCGGCGCCCTGCCGCTCGCACTGCACCCCGCCATGACCTTCACCGGCACATCCGTGGACGTCCAGCGGCTGGCCGGCTGCTCGTTCGGGGTGACCGCGCCCGAGGAGCTGCGGCTCGCCGCCGAGGCTCTGGTCATCGAGATGGGCGGCGAACCCGAGTGGATCGCCGAGGAGTCCCGCCCGCTCTACCACGCGGCGCTCGCCCTGGGCGCGAACCACCTGGTCACCCTGGTGGCGCAGTCCATGGAGCTGCTGCGTACGGCAGGGGTCGCGGCCCCCGACCGGATGCTCGGCCCGCTGCTCGGTGCGGCCCTCGACAACGCCCTCAGATCCGGTGACGCGGCGCTCACCGGACCGGTCGCCCGCGGCGACGCGGGCACCGTCGCCGCTCACGTCGACGAGCTGCGGAAACACGCGCCCCGGGCCCTCGCCGGTTATCTGGCGATGGCCAGGACGACAGCGGACCGCGCCCTCGCACACGGCTTGCTCAAGCCGGAGGCGGCCGAGGACCTGCTGGGCGTCCTGGCGGACGGAGAACACCGGTGACCACCCTGCTGCACACAGCTGCCGCACTGCACGCACTGCCCCGCGCAGGACGCCGGGCCGTCGTCATGACGATGGGCGCCCTCCACGAGGGCCACGCCACCCTGATCCGTACGGCGAGGGACCTGGCAGGCGAGAGCGGCCAGGTCGTCGTCACGGTCTTCGTCAACCCGCTCCAGTTCGGCGCGGGTGAAGATCTCGACCGTTATCCCCGCACCCTGGAAGCCGACATCGCCGTCGCCGAGCTCGCCGGTGCGGACGCCGTCTTCGCGCCGGCCGCCGACGAGGTGTATCCGGGCGGCGAACCCCAGGTGCGCGTCACCGCGGGCCCGATGGGGGAGCGCTACGAAGGCTCGGCGCGCCCCGGGCACTTCGACGGCATGCTCACCGTCGTCGCCAAACTTCTGCACCTCACCCGCCCCGACCTCGCGCTGTACGGGCAGAAGGACGCCCAGCAGCTCGCCCTGGTCCGGCGGATGGCACGCGATCTGAACTTCCCTGTCGAGATCGTCGGTGTACCGACCGTCCGGGAGCCGGACGGTCTGGCGCTCTCCAGCCGGAACCGGTTCCTCTCCACCGATGACCGCGCCACCGCGCTGGCACTCTCCCGCGCCCTCTTCGCGGGCCGGGACGCCCGCCCTGCCACCCCCGCCGCCGTACGCGCAGCGGCTCTGGCCGTGCTCGAAGCGGTCCCGCTTCCGCACGACTACCTCGCTCTGATCGACCCCTCAGACTTCACCGACGCGGCCGACGGCTTCCACGGCGAGGCGATCCTCGCGGTCGCCGCCAGGGTCGGCGCGGTACGTCTGATCGACAACATCCCGCTGACCTTCGGGGAAAACCAGTGACCGGAACCGGAATACGCCTGCACGCCCCCGCCCCCGGCTGGGCCGTCGAAGCCGACGTGGTGATCGTCGGGTCCGGCGTGGCCGGGCTCACCACCGCGCTGCGCTGCACAGCGGCGGGGCTTCGCACCGTCGTCGTCACCAAGGCCCGCCTCGACGACGGATCGACCCGCTGGGCCCAGGGCGGTATCGCCGCGGCGCTCGGCGAGGGCGACACCCCCGAGCAGCACCTCGACGACACACTCGTCGCGGGCGCCGGGCTCTGCGACGAGAGGGCGGTCCGCACACTGGTCACCGAGGGCCCCGACGCCGTGCGCAGGCTCATCGCGACCGGTGCGCATTTCGACACCGACGGCTCAGGGGGCATCGCGCTCACCCGCGAGGGCGGCCACCACCGCCGCCGTATCGTCCATGCGGGCGGGGACGCCACCGGCGCGGAGATCTCCCGTGCGCTGGTCGAGGCGGTCCGGGCGGCAGCCCTGCGGACCGTGGAGAACGCCCTGGTCCTGGATCTGCTCACGGACGCCGAAGGCCGTACGGCCGGTGTCACCCTGCACGTCATGGGGGAGGGCCAGCACGACGGTGTCGGCGCCGTCCGTGCCCCCGCGGTGGTCCTTGCCACCGGCGGCATGGGGCAGGTCTTCTCGGCGACCACCAACCCGCCCGTCTCCACCGGCGACGGCGTCGCCCTGGCGCTGCGTGCGGGCGCGGAGATCTCGGATCTCGAATTCGTCCAGTTCCACCCCACGGTGCTCTTCCTCGGCGCGGACGCCGAGGGTCAGCAGCCGCTGGTCTCCGAAGCGGTACGGGGCGAGGGAGCGCATCTCGTCGACGCGGACGGGGTCCGCTTCATGCTCGGGCAGCACGAACTGGCCGAGCTGGCCCCGCGGGACATCGTGGCGAAGGCCATCACCCGCCGGATGCACGAGCAGGGCGCCGAGCACATGTATCTGGACGCCAGGCACTTCGGCGCCGGGATGTGGGAACGGCGCTTCCCGACGATCCTCGCGGCCTGCCGGAGCCATGGCATCGACCCGGTCACCGAGCCGATTCCGGTGGCCCCGGCCGCCCACCACGCATCGGGCGGCGTCCGCACCGATCTGCGCGGCCGCACCACGGTCCCCGGCCTGTACGCCTGCGGCGAGGTCGCCTGCACCGGCGTGCACGGCGCCAACCGTCTCGCCTCCAACTCGCTGCTGGAAGGCCTGGTCTTCGCCGAGCGCATCGCGGAGGACATCGCCGCCACCACGGGTGAGCCCGCCGAACCGGTCGAACCCGCGCAGCCCGTCACGCTCCCCCTGCTGGCGCCGGAGGCCCGCCTCCGTATCCAGCGGATCATGACGGCGGGAGCCGGGGTGCTGCGGTCGGCCGGCAGTCTCACCGAGGCCGGCGCACAGCTGGACGGCATCCGCCGGCACGCGGACGCCCGGGCGGAGACCTCCGAGCCCGAGCTCAAGCCCGCCGAGCCCGGCGTCGAGGCCTGGGAGGCCACCAACCTCCTGTGTGTCGCCCGGGTCCTGGTCGCCGCCGCGCTGCGCAGGGCGGAGACCCGTGGCTGCCACTGGCGCGAGGACCACGCCGACCGCGACGACACCGACTGGCGGCGCCACCTCGTCGTACAGCTGCAACCCGACCGCTCGCTCGCCGTGCACACCACGGACAGCACGGACTTCCCCCCGACCGTCCCTCAGCTTTCCCAGGAGCAGTGACCGTGACCACGCCCGACCTCCCCCTGATCCAGACCGGCGACGATGGCCCCGGTCCCGACGCCCCGGGCGGCTGCGGCGACGGCTGCGGCTGCGGCGCCGGGGCATCCGGGGCCGACGACATGGAGTGCGGGCTCGACCCCGGCCTCGCCCGCTTGCTGCTCGAATCGGGCCTCGACCCCGTGCTGGTCGAGGACATCGCGCACCTCGCACTGGCGGAGGACCTCGACCACGGTGTGGACGTGACCACGGTGGCGACCGTCCCCGCCGACGCCGTCGCCACCGCCGACTTCACCGCCCGGGAGAGCGGCACGGTCGCCGGGCTGCGCATCGCAGAGGCGGTCCTGTCGATCGTGGCCACGGACACCTTCGAGGTCGAACGCCATGTCGAGGACGGCGCACGGGTCGCCGCCGGCGAGAAGCTGCTCTCGGTGACCACCCGCACCCGTGACCTCCTGACTGCCGAGCGCAGCGCGCTCAATCTCCTGTGCCGCCTGTCCGGCATCGCGACCGCCACCCGGTCCTGGTCGGACGTTCTCGAAGGCACCGGCGCCAGGGTCCGCGACACCCGCAAGACGACCCCGGGGCTGCGCGCCCTGGAGAAGTACGCGGTGCGCTGCGGCGATGGCGTCAACCACCGGATGTCGCTCTCGGACGCGGCCCTGGTCAAGGACAACCACGTGGTCGCCGCCGGCGGCGTGGCAGAGGCGTTCAGGCTGGTCCGCGCGGAGCTCGCGGAGATGGGGACCCCCGATCTGGCGATCGAGGTCGAGGTGGACACCCTGGCCCAGGTCGGCGAGGTGCTCGAAGCAGGCGCGGATCTGATCCTGCTGGACAACTTCACCCCTGCGCAGACCGCCGAAGCGGTGGCGCTCGTCGGGGGCCGGGCCGCCCTCGAGTCCTCGGGCCGGCTCACCCTGGACGTCGCGCGCGCGTACGCCGAGACGGGTGTCGACTACCTCGCGGTCGGCGCGCTCACGCACTCGGCTCCGGTCCTCGACATCGGACTCGACCTGCGCGAGGCGAAGTAACCCATGCTGCTCACCATCGACGTCGGCAACACCCACACCGTTCTCGGCCTGTTCGACGGCGAGGACATCGTGGAGCACTGGCGGATCTCCACGGACGCCCGCCGCACCGCCGACGAACTCGCCGTCCTGCTCCAGGGCCTGATGGGAATGCACCCGCTGCTCGGCGACGAACTCGGCGACGGCATCGAAGGCATCGCGATCTGCTCCACGGTGCCCTCCGTGCTGCATGAGCTGCGCGAGGTGACCCGCCGCTACTACGGCGACGTCCCCGCCGTTCTGGTCGAGCCCGGCATCAAGACGGGTGTCCCGATCCTCATGGACAACCCGAAGGAGGTCGGTGCGGACCGCATCATCAACGCGGTCGCAGCGGTCGAGCTCTACGGCGGGCCCGCGGTCGTCGTCGACTTCGGCACCGCGACCACCTTCGACGCGGTCTCCGCACGCGGCGAGTACACCGGTGGCGTGATCGCCCCCGGCATCGAGATCTCGGTCGAGGCGCTCGGCGTGAAGGGCGCCCAGCTGCGCAAGATCGAGCTGGCCCGCCCGCGCAGCGTGATCGGCAAGAACACCGTGGAGGCCATGCAGTCCGGCATCATCTACGGCTTCGCGGGCCAGGTCGACGGCGTGGTGACCCGGATGGCCCGGGAGCTCGCCGACGACCCCGAGGACGTCACGGTCATCGCCACCGGCGGCCTCGCACCCATGGTGCTCAACGAGGCCACGGTCATCGACGAGCACGAGCCCTGGCTGACGCTGATCGGCCTGCGCCTGGTGTACGAGCGGAACATCGCCCGTCTGTGATCCGGGTGATCGCCGCCCGGACCGGCGGCACGGCGGGGGCCGCACCTCCACCGTGCCGCCACCGCTCGCCGTGCCGTCGCGGGTCGCCGCGCCGCCACCGGTCGATTAAGCACATATTGCCCAATTAGTACGTATCGTCAGTGCATGCCCACGCCCTACGGATCACGAAGCGGTATGGCGTTCAGCGCAGATGAGCTGCGTGTGCTCCGACGCGCCCTCGCCATCGCCCTCAACCCGACCACCGTCGCCGAAACGGACGTCCGGGACTGTCTGCGTCTCGCGGAGTCCGTGGACGAGGCCATCGAGGAGGCCGGAAGGCTGCGCGCCTTCCTCGTCACGGACCTCGCCCGCTACCGCGCCGCGCTGCCCGGGGCGGCCCGCGGATACACCGAGCTGCTTCAGGACGCCCTGGCCGCCGGCTACGACCCCCGGCCGGACGATCTCGCCGCGCTGCGCACCCTGCGCGGCACACCGACGGGCGATGTCCTGCTGCGGCGCTGTCTGGCCCTCGCGGACCAGTCGCTGCGCGCCCGCATCGCCGGCCGTGCCACCACGCCCCGCCAGCGCACCCGGCTGCTCGCCCTGCCCGGCGGCCGCTCGGCGGACCGTCCTTCAGGCCCGAAGCGGCCGGCCCCGGGCGGGAAGCCGGCCCCGCCCCAGCCGGTGCCCAAACCGTCCGAGGTGTTTCCGCCGCGCCGCAGGCCGGTACCGCCCCCGGCTCAGCGCTCCGCCGTGAGCTAGCTACTCTGTCGGTATGGACTATGTTTCCGCGCTTGTGCCCCCCGTGGTGATGGCCGTCTTCTTCACCGTCGTAGTGAGGGCGATCATCAAGTCCCAGGGCGGCCCGAACAAGGCCAAGGAAGACGCGGCGGTGGACGAGGTGCTCGCCCGCGCCGAGTCCGCGACCCAGGCCCCGCACGGCAGCGGCGCCTGACCGCAGCAGCGCAGTATCCGAAGGGCGTACAGCTTATTTCAAGCTGTACGCCCTTTTTCTGTGTTAATCGCCAGCCATTCATGACATCTCGCACTATGGTGCTGGTGTGCCCCGTCAATTGGGAGAGCTGGAAGACGCCGTCATGACACGCGTCTGGGAGTGGAACCGCCCGGTCACGGTCCGGGAAGTCCTGGAAGACCTCGAACGGGAACGTTCCATCGCCTACACGACCGTCATGACCGTAATGGACAATCTCCATCAGAAGGGCTGGGTACGCAGGGAAGTGGACGGACGGGCCTATCGATATAGGGCCGTCTCCACCCGTGCCGCATACTCGGCCGCACTGATGAACGAAGCCTGGTCCACCAGTGACAACTCGGCCGCCGCTCTTGTCGCCTTCTTCGGCATGATGTCGCCCGAGCAGCGTGATGCACTCCGTGATGCTTTGCGCATCGTTCAGGGCGATGCGGACCGCGACGACCGTGACCCGGAGGCGGGGCGATAGCGTCGCGGGTATGCCAGCAAAAGCTCTCACCGTCCGCCGGGCGAGGACCAGTGATGTGCCCGCAGTACGCCGCCTCCTGGATGCGTACGTACAGGGGCGGATCCTGCTCGACAAAGCAACAGTGACCCTTTACGAGGACATCCAGGAGTTCTGGGTCGCGGAACGCGATGAGGACGCCAGGGTCGTGGGGTGCGGCGCTCTGCATGTGATGTGGGAAGACCTCGCGGAGGTGCGCACTCTCGCCGTGGACAGCACCTTCAAGGGATCCGGTGTGGGGCACCAGGTGCTCGACAAGCTGTTGGAGACCGCGCGGTGGATCGGTGTCCGCCGGGTATTCTGTCTGACCTTCGAAGTCGACTTCTTCGCGAAGCACGGCTTCACCGAGATCGGTGAGACTCCGGTGGACGGAGATGTCTACACCGAGCTGCTTCGTTCCTATGACGAGGGCGTCGCTGAGTTCCTCGGTCTCGAACGAGTGAAGCCGAACACCTTGGGCAACAGCCGGATGCTTCTGCACCTGTGACCGGCAGAAGCGGCCGGATCCCTATGTCCGAATCGCGCATGTTTCCCGCGTTCTTGCTCTACTGAACCTCTGCCGGGGGTTTGTGTTTTCCAGAGAAAAGCGGTTTCCTTTCCGCGTACTGAATTTTTCGATGAAAGGAAATCCGGTGGCACAGAAGGTTCAGGTCCTTCTTGTCGATGACCTCGACGGTGGCGAGGCGGACGAGACCGTGACGTTCGCTCTGGATGGCAAGACTTACGAGATCGACCTCACCACCGCCAACGCGGACAAGCTCCGCGGGCTGCTCGACCCGTACGCCAAGGGCGGTCGCCGCACCGGTGGCCGGTCCGCGGGCGGTCGCGGTAAGGCCCGTATCGCCGCCGGCGGCAACAAGGACACTGCGGAGATCCGTAAGTGGGCCAAGGAGAACGGCTACAACGTGAATGACCGCGGTCGCGTGCCGGCGGACATTCGTGAGGCCTACGAGAAGGCCAACGGCTGATTTCGTTGGTTTCCGGGGGGCGCTCCCTGGAAAGCCGCAGCGATACGCGCCATCCGGGCCCGGTGGCATTCGGTTGCCGCCACGTCCAGAAGCCGCACCAGATCGGGAGCGCCGCCGGCCTTCCCGACCCCGCTGAACACGGGCAGGGCAGGTTCGACCTCGTGCCCCGGCTCGGGGGGTCGCAGCCAGCCGGCGGCCCCCTGTGTGAGAAGCGGGCCGGGGGGCGCGGGGGCAGTGATCCTGCCGTGCGCGCCGATGGCGGTCAGATCGAGCGTGATCCCGCCCCACTCCAGCCAGTCGAGCAGTCCGGGCAGCTCATCCGCGCTGCCCGCGGCCACCAGCAGCTGCATCCGGCTCCCGGCGACGGCTACCGGGCCGGTGCGGGGCACCCGTCGCAGCACCGCGAATCCGGCGTCCACGGGGAGCTCCAGCACGTCGAAGCGGAGCCCGGTCGGCAACGCCACCGGAGGCCCGGGCACCGCGGCCCAGCCGAGTTCGGATGCGTACCACTGCACGACGCTGTCGAGCGGTGCCCGCGGGGACGGAACGGTGAAGGCCATGTCCGGAGCAACTCCCGGTGAGCGTGAGAGTTACGCAGAGTCTCCTATGATTGCTTTCTGTTGATGTCCGGGGGGCGCGAAGAAGCATTCGGAGGCGCAACGATGTTCGCCCGTAGCTGAGGGAAATGGCACGCGCCGCATGGACTGCCGGTGCTTGCGGGTAAGACATACCTAGTGGGGACGGGCGAGATGCGGTTCGGACGGTCTCGCGTTCGCCATCGGCGTAGTGGAGACAGGGGTATCTGCCTGGCCTGCGGGAACATCGTCTCGCACCATCGGGTTGGAGCAGTTGTCGGCTGTTCGGGCCGGAGGTCATGGACGGGTGTCGGCAGTTGGAATGAGCTGTCCCGCCCCGCGGGACTAGCATGCGGAAGGACTGGGAGGGGACCGACCCCTCACTGCCCGACCGCTCTGAGGAGCGATTAACGATGTTCGAGAGGTTCACCGACCGCGCGCGGCGGGTTGTCGTCCTGGCTCAGGAAGAAGCCCGGATGCTCAACCACAACTACATCGGCACCGAGCACATCCTCCTGGGCCTTATCCACGAGGGTGAGGGTGTCGCCGCTAAGGCCCTGGAGAGCCTCGGGATTTCGCTCGAGGCGGTCCGCCAGCAGGTGGAGGAGATCATCGGCCAGGGCCAGCAGGCCCCGTCCGGTCACATTCCCTTCACCCCTCGTGCCAAGAAGGTCCTGGAGCTGTCGCTCCGGGAGGCTCTTCAGCTCGGCCACAACTACATCGGTACGGAGCACATCCTGCTCGGCCTGATCCGCGAGGGCGAGGGCGTCGCAGCCCAGGTCCTCGTGAAGCTGGGTGCGGATCTGAACCGGGTGCGGCAGCAGGTCATCCAGCTGCTCTCCGGTTACCAGGGCAAGGAGACCGCCGCAGCAGGCGGTCCCGCCGAGGGCACGCCCTCGACCTCGCTCGTCCTGGACCAGTTCGGCCGCAACCTCACCCAGGCTGCCCGCGAATCCAAGCTCGACCCGGTCATCGGGCGCGAGAAGGAGATCGAGCGGGTCATGCAGGTGCTGTCGCGCCGTACCAAGAACAACCCGGTTCTCATCGGCGAGCCCGGCGTCGGAAAGACGGCGGTCGTCGAAGGACTGGCGCAGGCCATCGTCAAGGGCGAGGTGCCCGAGACCCTCAAGGACAAGCACCTCTACACCCTCGACCTCGGTGCGCTGGTCGCAGGTTCCCGCTACCGCGGTGACTTCGAGGAGCGGCTGAAGAAGGTCCTCAAGGAGATCCGCACCCGCGGCGACATCATCCTGTTCATCGACGAGCTCCACACCCTGGTGGGTGCGGGCGCCGCCGAGGGCGCGATCGATGCGGCTTCGATCCTGAAGCCGATGCTCGCCCGTGGTGAGCTCCAGACCATCGGCGCCACCACGCTCGACGAGTACCGCAAGCACCTCGAGAAGGACGCGGCCCTCGAGCGCCGCTTCCAGCCGATCCAGGTGGCGGAGCCTTCCCTCCCGCACACCATCGAGATCCTCAAGGGCCTGCGGGACCGTTACGAGGCCCACCACCGTGTCTCCATCACGGACGAGGCCCTGGTGCAGGCAGCCACCCTCGCGGACCGGTACATCTCGGACCGCTTCCTGCCGGACAAGGCGATCGACCTTATCGACGAGGCCGGTTCCCGGATGCGTATCCGCCGGATGACCGCGCCGCCGGACCTCCGTGAGTTCGACGAGAAGATCGCGAACGTCCGCCGCGACAAGGAGTCGGCGATCGACTCCCAGGACTTCGAGAAGGCAGCTTCGCTCCGCGACAAGGAGAAGCAGCTGCTGGCGGCGAAGGCCAAGCGGGAGAAGGAGTGGAAGGCCGGCGACATGGATGTCGTCGCCGAGGTCGACGGCGAGCTGATCGCCGAGGTGCTGGCCACGGCCACGGGCATCCCGGTCTTCAAGCTCACCGAGGAGGAGTCCTCGCGGCTGCTCCGCATGGAGGACGAGCTGCACAAGCGCGTCATCGGCCAGAAGGACGCCATCAAGGCCCTGTCGCAGGCCATCCGCCGTACGCGGGCCGGCCTCAAGGACCCGAAGCGTCCCGGTGGCTCGTTCATCTTCGCCGGCCCGTCCGGTGTCGGTAAGACCGAGCTTTCCAAGACGCTCGCCGAATTCCTCTTCGGCGACGAGGACGCACTGATCTCCCTCGACATGTCGGAGTTCAGTGAGAAGCACACGGTTTCCCGCCTCTTCGGTTCTCCCCCCGGCTACGTGGGTTACGAAGAGGGCGGCCAGCTCACCGAGAAGGTGCGCAGGAAGCCGTTCTCCGTCGTTCTCTTCGACGAGGTCGAGAAGGCCCACCCGGATATCTTCAATTCCCTGCTCCAGATTCTGGAAGACGGTCGGCTGACCGACTCCCAGGGCCGGGTCGTGGACTTCAAGAACACGGTCATCATCATGACGACCAACCTCGGGACCCGGGACATCTCCAAGGGCTTCAACCTGGGCTTCGCGGCGGTGGGCGACGTCAAGACCGGTTATGAGCGGATGAAGGCCAAGGTCAATGAGGAGCTGAAGCAGCACTTCCGCCCCGAGTTCCTGAACCGTGTCGATGACACGGTGGTCTTCCACCAGCTGACCGAGGAAGACATCATCCAGATCGTCGACCTCATGCTCAACAAGGTGGACGAGCGGCTGAAGGACCGCGACATGGGCATCGAGCTGAGCTCGGAGGCCAAGTCGCTGCTCGCCAAGAAGGGTTACGACCCCGTGATGGGCGCCCGGCCGCTGCGCCGGACGATCCAGCGCGAGATCGAGGACATCCTCTCCGAGAAGATCCTCTTCGGTGAGCTGCGCCCCGGTCACATCGTGGTCGTCGGTACCGAGGGCGAGGGGGACGCCAAGGCGTTCACCTTCCGCGGTGAGGAGAAGTCGGCACTGCCCGACGTTCCGCCGATCGAGCAGGCAGCGGGCGGAGCGGGCCCGAACATGTCGAAGGAGGCCTGACGCCCACGCGTCGGGCGGCCTGAGCGGCTGTACGCAGAGAAGGGCGGCCCCGGAACCGGTACATCGGTTCCGGGGCCGCCCTGCTGTGTGCCGAGAGCCGTCAGCGGCTCATGAAGTCCCGCAGATCGCCGGTGAGCCGATCCGCGTGGGTGGCGAAGAGCCCATGGCCTCCGTCCTCGTACACATGGAACACGCTGCCCGGCAGCGCCGCTGCCGACCGCCGGCCCGTGAGCTCGATGGGGGCCGATACATCGTGTGTGCCGTGCACGACCAGGGCGGGCACATCGATCTTCGCCATCTCGGGGACGAGGTTCAGGCCGGTCAGGAGGTCTCCCATGGCGGTGGCCGCGCGTGCGGTGGCGCCGGCGCACCGGTCGACCATGTACTGCACATACGCAGCGGAGAGCTCGATACCGGGACGCTGAAGGGCGAAGAACGCCTCGGCCCCGTCCGCGAAGAATGCGAGCCGGTCCTTGCGGAAGGCCGCATTGGCCCCCTCGACGACCGCCGGGTCCAGCCCATCGGCGTGGTCGGCCGAGCGGGCAGGCCCCGGGGCCATCCCCGCCACCAGCGCGATACGCGCCACCCGTCCGCTGCCGTGCCGGGTCAGCATCCGCACGATCTCGGCGGAGCCGAGTGAGTGCCCGACCAGAGTGACCCCGGTCAGATCCAGGTGGTCCAGGAGCGCGGCGACATCATCGGCGAGTGTGTCGAGGTCGAACCCGTCCCACACATCGTCGGATCTGCCGTGGCCACGCCGGTCCAGACCCACGCAGCGGAACCCGTCGGCCGCCAGCGGCAGCATCTGGTACTCCCACATCTCGGTGCCGAAGTAGGAACTGTTGACGAAGACGATGGTCCGCTCGGCCGTGGTCCCGGGGTCGCCGTAGTCGATGTAGTGGAGACGTGTGCCATCGGTGGGGGTCGCGAAGTACGGCATGGCAGTGGGTCCTTCCGGCGAGCGAGGAGTGTGCGGTGGGTACGGGGCTCATCCTGTTCTGCCGCATACCGGCCGTCGATTACCTCTGAGGGAAGTGAGCCGCACCACTTCGAGGGGCTCGAAGGCGCGTTGAGGGGGCTCGGCGCCACCCGGGAGAGCCGAGGCCGAAGGTCCCGAAACGGGCAGGCGGAGGTCCCTCGCCGGTGACAAGGCACACAGGGGGTTCGCGGCCTACTAGCCGGAGTAGGGGTTCCCGCGGTGGAGGTGCCCGGGCCCTTCGCAGGGGGCGGCAGGGACTTTGGACCCGGGGGGCGGAAAACCCCGTTCTGTCCCTTTCTCGCCGCATTCAACTGCGACTGAACGCCCCGCGGCGGATTGCTCCGGCGGGTTTCCGATTCCTGGCAAGAGGCGTATTTCCCTGACTCTCGCTACGACGTGATGTCGTAGATGGGCGTTTTGAGTGTTTGGTGCCGACTGGGTTACCAATGTGTGGTCAGCCCGGCCTGCACGGCTGGGTCCTCTTATGTCCGGAGTTGTTGCACGTATGCAGAAGCAGATCACTTCCCTCGTTTCCCGCCGCTCCCCGCTTCGTACTCGCGCTGCGGTCATCACCGCCGGGTTCGGCGTGTCGGTGGCGCTGGGCGCCGGGGTCGCGGTTGCTGCCGACGCACACCCGGCCTCCGTTGAAGCGGGGACCTCGTCCGTCGCCAGCGCGCTCACCCACCAGGCCACCGCTCAGAAGCAGGCCGCCGCCCACGCCGCCAAGACGGCGAAGGCCGAGCAGGCCGCCAAGGCCGCGAAGGCCAAGAAGGCGGCGAACGCCTGGGTCAAGCCGGTCGACCACATCGTGATCGGCGAGCCCTTCGGTGAGGCGGGCCACATGTGGTCCCACAAGCACTCGGGCCAGGACTTCGTGGTGCCGACCGGCACCACCGTGAAGGCCGTGCACGCCGGCACCGTGGTCAAGGCCGGCCCGAACGGCGGCGGCGACGGCCCCGCGTACGGCAACGCCGTCGTGATCAAGCACTCCGACGGCAAGTACTCGCAGTACGCGCACCTGTCGCGGATCGACGTCCAGATCGGCCAGCACGTGAACACGGGCCAGGCGATAGCGAAGTCCGGCGCCACCGGTAACACGACCGGTCCGCACCTGCACTTCGAGATCCGTACGACCCCTGACTACGGCTCGGGCTTCAACCCGGTGCCGTTCCTGAAGGCCCACGACGTCAAGCTCTGACGGACGGCGCCCTGACGGACATCATGCGGCGGGATCCGCCGTGACGGACATCAAGGGGCGGCGGCTCCCCTGACCGCGTCCAGATGGGCCTGGGTCATCAGTTCGGTGGCGACCTCGAGGACAGCCTTGCGCTTGTCCTCGAGGTCGCCTTCGACGTCTTTGAGCGCGAACATCCCCGCATGCATCGTGAACAGTGCGGTGAAGCAGCGCACCTGATCGGTCATGGACGCCTCCGGCGACCTGACCAGGTCGAGCAGGACCAGCATCCGGTCCTTGAAGTTCTCGCCCACGCTGAGCTCGCGCACGGTCCCCTGGTTCTCCTGCATGAAGCGGAAGAGTGGGGTGGCGCCGCTGAGTGCTTCGCTGTAGCGGCGCAGGACTTCCTTCTTCGTCTCCAGCGAGCGCGGCTGGCTCTGCCCCCAGGCGATCACTTCGTCGATGGGCGCCGACAGATCGCGGAAGAGACTGATGAGGATGTCTTCCTTGGTCTTGAAGTGGTAGTACAGCGCAGCCTTGGTGACGTCGAGTCTCTCGGCGATCTCACGCAGCGATGTCTTCTCGTACCCCTGCTCGGCGAAGAGCTCCAGCGCCACATCCTGGATGCGCTGGCGGGTGTTGCCTCTGCTGCCCATACGGTGCTCTCCCGAGGAACTTACTTGACGCCCGGCTAGTTACAGCCTACCTTTCCCTAGTGTAGTCAACTAGCCGGGCGACAAGTAAGTACACCGTCGGCGCCGGGTAAGTGCCAGGGGAGCGTGGGGAAACGTGTCGGAAGCCGGAGAAGTGGCGCAGGCCGGGGTGGCGGCAAAGGCCGAGCCACGGCCGCGCAGCGTCCGGGTGGTGCTGTTCGCGTTGATGATCGCGATGCTGCTCGCGATGCTCGACAACATGATCGTCAACACCGCGATGCCGACGATCGTCGGCGAGCTGGGCGGGCTGAAACATCTGTCCTGGGTGGTGACGGCCTACACGCTCGCGACCGCGGCCTCGACCCCGATCTGGGGCAAGGTCGGGGACATGTACGGGCGCAAGGGCGCCTTCCTCACGTCCATCGTCGTTTTCCTGGTCGGCTCCGCGCTGAGCGGCATGGCGCAGGACATGAGCCAGCTGATCGGCTTCAGGGCCATCCAGGGGCTGGGCGCCGGCGGCCTGATGGTCGGCGTCATGGCGATCATCGGCGACCTGATTCCGCCGCGTGAGCGTGGCAAGTACCAGGGCATGATGGCCGGCGTCATGGCGGTCGCGATGATCGGCGGACCGCTGGTCGGCGGCGCCATCACCGACCACCTCGGCTGGCGCTGGACCTTCTACATAAACCTCCCGCTGGGCGCGGTCGCGCTCGCCATGGTCACCGCCGTGCTGCACCTGCCGAAGAAGCGGGCGCGGGGACGGATCGACTATCTGGGCACCGCGCTGCTCACCGTCGGCATCGTCTCGATCGTGCTGGTCACCACCTGGGGCGGTACGCAGTACGACTGGGACTCCGCGATCATCCTCGAGCTGATGTTCGTCGGCGTGGTCGCCCTGATCGGATTCGTCTTCTGGGAGACCAAGGCGGCCGAGCCGATCGTGCCCCTGCACATCTTCCGGAGCCGCAACTTCTCGCTGATGTCGATCATCGGCTTCCTGACCGGCTTCGTGATGTTCGGCGCGATGCTGTTCCTGCCGCTGTTCCAGCAGTCCGTGCAGGGTGCGTCGGCGACCAACTCGGGGCTGCTGCTGATGCCCATGCTGCTGGCGATGATGGCCGTCTCGCTGGTCGCGGGCCGTGTCACCACCAACACCGGCAAGTACAAGGTCTTCCCCATCGCGGGTGGCGTACTGATGGTCGCCGGGCTGTATCTGCTGTCCACGATGGACGTCCACACGACCCGGCTGACCACCGGCCTGTACATGGCCGTGGTCGGCGCCGGCATGGGCTTCCTGATGCAGATCACCATGCTGGTCGCGCAGAACAGCGTCGAGATGAAGGACATGGGCGTCGCCTCCTCGTCGACGACCCTGTTCCGTACGCTCGGTTCCTCCTTCGGTGTCTCGATCATGGGGGCGCTCTTCACCAGCAAGGTCCAGGACGTGATGGACCAGCGGATGGGCAAGGGCATCTCACTGCCCTCGGCGCAGCTGGACGCGGCGAGCCTGGCCAAGCTGCCGAAGAACGTCAGCGAGGCCTACAAGTACGCGGTCGCCGCGGGTACCCACGGCGGGTTCCTGCTCGGGGCCGGCGCCGGTCTTGCCGTCATCGTCGCCGCGTTCTTCGTCAAGGAGGTGGCCCTGCGGGGCGCCGCGGCGCCCGCCCCGGCCGCGAAGGACGAGCCCAGGGCGGTCGAGACCGTCTGACGCGCGAAGCGCTGAAAGCGCGGTGGGCCCCGGGTGTACCCGGGGCCCACCGCGCTTTCAGCGTTCCGCCGGTCTGGTCAGCGGCGGGAAGCTGCCCGTGTTCGTCGGGGCGTGCTCCGGGAGCCACAGGACCGCGATCGCGCCCCCGGTCTTCCTCGAGCCCTCCGGAGCCGCGTTGCGGAAGGTCAGACGGGCGCCCAGGACCTTGGCCTGGCCGGCCGCGATCGTCAGGCCCAGACCGTGTCCGACCCCGGCACGGTCACTGCTGCCGGTACGGAAGCGGCTCGGGCCCTCGCGCAGCAGCGCATCCGGGAATCCCGGCCCGTGATCGCGTACCCGCACCACCCGGCCCTCGACCGTGACCTCCACAGGTGTGCCGCCGTGCTGGGCCGCGTTGCCCAGCAGATTGCCGATGATCCGCTCCAGACGCCGGGGATCGGTGTTCACCCAGGACTCGTGGACCACCCGTACCGTCGCGTCCGGCGCCATGATCGTCACTCGCCTGGCGACGAACTCGCCCAGCGCGATCTCCTGCAGTTCGGCACGTTCGGACGCGCTGTCCAGCCGCGCCACCTCGAGTACGTCCTCGACCAGCGTCCGCAGCGCCTGCGCCCGGTTGCGCACCAGTTCGGTGGGCCGCCCCGGCGGCAGCAGCTCGGCAGCGGTCAGCAGCCCGGTCACCGGTGTACGGAGCTCATGCGCGATGTCCGCGGTGACCCGGCGCTCCGCCTCGACCCGCTCCTGCAGGGTGTCGGTCATGGCGTCCACCGCGCGGGCGAGCTCATCGGTCTCGTCGCGCACCACACCGCCGATGGCATCCCTGACCCGGACGTCGGTCTCGCCCTGGGCGACCTTGGTGGCGGCGGCCGCCGCCTTGCGCAGCCGGCGGGAGAGCTGTCCGCCGATCAGCACGCCCAGCGCGCTGCCGCCCAGGACCACCGAAACCGAGCCGATGATCAGGGCCCGGTCGAGGTCCTGCATCACGGACGCGCTGCCGTTGTACCGGCTGCGCAGGGAGAGCACATCGCCGCCCGCGAGCGGGGCGGCCGCCCATACCTCGGGTACTTCGCCGTCGTGCTCGACGACCAGGGTGGAGAGCCGGTTCTCGGACGCCCGGCGGCGCAGCTCCCTGGGCAGGGCCGGGTCGTTGACCTTGGAGCCGAACTGCGGCTGCTGCTGTTTCTTCGACTCGAAGACCCGCAGCGCGAGCTGAAGTCGCACGATCTGGGTGTCACGGGCGTTGTCGAGCATCGAGACCCGTGCCGCGTTGTGCACCACCAGGCTCAGTGCGATCGCGATCAGCGCGCCGACAGCGGCGATCGCGATGCTGATCTTCCAGCGGACCCCGGTGCGCAGGGCGAAGTGCTTCATGCCTTGAGCTTGTAGCCGAAGCCGCGGACCGTTTCGATCCGGTCCTGGCCGATCTTGGTGCGCAGCCGCTGCACATGAACGTCCACCACCCTGGTGTCACCACCCCAGCCGTAGTCCCAGACCCGTTCGAGAAGCTTGTCGCGGGACAGCACCGTGCCGGGCGCCGTGGAGAACTCGAGCAGCAGCCGCATCTCGGTCGGCGTGAGAGCCACATGCTCGCCGCCCCGGTGCACCTCCATGCCCTCGGTGTCGACCTCGACGTCGCCGAAGGACAGCACCCCGCGCTCGTCAGGCCGCCCGTCGCGGTCCCCCGAGGCGCCTGTCGCGTGTCCGAAGCGCCGCAGTACCGCGCGGATCCGGGCCACCAGGACCGCGCCGTCGAAGGGTTTGGTCACGTAGTCGTCGGCCCCTGCCTCCAGGCCCAGCACCACGTCGATCGAATCGGCGCGTGCCGACAGCATGATCACCGGGACGGTCGACTCGTCACGGATCCGGCGGCACAGGGATACCCCGTCCAGGCCCGGCACCATCACATCGAGCAGCGCGATGTCCGGCTGGTTGGTACGGAACGCCTCCAGGCCGGACAGCCCGTCGGGCATGGCGGTGACGCGGAAACCGTCCCGCTCGAGTGCGAGCTGGGTCGCCTCGCGGATCACATCGTCGTCCTCGACGAAGAGGACATGGGTCTCGGCCATGCGGCTGCTCTCTCAGTTGTCCGTGGGGCCGGTGGTCCCGGAGACGTCGCCGCTGCTGTCCCCGTCCCCGACCGCCTTGCTGAAATCGGTGTGCACGGAGTCGCTCTCGGTGAACTTGTCGTCCGCCCAGTGGTACGTGACCACGTCCTCGCTCGAGGCGTAGGACACCGAGTCGCCCTTCACGTACTGCTGCTTGGTGACCACCAGATCACCCCGGTCGATCTCGGAGTAGACCGGGGCCGCCTCCGCGGCGAAGACGTTCCGGTAGGCGTTGTTCTGCGCGCGGTAGACGTAGGTGGCGACACCCACCGCGTCCTGGCAGGTCATCACGTTCACCACGACATCGGGGTCGTTGTTGCCGGTCAGATGCCCGTAGGAGACATCGAGCGGGTAGTCGTGCCCGGAGCAGGGCTTCAGATCGTGCTTGACCGCCGAGCTGACCTTCGGATCCTGTTTGAGCAGCTGCGCCGCGTCGACGCGCGCACCGGGCCGGGTGGCCGCCGCGGTGCCCGACCCCGCGCTGGGCGTGACCGAACCTGCCGCGGGGACCGAATGGGCCGCGCCCTCGTCGCGTGCCCCCGTTCCCCCGGTGTCGCAGCCGGCCGCGAGCAGCCCGACAGCGGCGAGCCCGGCCATCGCCGTGCTGCCCGCCGCCCGTCTGCCGCCGGTTCTGCGCCGGCCTCTGTCCAGGTCGTCGCCCGCGCCGTTCTTCAGGCCGCGCACCGCTCCCGCCCCATCTCTACAGGTTCCCCACGGATCAGTGCCCGGGCGTCGATCTCGCGGCTCTCCAGCTCCTGCCGGAGCCGGGCCAGTGCCCGGTGCAGCGTGCTCTTCACCGTACCCGCCGACATCCCGAGCGCGGCAGCCGTCTCCTCGGTGCTCATCTGCTCCCAGTGTCGCAGCACGACCACACTGCGCTGCTTGGGTGCCAGCACCTTCAGGATGTCCATCAGCAGCGCGCGGTCGGCGTGCTGGTCCGTGCCGTCGTCGACGGAAGCGTCGGGGAGCTGCTCGGTCGGAACCTCCTCCAGCTTGCGGGCGCGCCACCACTCGGTGCGCGTGTTGATCATGACCCGGCGGAGGTAGGCGTCGGCCAGGCTCTTGTCGGCGATGCCCTCCCAGCGGCGGTACGTACGGGCCAGGGCGGTCTGCAGCAGGTCCTGGGCGTCGACGGGGTCGGGCACCAGCCGGCGGGCACTGCGCAGCAGCGCCTCCTGCCTGGTGCGTACGTACTCCTCGAATTCGAGCACCTCACCGTGCGCCATGCCCAACCGCCTCCGTCGTCCCCGTTGTTCACGCTGTTCTGTGGTCTGTGCATGAAGCTACGGAGGCGTTGTCACGGAGCTGTGCGCGCCAGCCGTCTGCGGACGCACAGCTGTCCATCGGTTGTGTAACGACGGGACGGCTCGGAGGGGTTCTCAACCTGCAGGTGCGATCGGTCAGGTGAGCGGGAGCCGGTACACCCCGTCCGCCAGCGGCTCCACCAGACCGTCGGCGACCAGCCCGTCCAGCGCCCTGGCCCGTTGCACCGGTTCGTGCCACACCGCGTCGAGTTCCGACTGCGGTACCGGAGACGCCGCGTCCCGCAGTACGGCGAGCAGCTTGCCGCGGACCTGGCGGTCCGTTCCGGCGTAGGTCTGACCGCGTCGCGCCGGGCCGACATGGGCGGGCTTGCCCGCGAGCCGCCAGGCGCACTGTCCGGCGACAGGACAGCTTCCGCAGTCCGGGTTCTTCGCCGTGCAGACCAGGGCGCCGAGCTCCATCGATGCCGCGGCCCAGCGCGCAGCCGTGGCGTCGTCGTCGGGGAGCAGCGCGCGGGCGAGTCTGCGCTCCGCGGCGGTGGTCGCGTTCGGCGGGTACTCGACGCCGGTGACCGTACGCGCGAAGACCCGCCGGACGTTGGTGTCCAGCACCGCGTGCCGCTGCCCGTGGGCGAAGGAGGCCACGGCCGCTGCGGTGTACTCGCCGATTCCGGGCAGCGCGAGCAGCTGGGAGTGCTCGGACGGTACGTCCCCGCCGTGCCGCTCCGTTATGGCCTGCGCCGCGCCGTGCAGCCGCAGCGCGCGGCGCGGATAGCCGAGCCGGCCCCAGGCGCGGACCGCTTCGCCGGGGGCGTCGGCAGCCAGATCGGCCGGTCGGGGCCAGCGGGCCAGCCACTGTTCGTACACCGGGAGCACCCGGGCGACCGGGGTCTGCTGCAGCATGAACTCGCTGACCATCACCCCCCAGGCACCGGCTTCGGGGCGGCGCCAGGGCAGGTCGCGGGCGTTCGCGTCGAACCAGCTGATGACGGGGGAGTGGAGGGCGGTGGCGGTGGCGGAATCGACGTGTGACGTCTCAGTCGTTGAAGTCATGGCACCACCGATCCTCTCAGCTCTCGGTCCCCGGCCCGGCGAACCAGGCCGCCACGCCGATGTCGCTGCGGCGCATGGCCTCCACGAGTCTGCGCACCGGACGGGTCAGCACCTCGATCACCAGCAGTGCGATCAGCGCACCGAGGATCAGGCCCACGATCACGTCGTGCGGGTAGTGCACGCCGACGAAGACCCGGGAGAACGCCATCAGCAGGGCCACCGGGACGGTGAGCCACACCAGCCGCATCACCGCGATCGACAGACCGACGGCCGCGGCCGCCGCGATGATCGAGTGGTTGCTGGGGAAGGACCAGTCGCCGTGCGGGGGACAGTCGATGAGCGGGGACATCGCGCCGGACACCGCCCGGCAGGGGCGTTCCTCGTGGATCACCGACTTCAGCAGTTCGCTGATGACATACGCGACGGCCGTCGCCAGCGGCGCGATCAGTGCCAGCGCCATCGTCTGGGACGGGGCCCTGCGCCCTCGCCACCACACCACGACGAACAGGAGGGCGAAGAGCAGCAGCCCCGCCTCTGTCCACAGCTCCATCAGGTGTTGCACCCAGGAGGGGGTGGAGTGCGCGAATTCGACGATATTTCGGTAGAGCTCGGAAGAACTGTCCATGGTGACGCACAGTATGGATCATCCGGAGTCGGGGGCCACGGGCGATCGATATGTCCGGACCCGACCGGAGTGGGAGGTCGGCGGCCCGGGCTACGAAATGATGATCCGTAAAAGTTGTACGGACGGCGGCGGGTGGGGCCTGAGTTGGGTCTGATCTCTCGTACAGTTTGCGCCGTGGGATCTATGCGCAATCCGGTCGGGCCGCTTCCCTCCTCCATCTACTGGCGACGGAGGGCAGTAGCGGCATCTCTGGTTGCGCTGCTCGCCCTGCTGGTGGTGTGGATCGTCACGTCGGGCGGTGGCGGAAACCACGGAGGTTCCGGATCCGACGGGGCGCACCCCGCCCCATCGATCACACCCGGGCCCTCCGGATCGGGTCCCGCGATCAGCCAGGTGCCCGGCGGCCGTGACGGGTCCGGCGGTTCGGGCAGCACGGGCGGTTCCGGCAGCACGGGCGGTTCCGGCTCGGACGGTTCCGATGACGCGGGCAGCGGTTCCGCCGGCTCGGACACCTCCGGCTCGGACGCCGGCGCCAACACAGCGGGTGGCAGCACCGGTTCGGGCTCCGCCGGTACCGGCGGTGACGCCGGCCGGCAGATCCCGGCCGGCTCCGGCCTCCCCGACTGCGCGGCGGGCGCCGTTCAGTTGACGCTGCACATTCCCAGGAACACCTACGCGCCCGATGAGAAGCCGAAGTTCGAACTGATCGCCAAGAACACCTCGTCGGCCAACTGCAAGCTGGACTTCGGGCCGAAGAGCACCGTGCTGACGATCACGTCCACCGCGACCGACAAGGTCATCTGGACCTCGAAGGACTGTCCCGATGACGGAGCGGCGCAGCTCTTCCAGGTGACGGCCAACTCCTCCGTCATCCACATCGTGCAGTGGAACCGCAGGACCTCGTCGGCCAAGTGCTCCGCCGCCACGCACGCGGCGGCGGCCGGAACCTATCTGGTGGAGGCGAAGGCGCCGGGGCTGCCGCTGAAGCGGACGTCGATCGTCCTGACGAAGGACTGAGCGGGCCGGCCCCCCGGTTTCGGCAGGGAGGGGCCGGACACCCGCGGGGCGGCCGCTGTGCCGGTGGCCGGGGCCCGCGGAGCAGCCCTCAGACGTACCTTTCCAGGATCGAGGACTCGGCCAGCCGGGAAAGTCCCTCCCGTACGCTCCGGGCGCGGGCCTCGCCCACTCCGTCCACGGTCTGCAGATCGTCGACGCTCGCGGCGAGCAGCTTCTGCAGCCCCCCGAAGTGCTCGACAAGCCGCTCGATGATCGCCCCGGGCAGCCGCGGCACCTTCGCCAGCAGCCGGTACCCCCGCGGCGACACCGCGGAGTCGAGTGTCTCGGGCGACCCGCTGTATCCCAGTGCCCGTGCCACCACCGGCAGTTCGAGCAGCTCGGTGTGGCTCAGCGTGTTCAGTTCGACCAGTGCCTCGGCGACGGTGCGCGAACGCTTCGCGGTGGGCTCGGGTACGTAGTCCCGGATGACGAGCTCGCGCTCCGGCTCCACCCCGGCGATCAACTCGTCGAGCTGGAGGGAGAGGAGGCGGCCGTCGGTGCCCAGCTCCACCACGTACTCGGCGATCTCGGTGGCGATCCGCCGCACCATCTCGAGCCGCTGCGCCACCGCGGTGACATCGCGGACCGTCACCAGGTCCTCGATCTCCAGAGCGGAGAGCGTGCCCGCGACCTCGTCGAGCCGGAGCTTGTACCGCTCCAGGGTGGCCAGAGCCTGATTCGCGCGGGACAGGATCGCCGCGGACTCCTCGAGGACCCGGCGCTCCCCGTCGACGTACAGCGCGATCAGATGCATCGACTGCGATACGGAGACGACCGGGAAGCCGCACTGTTTGGAGACCCGGTCCGCGGTGCGGTGGCGGGTGCCGGTCTCCTCGGTGGGGATGGACGCGTCGGGGACCAGCTGGACACCGGCCCGGAGGATCTTGCTGATGTCCTTGTCGAGGATCAGCGCGCCGTCGAGTTTGCACAGCTCACGCAGGCGCGTGGCGGCGAACTCGACATCCATGACGAAACCGCCGGTGCACATCGACTCGACCGTCTTGTCCATGCCGAGGACGATCAGCCCGCCGGTGTTGCCGCGCAGGATGCGTTCGAGGCCGTCGCGCAGCGCAGTACCGGGCGCGACGGCGCTCAGTGTGGCGCGCATCAGCGCTTCGGTGCCGGATGAGCTCCCGCCGGATTTTCCGGATGCTGCCCGGTCATTGGCTGCCACTGCACTCCTCCGGCTCGTACGGACGGGCGAGACCAGGGCAAAGTCTACCGGCGCACTCACTCCTCCCGGGGCGCCTGGGTCCTCGACCGGCGCGGAAGGACCCGCAGGGCCTCTCCCATGTCGGCCACCTCGATGACGTTCATACCGGCGGGGACCTTCCCCGGATCGCTCGGGACCAGTGCGTGGGTGAAGCCGAGACGGTGCGCCTCGGCGAGCCTGCGCTGGACTCCGGTCACCCTCCTGACCTCACCGGCCAGGCCCACTTCACCGATCGCGACCAGGTTCTTCGGCAGCGGCACGTCGCTCGCCGCGGATGCCAGGGCCAGCGCGACCGCGAGGTCGGCGGCCGGTTCGGTGAGCTTCACACCGCCGACCGTCGCGGTGTAGATGTCGCGCTTGCCGAGTGCGCTGATCCGGCCGCGCTGCTCGAGCACCGCGAGCATCATCGAGACCCGGGAGGTCTCAAGACCGGATGTGGTGCGCCTGGGCGAGGGGATCTGGGTGTCGACGGTGAGCGCCTGGACCTCCGCGACCAGCGGACGCTTTCCCTCGAGAGTGACCGTCAGACAGGTACCGGGAACCGGTTCGTCACGGCGTGTCAGGAACAGCCCGCTCGGATCCGCGAGACCTGTGATGCCCTCGTCGTGAAGCTCGAAGCAGCCGACCTCGTCGGTCGCGCCGTAGCGGTTCTTGACGCCGCGGACGAGCCTGAGCCGGGCATGCCGGTCACCCTCGAAGGACAGCACCACGTCCACCAGATGCTCCAGGAGCCGGGGCCCCGCGATGGCCCCGTCCTTCGTCACATGGCCGACCAGCAGGGTGGACATCCCGCGCTCCTTGGAGGCCCGGATCAGCGCACCGGCCACCTCGCGCACCTGGGCCATCCCGCCGGGGGCCCCGTCGAGTTCGGGTGACGCGACCGTCTGTACGGAGTCCAGCACCAGCAGCGAGGGCTTGACGGCGTCGAGATGGCCGAGCACCGCGGAGAGGTCGGTCTCGGCGGCCAGGAACAGATGGTCGTTGATCGCATGGATACGGTCCGCCCGGAGTCTCACCTGACTCGCCGACTCCTCGGCCGTCACATAGAGCGTGCGGTGGTCCTCGGTCGCTGCCTTCGCCGCGACATCGAGCAGCAGGGTGGACTTCCCGACGCCGGGCTCACCCGCGAGCAGCACCACAGCGCCGGGCACCAGACCGCCGCCGAGCACCCGGTCGAGCTCGTCCACGCCGGTCGGACGGGCGGTGGCCGTCCGGCTGTCGACCTGGCCGATCGGCAGGGCCGCGGTGCTGACCCGGCCGGCCGCGGTGGTCCGCACGGCGGGCGCGCCGCCGAACTCCTCCACCGTGCCCCAGGTCTGGCACTCGGGGCAGCGGCCGAGCCACTTAGCTGTCGTCCAGCCGCACTCGGTGCAGCGGTAGGACGGTTTGACGGACTTCGCACGGGTGGCCATGGCGCCACCGTAACGGCAGGGACCGACAGTGGAATCCGGCGAAGGCTACCGGCCGGAACGGGGGGCGGAATCTTCGATTCCTGTCCCCTTTCGAGGGATACATTCACCCGTAAGGATTAAATGCCCTGAAGAGGTGCTAAGAGCGGGCCGCCCCCGGCCTACCGTCGGCGGGTGACGAGCAGCAGCGTGGAGAACCACCCGCACCACACCCGCACACACCGGGCGCAGCGGCATACGTCCCGCCCGGCGGAGCGGCGGCCTCCGGCGCGGTACGAGGCATATTTGGATGGTCTTTTCACCTACGGGCTCTCCGTCCTGTGCGACCACGAGGCCGCGAACGCGGTCCTGGGTGAGGTACTCTCCGTCGCCGACCGGCAGTTCGGCCGCTGTCCCTCCGACGAACGCGGCCGCCGGGCCTGGCTCTACGCACTCGCCCGATGGGCCTGTCTGCGCAAGCTCGCCGAGCAGAAGCGGCTGCGGCCCGGCGCCCACACCGGCCGTACGCAGACGAGCGCACCGGCCGTCCCCGCGGATGCCGCCGAACGGCAGCGCCGCGATCTCGCCACCCTCGCGTGGCCGGAAGCCGCGGGCACCACCCCCGAGCAGCGTGAGGCGCTGGAGCTGGCGGTGCGCCACCGGCTCGCCCCGCCGGAAGTCGCCGCCGTACTCGGTATGGAGCACACCGCGGCCCGCGAACTGCTGGCCGCCGCGGCCTGCGAGGTGGAGCGGACCAGGGCGGCGCTCGCCGTGGTCGAGACCGGCAACTGCCCCAGCGTCGCCCGCCTCACCGGCGACAACCGGGTTCTGCTCTCCAGCGCACTGCGCCGCGAACTGGTCCGGCACGTGGATGACTGCCCACGCTGCCGCCAGGTCGCCGAGCGGGCCGGAGCGGCCGGTCCCTGGCCCGGATCCAGCGTCACCCCTGCCACCCCCGCCGCACTCCCGATGGTCGCGGCGGAACGATCCGCCGCCCACGCGGCAATGCTGCACGCCCAGCGGGGCAGCGCCCCGCGGTTCGGCCGCGACGGCTTCCCGCTGGACCCGAAGGACCGCGCGGCCCGCCGCGACCGCCTCAGGGCGCGCGCGGTGACGACGACGGTGGTGGCCACCGTCGTGGCTGCGCCGGTACTGGCTCTCTGGGCCGCGTACCGCAACGCGCCGTCAACAGGCGAGGGACGCGGCGGTTCGGTGACCGCCCGCCAGGCGGACGGCCACGGCGGCCTGGGCGCCGGCACCTACGACCACTACGAGAACGCGGGCAACGCCCGCACCGATCACACCGACCGCACCCCCTTCGCCGGCGGCAGTGGCTCGCCCGACGTGTCGGTCGAGGTCATCAGCCCCGGGGCCGGACAGAAAACGCCCGCCGGCCGTTCGCCCGACGGCGGCCGCTCGCCGGCCGGCCGGCCGATCGCCCCCGGTTCGCTCACCGTGGCGGCTCGCTCGGCGGGCGGACACACCGTGATCACCCTGACGTCGGGGGCGGACCGGCCGGTCTCCTGGTCGGCCTGGACGACCGCCGGGTGGATCCACCTCAGCAGCTCGTCCGGCGTCCTGCGGCCGGGCGGGTCGGTCACGCTCCGGGTCCTTGTCGATCACCGGGCCGAGCCGTCCGGCTTCTGGTCGGCCCGGATCGGCATCAACCCGTCGGGTGCGGTGGTCCGTCTGCGGGGCCACGGCCGCGGAGACAGCAGCCATGGCCACCAGGGGCACGGCCACGAAGGCCATGGCCACCATCACGGCCACCCGACCCCGACGCGGCCGCCCACCGGCGACCCGACACCGGTCCCCTCGGAGCCCACGCCCACCCCTGCGGATCCGACGCCCACCCCGACACCGCCGCCTTCGGACCCGCCGGCGTCGCCGCCCCCCGAGGACCCGACGGTGCCCTCAGCCATGGAGTGACGGCGGTCGCGCTCAGGCGGGGTCGGCCGGATGCGGTGCCATCGGCAGCAGCGCCGAGAGGCGCTCCTCGCACAGCACCACCAGACGGTCGTACGCCGCCTTGCCCATCAGCTCGATGAGTTCCGGCCGGTACGAGACATAGACCGGGTCCCCGGCCCCGTGCGCGGACGTCGCCGAGGTGCACCACCAGTGCAGGTCATGGCCGCCCGGGCCCCAGCCGCGCCGGTCGTACTCGCCGATCGAGATCTGCAGCACCCGGGAGTCGTCGGGCCGGTCGATCCAGTCGTACGTCCGGCGCACCGGCAGCTGCCAGCAGACGTCCGGCTTGGTCTCCAGCGGCTCCTTGCCCTCCTTCAGGGCCAGGATGTGCAACGAGCACCCGGCACCGCCCGCGAAGCCCGGCCGGTTCTGGAAGATGCACGAACCGTCCCAGCGCCGGGTCTGGCGCTCGCCGTCCTCGTCGAGCTGCACCCAGCCCGACTCCGTACCCACGTCGTGGAACTGCCACAGATCAGGAGTGAGCCGGGCCACATGACCGGCCACCCGCTGCTCGTCCTCCTCGTCGGAGAAATGCGCCCCGAGCGTGCAGCAGCCGTCGTCGGCCCGGCCTGCCTGGATGCCCTGGCAGCCACTGCCGAAAATGCAGTTCCACCGTGAGGTCAGCCAGGTCAGGTCGCAGCGGAAGACCTGTTCGTCGTCGGCGGGGTCCGGAAACTCGACCCAGGCACGGGCGAAGTCCAGACCCTGCTCGTCGTTCGCCGGCCCGGACTGCTTCACGGCTTTGCCCGGCTTCGCCTTTTTCGTCTTTGGCACAGGTCCAGCGTACGGGCGCGGCGACCGGATCCGGGCTGGCGACCATCCGCTCGCCCATCCGCAGTAGCGTTCCGCGTATGAGACTCGGAGTCCTCGACGTGGGTTCGAACACGGTGCACCTGCTGGTGGTCGACGCCCACCCCGGCGCACGTCCGCTGCCCGCCCACTCGCACAAGGCCGAGCTGCGCCTCGCCGAACTGCTCGACACCGAGGGCGCGATCGGCCCGGAGGGCATCGACCGCCTGGTCTCCACCATCAACGACGCCTTGCAGGCCGCCGAGGACAAGGGCGCCGAGGAGGTGCTGCCGTTCGCGACCTCCGCCGTGCGTGAGGCCAGCAACGCCGACCAGGTGCTGACCCGGGTGCGTGACGAGACCGGGGTCGACCTCCAGGTGCTCTCCGGCGAGGACGAGGCCCGGCTGACCTTCCTGGCGGCCCGGCGCTGGTTCGGCTGGTCCGCAGGACGGCTGCTGCTGCTCGACATCGGCGGCGGTTCGCTGGAGATCGCGTACGGCATCGACGAACAGCCGGACGCCGCGGTGTCGCTGCCGCTCGGCGCCGGCCGCCTCACCAACGCCTGGCTGCCGGGCGATCCTCCGGACCCGCAGGACGTCAGGGCGCTGCGCCGTCATGTCCGCGCGGAGATCGCCCGCACGGCCGGGGAGTTCACCCGCTTCGGCCGGCCGGATCATGTGGTGGCCACGTCGAAGACCTTCCGGCAGCTCTCCAGGATCGCGGGCGCGGCGCGCTCCAGCGAAGGGCCGTACGTCCATCGGGGACTGAGTCGTACGTCACTCGAGGAGTGGGTGCCGAAACTCTCCGCCATGACCGCCGCTGAGCGGGCCAGGCTGCCCGGCGTCTCGGACGAGCGGGCACCGCAACTGCTGGCAGGAGCGCTGGTCGCGGAGGGTGCGATGGACCTGCTCGGGGTGGAGGAGCTGGAAGTCTGCCCCTGGGCCCTGCGCGAAGGCGTCATCCTGCGCCGCATCGACCACCTCCCGGCCCGGTAGCGCAGGCCCGTACCCTGTCTCCGTGGCAGAACCAGTGGTGCGCATCCCGGATGCGAAGGTCGCGCTGTCCACGGCGTCCGTGTATCCGGAGTCGACGGCGACGGCCTTCGAGATCGCCGCGCGCCTCGGCTACGACGGGGTCGAGGTGATGGTGTGGACCGACCCCGTCAGCCAGGACATCGAAGCGCTGCGGGGTCTCTCCGACTATCACCGGGTGCCGATCCTCGCGGTGCACGCGCCCTGTCTGCTGATCACCCAGCGGGTGTGGTCGACGGACCCGTGGACAAAGCTCCAGCGGGCCCGCGCCGCCGCCGAGAAGCTCGGGGCCTCCACCGTGGTGGTGCATCCGCCCTTCCGCTGGCAACGGAACTACGCCCGTGACTTCGTGAGCGGTATCTGGCGGATGGCCGACGAGACGGATGTCCGCTTCGCCGTCGAGAACATGTATCCCTGGCGCTACCGTGACCGCGAGATGCTGGCCTACGCCCCGGACTGGGACGTCACCAAGGACGACTACCGCCACTTCACGGTCGACCTCTCACACACCGCGACGGCCCGCACGGACGCCATGGCGATGATCGACCGGATGGGCTCGCGACTGGCCCATGTCCATCTCGCGGACGGCCGGGGCTCCGGCAAGGACGAACATCTGGTGCCGGGCCGCGGCACCCAGCCCTGCGCCGAGCTTCTCGAAGGGCTGGCGAGCACCGGCTTCGACGGCCATGTCGTCATCGAGGTCAACACCCGCCGGGCCATGTCGGCGGCCGAACGCGAAGCGGATCTGGCGGAGGCGCTCGCCTTCACGCGCCTCCACCTCGCCAGCAGGGCCCACCGACCGTGACCGAGCCGACCCCGGCCCGCCGCCGCAGAGGCAGACCGCCCAGCAACCCGGCCGCCGACGGCCCCGGCGCCCGGGAGCGGATCCTGGAGTCCGCCCGTACGGAATTCTCGGAGCGGGGGTACGACAAGACGTCCGTCCGCGGTATCGCCAAGAGGGCCGGTGTGGACCCGGCGCTCGTCCACCACTACTTCGGCACCAAGGACGAGGTGTTCGCGGCGGCGATCGAAGTGACGATGGACCCGTCCCAGCTCGTTCCCGCACTGATCGGCGCCGGCCCCGAGGGCATCGGCGAACGCCTGGCCCGCCACTTCCTCGGTATCTGGGAGAACCCGAGCAGCCGCGCCCCGCTCCTCGCGATCGTCCGTTCCGCTCTGACCCACGAGGCGGCGGCGAAGGTGCTGCGGGGCTTTGTGCTGCAGCGGGTCCTGGAACGAGTCGCGGCGGACCTGAAGGTGCCCAAACCGCAGTTCCGGGCGGAGCTGGCCGCCTCGCACATGATCGGGATCGCGATGCTGAGGTATGTGATCGAGGTGGAGCCGATGGCCTCGGCGGACGTCGATGAGATCGTCGCGATGGTGGCGCCGACGCTCCAGAGGTACCTGACGGAGCCGGACCCGGCGTGACATCGGCGGGCCGGCGTCCGCACAGCGCACACCCTCGTCCCGCGATCCGGACAGCGTGTCCGGATCCTGGAAGCAGGCGTACCCTCGACAGCAGTCCATTCTGCCAAAGGAGCGAGCCACGATGCCCGAGCTGAGGTCCCGCACAGTCACCCACGGCCGCAACATGGCGGGCGCACGCGCCCTTATGCGGGCTTCGGGCGTAGCAAGCGCGGACATCGGCAAGCCGATCATCGCGGTGGCCAACTCGTTCACCGAGTTCGTGCCCGGACACACCCACCTCCAGCCGGTGGGCCGGATCGTCTCCGAGGCGATCAAGGCGGCGGGTGCCGTGCCCCGCGAGTTCAACACCATCGCCGTGGACGACGGCATCGCGATGGGACACGGCGGCATGCTCTACAGCCTGCCGTCCCGCGATCTCATCGCCGACAGCGTCGAATACATGGTCGAGGCCCACTGCGCGGACGCCCTGATCTGCATCTCCAACTGCGACAAGATCACCCCTGGCATGCTGATGGCCGCGATGCGCCTCAACATCCCCACCGTCTTTGTCTCCGGCGGTCCGATGGAGGCCGGCAAGGCCACCCTCGTCGACGGCACGGTCCGCAAGCTCGACCTGATCAACGCGATCAGTGACGCGGTGAACGAGAACGTCTCCGACGAGGACATCCTCCGTATCGAGGAGAACGCCTGCCCCACCTGCGGCAGCTGCTCCGGCATGTTCACCGCGAACTCGATGAACTGCCTGACGGAAGCCCTGGGCCTGTCGCTGCCCGGCAACGGCTCGGTCCTGGCCACCCACACCGCGCGCAAGGCGCTGTACGAGGACGCCGGCCGGACCGTCGTGGACATCGCCAAGCGCTACTACGAGCAGGACGACGAGACCGTACTGCCCCGCGCCATCGGTACCCGCGCCGCTTTCGACAACGCCATGGCGCTGGACATCTCCATGGGCGGCTCGACCAACACCATCCTGCATCTGCTCGCCGCGGCGCAGGAGGCGGAGCTCGCCTACGGCCTCGACGACATGGACGCGGTCTCCCGGCGGGTGCCCTGTCTCTCCAAGGTCGCCCCGAACGTCGCCCCGGGCGGCACGTACTACATGGAGGACGTGCACCGGGCCGGCGGCATCCCCGCCATCCTCGGCGAGCTGTACCGCGGCGGCATGCTGAACGAGGACGTCCACTCCGTGCACTCCCCGACGCTCGCCGACTGGCTGAAGACCTGGGACGTGCGCGGCGGCTCCCCTACGCCGGAGGCCGTCGAGCTGTGGCACGCCGCCCCCGGCTGCGTCCGCTCCGCCACGGCCTTCTCGCAGTCCGAGCGCTGGGCCGACCTCGACCTGGACGCGGCGGGCGGCTGCATCCGCGACGTGGAGCACGCGTACTCCGCGGACGGTGGCCTCGCGGTCCTCAAGGGCAACCTCGCGGTGGACGGCTGTGTCGTGAAGACGGCCGGCGTCGACGAGTCGATCTGGACCTTCGAGGGGCCCGCCGTGGTCTGCGAGTCGCAGGAGGAGGCCGTCGACAAGATCCTCCGCAAGGAGATCAAGGAGGGTGACGTCGTCGTCATCCGCTACGAGGGTCCCAAGGGCGGCCCCGGTATGCAGGAAATGCTCTACCCCACGTCCTTTCTCAAGGGACGTGGGCTCGGCAAGGCCTGCGCGCTGGTGACCGACGGCCGTTTCTCCGGTGGCACATCGGGTCTCTCCATCGGTCACGCGTCGCCGGAGGCCGCATCCGGCGGCACCATCGCGCTCGTCGAGGACGGCGACCGGATCCGTATCGACATCCCCGGCCGCACCATCGAACTCCTGGTCCCCGACGAGGACCTCGCCGCCCGGCGAACCGCGCTGAACGGCGTGTACGCCCCGGCCGGCCGCGAGCGCAAGGTGTCCCAGGCGCTGAAGGCGTACGCGGCGATGGCCACCAGCGCCGACCGCGGTGCCGTCCGGGACAGCTCGAAGCTCGGCTGAGACCCGCTGCTCCGGGACCGGCCCGCGGCCCGTGCGACCACGGGCCGCGGGCCGGTCCCATGGGTGACGGGCATCCGGATCCGGGGGGATGGCGGCAGGGGATAATCGACGCTGTGAGTGAGAACAGCGAGAGCGCCACCCCCGGTGGGCCGCAGCCCGAGTCCATGCGTTTCTTCGGTACGACCTGGGTCGGCCACGACGGCCGGTACGGGCTGCGACGCGCCGGTGTCGCCTGCGGTTCTCTGATCGCCGCCGCCGCCTCCTGCCTGGTGATGCGATTCGCCTACCAGGGCGTACGGATCGCCGACGTCGGCAGCTTCGTCGCGGTCCTCTTCGTCGTCGTCTTCGCGGTCTGCAGCGCCCTCGCCTTCGCCCGCACCTGGGACGGCTTCCGCCGCCGCCCCGCCGACCCGGCCCGTGAGGAATCCCTGCGCAGCCTCAAGGCGATCGGCTTCATCGGCTCGCTCCTCGCCTACTTCTTGCGCTCCCTCACGGAGGCTCCGGGGGAACAGCTGCTCCGCAGTGAGTACGAGAGCGCCCTCGCGCAGTACGAAAAGCGGCGGGGCGCTCGCGCCGGGAATCCGGCAGCCCGCGGAAAGCCGGGGCGGAAGCGGTGAACAATCGGCAGGAGGGCTCTGGTCCCCGAGGCTCTCGGCCGGGAGGATGTCTGACATGACGGAACTCGCACTGTCCTCCGACTCGGGCGCCGCACGGTACGCGGCGGCACGTCCCGGGTACCCGCCGGCGCTCTTCGACGCGGTCGAGGAAATGGCCCACCGTGCGTTCAGGGGGGCCTACGTCATCGATGTCGGTGCGGGCACCGGGATAGCCACCGGCCTGATGCGGGACCGCGGCGCCGAGGTCCTGGCGGTCGAACCGGGGCCCGGTATGGCCGCGCAACTGCGCACCACCCACCCGGACATCCCGCTGGTCCGGGGCGAGGGGGACGCGCTGCCCGTCGCCTCGGGCAGCGCCGACTTCGTCACCTACGCCCAGTCCTGGCACTGGACCGAACCGACCCGCTCGGTCCCCGAAGCCCTGCGCGTGCTCAGACCACGGGGTGTCCTGGCCCTGTGGTGGAACTCTCCCGACCCGGCCGCGACCTGGGCCACGGAACAAGAGGCGCGCCTGTGCGAACGCCTCCCCGACTTCCGGCGGTACAGCTCGTCCCCCAAGGCCCCGGTCGTCATCAATTCGCTGTACGACGGCCTGGCCCCCGCCTTTCGCCGTCTCCACTGGAGCCGCGAAGTCACCGTCGACACCCACATCGCCCGGCTGGGCAGCCGGTCCCAGCTCGCCGCGGACGAAGAGAAGGCGGCCCCGGTACTGGCGGACGAGCGCTCCGAACTCCTGCGGACCTTCCCTGACGGAATGGTGAAGGAGGAATACATCATCAACCTCACCGCGGTCCGCAAGCCTGCTGGCTGAGGGCCGTCCCACCGTTGACCGGGAGGTCGCAGGCGCCGCGAGCCGTTAACCGGGAGGTCGCAGGCGCCGCGAGCCGCGCGTCTGACATCCCTCAGCCGCGCCGCCCACCGCCGTAACGCCCCACCAGCCCCACCACGCCGCCGACGACGATCCCGCGCCAGATGCCGTCGCCGACACTCGAGAAGAACCCTTCGGAGCTCAGCAACTGCCGGACCAGCACGTCCGACACGGCCATCAGCACGGCCGGGACCGCCGCGACCCGCCAGGAGTGTGCCACCGCCCACCGCCGGATCCTCCGGTCGGCCGCCGCGGCGGACCGTCCGCCCATCGCGGCTCCCGCTCCGCCCACCAGGAAGAACAGCGTCAGGGCGACGGAGACGGCCGTGGCCGCCGCGTGCGCGCCCATCCCCTCCGCGATCGTGGAGACCCCGAGGGCCACCCCGCCGCCCAGCGCGCCGACCGCCGCCGCGGCCCGCCACGGCCCGAGCGTCGCGGAGGCGAGAGCGAGACTGCGCTGCTCGGACTTGGACATCTCATCGTTCTGCGTCATACCGCCACGGTCCGCCCGGCGCCCCGCCGCACACCATCGGGGATGACCCTGACCCACCCCTGAACATCGGGGCGAAGCCCCGCCCCGTGGGCAGGATGACCGGTATGACGAGCACCTCACGCGCGCACTCCTTCAACGCGGCGGCCGCCGCCTACGCCGCCAACCGCCCCTCCTACCCGCAGGCCCTCCTCGACGGGATCGAGGACATCGCGGGCCGCCCGCTCGCCGGCGCGGCGGTCGCCGACATCGGCGCCGGAACCGGCATAGCGACGGCCCTGCTGCACGGACGCGGCGCCCGGGTCGTCGCCGTCGAGCCGGGCGACGGCATGACCGAAGAGTTCCGCCGCACCCTTCCCGGCGTACCGATCGTGCGGGGCGACGGAAACCACCTCCCGCTCGCCGGTGCGTCGGCCGACTTCCTCACGTACGCCCAGTCCTGGCACTGGACAGACCCGGCCCGGTCAGCGCCCGAGGCGATGCGCGTGCTGCGCCCCGGCGGTGCGCTCGCCCTGTGGTGGAACATCTCGGACCACGAGGTGCGGTGGATCGCCGAACAGGACCTCCGGGTCCGCCGGTTCTTCGGTGCCGCCGCCCCCGCCGGTGGTGACGCGGGCGCGCACGGCAGCTCCGACCGGAGCCGGGCCATGTCGGGCGGCCTTGACTTCGTCCGGCGGAGCGTGCGCTGGAGCCGCCGTGTCCCGCTCGACACGCATCTCGCCAATCTGGCGAGTCACTCGGCGTTCCTGGTGCTCGGCAGTGAGGCCACCGCCGGCTTCATCGCGCGGGAGCGCGCCGTGCTGAGGGAGCTCTTCCCGGGCGGCACGGTCGACGAGGCGTATGTCGTGGATCTCAGCGTCGCACTCAACTGACCGCCGCCCTTGACGCATCGGCCCCTCAGGAAGATTATTCATCACATGATGAATTCCCAGGGGGCTGCCGTCGCCGCCCAGAACCTCACCGTCGTACGGGGCGCCCGAACCGTCCTGCACGATCTGCACTTCACCGTGCCGCGAGGCCGGATCACCGGCCTGCTCGGGCCTTCCGGCTGCGGCAAGTCCACGCTGATGCGCTCGGTGGTAGGCACCCAGGCAAAGGTCACCGGCGCGCTCACCGTCCTCGACCGGCCCGCCGGCTCCGCCCCGCTGCGCCGGCGCATCGGATACGTCACCCAGGCCCCATCGGTCTACGACGACCTCACCGTCCGCCAGAACCTGGACTACTTCGCCGCGATCCTCGGCGTCCGCGACGACGTCTCCCGCGCCATCGGCCGGGTCGACCTGACCACCCAAGCCGACTCCCTGGCAGGCAATCTCTCGGGCGGCCAGCGGAGCAGGGTCTCGCTGGCGGTTGCCCTGCTCGGCGCCCCGGAACTCCTGGTACTCGACGAGCCGACGGTCGGCCTCGACCCGGTCCTGCGCAGAGACCTCTGGGAGCTGTTCCACAGCCTCGCCGGGACCGGAACCACCCTCCTGGTCTCCTCGCACGTCATGGACGAGGCCGAACGCTGCCACCGGCTGCTGCTGATGCGCGAGGGAGAAATCCTGGCGGACGGCACCCCCGACGAACTGCGCACCCGTACCGGCTCTCCGACCGTCGAGGAAGCCTTCCTCCACCTGGTGGACGCAGCCCGGGCGACCCAGGAGATGTCCCGATGACGCTGAACCACACCCTCGCCACCGCCGCCCGGGTCCTGCGGCAGCTGCGCCACGACCCCCGCACGATCGCACTGCTGCTGGTGATCCCCGCTGTGATGATCGTCCTGCTGCGCTATGTGTTCGACGCTTCGCCCCGGACCTTCGACTCGATCGGCGCCTCGCTGCTCGGCATCTTCCCGCTGGTCACCATGTTCCTCGTGACGTCCATCGCGACCTTGCGTGAACGCACGTCGGGCACCCTGGAACGCCTGCTCTCCCTGCCCATCGGCAAATCCGACATCATCGCCGGTTACGCCCTGGCCTTCGGTCTCCTGGCAGTCGTCCAGTCGGCCGTCGCCACGGCCCTGTCGGTGTGGCTGCTCGACCTGGACGTCACAGGTTCCCCGTGGCTGCTGCTCCTGGTGGCCCTCCTGGACGCCCTCCTCGGCACCGCGCTCGGACTCTTCGTCTCGGCCTTCGCCGCTACGGAATTCCAGGCGGTCCAGTTCATGCCGGCCGTGATCTTCCCGCAGCTTCTCCTGTGCGGCCTGTTCACTCCACGCGGCCGGATGCAGCCCGTCCTCGAGGGCATCTCCAATGTCCTGCCGATGTCGTACGCGGTCGACGCGATGAACGAAGTACTGCGCCACGAGAGCGCCACAGCTGTGTTCTTCCGTGACGCGGTGATCGTCGGAGGGGTGGCTCTGCTGGTGCTCGCCCTGGGTGCGGCCACCCTGCGACGGCGTACTGCGTGAAAGGAGGCGCGGCCGGCCCGGCGCGGGGGCCCATCCCTCGGACACCAGCCGCGCCCCGGACCGCCCGGTGAAAGGATGACCACGCACGGAAAAGATCCCCACCGGCGAGGTGAACAGAGCCATGGCCCAGACAGTCGCAGTCCTAGGCACGGGCAAGATCGGCGAAGCCCTCCTCAGCGGAATGATCCGCGGCGGCTGGCCCCCGGCCCATCTCCTGGTCACCGCCCGCCGCCCCGCCCGAGCGGAAGAACTCCGCAGCAGGTACGGCGTGGAGGCGGTCACCAACGCCGAAGCGGCGAAACGCGCCGGCATCCTCATCCTCACCGTCAAGCCACAGGACATGGGCACGCTGCTCGACGAGCTTGCCCCGCACGTCCCCGCCGACCGCCTGATCATCAGCGGCGCGGCGGGTATCCCCACCTCCTACTTCGAGGAGCGGCTCGCGGCGGGCACCCCGGTGGTCCGGGTCATGACCAACACCCCGGCCCTGGTCGACGAGGCCATGTCCGTCATCTCGCCGGGCAGTCACGCAACCGAGGTGCACCTCACCCATGCCGAGGAGATCTTCGGCGGAGTGGGGAAGACCGTGCGGGTGCCCGAGAGCCGGCAGGACGCGGCCACCGCCCTGTCCGGCTCGGGTCCTGCGTACTTCTACTACCTGGTC